>PHAL01000031.1 GCA_002840355.1 Elusimicrobia bacterium HGW-Elusimicrobia-3 | reverse complement strand
TGTAGTCCTGATCTTTCTAGTTGCACCGGCGGCGTGGTTGGCAGTGCGGTTCGGGGTTCGGCCCCGGTCCGGTGCTCGGTTCCCCCAGGTTCGCGGCCCGCTCTCGCGCGGCGTCTTGCGGCGCCCGCTTCGGTCATGGCGGTGTGTGGCGCGTCCAGGGGTGTGCTCCGGCCCGTCTCCCGCCTCTTTGGCGGCGCGCGGCTGGGTTCTTGGGCTAGCGGTCCCGCCCCTTGCGGCGGTGTTCCGGCTCCCGGGTTGGCGCTCCGGCTCCCGCGTCTCGCGGTTCTTGTCCGGTCGTCCTGGTGTGGTGTGCGGTCGCGGTTGCGGTACAAACTAAAGTAACGGCCCCTGGGCCGATGATAGAGCCCCCTTATCTAGGGGGCTCTCTCAATTGTATTCGTGCTTTGACTGAAGGTGTATTCCCCCTAGATAAGGGTCCTTATGGGGAAGCTCGCTGCCGCTCGCGGTAGGGGGCTCTCTCTTTATATCAGTACCAATCGTTTTTTTCTATGACGAAGGCCAGGGCGGCCGACAGGAAGGCCGCGGCTACGAATGAAAAACCCATGGCATAGAGATAGGTCATGTCAGTTGCCCTTCCTGGGGAACATCTCGGCGACGGCGACTATGTCCCATTTCTTCGTTTCCAGGTCGTAGGCGGAGGCCAGCATGCCGGGCTCGCGGACATGCATCAGCCGGCTGCCCACCAGGCGGTACTGTGCCCACATTATGGTGAACTTGGCCGCCGGAACGCTCTTGAGGTATTCGGGCACCAGCGCGCGCAGGTTCTCGGGGTAGGCCCCGGTCTTGGCCTTGTACGCCTCGCAGGCGGCCGCTATGTCCCCGGTGCGGCGCGCGGCCGTAAAGGAGTTAACCGCGGCCAGGCCGTAGATCGCCGCGCAGCTCAGGGCCAGCACGGCGGTCCTCAGCCCCAGCTCGGCGGCCCTGGCTTTCCGGCCGCGGACCAGCATCACTATGGCGGCCAGGCCCAGCAGGGCGGCAGCGCTTACGCCAGTCATCATGGGGATGGTAGAAGAGCCGTGAAGCACGTACATGGCCGCCAGCACAATTCCGAACACGATAGTTTCGATCATATGTTTCCCTCCGGCAGGATTAGCCCGTTATTCCCAATTGCAGGACTCGGTGATCAGCTCCACCAGTTCCTCGTCGCACTTCTCGTCGCCGTCGTCGGTGGGGTGGCAGTTGTACTGCACCACGAACTCCGTGTAGGTCCGGCAGACCCAGTGCAGGAAATCGTCGATTATGTCCTTCTGCAGTTCGGGCTTGGCGGCGCAGGTCTCCGGGAACTTGTAGGGCACGGTCCTGTCGCCGTAGACATAGGCGAACTTCTGCTGCGGCGTGCCGGTCTTGAGCAGGCACTCGAAAGAGGCCTTCGCCCGGGCCATCTTGTGCGTCTCGGTATATTTTATAGCGGACAGTATGGTCTTGTCCATGCGGGGCAGCCGCTTCAGCGCTAAAGTCAGCGGTACGGACTCGGCGGGGGTGTATACCCGGGCCGGTATCAGGTCCGCCTGCGCCGGCAGCAGGTCCTTGTCCGCTTTTATCGCGGCCGCCAGGCCCAGGCCGGAAACTGCCGCGCTGTTGCTGCCGTCGAAATCCACTTTAAGCCCCTGGGCGGACGCGGCCCCCGCCGCCATCAGCACCGCCGCCGCAACCGCTAGCATGTTCGCCTTTTTCATATCTGTTTCCCCTTCCCTGTTTTGTTTTTGTCCGCAACCTGTACAGAGCAATTAATATGCCAATATTCGGGATCAGTTTTATTGCACCTTTTCTCCTTATATAAACGCCTGCCGGCCGCCAGGGGGTCAACAGTATATTTTCAAATGAAAATATTATTTCCTTTTGAAAAGGAAAGCGCGCTTTCATGTGCCGCTATGGCCGGCGCCTAGGGGGAACCGCCGGCGGCGGCCGCTGGCAGTTAAATTGCTTTGAACAGGGTGTAAGCCGATTCAAAGGAAAACAGTATGAAAAAAATGATAATAGCCGCCGCGATAATGATGAGCGCCATAGCCGCCAATGCCCAGGGCATCATGATCGGCTACGACAGCCGCATAGGCACCGGCTACGGCCTGGGTTCCTCTTTCAGGGACGCCGTGGCCGACCGCCCCGCGCCGGCCCCGGCTTCCAGGCCGGCCGCCGCCCCCGCGGTCTCTACGATCACCATAGACATACGCGTCATACAGGACAGCGCGGTAAAGAAGGAAACGCTGACCTGCGCCAAGGGCGACGCCGGCGCGGCCGTGAAGAACTGCCGCAAGGCCAGCGACGGCCGCCTGCTGACGCCCGAGGAGACGCAGTCGTTCAGGCTGGAGGCCTTCTTCCAGGGTCAGGGCATGACCTTCCGCGGCCAGCAGCGCAAGGCCGAGGGCCAGGCCCTGGACAATTGCCGCGACACCCGCGAGGAGTGCGCGGCCTGGAAGGTGGTGCGCGAGACTTCCGGCACTTCAGCCGTGAAGGACGCCTACGAAACCTGTGCCAGCTACGTGAAGTTCTGCAACGATTGAAGAGTAACGCGCGCCTACATCTGGAAACCGGCCTCTATAGGGGCCGGTTTCTTTTTTGGCTCCGCGACATGCCGTTGTCGGCCTAATGTTTTATAATACATATATGAAAAGCGCTAAGGCCGAGCCGGTGCTGGAGGGGGACAAGACCCTCAAGTTCCCGCACGCCCTGCTGATCAGCGCCAGCGCCGGCTCTGGCAAGACCTATACGCTCACGCAGCGCTATGTGCAGTTCCTGCTCTCCGAGAAAGTCCCCAACAACGACCTGCCCAATATACTGGCCGTCACTTTTACCAACAACGCCGCCAAAGAGATGAAGGCCCGCATACTGGCCTGGCTCAAAGAGCTGGCGCTGGACAAGAACTGCGCCAAGATGGACGAGACGCTGCAGTTGGTGTCGCTCACCCGCGACGAGGCCCACAGGCGGGCGCAGGCCCTGGTGGACCGCGTCATAGCCAACTATTCAGATTTCCACATACAGACCATAGACAGCTTCCTGGCCCGCGTGATGACGGCCTCGGTGGACGAGCTGGGCCTGCCGCTGCGGGCCGAGATCACGATGGCCTACGACGTGCTGATAGACCTGGCCCTGTACGCCATGTTCGCCCGCATAGGCAAGCCGGACCTGACCAATGAGACGGTGGACAAGTTCCTGGCCGTGCTGCCCAAGACCGGCGCCTACCCGTGGAACCCGGCGCAGAGGGTGAAAGAACATTTCAACAGCTTTCTCAACCAGGAGGGCAAGACAGCCGGCCTGATAAAGAACTCGGCCGGCGACTACGAGGCCCTGCTCAAGGCCAAGTTCAAGGCCGTGCTGGAACATTGCGCCGCCCTGGTGAAACGCTTCGGCCCGGAATATGTGAAGGCCAGTGCCGCCGAGGCCATGGCCGACGGCAATATCACCAGCTTCCTGGCCGCCTACAGCTACTCTTTCGGCGTCTTCAACGGCGTCAAGAAGGGCAAGTTCCCGACCGGCTGGGAGAAGGACATAGCCCACCTGAGCGACCTGGTCATAGAGCTCACCGAGCTCAACGCCATAGCCTACTACCACCCCTACGTGGGCATATACGACCGCTTCAAGGCCGAGCTGGAGCGCGTAAAGCGCGGCAAGACCGACGTTATACACATCAACGACATAGCCAAAAAGCTCGCGGCCTATATCAACGATCATAATGTGCCCGAGATCTACCTCAAGCTCGGCGAGCGCATCAGCCATTTCCTGATAGACGAGTTCCAGGACACCAACCGACTGCAGTGGGATGTCATACGCCCGCTGGTGGAGGAGGGCCTGGCCAAGGACGGCTCGCTGTTCGTGGTGGGCGACATCAAGCAGGCCATATACATGTTCCGCAACGCCGACTACCGCATTATGCGCGACCTGCTCGACAAAGCCGAGGGCAAGAAGAACGTCTCTGACAATCTCTCGCTGGAGCCGCTCGGCAACGAGCTCAAATACGTCAATTTGCCGGTCAATTACCGCTCCGACGGCGAGCTGCTGGCCCACGTGGACGACCTGTTCAAGACCAGGCTGAAGAATTCGCCCGGTCTCATCGGCTCCGACATCACCGAGCTGACCAGCTACGAGCAGCATGTGCAGCCGGGCCGGGTGAAGGACGGCTATGTTAAGACCAGCGTGCTGGAGACCGATGACCTCGCCGACCCCGAGGGCCAGCGCGAGTGGCTGCTGCAGGCCGTAAACGGCGCGCGCGAGCGCTACCCGCTGGGCGAGATAGCCATACTGGTGGCCAAGAACAAGCGCATAGAGCCGGTGGTGGAATGGCTGACCGAGGCCCGCATACCGGTGGCCTCGCTGAGCTCGCTGGATATTCGCAAGCGCAAGCCGGTGGCCGAGCTGGTCTCTTTTCTGAAATTCCTCGAGACGCCTTCGGACGACCTGTCCTTCGCCGATTTCATAACCGGCGACATCTTCACCCGCCTCACGGGTCTCTCCCGCGCCGAGATAACCGGTTTCATCTTCGCGGCCCGCCAGGCCGACCCCAAGGCGCTGCTCTACGCCGCTTTCCGCAATCACCCGAAGTACGGCCGCTACTGGGAGCAGCACCTCGACGAGCCTTTCCGCAAGGTGGGCTACCTGCCGCTGTACGAGCTGGTGTCGGTGGTCTACTCAGGCTTTAAATTATTCGCCAATTTCCCGGACGAGCAGGCTTTCCTGGCCCGCCTCTTGGACGCGGTGACCTCGCTGGAGGCCGAGGGCGTTACCAGCCCGCGCTCTTTCATCGAGTACGCCTCCGGGGAGGACGAGGACAAGGCCAAGATCTTCGCCATAGCCCTGCCGGAGTACATAGACGCCGTGCGCGTGATGAGCTTTCACAAGAGCAAGGGCCTGGGATTTTCGGTGGTGATAAATTTGATGTACGAGGAGCGCGACCCCAGCGACCCCATGTACTTCGAGGAGAAGGACGGCGAGATACACGTCTACCATATCACCAAGCCCGCCGCCGAGCACAGCCTGAAGCTGCGCCCGGTCTATGAGGGCCGCAAGACAGACGGCGCCGTGCAGGACCTCAACGTCCTCTATGTCGTTTCCACGCGCGCCCGCCACGAGCTGTACAACCTGGTGATACGCAAGGCCCGCAAGAGCGAGGCTAAGGAAGCCCGGCTGCTGGACGTCTTCGAGAACCGCGAGCTGGGCCGCCCCGCCGCGCATAAGCCGGAGCACCGCGAGCCGTCGGCCCCGGTGGTGGTGGTCTCGGCCCCCGGCCGCCCCGAGCAGCGCTTCGACACGCTCAAGCCCACCTACGCCAGCTATTTCGAGACCGCCGAGGGCGAACTGGTGCACGCCATGCTCTCGGGCTTCAAGGAACTGCCCGCCGCGCTAGAGCCCGCCCTCAACGAGGCCTTCGACGAGCTGGCCCCCGGCTACCCTTTCAAGTTCGACCGCGCCAAGGTGGTGGGCGGCCTGCTGGCCTTCCTGAAGAACCCCGAGGCCGCCGCCCTCTTCGCCGCCGCCCCCGGCCGCGAGACGCTGGTGGAGGCCGAGTTCATAGACAAGAACGGCTCGCTGTTCCGCATGGACCGCGTGCTGGTGGACGCCGACTCCGTCACCGTGATCGACTTCAAAACCGGCCGCGAAAACACCGCCAAATACACCGCCCAGATGAAGAACTATCTCTCCATCATAGCCGAAGTCTACAACAAACCCGCCAAAGCCCTGCTAGCGTATGTGGATCTGGGGAAGGTGAACCTGATGTAGTTTGGGACATTAAGGTGCTGATTGGGTGACACTGGCGTTTGTGGAATATTAATAATCTGGTGGCAAGGAAAGAATACATGAAATCAGATAAGTTTATTCCGAAATGGGTAACAAGTCTGACAAACGAGAACTTTTTGGCAGTTTATGACGTCACTATGGATATTTGCAGTGAATTGCAGTTGTCTGCTGAGGTCGCAATTCCACTACTCCCTACTATTGTAAAGTTTCCGATGTTAATGCCAGGTGACGGGGTAAATATGCGGGATCGCTATTGCGAGTACCGCTGGAAGGCTTGTGGTTTGTTAAAGAAGCAGGGGGTAATTCAAAACTTTAATGTTCTTCAGGGGGCGCATAGGTGGGAAAGCCGTCTTCAAATTGTATGCGAGGAAAAGGATTTAATTAAATTGAAAGAATGGTTAGATGCTGAATATAAGGAGCGAAATGGGTCACAGAAGCCTAAAGAGAGAGGTGACTCTCTTCCTAATCCTAAGTCGGAATGTGACGCAGTGGAGGATGTTCGTCGCCTTATATTGAGATTTCACACAGTATCTATTCAATTGCGTCAAAGGCATGATAGCCGCCCCACATTGGATGTCTCGGATGAGTATGATGTTCAGGATCTCCTCCATGCATTGCTTTGTCTGCAATTTGATGACGTGCGCCCAGAGGAGTGGACCCCCAGTTATGCGGGAAAATCAGCCAGAGTTGACTTTTTATTAAAGCCAGAAGATATTGTTATAGAGGTTAAGAAAACACGTGCTGGGCTTGGAGCGAAAGAAGTTGGGGATCAGCTTATTTTGGACATTGCCCGGTATTCAAAAATGAAAAGTTGTAAAACATTAATATGTATGGTGTATGATCCTGAAAATCGAATAATTAATCCTGGTGGATTAGAGAGTGACCTCAGCGGGAAAAAAGATGGGTTAAGGGTAGAGGCAATTATTGTCCCGAAAAGATATTAAAGGGAGATTGAATTAGGTCTGGTGTCTGAATTGTGATTGACTTGCGTGTTATCGGCTGCCCGGGGTATGGGGTCCTCGGGGCACGGCGTCGGCCACACCGTGGCCGCACCTCGTCACTCAGTCGTCGCGCTATGCAAGTTCCTCCTTCCGTGACGGCCCTCGGACCCATAACCCCCGGCAGTCAGAGGAGCGGACGGAGAATTGCTGGGTGATAGGAGTATGTATAAGCCCACCAATGGCCTGCTGGCAAATGTGGATTTGAGAGAGATTGAGGGATATTTAAAGATGTAAAGTGTGGCCAACAATTGGTATATATTATCTTTGTTGTGAATAGTAAAAGATGCTTAATGTCGGGGTGTTCTGGTCTGAATTTGTAATGTCATGCAGAAATATCTTATCGCTGAATATAAACTTCGCTAATTAGAGGTATGTATGGGAAAATGTAAGGCATATTTTCTGTCGGATACGCCTGCTTCGAGTGATGCTTTCGGGGCACACAAGCAAATCGCAGATGCTATTGTTGATTTAACGGAAGATGGCAATGGAGGCAAGGCAATCGCTTTGTTCGGAGATTGGGGAAGCGGTAAATCGACTATTGTTGGTTTTATTAAGGAACATTTTAGGATTTCTGGCGAAGTCAAAAACATCAAAGAGAAAGTATTTGTTTTTGATGCGTGGGCACATCAGGGAGATCCTCTGCGGAGATCGTTTCTTGAGTCTCTGGCGGAAGCCCTCGTTCCGTGGACGGGTAAAGATGAATGGGAGGCAGAGTTGGGGAGATTGTCGCGTAAGATTGTGGATACTGAAACGAAATCTGAGCCAACAATTACGTTGTTGGGTAAAATAATACTGTTTCTTTTGCTTTTTTACCCAATAGGTTTTTCTTTCTTTGGGACACTAACATCAAAAGATTATGCCTCTTTGCCAAAATGGTATTTCCCATTATGGATTTGGGGAATAGTTATTCTTTTGCTGCCGTTTACTGTGGCGGTGCTGGGATGCCTGTGTAATAAAATATTCGGAAAAAAATCCGAAGACTACGTATCATTGTTCTTTACTAAGACCACAGCCAATCACAAGACAACATCGGTAACTACTCCAGATCCTACTACAATTGAATTCCAGGAAGTGTTAAAGAAGATGTTGGGGAAGGCCTTGGCCTTAAATGGACGGCGGCTCATTGTTGTTGTTGATAACCTGGACCGAGTGGATACTAAAGATGCTTTATCAATATGGGCCACTATGCGTACTTTGTTCGAGTTCGATGCCCCACAAAAGATGTCCTGGACGGATTCTTTCTGGCTAATAGTTCCGATGGATAAGTCCGCGCTTAGTCGACTTTGGGACGCATCTGCGGTAGATACCGGGAAAAATGCTATTGGGTCAACATTGGTGGATGCCTTCGTAGAGAAGACTTTTCAGATGGAGTTTTATGTCCCGCCTCCGGTGTTATCTCAATTGAAAACATATTTTATCGAGCAGTTGAAAATAGCGTTTCCAAGTCATGCGGGAAATGAAAATGTATTGCTTGCCGTTTTTCGACTGTATCGTCAAAGAGTCGTGACAAAACAGGGTAGAGTTACTCCGCGTGATGTGAAATTGTTCATTAATAGAGTCGTTTCTTTGCATTTATTGTGGGGGGACGATATTGGCCTCGCGTCACAAGCGTTGTATGTGTTGTATGCCGAGAATATCAGGCGCTCTGAAAAGGAGTTGATAACCTGGGACTTTATTGAGCCAAGAATACAGAACGTTATATTTTGGCCGGATTGGCAAAAAGATTTAATCGCATTACATTTTGGCGTCAAGAAAGATGATGGGTTGCAGGTCTTAATTGGACAGAAAGTTGAAGAGAATCTTACCACGGGGCGTAGTCTGAAAGAATTCTGCCATGTTCCGGGATTTTATGATTTGTTGGAAGATATAATTATCAAGAACCATGAGGCATGGGTAAAGGAGGAGCCTGCTTCCTTGGCTCTGTCTGCGGTGGCGATTGAGAGCCTTGGGGAAGATGCAAAATTGGTGAGTGGTTCCGTGTGGGGGTGGTTGAGTTTAAGTATTGGAAAAGTCTCTGGTTGGCAAAATCTTGATTCTTCGGTAGGAAAAGGTATCGTTTTAATTTTTAAAAATACGCGACAGGAAGAGCTTGAGAGTATCGCAAAAAATGTTGTCGGAAGCCTTACGGATAAACCGTGGAGTGCAGGGGTTAGCCCTAATGCAAGAGTTTTACGGGGATGGGCGGATTCTGTATCTCAGATTGTTGAATACCTAAATGCTATAGATGCGAAAGCTTCCTTAGATAACCTAAGAATCCCGGGTTCAGAGAAGGACTTTATTGAAATTGCCGCAGTTATTGCCGAAGGGGACAAATCGGATCTTCTGAAGCCATACCTTATTCCTAAAGCCGGAAAAGTGCATGTTATTAATGAATTAGTGAGAGAGTGTCAGTCGGGGGTCTTTAGAGAGCGTGAAGCAAGGCTGTTGAACTTTTTGGCGAAAATATGGCCTGGCGAAAAATGGGATACTCTAATTAATGCAATAGCAAGCCGAATCGGGACAGAAATTGCACTGCCAGAGTTGGTGGGGTGCTTGAAGGCACTTTTATTACGTAGAGATGAGGATGCTACCGCGAAGAATCTTCTTACTGCCTTTTGTGTGAATGGGCATATCCCGCATTATTTGGCGCGCATTGATCCGGAAAATCCTAAAGCGAATGCTTTAGTTGTGATGGCGATGTTTTTGGTGCAGGCAGCTGGAGGTAATAATACCAATACTCGGAATTCAAATGCGGGGAGAGCTAATTATAAGGCAATACTAGCGTCCCCAGATGCTCATCCTGCTCTGCTATCTGAATTCCTGAAGTTGGTGGTGGAGATGTCTGTTGTTGAAAAATTGTTTGAAATAAAGACTACAATACCAATTACTGAAAAGTTTGTGTCTAGACTCATTAATCTGCTGGTAGAGAGTGTGGAGTTTATTGACCACCTTACGGCCCCGATGTTTTTGGGTAATGCGGATTACCTTAGGAAAGCACTTACGGAGGCAAATCTCAACTCCTTGATTTCTCAATTATTGGGGCATACCGATATCGTAGGGGATATTATTGCGAATGGTTTTGATAGAAATCATGCGTGGCTATACTCCTTAATATTGAAGCAGAAGGGGAAAGCGAGTGATGTGGATTATATTCAGTTCCTGGTAAAGAGTATTCTTCCTATTCCCAAGGAAGTGTGGGCAGAAGAGATCGGGAAAGAGGGGGATTGTCTTGGCTTGGTGCTCCAACTAGTTGAATCTGGGGCTACGATTGGGTTGTCACAAGAATTTCATGATGCGCTGAATGAGCATGCTGAAAAGTTGGTTGTTGGGGCGCAGGCAATTGCGAAATATAAGGGGCAGTGGACACGGTTGCTAGAGGCTCTTGAGTCAGATTGGCGGAAAACTCTAAGGTTAACTTTGCGGGATAAAATGATTTCCCATTCAAAAGAGAAGTTGGAGTTGTTTTTGAGTGTGTATACTCCTGTGCTTTCTGAGTCAGAACTTTTCGTTAAAGATGGAGATAGGGTAATTCGCGTGCTTGCTTCAGACATTATTGGAAAAAAGATTGAGTCGGAACTTGCTTGGTTGGAGACAATTCTCTCAGACGGAAAAATACTTAATGCTAGCGAAAAAGAAACTAAACATTCGTTTAAGGAAAGAGTCAGGAATGTGGCCGGGGATCAATCACTCTCTGAGGGAGTTAGGCTCCATATAACTTCTATTGAAAAACTTGCTGAGCAATCGGACCCTAAGGATAGATAGAGAAGGTCCTGACTAAAGCGAGGTGGGATTGGGGTCAGGTCTTGATTCTTGACATGTAAACCGCCGGGGGAAGGAAAAGCCCGGCGGTTTTGTTTTAGTAAAATGTTGTATATAAAGCAGAATCTGAAATACTCGAGTGCTTGTTGGCAGTATTCGAGGGCTTAAGGGGTAGTAGGAGATAAAAAATGAAAGGCTATATTGGTTTCTTCGATATATTGGGATACCAAAGTTTTTTAAAAAATAATTCAGATACTGCAGTTCAGGATGACGTTTTAAACTTTATTGGTTCGCTGGAAAATCCAGGGCCAGATTTTTATAAAACGGTATTCCCAGGGCTCGTGGGAAATAGGGCAGAAGAGAACGTTCGTGCCATATTCTCCCGAATAAAATGGTTAGTATTCTCGGATACGGTTGTTTATACGCTTGAGCCGGAATCTGAAACTGATGCGGTTCCTTATTTTGTCGTTTTGGGAATAGCTAGAAATCTTATGACTCGGATGTTTGATTATGGGCTTCCATTGCGAGGGGCCTTGCATTTTGGGGAATACAGATCTACTGGCCATAGCATGGCTGGACGGGGTATTGTTGATGCTTATGAGCTGGCGAATAAGCTGAATCTGTCTACATGTGTGCTAACACAAGGGATGTTTGATAGATATAGCATGGTTGAGACAGCAAAAGATCCGGATGCGCTTGCGTACTTTAATAGCCAAGTGTTGGAGTATAAAACTCCACTGACAGGTGGGCAAAGAACGGTGCAATATAATCTCAAGTCAGATAATATGACATTTGCGGGGGCGAGAGATTTGCGGGAGTATGTTCATAGTAAGTTCTGGGCACATGGTAAAGACTTGGGAGATGCGCGAGCAGTGGAAAAAGTTGAGGAAACAGAACGTTATATTATTTTTTGCAAGTTTAAAGGAGAGGAAATGCGCGTAAGGGCTAGGACTTAGTTGAGAATTGGGTCAGGTCTTGGCCGTCTGATGCGCATAGCGCAGAATCTTGACAGCGAATCCGCCGGGAGAGCCCGGCGGTTTTGTTTTGGTAGAATTTCATGCCTATGGGATTGGTTAAAGGGCTGTTGAGGCTGATAAGGCCGGAACTGCCGGTGTCGGCCGGCGTGTGCACGGTGCTGGGCCAGATGTTCGCGCTGGGCGCGCTGCCGGGCGCCGGGCTGGCCGCGGCCGCTTTCGGGGCCATCTTCCTGACTTCTGGCGCCATACTGGTGCTCAACGACTATTTCGACGTGGAGACGGACCGGGTGAACGCGCCGCAGCGGCCTATCCCGTCCGGGCAGGTGTCGCCGGGGGCCGCGCTCGCCTTCTTCTTCGCGCTGACCGCGGGAGGGCTCGCGCTCGCGGCGCTGACGGGGCCGGCCACGCTGGGCGCCGCGGTGCTGCTGGGCGTTATAGGCTTTCTCTACAACCGGTTCTTCAAGAAGAGCGGCCTGCCGGGCAACCTGATGGTGAGCTTCTCGGTGGGGATGACCTTCGTCTACGGCGGGCTGTCGGCCGGGGCGCTCAACCGCGTGGTGCTCCTGTTCGCGGCGGTGGCGGCGCTGGTGGAGCTGGGCGAGGAGATAGCGGCCGACGCGATGGACGCCGAGGGCGACAGGCTGATAGGCTCGCGGTCGCTGGCCATAGTGCGCGGCAGGCGCTGCGCCCTGCGCGTGAGCGCCGTCTCGTTCGCGCTGGTGATGATCCTTACGCTGGTCCCTTTTGCGCTGGGCTGGTTCGCGCCCGTATACCTGCTGCCCATGGCCGTCATCGACGGCTCCATCCTGTTCTTCGGCCTCGGACTTCTGCGCTCGAGCGGGCAGGAGGGCCGCGCCCACATACGCGGCATATACCTGGGCGCCACGGCCGGCCTGATCATCTTCCTGTTTATGCGCCTAGCCGGCGTCTGACACGCCGACCCGCCAGGTCTGCCCGGCGGTTTTGTTTTCGATCTCCGGAACTTATCACAATTTGTGACAGCAGATCTTGAGGTCACAGGCTGTGACCTCAATTCGCAGCTTTAAGATGCCAAATTGAAACCTTAAAAAACCCGACATCCCCTTGTCGGGGGCACCTGCTATGCTATTTGTAGGCTAGGGGGGCTTATGACAAAGGATATCGTGCCGCATGGGATACTTGAGTCCAGGATCTTGATAATCCGCGGTCACAAAGTAATGCTGGACCGCGACCTGGCCGCGCTTTACGGTGTGGAGACTCGCGCGCTCAACCAGGCGGTGCGCCGTAATATTTCCCGCTTCCCGGATGACTTCATGCTTACGCTGCGCCGCGGAGAGATATTGAACATATCACAGAATGTGATAAGTTCCAGTATAAAACACGCTCCCAATGTCTTCGCTTTTACCGAGCAGGGCGTGGCCATGCTCTCCAGCGTTCTTAGAAGCAGGCGCGCTATAGAAGTTAATATCCAGATAATGCGGGCCTTCGTAAAGCTAAGGGAACTGCTCAATACCCACAAGGACCTGGCCCGCAAACTGGCCGAGCTGGAGAAAAGGTACGACGCGCAGTTCCGCAGCGTGTTCGACGCGATAAGGGCACTGATGGAGCCGCCTCCCGGAGATGAGCCCAAAAAGATAGCCGGCTTTAAACCATAGCCGGAGCCGCCGGGGAGTCCCGGCGGTTTCGTTTTGGGGGCTGACGGCGCCCTGCGCGGTATTGAAAATATAGAAAAAGTATTTTAAGATGGGGATGGGGAATGTTAAGCCAGAATGGGGGGATTATGACCGGATCAACCGCTGTAAAAACAGACTGCATTTGCGAGCTTATCGAGCCTGATAAGTGGGAAGGCAAGGAAATGTCCTGGACGGACAAAGCCTTCGTGAAGGACCGCGTGACCAGCGTGCTGCACGTTCCCATCAACTACGGCGCAAAAATGAACAAGAACATGGCGCTTATACAGGCCGCCGGCGCGCAGCCCGAGCACCCGCTTACCCTCACGGACGAGAACTCGCTCTGGGGGGCGGACATATATATAGCGGTCTCAAAAGACGTGCCCGGCGCGCAGATGGTAAAACTCTCCGGCACATTCCTCACCAAGGTGTTCGAAGGGCCTTACAACAAGGCCGGGACCTGGGCGGAGGAAATGAAGGCCTATATGGCCTCCAAAGGCAGAACCATGGGCAAGCTGTATTACTTCTATACCGCCTGTCCCAAATGCGCCAAAGTGTTCGGTAAAAACTACGTGGTACTGTTCGCCCAGGTGCAGTAGCGGCGCTATGGCCAGATGAGGCCGGCGGCACAAAAAGAGGGGGCTTCACCCTGAGCAGCATGGATACAAAAGACCTGTGACAGGGGACGCTGATGACTATGTGACTATTTGCAGTTTGCGCCAAGCCGCAGGCCTGCGCGGGGGTTATGCCGGGGAGCATGTAGGTCTCGCGGAACCAGGTCTGGTGGTCGATGGCTTCCCACTCCAGCGAGTCGTCGCCGTCGAAGACGTTGCCGCGCAGGCTGGCGGCCGCGGCTAGAGAGGGGAAAAGGAGAACGGCGGCGCAAAGCGGCGTGTCGTCATACGACTATTATACAAAGGCCGCGCGCAGAAGCAGAAGTTATTGAATACAATGAACCTGTGGCCTTTAAACATGGGCCTGTGGCGCCGAGTAGCTATTAATTAGGGGAACATATGGAAAAACTTAAAGACGTGGAATTGCTGACAGTCAGGCAGAAGAAAGAGTGGGGGGAGATCATAACGGGCTTCGAGGCCCGCAACCGCTACGCCGTTTACGACGGCTCGGGGCAGCAGGTATACTGGGCGGCCGAGGAAGGTTCCATGCTGGCTCGCCTGGTGCTCAAGGCGCTGCGGCCTTTCAGCCTGCATATACTGTCGGCCGACGGCCGGCCCGCGATAAAGACCGAGAAGCCTTTCCGGTTCTATTTCCACGAGATGTCGGTGTTCACCCCGGACGGCCGGCTTATCGGCAACGTCAAGCGCGAGTTCTCGCTGCTCCAGCGGAATTTCCACGTTACGGACGCGCAGGGCGGCGAGGTCTGCCGCATCAGCGCCGCGCTGCTGCATCCGTGGACCTTCAAGGTGTACATAGGCGGCGCTGAGGCCGGCGAGATACTCAAGAACTGGAGCGGCCTGGTGAAAGAGTCTTTCACCGACGCCGACAATTTCAGCGTGGCTTTCCCGCGCGCCGCTTCGGCCGAGCATAAGGCCCTGCTGCTCGCGGCGCTGTTCCTTATAGACATCGTGTATTTCGAGCGGTAGGGGCCGGGATAGTAGCCGTTAGGCGGCTGCCAGCCAGACGCGCCAGAACCGCCGGGTGATCCCCGGCGGTTCTGTTTTGCGCTGCCGGCTATTCCTTCTCGCCCAGGGTAAGACGGCGCACTTCCTTGTCCCTTGTCATCAGCGTTACCTGCTTGCCTCTGACTATCCCGGAAACCCCGGGCACATTCGTCTTCGTTGAGTCATTGAGGCGGCCCGCCTTGAGCGTATACATGTTCCCGGCGTCATCGCGCAGCAGGGCCTGGCGGCCGCGGGAGTCTACCATTATCCCGGTAAGCGTAAGCTCGTGTATAGTGAAGGTGCCTTTTGCCACGCTCTCGGCCGGCACGTCGCTTTTGGTCTTGAGGCTCCCCGTACCGGTCAGGTCGCCGTATACATACGAGGGTATCATCGGGTCGCGGGGGTTGACCGGCCTGTAGGCCACCTCTGCGGTGGCGGGCGGGGTGGACACTGCTACCTGCGCCGCGGCTGGCGAGGCCAGAGATAACAGCAGCGGCATCATTAATGCCGCAATTACATTGCCCATATAACCCCCTCTCGCCCTGCCTCCGCAGGGCGCCCTGGTTAAGTCTTAGAACAACCTGCCCCAGAATAGTTTACATCCAGGTGGTATCGCGTGCAATTGCCGGGTTCCTCTTTTTACTGATCTTTATCCGCTTTGCCCAAGTCTGTCGCGGGGGCCTGGGCCGAGTTGCGCGGGGCCGCCGGGGCTCCCCGCGTTCTGTTTTGGTAGAATTGAACCATGACCACGAATTTCTCTGACGCGCTGATAAAGCTGCGCAAAGCGGCCGGCTTCGCCACCGCCTACAGGTTCTTCCACGACAACGGCGGCCAGCCGGTGCTCAAGATAACCTACCGCAAATATCTGTTGTGGGAGCAGGGAAAGGTGCTGCCCCCCATAGCGGCGGTGACCCGCCTGGCGCCCGCTCTGCGCCTGGTGCCCAAGAGCGGCGCGCTGGGCGGCCTGACCGCAGCCTGGCTGCGGACCATGGCCGGGGGCGAGACCTATGACTCTATCCTCAAGCCAATAATCTCGGTAACTGAGGACGCCGCCGGCCTGCCGCCGATGCATTCCGCCATGGGCCACGCGCTCAAGAGCCGCAAATGCCCCGTCACCGTGGCGCAGGCCGTGGCCTCGCTGGAGAGTTTCGACCATCACAAGGCTTTCCTGTTCGTCACCAAGGACGAGGGGGACTGGTCGGCCGAGCGGCTGGCAGCCTCGGCCGGCCTGGTAAAAAAGGCCGCCGCCGCCGTCTGCAAGGATTTCCTCGGGGCCGGCATACTGAAGAAGGTCAAGGACGGCGTATTCAGCTGCCCCATGGCCAACGCGCTGCTGGAATTCCCGCGGGCCGAGCTGCTGCCGCAGGGTTACCTCAAGCGCATAGGCGACTACCAGCGCCGGCTGCTGCAGGACGGCCGCAATGTGTGGATGCGCTGCGGCTTCATAAGGTCCGACCGCGACGCGCTTACCGGTTATTTGCCCATCATAGACATGAGCGTGCTCACCGCGCACGCCTACGAGGCCCAGGAGGGAGGCGCGCTGTACGCCGTGGAGGGCCGGGTGGTAAAGGTCAGCGACTTCAAACCCTAGGCGCCGCCGCCATAAATAAAAACCGCCGGTCTCCCGGCGGTTTTTTTATCTGCCAGGGCCTGTAGATCAGAACCCGTTGGCCGGCGACTGGAATATCGCGATCGACATGGCCGCTATCACGGCCAGCACCTTCTTGGGGTAGCCTATCGTGTCGGGGGCCTCGCCGGTTATGCCGAACCTGTTGACGTTGAGCAGCAGGCCGGTGCTGCGGATAACGTAGTTCTCGCTGCTGAAGTCCTTCTCCATGTCCAGGCGGATACGCACGCGGCGGCCCTTCTCGAGCAGCACCTCGCCTTCGAGCCTGTAGCTGTCCAGCCACTTCTCGGCTGTCATGCGCGTGCCCATGGCCGAAAGTTCCATCCTGGAGCCGAACCGGGAGATGGTGCCCATCTCGTGACCGAAGCCGGCGGTAAAGTCCACGTCGAAGTCGTCGCCGAAGCCGGAGCGCACGTTGACCTCTATGCGGTCGCTGGCGAAAGGGTCGCTCTCGGAGGTGCTCCACCAGCCCGGGCCTTCCTGGCGGAACGGCAGCCAGACCTTGGCCTGCTCCTGGTCGCCGGGATAGCCGCTCACCCGCGAGGCGGGGGCGACGGGGACCTGTATGTCGGCGGCGGCGGTCTTCAGAGCGGCCGCGTCGAGGGCGGGCAGCTCGAAAGCTCCGGCGTTGCCGGCCGCGTGGGCAGCGGCGCCCGTGAACAGGGCCGCTAGTACAAGAATCGCTGATTTCCTCATTGTTGCGCTACCTCCTGGCGGGGTCCCTTTTCTAAAGACCGCCGTACATATATGGTATCAACCCCGGCGGCCGCGCACATGAGGCATAAGGGCCAATTTCGGGGACGGATGGCTTATGACGTTGCGCGGCAACAAAAAGGCCGTTTTGGTGCCATGCCGGGGGACCAGCGCGGCCGCGGCGGCCTTTTTGCTAAATGCTAATATTTAATATCGTTAGGATCTTACCGGGGGATTATGGCCGGATCGCTTAACATGAAAGGCTCAATAAAAATAATATGCGCGGGCGCGGCCGGGCTGGCCCTGTTGCTGCCGCTCGCGGCGGGAGCCTGGCCGGTTCCCTCTCCGGCCGAAAAGGCCCGGGACGAAATGGTGTCTGGCTTCAGCCGGGCGCTCGGCTTCTCCGAGCGCATAAACCCGTTACCGGCCTCCGAGAAAAAAGAACGGGCCCGGTTTTTCAAGGCCAGGCGAGCCGGCCGGACCTATGAACCGCAATTCACTTACTCGCCCATAACCAAGAAGGCCCTCGCGGCGGCGCGGCGCCTCGACGAGCCGGCCCCCGCCGGCCCTTATGCCGTTTTTCTGGACGAGGCGCGCCTGCAGCTGAAGGCCAAGCTGAAAATACTGCAGGCCCGCGGCGCCGGGGAGTTCACCGCGCTGGGCGCGGCGCTTTACCCGCTGCCCGCCCCGGAGGAAGTGGCGGCCGCCTCGGCCACACTGAAGGAACTCGGCTGGACGCCTCCAGCCAGGCCGGCCGGGCTTAGCGACGCGGATATGGCCGAGCAACTGGGGCGGGCGCTGCAGGACCGCGGCCTTCATAACTGGAGCGTCAGGATCTCTGCCAAAATGAGCGCGTCCGCCTCGGTGCTGCCAGGCAGCCGCGTGGTCAAGATAAAGAAGGGCCGCCGCTTCGCCGCCGAGGAAGTATTCCGGCTGGTGGAGCACGAGATAGGCGTGCACGCCAGGCGGGCCGAGAACGGCCACGCCATGCCGCTGGGCATCTTCCGCGTGGGCCTGGAGGGCTACCTGGAGACCGAGGAAGGCATGGCCGCCTGGCGCGAGCGGGAGAGCGGCATTAACGACGGGCTGCGCCTTTTCGCCCTGCGCGTGCTGGCGGTGCACTGGGCCTCCCGGCTGCCGTTCTCCGCGGTTTTCGACAACCTTTCGCGCGGCGGCGTGCCGGACGACCTCGCCTGGGCGCTCACGCAGCGCGTAAAGCGCGGGCTAACGGACACCGGGCGGCCGGGCTGCTACCCGAAGGACGTCTCGTATTTCAGGGGTTATCTTAAGGTCAAAGCCTTCCTCGCGGCCGGCGGGTCCTGGGACGAGCTGATGAAATACGGCAAAGTCTCCATGGACCATTTGCCCGCCCTGCGCGCGCTGGAGGCCGGGAAGAAATAAAGGAGTTTTGTAGAATATCCCGGCAGCGCGGGCGGCACCCGCGCGAAGATCAAAAAGAGCCGAAAGGAAAAACAGCGTTATGCATCACCGAACAGCATATTTTGCGGCCGCTCTGGCCGCCGTTCTCTTTTCCGGTTGCTCGTCCCACTATTCGGTAAGGATGAACCACCGCCTCCCGTCGTACCAGGGCTCCCCCGAAGTCTTGCGCGCCCTGTCCTCCGTCTATATCTCGGTCAAGCCGGAAGCCCCTGTAGACCTGGGAAAGCTCGGCAAGGTGCTCAACGCGCTGGCCGGCGACCCCGCTGAGTTCGAGGCCTCCGCTTTCGCCGCCGATACCGCGGCTGGCCTTTTTGCCGGGGGGCTCGGGGTGGCGGCTTACCGGGTTTCGCCGGAACTCCCCGACCCGCTGGCCGCCAGGTTCTCGCCTTCCGGCTTGCTCTCGCTGGCTGTCAGCCCCGTCCGCGTCTCCGTAGTGAAGACCGAGAAAAATATCACCTATAAGGACAAGAGCGGCGCGGTAAAGGCCGGTAAAAGCGCGACCTGGACCTACACGGCCGCCGTTTCGGTGCAGGGCTCGCTGGCCGCGCTGCCCGGCGGGGCGGTAGTGGATTCCTGGGCCGAGCCCATGCAATATTCGGAGCAAAATAACCACGGGGACCTTTCCGCCTCCGACTGGTACGGCCAGGCTTCGCTCAAGGCCGCGGCGTCTTTCGCGGCCAGGGTAGCGAGCCGCTACGCCGGCAAGCCCTCACCCCGGTTCCGGCCGGTCTACTTCGAGAAAAAGGACAAGCCGGCCAAACGGGCCGCGCGGGCGGCGGGCCGGGGCGGCTGCGGCAGTTCTTCTTCCTTCTGGAGCGCGCGGGCGGCCGCGGGCGGTACCTGGCGCGACCTGCTGGGGCTGGCCGTCTGTCACGAGGCCGCCGGCGACTACGCCGCCGCCCGTGAAAAATACCTGGCCGCCAGGGAAAAGAGCGCGGGGGATAAACAGGCCTCGGGGATAAGGTGGGCGCAGATCTTCTCCGATCTGGACCGCCTGACCGCGCCGGCCCAGGAGAAGAACGCCGCGGCGGAAGCCTGGTTCGGCCGCCGGGTGGCGCTGCTGCCCCTGGCTGAGGAGACCAACAGCATCGACGGGCCGCCCATGCTCCGGGAGATGCTTTTCGAGGCGCTGGCCGCCGGCGGCTACGCCATGCAGCCGCTGGCCGAGACCGACGACCTACTGCGGCGCCAGGGGTATTCGGACGGGGCGCAGCTGCGCGGCGTACGGCAGGATAAGCTCCGCAAGTGGCTGAACGTGGACGCCGTTATCACCGGGGATATAACCGAGTTCGGCGAGATCATGGCCGGGGTTTACAACCGGCGCCAGGTGGCTGGCGGTTTCGTCATGTCGGACTCTTCGTCCGACCATGAGGTCTGGAGCTCTTCGGGGGCCGTCACGCGCGTTAAAACCTCTAAAAGCCTGGGCGGGGGCCTGCTCTCCCAGCTGGGCAAGGGGCTTTATGAGCGGATGCGCAATAAGCCGCTCTACGAGGAAGCCGCCCTGTTCGTGAGGAAGATCTCCGGCAGCCTGCCCCGCCGTCCGAAGTAGGGAACGCTGCTTCCTGGCCTCCCAGTCATAACCGCCGGGAAATCCCGGCGGTTCTGCTTTTGGGGTAAGTTGCCGGGCGGGTTCCCTGCCCGTGACTTCCCGGCTGGCCTCAGCGGCACTCCGCCATGTCTTTGAGCTTCTTGCCCTTCTCCGCTACGGTCGTGGCCTTGACGGCTACCGACGCGTATTTCGAGGTCTTCTTGACGGCGAAGACGAACTTGCTGAGCTTGGTTTCAAGCATTACGCCCGTATCCTGGGGGCTATCCTTGACCGCGGTGATCAGGTCGTAGATGCCGTAGCTCAGTTCGCCGACCGCCATGCATACCTCGCGGTTGGCGTCCGAAACGTCGAGAGGCTGGTTCAGGAACTCCCCGTTCCGGATGACCTCGATGGTGCACTTGTTGCTCTGGACGAACATCTCGTCCGTGGCCTTGTACACGCTGCAGGCCGACCGGACCAGCTCTCCTCCCACCCTGTCCACGCAGGCCTTGTCAGTGTCCACGGGATACAGGGTGCGGTTGTGGCCTTTCGGGCAGGAGTAGCAGTTGCCGTTGAAATCCCAGAACTGCCCTTCTCCGCAGGTCATGAACGTCTTGGCCGCGCCGTGGTTCTTGGCCTTGGTCAGGTTCTCCTTGAAGCCGGCGCAGTCCTTCTTGTAGGCCTTGTCGACCTCGCTGTTGAACCTGGCCGCCGTGGCGGGCACGCTCAGCAGCATGCTCGCGGTCTTGGCCGTTCCCCTGCCCATCTTGTCGGCCAACAGCTCGCACGCCGCCCCCGCCACCACGTTCTTGGTGCAGTTGGCCCCGAGGGCAAGATCGGTGTCCGACTTGAGGTTGAGGGGCCCCAGCGCCTGCCGGCAGGCCAGCACAATGCCGTCGCCGTAGAAATCGGCGAGCGAGGCCAGCCCGGCGAAGAAGGGAAGCTCTCCCGGGGCCAGCGGCACGCAGACGTTCTGCTGGAAGTTCTCCTTTAGCCCGTCGTTGCAGGAGGGAATGCGCTCCCCCAGCAGGCAGGGGCGCTCCCCGTTCTTGCCGCAATCGCCCTGCTTGCGGCAGGTGCCGCGGATGTTGAGGTAGCCGGGATCGCAGGCGCCGAAGGCCGCGCCCAGCCCAGCGAACGGCGCCGCTACGCAGGCGTCTTTGGACTTTACATGGGTCGCGGAGCGGCTGTAGTCCTTCGGGCATTCCCAGCAGGTGCCGCCGTCGATAGGGTCGAAGAAGCTGCCGGGAGGGCAGGAGAGGGACATTACCAGCCTGGCTTTGTTGAGATCCTCTTTTACCCGCTTCACGCAAGAGCGGTCGTGGTCTACGGGGTAGGCGGTACGGTTGTACCCCTCGCAGTCATAGCAGGCGCCGAGCAGCCCGTTGCCGCCCTTCACGTCCCAGAACTGGCCCTTGGGACAGCCCTGGCCGACGCGCGTGTTCTTGCGCTTCTTGTCGGCTTTCTTGAATTTCTCGTAGGAGGGCCTGACGCAGGCCTTGTCGCTCTTGACGTGGTACGCCGTGCGGTTGTTGTGCTCCGGGCATTCCCAGCAGGTGCCGCCGTCGATAGGATCGAAGAACGAGCCCTTCGGACACGAGCTCGGCTTTTGTCCCACTTTGGTCGCCTCGCTGATAGTGCAGGGCTTCTGGTCGTTCCCGCCGCAGCCCGCGGCGAGAGCCCCGGAGCTGCAGAAGCATAGCACCAGTACCGCGATTATCCATCGCATAATGATCATTTGTTTGTCCCCCATTTAACCCAAAATACTTCCCCGTGGGTATTCTATACAATATCGGATTATTCCACAAACACGAACCGGAAGCAGAACCGGCAGCCTTCAGCGGGGGCAAAACCCCCGGCAAAATAATCCCGGGAAAAAGGTGAAAAATGCCCGGCTTTTTGTTACCATAGGGGTGGGTTAGCGTATATTGCGCTCAAGAGCACTATCTTGCGCGCGGTACCGTGGCGAAATGTCTATCGGGGGGGAGTTAATGAAAATATATATATCCCGGCTCACGCTGGTATGTCTGCTGGCCGCGTTCCAGGCTGGCTGCGCCGCCACCGGGCCGCGCGCCCGGTCGCTGGACCCGGACTATCTCGCCACGGTCCCGGTCACGCGCCTGCTGCCGCCCAGCGACAGCAAGAAGCCCTCCGACCTCAATATACGCAAGGCGGTTCTGGCCCTTCAGAAAGGGAAATACGAGAAGGCGTCGAAAGAGCTGAACAATGCCCTGCGCACCGATCCCTCCAACTCCAACTTCCAGTTCCTCAACGGGCTGGCCTATCACCTGATGGCCGAGAACGGGGATGCCAACCAGTACGAGCAGGCCCAGATAGGCTACAACATGGCCCGTAAGTTCAATCCCGACAACTGGCTGGCCTCCCAGCAGCTGGGCCGGATCTCCCTGGCCAGGAAGGACTATGCCCGGGCCCAGGAATATTTCGCCCACGCGCTCTTGTACCAGCCGGAGGACCCGGACCTGCTCAGCGGACTGGCCCAGGCCTCCTACTACGCGGAGGACCTGGAGACGGCGCTGCCGGCCATCATCCGCGCCAGGGAACTCAGGCCCGAGTCGGCCGGCATAGCGGGCGCCCACGCGCTGATCTCGGCCGCCGCCGGGCGGTTCGAAGAAGCCAGGACGCAGCTGGCCACTTACAACAAGACGGAACCCAACAGGGTGCGCGTGGCGCGGCTGGCGGGCAAACTGGCGCAATGGGAGGGCCTGCGCGACGCGATAAAGGATGAAAGCGTCAAGGAAATACTTTCCGCGGGCCCGGCAAAGCCGGCGGAGCCGGCCGCGGCGGGGCCAATCCCGCCGGAGGGGCCGCCGGTAGCTGAAGCCGATGAAGAGAAGATGATAGTTCTGGATGTCGCCATGATCCGGACCGAGGAGTACGAGACCACCAACAAGGGCGTGAACCTGCTTGAGGGCCTTGTCGCCCAGTTCAGCGGCGATGAAACCTTCACGAAGACCTGGCAGACCGCCGCCGCCCCGACCTATACTAAAGTGCTGACCCGCAAGATCTCCGTGCCGGAGGTTAAATACAACCTCAACATCTTTAACGCGGCCGACGACCGCAACGAGATCCTGGCCCGGCCCACGCTGGTGGCGCTTAACGGCAAAGAGTCGAAGTTCTTCGCCGGCTCCACGCTGGAGGTGGCCATAACCGGGACCCAGGAAGGAAGTCTGAAGACCATAGAGGTGGGCGTCACGCTGACGGTCACGCCGACTTTCCTGCCGAGCGGCCGCATCATGCTCGACGTTACGGCGGGGCGGTCCTTCTTCGAGGTGGGGGCCGTGGGGACCTTCAAGGAAAGCATCCGGTCGTCCAAGAACTCGGTGACGGCCAGCGTTGTGATGTCCCCCGAGCAGACCCTCGTGCTGAGCGGCTTGCGCGAGAAGCAGACCACCGAGACGAAATCGGGCGTTCCCGTCCTGCGCGATATCCCCGTCATCCAGTACCTTTTTTCCAACGAGAAGACCATGGACTTCAACAAGTCGGTCATAATCCTGATCTCGCCGCGCCGGCCGCATCCCGGGGTGGACACTTCCCCGGAACCGGAACTTGTGCGGGCGATACGCAACGAGTCCCCGTACCTGAAGGCGTACCGCGAACGTTTCGGGCATATGTTCGTGAAGGACACCAACATAGAGCATATATGGGGGAACCTGGCCCATTACAAGGTTTTCAAGGAACTCTATAATACCGGCGCCTTCGACCAGCAATGGTGGGGGGAACGGGAAAGTCTTAACCAGGTGCTGCGCCGCTCGCTGAGCTTCCTGTACTACTAAATACCCGTCTGGCGGGAAGGCGCGGGAGCGGGGAAAGGAGGATAGGGGACGCCTGGCTATAGTCTTAAAGACCGCCGGCTGGGCCGGCGGTTTTCTTTTTCTGCCGTAGGCCCAAAGACCAGAGGGGGGTGGGGCCAAAGCCTCATTACTTGCGGCGGCATATCCTGTATATTATTGGTATGCGATACTGCGTTTCTATCCTGCGCAAACTCACAATTCTTTCCGTTCTCCCGCTGTTCACGGCCGCCGCCTCTGCCCAGGCGCCGGCCCTCGACGAACTGTTGTCCTATCAGGGCGAGACCGCCCTCGAGATCCCGGCGGCCGTACCGGCGCTCGTGGAAACCTATCCCGACCTGGAGCAGGACCGCAAACCCGCTAAACTGATTTCAAACGCCAACGGCGCGCGCGTTATAGGCGGCGTGCGCTTCGAGCGGGACGCGCAGACCAATACCTATGCCTGGCGCGACCTGAGCATTGAGGACGATAAGCTGGAGGAAGTTTACTTCGGCTACAGGTCCGGCGGCACCGGCCACAATTTCCTGCTGTTCACCTTCAAGGACGGCGCCAAGTCGGACGGCAAGACCGTGCGCGGTTTCGTGGCCGAGGTGCTGCCCTGGAAGAAGAAGGGGGAGGAGTTCGAACCCTTCACCGCCGGCATCACGGGCAAGTACGACCTGGTCTGGAACGTGGTCTCGTGGGAGAGCTTCCTGGAGAGCTCCATAGTTAAGAGCAAGCTTGCCGTGGACGTGTACCCGCTCAAGGTCAGCCGCGAGGAGAAACAGCGCCTGCTCGACGAGGCCGTGAAGGAAAGCACCAGGAATTACGCCGGCGAGAAGTATCACACTTTCTTCAACTCCTGCAGTTCCAACGCCCTCAAGGTGTTCAGCCGGGCCACCGGCCACCACCTGGTGGTGGGGCGGCTGCTGCCCTCCGTGGTGATCAAGCACCTCAAGCTGCGCGGCTTCCTGGGCGCGCGCCAGCGCCACGACGCCTCCAACTGGAAACCTTAACATCTGCCTCTCAAGCCGTTAAGGCCGCCCCCGGGGGCGGCCTTTGTCCATCGCGGCGAAGCCTCGCTGGGGGCGTTGACAAACGGGGGGGCGTACATTAGACTATAGCTGCCTGTATTTATAAAGGCGGGCGCGAAGATATAGCGCCACACCCCTTTCGACGACCTCTGCAACAAGAACCGCAGCGCTACTACGATGAGACAGCTATACTTCTGGGAAAAAACCTGGCCGGGCCGCCTTATCGCGGGCCTGGCCTGCGCTTTTCTGCTGGCGGCGCCGCTGGCGGCCCAGGACGTGAGCTCGCCGACGGTGGCCGTAACTTTTCCCTATACCCAGTACGTCAGTTCGGTGCCCTACCTGCAGGGCACGGCCATCGACGACATGGCCGTGGTGCTGACGCAGGTCTCGGTGAAGCGGCAGCCGGATAATTTTTACTGGGGCGGCGGGGCTTTCTCGCCGTCCGAAGCCTGGCTGGACGTAGGCTTTACCACCACGCCTTACACCTGGCGCTATGACCCGCCTGAGTTCTGGACCAACGGCACCTACTATACGGTCAGCGTGCGGGCTAAAGATTCGGCCAACAACTGGTCCACCCCGAACCCGGAGCGGACTTTCTTCTACGACACGGCGGCGCCCGCGGCGGCCGTCACTTCGCCGTATTCGGGGGAAATGGTAGGCGCCTACGCCGGCATCAGCGGCACGGCCTGGGATAGCGAGTCTTTCGTCGCGCAGGCGCAGGTGGCCGTGCGGCGTCCGGCCGACGGGCTGTACTGGGACGGGGCGAGCGCCGAGTGGCTGGGCGGCGAACGGTGGAACGTGGCCGACGGCAGCGTTACCTGGAATTACTCCGGCCTGCCCTCCGCCTCGCTGACGGCGGGGGCCACTTACTTCGCCTATACCCGCGCGGCGGACCCGGCCGGCAACTGGTCGCTGGCCGGCGCGGCCAGCGTGTTCGTTTTTGCCGGCGGCCAGCAGGCCGGCTGCGCGCAGACGCTTACCGTTAAAAAGGACGGCTCGGGAGACCATACTTCCATCCAGGCGGCGGTGGACGCGCTGGACCATAACCTGGCCGGCAGCGCCTGCGTGGTAGTCGGCGACGCCGGCATTTACGCCGAGCAGGTGGAGGTGCGGGACTTCCTGACCAATGGCCACCGCGTGGTGATAGCCAAGGACCCGGCGCTCGGCGCGGCCGCCCCGGCGCTCAGCCCGCCCGGCGGCTCCGCGGCGGCCTTCGTGCTGGCCAACGCCAACGTCACGCTGGCCGGAATAAATATAGTCCCGTCCGGCCCGCTGACTTACGGCGTCATGGCCTCTTCGTCCGGCGTGAACCTGTCCAGCGTCACGGTAACGGCCGGCGGCCATATTACCGATTCGGCCATCCTGCTCAAGAACTGGAGCGTGGTGGAAAATTCCATGATAGACGCGGCAACCGCGCACGGCGTGCGGCTGCTGGGCGGCTATAATACCGTGGCGGCCAGCACCGTCACCAACAGCGCCGCCGGCCGGTACGCGCTGTACCTGCTGGGCTCTTCCTCCAACAGCGTCACGGACAGCTACCTCTACAGCGGCCTCAGCCACGCGGCCCACCTGGCAGGCGGTTCCGCCTACAATTCTATCCGCCGCAGCCTGTTGCGCGGCGCCGCGACTACCAGCCCGGTCTTTTACGTGGATGGTTCTAACTACAACTCGGTGACGGATAGTTATATAGACAATCCGGTCGGCGACTATAACGCCTATTTCAGCGGCGGGGCGGCCTACAACTCGGTCAGCCTCAGCACGATGACCTGCCAGGGCCTGAGCTGCTACGCTCTTTTCTTTACCGGGGCCTCCCGCAACACGGTAAGCGACAGCTATCTCGGCTCGCCCCTGGGCCGCAGCGCTCATCTAACTGCCGGCTCCAACTATAACACGCTGGCACGGAACATTTTTTACGGCGGCAACGGTTCCTACGCCGCCCTGCATTTCGTCACCTCCGAATTCAACGCCGTCTCCGACAGCTATCTCCGCAGCCCCGCGGGCATCGCCCTGTACTTCGAAACCAGGTCGGCCGGCAATACCGTAAGCCGCAGCACCGTCGCCAGCGGCTCCTGGCTGGCGGCCGCCTACTTCAGGGCGGCTTCCAGCAATACCATCACCGAGTCCTACCTGCAGGGCTCCACGGCCGCTTATATCAGCGGCTCCACCGGTACGGTGATAAGCAACAGCGTGCTGGTTGGCGACGGTCCGGGCAGCCTGGGCCTCGACATGGGGCGCAACAGTCTCAACCTGACCTTCACTGGCAACACGGTCTACGGCGGGCCGCAGGGCACGGCCATCAACATTGATGCTGACAATGGGGGCGTGATAGCGGTGACTTCCGGCTCGGTGCGGGGCGGCCGCTACGGCGCCGTAGTAGCGCGGCAGGCGCCGGGCGCCTCGCTGGTCTTCTCCGGGCTGGCTTTCGACAGCCTCTCGCCGGGGGCCACGGCGCTGCAGCTGCTGGGCGGGCAGGTGGTGTCGACTTTTACCGGCGTCGCTTTCAACGCGCCCGGCGCAGCCGTCAACGTGGACGCCGGCCTGCTCGACGCCGGATCGCGGCTGACCATGCGGTCGGCCTCGGGCCAGCGCGGCGGCAGCCTGTACGAGCAGGACCCTTACGGCTACGTGGACTGGCCGCAGTTCGTGGACATCATCCCGCCGCTGGCGGCCATACTGCAGCCGGCGGACGGCGGCACGCTTAACGGGCCGCCGCTGATAACCGGCACCGCCGGCGACGACGTGGCCGCGGCCGGCGCGCAGGTCTCTCTGCGCAAGCTGGCCGGCGGCTACTACTGGAACGGCGCCTCGTGGACTTCCACCCCGGTCTGGCTCAACGCCGCTTTCTCCACCGTCTCCTATTCCTGGAGCTACGCCGGGCCGGCGCTCACCAACGGCGCCTACTTCACCATCTCGGCCAGGGCGGTGGACAGTTCGGGCAACTGGTCCGTGGCCAACCCGTCGGTCACCGTCTATTACGACGCCGCCCCTCCGGTCTCGGCGATCACCGTTCCGGAGGCCGACGCCGCGCTGGTGGAATACAATGGCCTGGCCGGCACGGCCTGGGACGCCGACACCTCCGTAGGACAGGTCTGGTTGCGGCTGGCGCGCCTCTCCGACGGCCAGTACTGGAACGGCGTGCTGGGGCAGTGGACAGCCGCCGAGGCCTGGAACATAGCGGCCGGCAGCGCGGCCTGGACCTACGCCGGCCCGCCGGAGGCGGCGCTCACCACGGACACCTCCTACGCCGCCGTGTCGCGCGCGGTGGACACCGCCGGCAACGCGCAGACCGCCCTCGCCGTCACTACTTTCACCTATCACGACGATTCTACGGACTATGTGAGCTCCGCGCCGTTCGGCGGCGTGGAGGCCACGGCGCTGACGGTGAACTGGGGCACCACCTTTATCCCCGGCACCAATTACGCGGTGCGGCTGGCCACGGCCGCCGGCCCGGCGGGCTACGTGCAGGCCGCCACCACCACGGCGCTGTCGCAGGATTTCTCCGGCCTGACGCCCAATACCGTCTATTTCGCCTATGTCTCCACCGGCGGCGCCGGGGCCCCTGACCCGCTGGCGGGCGAGGGCCGCACGCTGGCCGCGCTGCCCGGCCTGCCCACGGCGGTGGAGGTAACCTCCACGTCGCTGGCCATAACCTGGGCCGCCAACGGCAACCCGGACCACACCCAGTACCAGCTGCTGGCCTCGAGCAGCGCGGACTTCACCAACGCCTGGCTGTCCACCGGCACGGCGCGCGCTTTCGCCCTGGCCGGCCTGCCCGGCGGTACGCCTTATTACTTCAAGGCGCGCGCCATCAACGCCGACGGCATAGCCACCGCCTATACCGCTCCGGCCGCTATCGCCACGCTGCCGCGGCTGCCGGAGCGCGCGGCCTTCCCTTCGGGCACGGCGGCCGGCTGGTCGGCCATAACCTGGACCTGGACTTCGCTGGCCAATGTGGCCGGCTACAATGTCTATCACGCCAGCGCGCCCGGCACGCTGACAGGTTCCACGCCGGGGCCGACTTTCTCGCAGGAGGGGCTGCTGCCCAACGCCACGTACAGCATAGTGGTGCGGGGCTACAACCCCGCCGGCGAGGGCCCTGCCTCTTTCCCGTCGCTGCCGGTGACCACGCTGGCCGCGCCGCCCGGCGCCGCCGCGCTGACGGCGGTGCACATCACCAGCGCCTCGCTGGCCTGGGCGCTCAACGGCAACCCGGCCGGCAACCCCGCGCGCGTACGGCGCGTGGACGGGCCCACCTTCAGCACCAACGGTCTGGCGCTGACCGACACCGGCCTGCAGGGCTGCACCAGCTACTATTACCGGATCTGGAACCTCAACAGCCGCGGCCAGGTTTCCGCCGAGGTGGAAGTCGGCCCGGCCTTTACGGGCAGCCCGGTGCCGCCGCCGCCCGGGAATTTCTCGGCGCAGGCGCAATACGGCGGCCGCATCCTGCTCTCCTGGGAGCCGGCCCCTTACGAGGGCATTTCCGGCTACCGGCTGTACACCGACAACGGCACCGGCACTATAAATTACGCCAGCCCGCTGGCCCTGCTGCCGGCCGGCCAGACCTCGTACACCACCGGCGTGCTGACCAGCAGCGCGGCCTACAAGTATGGCCTGCGGGCGGCGCACCGCTGCGGTACGGTAGAACAGAATACCGGCGTTACGGCCTCGGCGCCCGCCATGTTCACCCTGAGCGGCGCGCGCGCGGCCATAAAGATACCGCAGACCGGCCGGCGCGTGAACGGCAACAGCGTCACCGTGATGGCCGAGATCACCAGCGGCCTGCCCGCCGATGTGAAACACGTGCGCCTGCAGTACAAAGCCTCGGCGTCGCCCGCCTGGCTGGACATCCCAGCCCGGGACCCGGGCAATCATCCCAATCCCGACACCGCCCCGCCCTACTTCATTCACTGGGACGTCACCGGCCTGCCTCCCGGCGCCTACGACCTGCGCGCGGTAGCAGCCGACCTGGGCAATGCCGCCGACCCGTCGCCGGCGGCCGTTACCATTTTGATCGGCGCCGACGAGCCGGACATAGTGGAGAACGCCAGCGGCGGCCGCGTGACCAAGGAACAGCTGGTGAACAATCTGGTCGCCAACACGCTGCAGGCCGGCGACCCGGCCTCGGCGCAGCTGGCCAAGGTGGAGATCCCCGCCGGCGCGCTGGACTATTCCACCGCCACGGTGGCCGTCACCAATAACCCGGCGCTGCTGCCGCCCGCCCCCGCCGACGCCGAGGCGGCCGGCATAGCCGTGGAGATAAATCTCTCCAACCAGAGCGCGCTGGCCGGCGGCCGTAGCGCGGTGGTGACGCTGGTGTACCCCGACGCCGATAACGACGGCATCGTGGACGGCACCAACCTGCGCACCAATCTGCTGGAGATGTACTCCTCGCCTAACGCCGCCGGCCCTTGGCAGCGCGACCTGGAGTCCGCGGTGGACCTGGGGGCCAAGAAAGTGACCGGCCGCACCAGGCATTTCAGCTTCTTCGCCCTGTTCGCGCCGATGGCGGCGAACCTGAACGCGGCGCGGGCCTACCCGGTGCCGTGGAAGCCCGGCTCCGGCGGCCGCTTCGATACCCCCGCCGGCGCCGACGGGATAATCTTCGACAACCTGCCCGACGGCAGCGACATCAGGATCTACACCATAGACGGCCGGCTGGTGCGCAAGCTGACCGTCAGCACGGCCGACCTGGGCGTAAAGATCTGGGACGGCCGCAACTCGGCCGGGCTCAAGGCGGCCAGCGGCGTTTACCTGGCGCATGTGCGGAGCGGCTCCAAAGAGAAGATCCTAAAACTGGCGGTGGAAAGATGAGGACCAGGGCTTTGGCTATCGCGGGCCTGCTGCTGTGCGCCGGAGCGCGCGCGGGCCTCTGCGCCAACGAGGCCGGCACCGGCGCGGCGGCTTTTCTCAACCTGCCGGTAGACGCCCGGGGCGCGGCCATGGGCGGGGCCGTTGCCGGCTCGCCCCGCGGCGGCATGGCCCTGTTCCAGAACCCTGCCGGCCTGGGCGCCGGGCCCGGCTCGGTGGCTTTCAGCCACTCGCTGCTGGCGGGGGACATCTCTTATGATGTGCTGGCCGCGGCCGTGCCGCTGCGCTATGGCGCGCTGGGCGTGGGCGTGCAATACCTGCAGTACGGCAGCCTGGCCTCGCTGGACAATACCGGCCTGCCCGCCGGCAGCCTCTCGCCGCGCGACGGGGCCGCCGTCCTGGGCTACGGCATAGCGCTGATGAAGGACGTGTACCTGGGCGCCGCGGGCAAATATATCAATTCCAGAATTACGGGTTCGGCCTCGGCGCTGGCCCTGGACGCCGGGCTGCTGATAGGCGGTGAAGAGCTGTCGGTGGGGTTCGCGGCGCAGAACCTGGGCAAGCCCATGAAGTTCCGCGACGAGGGAGCGCCGCTGCCGGCGAACCTGCGGGCCGGCCTGTACGCGCATTACAGCCCCGCGCTGCAATGGTCGGCGGACGTTAATTTCCCCAGGGAAGGCCGCGCCTGGATAGGCGTTGGCGCCGAGTACGCGCTGGCTAAAGGGCCTGCCTGGAGCCTGCTGGCCCGCGCCGGCTACAATACGGCCGCGCTGGATACCCGGCGGGTCAACGGCCTCTCGGCCGGCTTCGGCCTGGCCCGCGGCGGCGCGGCACTGGACTACGCCTTCAGGACCATGGGCCTGCTGGGCAGCACCCACCATTTCGGCCTGGCCTGGAGGCTGGGAAAATAAAAACCGCCCGGGGGACCGGCGGTTCTGTTTTGGTAGAATAAACCTATGAAAACCCGGGGTTGGGCGGTCATTTTATCTTTACTCTGCCTGGCCGGTACGGCCGGGGCCGAGACCTGGACGGTGAGGCTTAAAGCCGTCAGCGGCAAGGGCACCTACACGCACGAACTGGAGCTGCCGGTGGGCAAGCAGGCCAGCTTCACCGGCGCGCCCGCCACGCGCGGCTGGCCGCGGCGCGGCCTGATCTTCAACGCCTATCTCAACAAGCCTGAGGCCGGGCTGCTGCGCCTGGACTATATGGTCGAGCTGACCGGCAAGAACGCCGCGCGGCCGCCTTTCCAGGCTGCGGGCAAGGTGGCGCTGCGCCCCGGCAAGCCGGTGCTGGCCGCCGAGGCTTCCGGCTGGAAACTTATACTGGAACTGCGGGGCAAAGCCGAGCCCGGCGCCCGCAAGAACGGCAACGGGTCGATACGCACCAGCCTGAAATGCGGCCGCGACGAGCACGCCGCCAATTTCGCTTTCCTGCCGGACCAGCAGTACACCGTGGTCACCTACAGCCAGGACTCGGAGAGCGTGCGCCGCTTCATGGTAGGCCTGTTGCCCAACGGACCCGCCCTGGACGGCAGCTTCCTGCTGCAGTATACGCTGCAGCTCAAGGAGGGAGCCGAGACGCTGGCCGAAGGCCAGGGCGAGCTGATCCTGAATCCCGGCGGCGGCAAACGCCGCGCCGCGGCCGGCGACTGCGCGTTCTCCGCTAAAGCCGCGCGCTGACCTCATGGAGCCTTACCTTAACCAAGCCGTAGCCGTCTGGAACGCCCCCGAGTTCCAGGCGCTGCTGGTGCCGCTGCGCACGCTGAGCAGCATCAGCGCCATGTTCTGGATGCTGGCCCGGCTGGCGGACCTGTGCATGGCCGGCCTCAAGCGGCTGCTGTTCCCGGAGGTCAGCGCCATGCTGAACCTGCTCTATGTCAGCGCGCTGGCCGTGGTCTACGCGGCCATGATGTTCAATACCGCCCTGCAGGGGCAGTGGCACCCGTCGCTGCTCTGGCGCGAGGTGTGCGGCTTCGCTTTCATGTACGTGATGCTCGGCGTCACCTTCACCGACCTCTCCACCCGCCGGCTCAAGCCGCATACGCCGCTGGCCTTCGTCCTGGGCGTCCTGGCCTACCTGGCGCTGGCCCGCGCGCCGGGCCTGGCGCGCCACCACGGCGTGCCGGAATTCCACCGCGTGCTCGAGCTGTTCGCCGCCGGCGGCTGGGGCAACGTGATGACGGCGCTCACGGCGCTGGTGATGACGGGCTCGCTGCTGATCATGGCCGTCTCCGAGGCGGCCTTCGGCCTGAGCCCGCTGCTTTACCGCCTGCGCCTCATCAAGGCGCTGCCGGTGCGCTTCGACTTCAGCGAGCCGGGCCGCCGCGGCGCGGTGCCGGGCCTGGCCCGCTCCTGGTTCATACTGACGCTGCTGCTGGGCGGCGCGGCGCTGGCAGTTTACGGCTGGCCCCGGCTGCGCGCTGCCGGCGCGGCCGCGGCCCCAGCCATACAAAGCCGCGCCCAGTCGCCCGAGGCCGCCGCCGCCGCGGCCAAACTGCGGCGCGTGCTGCCCGCCGTCTCTTTCTCCGCCGTGAGCGCCCTGCCCCGCGGGGGCGCGCTGGCCGACCTGGCCGTGCCCGTCTTCCGCGGCCTGCTGCAGGCGCCCGGCGAGGCCGACCGCTGGCTGGCCGCCGCCGCCCTGGACCGGCTGGACCCGTCTTTCCGGATCTCGCGGGAGGAACTGTTCCGCTCTTCGGCCCCGGCCGTGCTGCCCTGCGCCTGGCGCGGGCGCGCCTTCGACATACTGATGCGGCCGCTGCCTGGCGACGCGCCCGGCAAGACCCGCACCTACTGGATAGCCGACGACCGCGGGCTGCATTTTACCGGCGTGGGCCCGGGCGAACTGAGCGAGGTGGCCGGCAGCTCAGGCTGC
>PHAL01000030.1 GCA_002840355.1 Elusimicrobia bacterium HGW-Elusimicrobia-3 | reverse complement strand
CGACCACGCCGAGATGACCGTCGAACTGATATCCGCTATCGCCATGGAAAAGGGTCTGCGCTTCGCTATCCGCGAAGGCGGCCACACCGTGGGATCGGGTGTCGTGAGCGAGATCATAGAATAATCGGCGAGGCGGCGAGCGGCCGGCAACGGCCGCCGCCGTCCGATTTTTACGGAGAACTAACTTATGGGTGACAGAATACACATAACCCTGGGCTGCACGGTCTGCAAGAACAAGAACTACCATATGGCCAGGGGCAAGAAGAAGGAATTCAAAATCGAACTGAAGAAGTTCTGCCGGGCCTGCGGAAAGCAGACCGGGCACAAGGAAGTTAAGTCCTGATCTCTTCAGTGGGAGCGTCGGTTAACGGTAAACCAGCGGTCTCCAAAACCGCAACTGAAGGTTCGATTCCTTCCGCTCCCGCCAGATTTCGAGAACTATGAACAAAATAACCGGCTTTCTCAAAGAAGTATACGAAGAACTGACCAAGGTCACGTGGCTCGGCCGCAAGGACGTCATCCGCTCGACGGTGGCGGTCAGCTTCGTGGTCGTGCTGATCTCCATCTACATAAGCGTGGTGGACTTCGGCCTGAACGCCTTCCTTAAGGCCATCCTGGGAGGCCGCTAATGTCAGACAAAGCCTGGTACGTAATCCACACCCGCACCGGTTTCGAAGAGCGCGTCTACAAGACGCTGCACGCCAAGATCGAGAACAACGAGTTCGCCGGCCGCATAGCGCAGGTCCTCATCCCCACCGAGGACGTGATGCAGGTAAAGAATAACCAGAAGAAGGTTTCCAAGCGTAAATTTTTCCCCGGCTACGTGCTCGTCAGCATGGAGCTGGACAACAACACCTACTGGGCCATCCGCGGCGTGCAGGGCGTCAGCGGTTTCCTCGGGGACCCCAAGCCGGTGCCGATGGACGACGCCGAGGTGCAGCAGATCCTCGAACTGGTGAACTCCACCAGCGCCGAGAAGCCCAAGCCGGCGGTGCAGTTCGAGAAGGGCGAGAACGTGCGCATCATCGAGGGGCCGTTCAAGCACTTCATGGGCATGGTGGAGGACGTCAACGAGCAGAAAGCCAAGCTCCGCGTCACCGTCACCGTGTTCGACCGCCCCACCCCGGTGGAGCTCGATTTTCTGCAGGTAGAAAAAGTCTAAATCCAAGGCCGCCAGCTTCAGGCGGCTGCGGGGCGCCCGTGTTACGCGGCCGTCCGGACGCAGACAGAATCAGACAAGGAGATCTAAGGACTATTCCTTAATAATACTATGGCTAAAGCTAAAGCGATTAAAACCTTCATAAAGCTCCAGATCCCGGCCGGCGCCGCCAATCCCGCGCCCCCCGTCGGTCCCGCCCTTGGCCAGCACGGCGTCAACATCATGGACTTCTGCAAGCAGTTCAATGAGAAGACCCGCAAGCTCGAGCAGGGCGTGCCGATCCCCGTCGTCATCACCGTTTTCGAAGACCGCACCTTCACGTTCATCACCAAGATGCCCCCGATGGCCGCGCTGATCAAGAAAGCCGCCGGCCTCGCCAAGGGTTCCGGCGTGCCGAACAAGGACAAGGTGGGTAAACTGACGCTCAAGCAGGTCGAGGAAGTCGCCAAGATAAAGCTCCCCGACCTCAACACCAAGGACATCAAGCAGGCCATGGAAATGGTGAAGGGCACCGCCCGCAGCATGGGCGTCGACATCGTCGGCTAAAGATCTGCCGCGGATAGCGGCATAATTGAGGGAGCGGGAGCCTCGCGGCTCCCGCGTTCGCACCTCGAGGAGAAAAAACAATGGGTAAGAGAATAGAGAACCTTAAGAAAGGCCTGGACCTCACGAAGAAGTACACCGTGAAGGAAGCCGTGGCCATGCTCAAGAAGACCGCTAACGCTAAATTCGACGAGACGGTGGAAGTGCACCTGAAGCTCGGCGTGGACGTGAAGCATAGCGACCAGCAGGTCCGCAGCACCGTGGCCCTCCCGCACGGCACCGGCAAGACCAAGAAGATCGCCGTGATCGCCAAGGGCGAGAAAGAGAAAGAAGCCCAGGCCGCCGGCGCCGACGTTTACGGCGGAGCCGAACTGATAGAGAAGATCTTCGGCGGGTTCATGGACTTCGACATCCTCGTAGTCACCCCCGATATGATGAAAGACGCCGCCAAGCTCGGCAAGACGCTCGGCCCCAAAGGCCTGATGCCCAACCCGAAGAGCGGCACCGTCACCTTCGACGTCGCCAAGGCCGTCAAGGAGCTGAAGGCCGGCCGCATAGAGTTCAAGGCCGACCCGCAGGCCATCGTGCACGCCGTCGCCGGCAAGATCTCCTTCCCGGAGGAGAAGCTGGTGGAGAACGTGCAGGCCGTCATCGACGCCGTGCAGAAGGTCAAGCCTTCGGCCTCCAAGGGCGTCTATATGCAGTCGGTATTCGTCTCGTCCTCCATGGGGGCGGGCATCGCCGTCATCGCGGCGGACCTGAAAGCTTAAGCGAAACAAGAAAGAGCCCGCCGGCAAACCGGCGGGCTTTTTTAAATCCAGTGTGTCAGAGGGGAGAAAATGCGCAAACTGAAAACTCTTGCCGCCGCGGCGGCGATGCTGATGTCTGCGGTGCCTGCTTTCGCCAGCGAGGCGGAACTGGTGATACCGGACCTGTCCAGCGTGCTGTTCATGGGGATCACCGGCCATAACCTGCTGCTTGCCGGCCTCGTGATCTGCGTTCTGGGCGTGCTGTTCGGCCTGGTGCAGTCCATGCAGATCTCCAAGCTCCCCGTCCACAAGTCCATGCTCGAGATCTCCGAGCTGATCTATGAGACCTGCAAGACCTACCTGGTCACGCAGGGCAAGTTCATAGCCATCCTCTGGGCCTTCATCGCCGCCATCATGGTGTGGTACTTCAGCCTGAACCCGCACATGACCGCGTTCAAGATCGGCATCATCGTCCTCTTCTCCGTCGTGGGTATCCTGGGCTCCTACGCTGTGGCCTGGTTCGGCATCCGCATCAACACCTACGCGAACTCCCGCACCGCCTTCGCCGGGCTTAAGGGCCTGCCCTTCCCGACGATGGCCATCCCGCTCAAGGCGGGCATGAGCATCGGCATGCTGCTGATCAGCGTCGAACTCGTGATGATGCTCTTCATCCTGCTCTTCGTGCCGGGCGACTACGCCGGCCTCTGCTTCATAGGATTTGCCATCGGCGAGTCGCTGGGCGCGGCCGCGCTGCGTATCGCCGGCGGCATCTTCACCAAGATCGCCGACATCGGCAGCGACCTGATGAAGATCGTGTTCAAGATCAAGGAAGACGACGTCCGCAACCCCGGCGTCATAGCCGACTGCACCGGCGACAACGCCGGCGATTCCGTGGGCCCCACGGCCGACGGCTTCGAGACCTACGGCGTCACCGGCGTGGCCCTGGTGACCTTCATCCTGCTGGCGGTTTCCCCCGAAGTCTTCATGAAGAACGGCCTGCCCGAGGACGCGGCCCGCGCCCTGTCCAGCACCACCCAGATACAGCTGCTGGTCTGGATCTTCGTCATGCGCATCGGCATGATCGTGACCAGCGCCTTCTCCTACTGGGTCAACGGCCTGGTCGCCAAGGCCATGTACGGCGAGGCCAAGCGCTTCAACTTCGAGCACCCGCTGACCATGCTGGTCTGGCTCACCTCGATAGTCTCCATCGCGATGACGTACGTGCTCTCCTACCTGCTGATCCCCGCCATCGGCGACGGCACGCTGTGGTGGAAGCTCTCCACCATCATCTCCTGCGGCACCATCGCCGGCGCGCTGATCCCGGAACTGGTGAAGATCTTCACCTCCACCAATTCCGGCCACGTGCGGGAAGTGGTGACCGCCTCACGCGAAGGCGGCGCCTCGCTCAACATCCTGTCCGGCCTGGTGGCCGGCAACTTCAGCGCCTACTGGATGGGCATGGCTATCATAGCCCTGATGGGCGCGGCCTACGCCGTGAGCACGCTGGGCCTGGGCATGCTGATGGTGGCTCCCGCCATCTTCGCCTTCGGCCTGGTGGCCTTCGGCTTCCTGGGCATGGGCCCGGTGACCATCGCCGTGGACTCCTACGGCCCGGTGACCGACAACGCGCAGAGCGTGTTCGAACTTTCGACCATCGAGAGCATCCCCGGCATCAAGGAAGAGCTGAAGAGGGACTTCGGCTTCGACGTGGACTTCGAGAACGGCAAGAAATTCCTGGAAGAGAACGACGGCGCCGGCAATACCTTCAAGGCCACCGCGAAACCCGTGCTGATAGGCACGGCCGTGGTGGGCGCGACGACGCTGATCTTCGCCATCATCCAGCTGCTGTCCTCCAAGTACGGCACCGTGGGGCCGCAGGGCATCTACGAGGGGCTCTCCATCATGAACCCGCTGTTCCTGCTGGGCCTCATCACCGGCGGCGCCATCATCTACTGGTTCTCGGGCGCTTCCATGCAGGCCGTCACCACGGGCGCGTACCAGGCGGTGGACTTCATCAAGAAGAACATCAAGCTGGACGCTACCGTGAAGAAGGCCAACGTTGAAGACTCCAAGAAAGTGGTGGAGATCTGCACGCAGTACGCCCAGAAAGGTATGTTCAATATCTTCCTGGTGGTGTTCTTCTCCACGCTGGCCTTCGCCTGCCTCAACCACTACTTCTTCATCGGCTACCTCATCTCGATAGCCATCTTCGGGCTGTACCAGGCCATCTTCATGGCCGACGCGGGCGGCGCGTGGGACAACGCCAAGAAGCTGGTGGAGACCGAGCTGAACGCCAAGGGCACCCCGCTGCACGACGCCACCATCGTCGGCGACACCGTGGGCGACCCCTTCAAGGACACCTCCTCGGTGGCCATGAACCCGATCATCAAGTTCACCACGCTGTTCGGCCTGCTGGCCGTCGAGCTGGCCATCACGCTGGACCCGAAAGTGAGCCACACCCTGGCCGCTGTCTTCTTCCTCATCAGCGTGGTCTTCGTGTGGCGCTCCTTCTACGCCATGCGCATCCCCGTAGTGAAGTAAGGGCTCTCTAAGCCCGACGAAAATCCCCGCCGCGGCGGGGATTTTCTTTTCTACTCTGCGGCATGCCCCCGGCAGCCTTTCTGCCCGTGGCTTCCGCAAGCGGGGAGTTCTTTTTTTGTATTATTAATCCGATGTTCATACTGAAGAAAATTGTCGCCGCTTTTGTGCTGCCGCCGGGGCTGTTCGTACTGGCGCTGGCGGGGCTGGCTATTTATTTGAGAAAGCGCTGCAGGCCGGCGGCTATCGCCTGCGCCGCTCTGGCGGCCCTGGTCTGGGCGGGCAGCACCGAGGTTTTCAGCGACGCGCTGCTGCGCCCGCTGGAAGGCGCTTACAAGACTCCGGCCAGGCCGGAGGGGGACGTCATCGTACTGCTCTGCGGCGGTTTCCGGGGCGGCTGGAAGCCCTTCTCGGCGTCGGAGCGGCTGGCCCCGGGCACGCTGGAACGCGCCACCGCGGCCTATAAATTGCAGCGGGAGACCGGCCTGCCGCTGCTGGTGTCCGGCGGCGCGCCGTTCTCCAGCGAACCGGAGGCCGAGGCCGCCGCGGCCTACCTGGAAGAACTGGGGGCGCCGCGGGCCAAATTGCTGACCGAGGTGCGGTCCCGCGATACCGAGGAGAACGCCGCTTATTCGGGGCGGATCTGCCGGGAGAAGGGTTACAAGAAAGCCATACTGCTGACTTCCGCTTTCCACATGCCGCGGGCGGTGCTGCTCTTCGGGCGCCTCGGGGGCCTGGACCTGGAGCCGTTCCCGGTGGCCAGGAGGGCCGGCGGCCCGCGCTGGCTGCGCGACTGGCTGCCCGGCAGCGGGGAGGACGCGCGCCGCGCCCTCAACGAATACGCCGGCCTGCTCTATTACCGCCTGCGCTTCGCGCTCTTCGGGCCGGCTAAAATAAGGTAGAATATAGTATCCGGGAGCGAAATCCCGGCAGGCGGCTTTGCCGCCCCCAGCCACAGGAGGAAGAGTTTTGTACCACGACAAGAGAGTTCGCATCAACCGCAATATCACGTCCCCGCAGGTCCGCCTCATCGACATGCACGGGACCATGCTCGGCATTAAGCCGCTCATCGAGGCCGTCAACATGGCCCGCGGCGCCAACCTGGACCTCGTTGAGATCTCGCCTCAGGCCAATCCTCCGGTCTGCAAGGTGATGGACTTCAACAAGTACCTTTACGAGAAGGAAAAGCAGGAGCGCGACAACCGCAAGAAGCAGAAGGCCGGCGTGCTCAAGGAGATCCGCCTGAACCCGCGCATCGCCACCGCCGACCTGCACACCAAGATCCGCCACATCGAAGAATTCCTGAAAGAGCACAACAAGGTGCGCGTCACCGTGGTGTTCCGCGGCCGCGAGAACCAGCACCGCAACCTCGGTGAGGAGATCCTCCTCTCCATCAAGGACAACCTTTCCAGCGTCGGCATCGTGGAAGGCCGCCCGTCGATGATGGGCAACCGCATGAGCATCATGCTGGCCCCCAGCGGCAAGCCGCCGGCGCCGGCGAAGTCCAAAACGGAGCAGGCTCCCGGAGAGTGACCTTTCCAAGCCGAGGCCGAAAATTATATAATTACAGGATAAGGATATTGAACGACAGGACACATAAATAATATGCCTAAAATGAAATCCCACAGCGGAGCCAAGAAAAGATTTAAGAAGACCGTGTCTGGCAAATGGGTGCACCGGAAAGCCGGCCTGCGCCACCTGCTGACGCCGATGTCCTCCAAGCGCGGCCGCACGCTGCGCACCGCCAAAGTGGAGGAGAAGAATTCCGCCGAAGGCCGCGTGCTGAAGAAGTACCTGCCCTACGAATAAGAAAGACTAAAAGGAGCCGCTCCCGACGGTAAAAGCCGCGGAACGGAAGTAGCGTCATGAGAATAAAATACAGCGTAGCTCGCAACAAAAGAAAAAAGAGGATTTTAAAGCTCGCGAAGGGCTATTACGGCAACAAGGGCAACCGCCTGCGCCAGGCGACCCAGCAGGTCAAGAAGTCCCTGACCACCGCCTATATACACCGCCGCGACAAGAAGGGCGATATCCGCCAGCTGTGGATAGTGCGCCTGAACGCCGCCGCCCGCGAAGAGGGTATGTCTTACAGCAGGTTCATGGACGGCCTCCACAAGGCCAACATCACCCTGAACAGGAAAATGCTCTCCGAGATCGCCATCCGCGACCCTCAGTCCTTCAAGCAGCTGGCTGAAATAGCCAGGAAAGCCATCGGGACCATCAAGAAGGTCGTCGGTACCGAGAGATAGGCCGCCCCGTGAACGCCACGGAGTGGAAGGAGAAACTGTCCGCAATACGGGACAGTTTTTCCGTTTCTATAACTGAGAAACCCGCCGGCGACCCGGAGACGCTCGAGCTGCGCTTCCTGGGCCGCAAGGGCGAGCTCGCGCTGCTGCTGAGGGACCTCAAGGATATCCCGCTGGAGGAGCGCAAGCCCCTCGGCGCGCTCGGCAACTCCGCCAAGACGGAGATGGAAGCCAAGCTGGCCGAGCTGAAGGGGGCGAGCCCCGCCGCCGCGGCCGCCGCCGCGCCGGGGCTGGACCTGACGCTGCCCGGCGCGCCCTGCCCCAAGGGCAGCCTGCACCCGCTCACCCACACGATGAACCGCCTGGCCGAGGGCTTCCTGAAGCTCGGCTTCACGATGTCCGACGGGCCGCTGGTCGAGGACGACTACCATAATTTCGAGGCGCTGAACTTCCCGCCGTTCCACCCCGCGCGCGACATGCAGGACACTTTCTACGTCGACGCCAAGGACCAGGACGGCAAGGGCATGCTGCTGCGCACGCACACCTCCCCGGTGCAGATCCGAGCGCTGGAGAAGGCGCAGCCTCCGGTGCGCGTGTTCCACACCGGCCGCGTGTTCCGTTCCGAAGCCGTGGACGCCAGCCACTCGTTCGCTTTTCACCAGATAGAGGGCCTCTACGTCGACAAGGGCGTGAGCATGGCCGACCTGAAGTGGACGGTGGACGCCTTCATGAAGGACCTGTTCGGCTCCGGCGTGAAGACCCGCTTTAACCCGTCGTATTTCCCTTTCGTGGAGCCCGGCGCAGAAGTGGACATGAGCTGCGTGTTCTGCAAGAGCGGCGCGGGCCGCTGCCCGGTCTGCAAGGGCACGGGCTGGCTGGAGGTGATGGGTGCCGGCGTGGTGCACCCGAACGTGCTGAAGGCCTGCAACTGCGACCCGGCCAAGTGGAGCGGCTTCGCTTTCGGCGCGGGCATAGAGCGCTTCGCGATGCTGCTCTACGGCATCAGCGACATGCGGATGCTTTACGAGAACGACCTGCGGGTGCTGAAGCAGGTAGCTTAGTTCCGCCAGGCGAACCAGAACGCAAAACGCGCTCGGCCACACCGTGGCCTCGCTCATCAATCGGGCTCGGCGCTATGCAAGCCTCGCCCTCATGAAGGTTTTGCTAACCTGGTCCGCCTGTCGAAACAAACCACCTTTGGTAAATTAAAAGAGAGAAAGTATGAAGATTTTATATTCGTGGCTGGCTGATTATATTGAGAATCCTCCGACGCCGGAAGACCTGGCGGCCAAGCTTGGGCGCGTGGGGCTGAAGGTGGAGGAGCTGCGCAAGACCGGGGCGTCTTTCTCGGGCGTGTGCGTGGGCCGGATAGACAAGATAGACAAGCACCCGAACGCCGACAAGCTCTCGCTCGTGGACGTCAACGACGGCAAGGCCGTCATGCGCGTGGTCTGCGGCGCCAAGAATATCGCCGTCGGCCAGAACATCCCTTTCGCCAGGGTGGGGGCCGTCCTCGCCGAGGGCGAGCTGAAGAAGGCCAAGATCCGCGGCGTGGAGAGCGAGGGCATGATCTGCTCCGCGGGCGAACTGGGCCTGGAAGGCTACGATAACAGCGGCATCCTCGTGCTGGCCGAGGGCCTCGAGCCCGGCACCGACGCCTCGACGCTTTTCCCCAAATCCGACTACGCGATGGAAGTGGAGATGCTGCCCAACCAGGCGCATTGCCTGTCGCATTACGCGCTGGCCCGCGAGTTCTGCCTGTTCTACGGGCTTAGGATGAAAGACGTGCCGGTGTTTTCCGGCGAAGCCGCCGGCCAACTGGTGCCGGTGGAGGTCAAGGTGCCGGACCTGTGCCCCCGCTACGGCGCCATAGTCCTCAAGGGCGTGAAGGGCGCCAGGACGCCCGAGTGGATGGCCTCGCGCCTGCGCGCCGTCGGCTGCAACCCCAAGGGCAACCTGCTGATAGACGGCTCCAACTACGTGATGTATGAGCTGGGCCAGCCCACCCACTGCTTCGACATAACCAAACTCGCCGGCCCCAAGATCATCGTGCGCAAGGCGCTGGCCGGCGAGATGCTCAAGACGCTCGACAACCAGGCCCTGAAGCTGGACCCCGGCATGATGGTCATCGCCGACGCCTCCAAGCCCGCCGCCCTGGCCGGCGTGATGGGCGGCCTGGACACCGCGGTTTCCGAGGAGACCGACGCGATACTGATAGAGTCCGCCCGCTTCCACCCGCCCACCGTGCGGCTGGCCTCCAAGGCCTCCGGCATCAAGAGCGAGTCCTCCTACCGCTTCGAGCGCGGCACCGACCCTGAGCTGCCCATGCGGGCGGCCCGCCGCCTGGCCGGCCTGATACTGGCCGCCGCGCCCGGCGCCAGCGCGCAGCAGATCACCGACAATTACCCGGTGGCCTATCAGCCGCCGGTGCTGGACGTGGACCCCGCCGGCGTGAACGCTATACTCGGCACCGGCATCGCCGACGGCGAGATCTACGCCTGCCTGCGGGCCTTCCAGCCGGACCTGAAGGACGCCAAGCCGTGGAAATTCACGGTGCCGTCCTACCGGCAGGACATCGAGAGCGCCTGGGACGTGGCCGAGGAAGTGGCCCGCTACGTAGGCTACGACGTCATCCCGTCCGCCTCCAATATGCCGATGCGCCCGTCCACCGTGAGCCCGCTCTGGACCGTCACTACGGAGCTGCGCAACACGCTGGCCGCGCTGGGTTTCAGCGAGGTCTACAATTACGATTTCTCCTCGGCCAAAGAACTGAAGGCCTGCGGCCTGGAGCCGGAGGCGGCGCTGGAAGTCAAGAACCCGCTCTCTTCCGATTACCAGTACCTGCGCCCGACGCTGCTGGCTGGTCTGCTAAAAACGCTTCGCTACAACCTCAACCGCGGACGGGAGACAGCGCTGCTCTTCGAGGCCGGTACCGCCTACGCCCGCAAGGACGCCGGCAAGGCCGAGGAAATATACTGCGCCGGACTGGCCTACGGCCCCCTGCCCGAGGGCGGCTCCTGGCAGGGCGGCAGCGCCTCTGCCGATTTCTACTACCTCAAGGGCGTGATGAACCGCCTCTTCGCCGGCAAGGGCGGCTTCCGCTACGAGAAGCCCAAGAAGGCCCCGGCCTATTTCCTGCCCGGCCATTGCCTTGAGATGCGGCTGGGCGGCGGCAGCGCCGGCTTCCTGGGCAAGCTCGCGCCCGCGGTCTGCGCCGCGGCCGACTTCAAGGACAATAACATTTACTACTTCGAGATCCCGCTCTCCTGCCTGGCCGTGGCAGGCAAGACCGAGTTCTGGCAGAAGATAACCAAGATCAAGCCCGTCTCGGCTTTCCCGCAGAACTGGCGGGACCTGAGCGTGATCCTGGAGGAAAAGCACGAGTGGGCGGAGCTGGAACGCTCTTTCTCCGGCGTGCAGGACCTGCACAGCGCGCGGCTGGTGGACGTCTACAAGGGCAAGAATATCCCGGCCGGCAACCGCAGCCTGACGGTGCGCTTCACGTTCTCCTCGATGGAGAAAACGCTCAACGACGCCGAGGTGGGCGCCCGCATGACGGCCATCCTCGACAAGCTGACCAAGAACTTCGGGGCCAGGCTGCGCGCGTGACCAAAAAGCACAAGCTCGAGGGCGTCTGCTCCAAAGAGGTGAGCTTCAGCGTGGCCGACGGCCGCCTGAAGGGCGTCAAGTTCTTCAGCGGCTGCCCCGGCAACCTGGCGGCGATGGCGCGGCTGCTCGAGGGGATGCCGGTAAAAGAGGCCATAGCCAAGCTGCGGGGCATCACCTGCGGCGATAAGGCCACCTCCTGCTCCGACCAGCTGGCCCGCGTGCTGGAGCGGCTGCTGAAAGCAGAGAAATAGATCCGAATGAGCAAGAAAGGCCGGGACCCGTCCCGGCTTTTTTGTTTCCCGCGCCAGCCGTAAAAACTTACGATACCCGCGCCTATTTTTCCTACAATTGATTAGGAGACTTATGATATCCAAAACTACGGCGCTCTTGGCGCTGCTGCTGGCCGCGCCGGCCGCGGCCGCGGACTTCAGGGATGAGACCATTTACCTGGCCGTGACCGACCGCTATGCCGATGGCGACCCCGCCAATAACGATATTTACGGGGACGAATATGTCCCGGGCAACCTGCGCTACTACCAGGGCGGGGACTTTCGCGGCCTCATCGACAATCTGGACCATATAAAGAACATGGGCTTTACCGCCGTCTGGATCACCCCGCCGGTGATGCAGCCGCCCGGGCGCTACGTCAACGGCTCCCGTACCTACGACGCGGCCGGCTACCACGGCTACTGGGCCTGGGACTTTTCCAAGATCGACCCGCACCTGGAATCGCCGGGCGCCTCCTACGCCGACCTGATAGAGGCCGCCCACGGCAAAGGGCTGAAGATCGTGCAGGACATCGTGCTCAACCATGGCCACGGCGGCGACACCCACCCCTCCGTAAAATGGCATCGCGAACGCGGCACGGTGCGGGGCGGCGGGCTAGCCTTCGACTACTACGCCGACGACAAAGAGTGGTTCAACCGGAAGGGCCCGGCGCTGGCCGACCTGCTGGACTTCAACGACGAGAACCCTGAAGTGCTGAAGTGGTTCACGGACATCTACGGCAAGTACCGGGACCTGGGCGTGGACGCCTTCCGCCTGGACACGCTGGTGTGGATGAAGAACGATTTCTGGCGGGATTTCGCCGCCGAGATGCACAAAGGGAAAAAAGATTTCTTCATGTTCGGCGAGGCCTGGACGCGCGACGACTTCGTGCTGCTCTCCTCCTACACGCGCCTGGCCGAAGGGGACCCGATGAACGCCGGCATCAGCGTGCTGGACATGCCGCTGTCCTCCATGGGGACCTGGGGGCCGATGGAGGCCGTCTTCAAGGGCGGCAACTACGCCGCGGCCAACGGGATCTTTAAACATGACGGGCTTTACGGCGACGCCACCTGGCTGGTGACCTTCCTCGACAACCACGACAAGCCGCGCTTCAACGGCGCGAACGGCGAAGGGACACCGGCGACGGCCGAGCAGTATTTCGACGCGCTGAACTTCTATTTCGCGGCGCGCGGCATCCCTTGCGTGTTCTACGGCACCGAGGCGCGCCTGCCAGGCGGCAACGACCCGGACAACCGGCGCCTGCTCGGCGCGGAGGGCATAAAGCGGGCCAAGAGCGACCCGGTCTACCATCACCTTAAAAAGCTCAACGCCATGCGCGCGGCCGCGAGGCCGCTGCGGCGCGGGGCGCAGACCGGGCTGCTGGCGGCGGAGCACCAGTACGCTTTTCGCCGCGACTATGGCGGCGAGACCGCGGTGGTGTTCCTCAATAAGGACGGGCGAGCCGCGCCGATGAGCGCCGCCGGCCTGGCCGACGGGAAATATCGCGAGCTTTATACCGGCGTGAAACTAAAAGTTAAAGGCGGCGCGCTGTCGGCCAGGGTGCCGGCGCACGGCCTGCGCGTATTTGTGAAAGGCAGAGTAGCGGGCAAGCCGTGGCGGCTGCCCGGCGGCCCGGAGTACGGGGAGGAAAAATGAAAACCAGGACCATAAAAGCGGTGGCGGAAGGGCAGTGGGTGGTGGATGGCGCCGGCGTGAAGCTTAAGCGCATCTTCGGCTTCGGCGACACGGCGCTTACCGACCCGTTCCTGCTGCTGGACAATTTCGGCTCGGACAATCCCGAGGACTACATCGCGGGTTTCCCGTGGCACCCGCACCGCGGCATAGAGACCATCACCTACATGCTCGAAGGCGTGGTGGAGCACCGCGATTCGCTGGGCAATTCCGGCGTGATCAAGAGCGGCCAGGTGCAGTGGATGACGGCAGGATCGGGCATCGTGCACCAGGAGATGCCGAAGGCTTACGAGGGGACGATGCGCGGCTTCCAACTGTGGGCCAACCTGCCCAAGAAGGACAAGATGACGCGCCCCAGCTACCGCGACATCAAAGCCGCCGACATGAAGGAGTACAAGGGCGAGGGCTTCAGCCTGAAGCTCATCTGCGGCGAGTACGGCGGCGTGGAAGGCCCGGCGCAGGACATAGTGATCAAGCCTTGGTTCTTCGACGTGAAAGCCGAACCCGGCGCCGCTTTTACTCTCGACCTGAGGCCCGAGGACAACGTGCTGTGCTGCGTGTTCGAAGGTTCCGGCAAGCTGGACGGCAAGGACGGGCGGGTGTTGACGCCCGGCCAGCTGGCCGTGCTGCAGGACGGCGACGCGCTGGACTGCCACGCCTCAAAAGAAGGCCTGCGTTTCATGCTGATGGCGGGCAAACCCCTTAATGAACCGGTGGCCTGGCGCGGTTCGATAGTGATGAACACCGAGGCCGAGCTAAACCGGGCCTACAACGAGTACCGCGCGGGAAAATTCATAAAGTAGCCCAAGCGCGCGGGAGGGGGCGGGAAAGGTATGGCGAAAATACTAATAGTGGAAGACGACGGGGTGGCGCGCGACGCGTTGGAGGTTTTCCTGACCCGCGCGGGGCACAGCGTGATCACCGCGGCCGACGGAGGGGCCGGCGAGCAGGCTTTTAAGCAGCATTCTCCGGACCTGGTGGTGCTGGACAGGGACCTGCCGGTAATGAGCGGCTCGGCCGTGCTGGCCAAGATCCGCGCGGCCTCCGCCGTGCCGGTAGTGATACTCACCGGCCACGACGCCGAGACGGACGCCGAGCGCTATCTTAAAGCCGGGGCTACCGCTTTCCTCTCCAAGGGGGACGGGCTGCTGCCGGCCCTGGACGAGATAGACCGCGTACTGGGCGTAAAGAAGGCCCCGGCCGTTGCGCGCCCCGTCCCGCCCCCCGTTGCCGCTCCGCGCCCGGAGGGTAAAAGCAGCGGCGTGGTGCTGCTGGCCGACGACGACATCCCTTTCAAGCGCGCGCTGGCCCGGCTGCTCTCCGACGACGGTTACGAGGTGCTGCAGGCCGACGACGGCAAGCGCGCCGTGCAGCTGGCCCTGGTGCGGCGGCCCGACGTGGCGGTGCTGGATATATCCATGCCCGGCATGGACGGCGTTGCGGTGCTGCGGGAACTTGTCCCGGAACTGCCCAGGACGGGCTTCATCATGCTCAGCGGCAGGGACGACGGGGACGTGGCGCGGGCCTGCCTGGAGATAGGCGCGCTGGACTACCTGACCAAGCCGGCCGACATAGAGAAACTCGAGGGCATCATCGGGACTTTCCTGCGGTCCGGGCGCGGTCCGGCCAGTCAGCGGTAGCCGCATTCGTTATAAACCTTAGACTCCTCCTCCAGGAGTCCGTTCAGGGCCGGCAATGCCTCCGCCGCCGGCGGGGCCGCGGCCGGATCGCGGTAATAAGCGCCCAGCAACTTATAGAACCTGGCTTTTAATGCCGGGTCCGTGATCTCGGTGCCCGGATTCCGGGTCAGGCCGCGTATGCTGAAGCCGGGTTCCTTCATTTTGGCGGCCCAGTGGCGGGCCTTGGCGTCCACCATCCCGGCGTTCAGTTTCCCCAGCAGCATTTTCCGCTCTGCGCAGCGCGCTTTTCCTTCGTCTAGTACGGCGTCCCGCAGGTCCAGCGGCGGCAGCGCCCAGTCAGCCGGGTCCCAGTCGTTGAGCAGCTCCGGGGATTCCAGGTATTGAGACCACTCGCGCTGTGTCTCGGACTGCACCGCCAGCAGCACCCTGCCTGTCCTCACTTCTATCAGCCTGGTCAGCACCTTCAGTTTCTTCCCGGCCGCGAAGACCGTCCCGGTCACCACGGCGTCCACCAAAAAGATATCCGAGGGCTCCTTGTTCCTCCCCGGGCCGCCGCCGGCGGCGGCCGACAGCCTGCTTTCCTTCAGCACTTTCTCCAGCAGGGCGCGCTCTATCAGCGCCGGCTTTTCCAGGCCTGCCAGGCAGGCGCCGGTCTTTTCGGAAATGTAATCGGCTTCGCTCTTGTCCACGCCGGTCCTGGCGGAGAAGCCCAGCACCGAGACCCGGTCTATGCCGTTGGCCCGGGAGAAACTGATTATCTCCCCGGCGGCCTTATCGCAATCGGGGCCGCCCGCCAGGGCAGGGAGGTGCGGCCCGCAGATGAAAGCGAGCGCGGCAAGGAAATACAATCCCGCGCGTTTCATAGGGCCTCCTCATGGGTATAGTATACTGCCCGCGTGGAGGCGGGGCCATTGGCGTATTCCCCAAATAATTGACATTTATCCCACTTGGAAGATGGCGGAGGGGGCAAAGAAAGACGGGCCGGGCGCAGGCGCGGCCGGCCGTGAAGGCGCCTGGCTGCTTTAGTTTTCTGCCAGGCCTTTGTAGATCCAGCCTATGTCGGTGCGGGCCATCAGCGCGGCGCCCCTGATTAGTTCCACGCGGCCTGCCTTGGGCCCGGCGCCGAGCTTCTCAAAGACATACTGGGCCTTGCCGAAGTACTCCTGCGTGTCTCCGGGACCGCCGGACCTGGCTATCGCCTCGTCTAGTGTCAGCCATTTAACCTCGCTCTCGAAGCGCAGCAGCACGGCCTCGCCTTCGGCGGCCTGCAGCTTTTTCGTACCGGTCTCCCTGAAGTTCACCACTTCGCCCACCGCCATCAGGTCCTGGCGAAAGCCGTGCTCGGCCGCGCTGACCGCGTGGTCGGCCGGGCTGCAGGCTGCGACGCACAGCAAGGCCGCGGCTGCGGCCTGTAATAACAGAGTTTTCATGCTTCCCCCTAACCAAGACTAGATTAATATTTTAGGGGCGTAAAAGCAAGAAACCCCGCGCCGGGCGGGGTTTCTGCTTGGAGCAAGAACTTCTTAGAACCGTACTTTGCGGGCCAGCTCCTCGCCGGCGGGGGGAACCTGCTCCACGGCCATGTCGCGAACTTCGGCGGCCGCCTTGTGCGAGCCGATCTCGGGGATGTACTTCTGCACTATGGAGATCTTGGTCACGGCCTCGCCTTTGCCTTCGTTCTGGCCGAGCTTGTACTGCACCTTGCAGCCGGCCGGGCTGTCCACGAAGTCGGTGCCGCCGCGCACCAGGATGCCCTCTATCTTGTTCGTGCGGGCGTTGAACACCGCCGATCCGGAGTTGCCGCCGAAGGTGTCGAGGTCGGTCAGGAAGAAGGACTTGGGCTCGGTATTGCGCACGCTCGCGTCGCCGGCCACTTTGAGCGGCAGGCCCACCGGGTGGCCGATCACGAAGATCTTGTCGCCGGCCTTGAGGTCCTTGCTGCGGTTTACGGGCAGCGGCTTGCGGCCTTCCACCTTGCGGTCGAGCTGTATGATGGCGTAGTCGGGGCCGGGCTGCTTGCCGAGCAGGGCGCCGATGATCACGATGCCGGTGTTGACCAGGCCGTCGGCCTGGCGGTCCAGGTCGCGCTTTACGATGCGCTTGCAGGTGTAGACGTCCTTGGCCGGCACGGCCGTGCGGGCCCTGCCGCCGTCATTATCTATGTTGAAGTTGAAGACGAAGCGGGCGTCGGCGCAGGAGGCCGCGTCCGTTATGCAGTGGCCGGCGGTCATGATCAGGTCCTCGCCTACCAGGGTGCCGGAGCAGAAGGCGCCTATGGGCTGCTCGCGGAACTGCTCGCCGGGGCAGAGGCCCAGGGCGTCGCCGAAGCCGATGGTGGCGAGCTTGTACTCGCCTCCTTCGAACTTGACCTGCTTGGAGGGCCAGAGCGAGACCACTGAATCGGCCAGGGTGCGCATGGCGGGGGAGGCCTCGAAGTAGTCGAGGCGGTTGTCGTCGCCGTATATGCTCTTGGAGCCGGCGTTGGCCAGGGCCGGCAGCAGCAGGGCCGCGGCGGCCAGCAGTGAAAGGGATTTAAAAGGTTTGTTCATAAGTCCTCCTGTCTTCTTGTATATATTATCCTCTCTTTTTAAAGCCGCCACAAAGGTCCTAGGACCCCTTATTTCATAGGTCCAATGGGAGAAAAGAAATAGGTATAATTACCTCATGCATAACCGCATAAAGCGCCTGGAGGAGCTCGTAACGGGGGCTGCAGCGCTTATTAACCGGCTCAAGGAAGAGAACGACGTGCTCAGGAAGCAGGTGGAACTGCTGGGCGCGGCCCGCAGCAAGGCCGCCACCGGCACCGCCGCCGCCCGCGAGCTGGCCGACTTCAAGGCGAAGCTGCGCCGCCGCCTGGAGCGCATTTGCGCCAAAATAGACAAGGTCAACGACGTCCAGCCCGGGCTTTTCGAGGAAGAAGATGGGGAGTAACGATTTCGAAGCCAAGATCTGCCACCGCGTGATCAAATTCCCGGCGGTGGACGGCCTGTCCCCCATCGAGCAGAGCACCATAGTGGGCCAGGTGGAGGAGAAGATCCACAAGATAGAGGATAAGATGAAGATAGCCGACTCCTCCAAGCTGGCCATATTGGCCGCCTACGATTTCGCCGTGGAACTTTACAACCTCAAGCAGCGTTCCGAGACCAACCGCGAGGCCGACTCCAAGAAGGTCGAAGAGATGGTTGAGCGGCTGGAGCGCACCCTGTCGGCCGCGGCCCCGGAAGAGAAGTAATGCCCGACTCCCTTTTCGACGAGAAACCTGCCGTCCCGGAACCCGAGGGCGGGCCCGCCTATTCCCCGCTGGCCGCCCGCCTGGCGCCCAAGGAGCTGGAAGAGTTCGCCGGCCAGGAGGACATCCTGGGGCCCGGCAAACTGCTGCGCCGGGCCATAGAGGCCGACAACCTGAAGTCCGCCGTCTTCTTCGGCCCGCCCGGCTGCGGCAAGACCGCCCTGGCCCGCTACATAGCCGGCCGCGCCAACGCCAAGACCTTCGAACTCAACGCCGTGATGGCCGGAGTGCCCGACCTCAGGAAGATCATCGAGTATTCCCGCGGCCTCGGCGGCGGCCTGGCCCGCAGCCAGCGCGTGCTGCTGGTGCTCGACGAGATACACCATTTCAACCGCACGCAGCAGGACGTGCTGCTGCCCAGCGTGGAGAAGGGCGAGATCATCCTCATCGGCATGACCACGGAGAACCCGTTCTTCTACATCAACCAGGCGCTGCTCTCCCGCTTTATCGTGGTGGAGTTCAAGCCGCTCAAGTCCGGGCATCTCTCCGCCATCCTCGAGCGCGCGCTGACGCACCCCGAGGGCCTGGCCAACCTGAACCCCGAGGTCTCGCCGGAAGCCAAAAAATATCTGGTGGAGAATTCCTCCGGCGACGCCCGCCGCCTGCTCAACGCGCTGGAACTGGGTATCGTCACCACCAAGCCCGGCAAAGGGGGGCGTCGGCTGGTGGACGAGGCCGTGGCGCGCGAGAGCATACAGCGCCGCAGCCTGCGCTACGACCGCAGTTCCGACGAACATTACGACCATATCTCGGCTTTCATAAAATCGATGCGCGGTTCCGACCCGGACGCCGCGGTCTACTGGCTGGCCAAGATGCTGGAGGCCGGCGAGGACCCGCGCTTCGTGGCGCGCCGCATTTTGATCTGCGCCAGCGAGGACGTGGGCAACGCCAACCCCATGGCGCTGGTGCTGGCCCAGACCGCCTTCAATTCAGCCCAGGTGCTGGGCATGCCCGAGGCGCGCATCATACTGGCGCAGGCGGCCATTTATGTCGCCTGCTCGCCCAAGTCCAACGCCTCCTATATGGCGGTCAACGCCGCGGGCGAAGAGGTCAAGGGCGGCGCCGAGCGGCCCGTGCCCATGCATTTGCGCGACGGCTCCAAGGACGGCGAAGCGCTGGGCCACGGCAAGGGCTACAAGTACCCGCACGATTTCGACGGGCATTATGTGCGGCAGGAATATATGCCGGAACCTAAAGTTTTCTACGAGCCTTCGGACCAGGGCTTCGAGATAGAGATCGGCAAGCGCCTCAAGCGGCTGCGCGGGGAGAAATGAGCGAGCCCAGGATCTATACCGTCAGCGAGCTCAGCGGGGGCATCAAGTACCTGCTGGAGACCAATTTCCGCGAGCTGTGGGTGGAGGGGGAGATCTCCGGCCTGAAGGTCTCTTCGCTCGGCCACACCTATTTCGACCTCAAGGACGCCACTTCCAATATTTCCGGCGTGATGTTCCGCGGCTTCGCGACCACGCTGAAGTTCGACCTGGCCAACGGCCTGTTGGTGCGCGTGCGCGGCAATATCACCACCTACGACCGGCAGAGCAAGTACCAGCTGATGGCGCGTGAGATACAGCCGGCCGGCATAGGCCCGCTGCAGCTGGCCTTCGAGCAGCTCAAGAAAAAGCTGGCCGCCGAAGGCCTGTTCGACCCGTCGAGGAAACGGCCCATCCCGGCCCTGCCGCAGAAGATCGCCGTGGTCACCTCGCCCACCGGCGCCGCCATCCGCGACATCCTTTCCATTTTAAAGCGCCGCTACGCCAACATGCATATTATCATCGCCCCGGTGAAGGTGCAGGGCGCGGGCTCCAAAGAAGAGATCGCCGAAGCCATCGAGGACCTGAACGCCGGCTTCCCGGATATAGACGTGATGCTGGTGGGGCGCGGCGGCGGCTCCATGGAGGACCTCTGGGCCTTCAACGAGGAGATCGTGGCCCGAGCGATAGCGGGCTCGAAGATCCCGGTGATCTCCTGCGTCGGGCATGAGACGGATTTCACGATAGCCGACTTCGTGGCGGACCTGCGGGCCGCGACGCCGTCGGCGGCGGCCGAGCTGGTGGTGAAGAGCAAGGTGGAGCTGGCGGCCAATATCGCCGGCCTGGAGAAGCGCCTGCTGCAGAGCCTGCGCATCTATTACGAGAACCTGCAGGGCAAGTTCCGCCGCCTCGCCTCCAGCCGCATGCTGGCCAATCCGCTGGCGCTGCTCGAGCGGCCGGTGCGCCGCCTCGACGACGCCGTGGAGGGGATGCTCCACGCCTCGGGAGAGCGGCTGCGCCGCGCCGGGGAAAAACTCAACCTGCAGTCGGAAAAACTCAAGGCGCTCAGCCCGCTGTTCCCTCTCAAGAAGGGCTACGCCGTGGTCAAGGACGCGGCCGGCAAGGCGGTCAAGAGCGCGGCCTCGCTGGCCCCCGGCGACCGGCTGTCGCTGCAGTTCGCAGAAGGCAGGGCCGAGGCCGAGGTGACGGGCGGCGGCGCTGCGGCGGACAAGCCGCGCGCTCCCGGGAAAGGCGCGGGGAAGGGCGGCGGCCCGCAACAGGAGACTTTATGGTAAAAAAAGCTAACGGCGGTTTTGAAGAGAAGCTGGCAAAGCTCGAAGAGATAGTGGGCAGGCTCGAGGACGAGAACACGCCCATAGAGGAATCGCTCACCCTCTTCGAGGAGGGCGTGACCATCTCCAAGGAGCTCTCGGTGAAGCTCGAGGAAGTGAAGCGCAAGATAGAGGTCCTGAAAAAGGACGCCGAGGGCAAGCTGAAGCTGGAGCAGTTCGAGGACGAAGACCGCGAAAAATAACCTGTTCCGGTCTTAACCGCCGCCGCGCCTCGCGCCCGGCGGCCTGCGGTCCGGCGGATCCTCCGCCGGACTTTCCATAAAATGATAAAATAGTACTAGTAAAGGCACCAAGACCACGCACCCGACCTCCCGTCCGTTTCAGTAGCCTCACGGACCAGCGCGCCGGCGCCGGGCCGCCTTTTCTCTCTACAGGAGAACGCTATGATTCAAGACTCCCTGATTCTTACCTTCCTCGGCATGGGAATGGTCTTTATTTTCCTTTTCGTCATGATAGCGGCCATGAACGCGCTCCGGGCGCTGCTGCCGCAGTTGGCCAGGCTGATGCCCGAAGCCGCGCCGGCGGGGGCCGCCAGGCCAAGGCCCGCCGCCGCCCTGGCGGCCGCAGTGGCCCTTGCTCATTTCAGCAGCGGGAGGCATAAATAATGAAAAAGATCGACGTGATGGTGACGGTTTTCAGGGACGGCTTCCAGTCGGTTTACGGGGCCCGGGTGCTCTCCGCGGACTTCCTGCCCGCGGTGGAGGCCGCGAGCCGCGCCGGCATACGGCATTTCGAGGCAGGCGGCGGGGCCATGTTCCAGTCGCTCTATTTCTACTGCAACGAGGACGCCTTCGCCATGATGGACGCCTTTCGCGCCGCCGCCGGGCCGGACGCCGACCTGCAGACGCTGGCCCGCGGGGTGAACGTGGTGGGCCTGGACTCCCAGCCGGCCGACATCATCAAGCTGCACGCCGAGCTATTCAAGAAGCACGGCATCACCACGATACGCAATTTCGACGCGCTCAACGACGTCAATAACCTGGTCTATTCCGGCCGCTGCATCAAGGAAGCAGGCCTGCGGCACGAGGCGGTGGTTTCGATGATGTCGCTGCCGCCCGGCGTGCCCGGCGGCGAAAAAGTGCATACCCCGGAGTTCTACGCCGGGGTGCTGCGCCGGATCATGGACGCCGGCATAGAATTCGACTCGGTCTGCTTCAAGGACGCCTCGGGCACGGCCACCCCGGCCGCGGTGCGCGAGACGCTCCGGGCGGCCCGGGCGCTGCTGGGGGAAGGCCGCCCGCTGCGCTTTCACACGCACGACACCGCGGGCACCGGCGTGGCCTGCTGCCTGGCCGCCCTGGACGGCGGCGCCGACGCGCTGGACCTTTCCATGGCGCCGGTCTCCGGCGGCACCGCCCAGCCGGACATCCTTTCCATGTGGCATGCCCTGCGCGGCACGCAGTACGATCTCGGTTTCGACATCGAAAAGGTGGTCGAGGCGGAAGAGGTGCTCAAGGACTGCATGAAGGACTACTTCGTGCCGCCGGAGGCCAAGGCCGTGGAGCCCCTGATCCCTTTCTCCCCGATGCCCGGCGGCGCCCTGACCGCCAACACGCAGATGATGCGCGACAACAAGATCATGGACAAGTATCCCGCCGTGGTCAAGGAGATGGGCGAAGTGGTGCGGCTGGGCGGCTTCGGCACCTCGGTCACGCCGGTCTCGCAGTTCTATTTCCAGCAGGCCTTCAACAACGTGATGTTCGGGCGCTGGAAGAAGATCGCCGACGGCTACGGCAGGATGGTGCTGGGCTATTTCGGCCGCACCCCGGTGCCGGCCGACCCGGAGGTGGTGGCCGCCGCCGCGGCCCAGCTCGGCCTGCAGCCGACCACCCGCACCCCGCTGGAGCTGGACGGCGAGAACCCGGCCAAGGGCGCCGCCGCCGCCAGGAAGAAGCTCGCGGCCGCGGGGCTGCCCGATACGCCTGAGAACGTCTTTATCGCGGCCACCTGCCTGGACAAGGGCATAGCTTTCCTGCAGGGCAAGGGCCGGGTGCAGGTGCGCAAGAACAAGCCCGCGGCTCAGGCCCAGGACCGCTTTACCGTCACTATAGACGGTGAGCGGTTCAAGGTCGAGCTCAAGGACGGCGCGGCCGTGGTCAACGGCACGCATTACAGCGCGGCCGTGAACCCCGGTTTCGCCGACGCCCCGGCTGTGACGGCGGCGCCGCCCGCCGGCGGCGGCGCGCAGGTGCGGGCCCCACTGTCCGGCCTGGTCTTCAAGCTGCTCAAAAAAGCGGGCGACACCGTGGCGGCCGACGAGGCTTTCATCGTGCTGGAGGCCATGAAGATGGAGGTGCCGGTAAAAGCCGTTTCGGCCGGTGTCATCACCCTCCTGCCTTTCAAGCCGGGCGACCAGGTGCAGACCGAGGACGTGCTGGCCGAGATCAAAGGAGCCTGAGATGGACTTGCTTACCGCGTTCGCCGACCTCTGGCATTCTACCGGCCTCTATAACTTCACCGGCGGCCAGGCCGTGATGATAGTTGTCTGCCTGGTCATCCTCTGGCTGGGGATCGTAAAACAGTTCGAGCCGCTGCTGCTGCTGCCGATAGGCTTCGGCGGGCTGCTGGCCAATATCCCCGTGGCCGGCATGGCGGCGCTCAGCGTTACCGCGCTGGTGGACGGGCAGCTGGTCACGCAGGCGGGCGGCTTCCTGGGGCAGATCTACCAGTTCGGCATAGCCTCGGGGCTCTTCCCGCTGTTCATCTTTATCGGCGTCGGGGCGATGACGGATTTCGGGCCGCTCATAGCCAACCCCAAGACCGCCCTGCTGGGCGGGGCGGCGCAGCTGGGCATCTTCACCACGGTGATCGGCGCCATCCTGCTCTCGCAGGTCTTCGGCTTCGGTTTCACCCTCAAGGACGCGGCCTCCATAGGCATCATCGGCGGGGCCGACGGGCCTACCGCCATCTTCCTGGCCTCGCGCCTGTCGCCGCATCTGCTGGGCGCCATCGCGGTGGCGGCCTACTCGTACATGGCCCTGGTGCCGATCATACAGCCGCCCATCATGAGGCTCCTGACCACCAAAGAGGAGCGCATGATAAAGATGGAGCAGCTGCGCGCCGTCTCCAGGCGCGAGAAGATAATCTTCCCGCTGATGGTGCTGGGGATCTGCATCCTGCTCATTCCCGACGCTACGCCGCTGGTGGGGGCGCTGATGTTCGGCAACCTGCTGCGCGAGAGCGGCGTGGCGGAACGCCTCTCCAAGACGGCCCAGAACGAGTTCATCAATATCGTCACCATCCTGCTCGGCCTGGCGGTGGGCTCCAAGCTTTCCGCCGACAAGTTCCTCCGCCCGGAGACCCTCGGCATCCTGGCGCTGGGCCTGGTGGCCTTCTCCGTGGGCACGGCCGGCGGCTTGCTGCTCGCCAAGCTGATGAACAGGATGGGGATGAAGATCAACCCGCTCATAGGCGCGGCCGGCGTGTCCGCCGTGCCGATGGCGGCGCGCGTAGTCAACAAGGTGGGCCAGGAGTACAACCCCCACAATTTCCTGCTGATGCACGCCATGGGGCCCAATGTCGCGGGCGTGATAGGCAGCGCGGTGGCGGCCGGCGTGCTGCTGGCCGTCTGCGGCTGAGCCGGGCCGGCGGCGGTCTTACGGTATGCCTCCACGCTATACGGTAAAAGAATTCGACACCCTGGATTCCACCAACGCCCAGGTCCTGCGCGGCTTCGCCGGTCTGCCTGACGGCGCCGTCGTGACCGCCCTGCGGCAGAGCGCCGGCCGGGGCCGCCTGGACCGCTCCTGGCTCTCCGAAGGTAAGGGGCTGTATTTTACGCTGGCCCTGAAGCCCGCCGCCCCTCGCCCCGAAGTCTTCCCCTGCTATACCCACCTGCTGGCCGTTTCGGTCTGCGCCGCGCTGGCCGCTCGCGGCCTCCGGCCGGCCCTGAAATGGCCCAACGACGTGCTCTGCGGCGGCGCCAAGATCTGCGGCGTGCTGGCCGAGGCCGTGACCAGCGGCGGCCGCCTCACGGGGGCGGCGGTAGGGGCGGGGATAAACCTTTACCAGCAGGCTGAAGATTTCGCCGGCCTCCCCTGCCCGGCGGTCTCCATGGCCATGCTGGGCGCCGCCCCCGCGGACCGCGGTTCTTTCCTCGAGGCCGTGCTGGAGGAATTCTTCCGGCGCCGGCCCGCCCTGGAAGAGCGCGGCTTCGCCGCCCTAAGCGCCGAGTACCGCGGCCGCGCCGGGTTTATCGGCCAGCGGTTAAGCGTCTCCTCCGGCGGGGTAACCGCGGAGGGAACGGCAGACGTGGACGAGCAGGGCCGGCTGGTCCTGGCCACGCCCACCCACACGCTGCGCTTCGCCGCCGGCGACCTCCTCCCCCTCGCCTGAGCGGCCGCCGCCTGGCCCGCTTGTTGACATCCCGCGCATATTTTGTAAGATGGCCTTGGGGGGATAGCGATATCCCGAGATACAAAATGTAAGGCAACCGGCACCGCGCCAGCAAGGCGCGGCGGCCTCGTCGCCTTAAAAAGGGGGAGTAATGAACCAGAACAACAGAGTTACCACGTTAGCCAGGCACGCCTACACCCAGGTTTACGCCGATTACCTGCGCAGCGGCAACCTGGAGGAGGCCACGCGGCAGGTGGCGCAACTGATATACACGCACCGCGGAAACAAGCCGGGCACGCCGCAGGGCGACTGGCAGGAAGCGGAGCGGATAACGCGGGAATGGCCGCACACCGTTACGGAGTCCTCCCAGGCGCACTTGTTCGACAAGGCGCTGGCCAAGACCCGGCAGTGGCTCAAGGAGATAGAGGAGGAACTGGGGATGACCAATCCCAACGACGCCTACCGGGCGCTGCGCGCCGTGCTGCATACCGTGCGCGACCGGCTGCCCGTAAAGGAGTGCGCCGAGTTCTCGGCCCAGCTGCCGATGATGGTCATCGGGCTCTATTACAGCGGCTGGACCCCCGTGGGCAAGCCGGAGAAGCTGCGGAGCATGGACGAGTTCCTCGGCAAGGTCGGAGAGCAGTTGCCGTCCGGCATGGACCCGCTGCGCGTGACGCGGGGCATCATACGGGTGCTGGAGCGCCACGTGGCGCCGGGCGAACTCAAGGACGTGCGCAGGAATTTCCCCGAAAAGCTGCGCGAGGTGTGGGAGGAGACCGCCAAAACGCGTTAACCCGGCGGGAGCACGTCAGGGCGGGAAGGGCCTTTTATGGGAGGGCCCTTCCGCTATTTGGTAACATATCGGTATGAAGACTCGACTCGACGTAGCCTGCGTGGCACAGGGCCTTTTCGAGAGCCGCGAGCGTGCGCTGCGGGCCATCATGGCCGGCCTGGTGACGGTGAACGGCAAGCCCGCCGACAAAGCCGGCCAGCAGGTCAGGGAGGCCGACGTGCTGGGCCTGGTAAAGAGCGACTGCCCTTATGTTTCCCGGGGCGGGCTGAAATTGAAAGGCGCGCTGGACACGTTCGGCATAGACCCGGCCGGCCGGCTCTGCCTGGACATCGGCGTGGCCACCGGCGGTTTTACCGACTGCTTCCTGCAGGCCGGGGCCAAACTGGTTTACGCGGTGGACGTGGGCGACGGCCAGATACACGAGCGGATAAAGAACGACCCCCGCGTGGTGTTCATGCCGCAGACCAACGCCCGTTTTCTCAAGGCTGAAGCCTTCCCGACGCGGCCGGACCTCTGCGCCATAGACGTCTCTTTTATCTCGCTGAAATTGATCCTGGGCCCCGTCTTCGGCGCCATGGCCGCCGGAGGTCAAGTCGTGGCCCTGGTGAAGCCGCAGTTCGAACTGCAGGCCGCCGACCTCAGGCGCGGCATAGTCAAGGACGAGCAGACCCGCCTGCGGGTCATGGACGACATGCGCGCCTTCCTGAAGGCGAATCTGCCCGGAGTGGAAGAGCAGGGGTTGACCGACTCGCCGATAAAGGGAGCCAAGGGCAATCTTGAATTCCTGTGGCTGCTGCGCGCCCCTTAAGCCGCGCCACATAAATGAAAAGCCCCGGCATTAACCGGGGCTTTTCATTTTATCGGCCGGTTATTTGCCGGCTGAAGAGAACCACTCTTTTAGTTTCTCCATGCCCTGCTCTATGGTCACCGACGGGGCATAGCCCAGGTCCCGGCGGGCGGCTGTGATGTCGAACCAGTGCGCCGTGGTCAATTGCTGCAGGACGAAGCGGGTGAGGGGCGGCTCGGAACTGACGCGGGCCAGCCGCCAGGCAGTTTCCAGCACGGCCGCCGCGGCGCGCGCGGCGGCGTAGGGCACGGACCCCGTCACCGGCGGCAGGCCGGCGGCCGCGAGTATCATGTTCACTATGTCCCAGTTGGGCCGCGGGTCGCCCTGCGAGAGGAAATAGGCCTTGCCGGCGCAGGCCGCGCCGGGAGCCAGCCGTTCGGCGGCCAGCCAGTGGGCGGCCGCGGCGTCTTCGACATAGGTCACGTCTATGAGCTTGTTGAAGGCCCCGACGCGGCGCAGCCGGCCGGCCCTGCCGCGGGCCACTATCGTGCTGATCATGTGGTCCCGGCCGGGGCCCCAGACCAAATGCGGGCGCAGCGAGACGGTGGACATTCCGGGTGAGTCTGCCGCTAACACCAGACGTTCCGCGGCCGCCTTGGTTTCGGCGTAGAAAGAATCGAACCTGGCGGGATAAGGGGCGCTCTCGTTCCAGCCCTCCACGTCCCCGCCCCCGCCGGGATAGACCACGCTGGGGGTGCTGGTGAAGACGAATTTAGACACGCCGGCTTCTTTCGCCGCGGCCAGCAGCGTTTCGGTCCCGGTAACATTGTCCCTGTGGAAATCCTCGTAGCGGCCCCACATGCCCACCTTTGCGGCAACATGGAAAACGGTATCGCTGCCGCGGCAGGCCTCGGCGGCGGCCGCCGGGTCGGCCACGCTGCCGCGCAGGCATTCCACGCCGAGGCCGCGGAGGTCCGGGTAGTCGCCGCGGGAGAGGGTCCGCACCTGCGCGCCCTTGGCGAGCAGCAGGCGGACTATGGCGCGGCCCAGGAAGCCGCCGCCGCCGGTGACCAGCGCCTTCACGCCGCCGTCCCGGCGCCGAGCAGCTTTTCAGCGAGCAGCGCGAGCTTTTCTCTCGAGATCTTGGCGTTATGGCGTATGTCCACCGGGAAGCCAGGGTGGTAGAAAATATGTTTTATGCCCGCGGTGTGGGCCTGCGCGGCGCCCAGCCCCAGCAGTTCGGTTGTCAGCACGGCACTTTGCCTGGCGCCTTTCTCCAGTTCTACGAACAGGACCGGGGTCTGGCGGCCGGCCGGGCCCGCGCCGACGAGAGCGGAGCGCCGCACGGCTGGATGGGCGTTGAAGACCGACTCGCAGGGAATGGTGAAAAGGGTGCCTTCCGCTGTAGTGACGCGGTGGCTCTTGCGGCCGCAGAACCAGAGCCGGCCCTGCGAGTCCTTCCAGCCGGCGTCGCCCATGCGGTGGTAGAGCCGGCCGTCCGCGCCCCGTATCTTGGCCAGCGCGTCGCTCTCCGGCCTGGCGAAATAACAGGGCGAGACTATCGGGCCTTTCACCGCTATCTCGCCGATCTCGCCTTCCGGCGCCAGCAGCGCGTCCGACCATTCCGCTATGGGGCCGTCGGAGATCCTGATGACGAAAGTTTCCACGCCGGGCCAGCTGCGGCCCAAGCAGACGCCGCGGCCGGGGCCGAGGGCCGCCAGCTCTTCGCCTGAGACGCAGGCCACCGGCAGCGCCTCGGTGGCGCCGTAAGGGGTGTATACCGGGGTGCCGGGCCTGAGCATTCTGGCCACGCGCTCTATCACCGCGGCCGAGACCGGCGCGCCGCAGGAGATGACCCGCTCGAGCGAGGGTAGCGTAGTCCCGCTGGCCGCGCCGTAGCGGCTCAGCGTGTCTATCAGCGCCGGAGAACCGAACAATTGCACGGCTTTATACTCGTTGATCAGTCCCGCCAGCATGGCCGGGTCCACCGCGGCGGGCCTGGTGAAGTCCATGTCCGGGATCACTATGGTAAGGCCCAGGGCCACGTCGAAAAGGGCGAACAGCGGGAAAGTGGGCACGGAGAAAGCGCCGGGCTCTATCCTGAAATATTCCTTCAGCATTGCCGCCTGCGCTGCGAACATGGCGTGCGTATAGACGGCGCCTTTCGGGGCGCCGGTGCTGCCCGAGGTGAAATTGATGGAGGCCGTCTCCGGAGTGGCCGCCGGGTCCGGCGCCGGCGCTCCCTCGCCCAGCCTGCGCAGTTCCGCCAGGTCCGGCCCGCCCCAGAACCAGCGCCGGCCGGCGGTGATATTAAGGCCGGAGGTTTTCGCCCAGCCCAGCAGCAGCCGCGCCGCGTGCGCCTTGGATATGCCGACAAAGGCTTCAGGCCTGGCCTCGGCCAGGCAGCGCTTCATGTTGCCCAGGCCTATGCCGGGGTCTATCAGCACCGTAGTGGCGCCGGCCCGGTACAGGGCGAAGGTGAGGGCGACGAATTCTATGGAGGGGGTGACCATCAGGGCCGCGCGCATGCCGGGCTTTATCCCCGCGCGGGCGAGCCCGGCGGCCAGCAGGGCCACGTCGGCCTCCAGTTCCCTGAAAGTAACGCTGCGCCCGTCGTGTATGACGGCGGGGCGGTCCGGCAGGGCGGCCGCGCAGCCGGCTATGAGCGTGGAGATATTGACCGGTTCTGGCATTTAGGCGGTGATGAAATCCTTGACCAGCGGTATTACTTCGCCCGCGGCGTCCTCTAGTATGTAATGGCCGCAGTCGGGGAAGCTGTGTACTGCGGCGCCGGGGAAGCGGCGCTGCCATTCGGCGAGGAAATGCCGGTCGAAGACGAAATCGCGCAGGCCCCAGCAGATCAGCATCGGCAACCCGGCCAGCGAGCCCAGTTTGGCCTGGGTCTCGTCCACCACCCGGTAAGCCTTGTCGCCGGGGGTGAGCGGGATGTCCTGCACAAAGCGCAGCGTGGCTATGCGGTTGGCCCAGCTGTCGTACGGGGCGGCGTAGGCCGCGCGCAGGGCGACGGGCATGCGGCGCCGCTTGCAGCCTATCCAGGCCGCGCCGCGGGCGAAAGCGTTGAAGCCGCGCACCAGCAGCGCGCCGAGCGGCGTGCGCACCAGCCGCAGGGCGGCGGGAAAGCTCTTGCCGCCGGGCAGGAAGAAGGCGCCGGTATTGAGCACTACTATTTTCTCTATGCGCTCCGGGCGGCGCACGGCGGCGGCCAGGCCTATCATGCCGCCCCAGTCATGCACCACCAGCGTGATCTTCTCCGTGAGGTTCAGGCTGTCTATCAGGGCTTCCAGGTCGTCGACGCGGCTGGCCAGCGTGTAGTCGTAGCGGTCGTCGCCCGGCTTGTCGGAGAGGCCGCAGCCGATATGGTCGGGCACTATGACGCGGCGGGAGTCTTTCAGGGCCAGGGCTAAATTTCGGTAGTAGAAGGACCAGGACGGGTTGCCGTGCACCATCACCACCGGCTTGCCGGCGCCCTCGTCGAGGTAATGCAGGCGCAGGCCGTTCTTCTGCAGGAAGTACTTGCCGGCGAAGGGGTACATTTCCGGCGTGACGCCGGCGGGAAGGTTGTTGTTCATTACCACTTTACTCCCATCATTATCGTGTTGAGGCCGCTGCCGATGCCGAGAAAGGCCACATTGTCGCCGGGCCGCAGGAACTCGCGCTCGTCGGCGATGGCGGCGGCGGCGGGCAGGGCGGCGGTGCCCATATTGCCGAGGTACTCGTAGGTCGGGAAATCTTTCTCTTCGGGTATGCCCAGCGCTTCCAGGATGGATTTGCGGTGGGTGGAGCCTACCTGGTGGCAGACGGTCTTGTCGAAGTCCTCGCCGCGCAGGCCGAGTTCGGCCAGCAGGCTCTTCCAGGTTTCGCGGCCGAGCGCGGTGCCGTGCTTCAGCGCGCCGGTGGCGTCCGTGAACATATGGTCGCGGTTCCAGACGCAGAGCTTGTGATGCTCGCAGGCGGCGCGGTAGGTGCCGCCCATCAATTTGTGGCGGCGGTGGTCGCCGGGGAAGGAACCGTCGGTGAGCAGCACGCCCACGGCGCCGGAGCCGCCGGTGAGGGTGGCGATGGAGAGGCGGAAATTCTCGAAGCTCTTGTCCCGGTTCATCTCGGCTATCATGCTGTCGTTGATCTCGCGGGAGGACTCGCAGGAGACCACCAGGCCGGCCCGGATCTGGCCGAGCTCTATGCGGTTGGCGAGGTCGAGCATGCCGTTCTGCACGCCGAGGCAGGCGTTGGACAGGTCGTAGACGGCGGTCTCGGGGCCGGTGCCGAGCAGGGCGGCCACGGCGGTGGCGGTGGCGGGCTCGCTGTGCTCGCGGCAGACGCCGGCGTAGACGAGGGCGCCGAGGTCGGCGGGCTGCAGGCCGGCGGCGGCCAGCGCCTTGCGGCCGGCGCGGGCGGCGCCCTCGGAGAGGGGGAAGCCGGGGTCCCACCAGCGGCGTTCGCGTATGCCGGTGAGGGCTTCGAGCTGGCCCTGGGGTATATGCAGGGCTTCGAGCATGGGCAGCACGCGCTTCTCCAGTTCAGAGGAGGTGACCACGTTGGGCCCGAGTTCATAACCTATGGCGTTGATATAGACTTTGGAGTATTTCATTAAGTACCTGAGCCGTTACCGTCCGGCCGCCCAGTCGGAACGAAAAACGCGCTCGCGCACACCGTGCGCTCGCTACGCGATTCGGCCCTCGCGCTTATGCAAGCTCGGGCCTCACGAGTGTTTTTCTTATCCGCCCGGCCGTCCGTACGGGGGTTGCTTAACATCCACTTGCATCAAACTAATCTTACCGAGAAATCTTTCATCTGGTAGATGACCAGGCCGTCCACTATCAGGAAGCCGTCCGCCTTCAGGGTTTTTGAGGCGTCGTCGGCCGTGGTGATATAGGCCTCTACGGTGACCACCTTGTTCTTCGGCGAGATCTGGCCGCGGTAGATCCACTGGTGCCGCGCGCCGACGGTCATGGCCTCGAAGCGGGCGTCCGGCGGCAGGCCGGGCCAGCGCTCCAGGGCGGCGGCTTTCATTAAATTGATGAAGGACTCCAGGCCCAGCGAGCCGGGGCAGACGGGGTCCTGGTAGAAATGGGCCTTGAAGAACCACTCGGCCGGGTCCACCGCCTTGAGGCCGCGGATGAAGCCCAGGCCCTTGGGCCCGCCGTCGGGGATATAGGTTTCCACCGAGTCCAGCATTAAAAGCTTTTCGTCCGGCAGGCCGGCGGCGGCAGCGAGGTCCAGCGGGACGGCCCGGGCCAGCTCCTGCTCGGAGGGCGCGTGGCGGGCGGCGCCGCGCACGCCCAGCTGTTCGGCGAGCGACTTCTTGGAGAAGAAGCCGAACTGGGTGATCCCCTTGTAGACGGTGCGCCCCTGGCACAGCACTTCCAGGTCGTAGTCCTGTATGATCATGCCGCCGGACTGCGAAACTTTTGTTATCTTCACCCGGGTGACGAGGATGCCTGCGTCGGGCATAACCTCGGCGTACTGGGTAGCCGTGCCGCCAAGATTGCGGAAAGAGAGGTCGGTGTCGCTGGTGAGGGCGGAGCCTAAATAGGCGGCCAGCCAGCCGCAGGGCTGCAGGGCCACTTCCAGCAGCACCGCGAAAGGCATGCTGCGCTGCGCCCCCGACTTGAAATACCATTCGCCGGGCGGCACGTCGTATTCGGCCTCTATATAGCCGCCGGCTTTGAGTTCCCACTGGCGGCAGTTCTCTATCTTCACCACGCGGTCCAGGAATTTGTACGGGTCCCCTGGCAGGCGCGCTATCACGCGGCCCGAGTCGAAGATCTTGTATTTGTCGCCGAAGGCCTCCGAGGGCTTTCCCACCGCGAAGGCGGTGATGCTGGCATTGTCGAAAATAGCCGCGCGCGGGCCGTAGTCCGCGGGTGCGGCGGCGTTCTTCCACAGGGCTTCGATCGCGTCTTTCTTCGCGCCGCCCATGCGTATGGACATGTTGTGGATGTGGATGATGCGCTTGCCGTCGGCGTACATGAAAGCCTCGGCGATGGCGTAAGGCGTGCCGTCGGGCTGGTAGCCTATCTCTTTGACCACGATCTCGTACATCGCCTTCTTGGTAGAGCCCAGCACCTGGCCGCGGCACTCCAGCCGGCTGGTCACGCCGGGCACGGGCTCGTACCAGGTTGAGCCCTCTTCGGCCACCCAGCCCATGCGCAGCAGCAGCACCCTGAAGGTGTGCAGGCAGCACTCGTACATCAGCGTGCCTGGCATCACGTGGTCGTCGGTAAAATGGCAGAGCAGGTGCCAGTCCTGCGGCGTAATGTCCATCTCGCCCTGCACGCAGCCCAGGCCGTAGCGGCCGCCGCGGGGGGCGAGTTCGAGGATGCGGTCCACCAGGCGCATGCGGCCGGAGGGCAGGCCGACGGGCCGGGCCAGCGGCAGGCCGGCGAAGGCGGGGCCGAAGCAGTCGGCGTAGCGGCCGGCACGCAGGGCTTCCAGCTGGGAGTCGGAATAAGACTCTTTTTCTTTTTCAAAGGGGGCGGGCGGGGCCCAGCCGGCGGGCGCTTTGCCGGCGGCCGGGGCTAGCTCCTCGTCGGTGAGCACCACGCCTTTGCCCTTGGCCAGCTCTTCCTGGGTGAAGAAGCCGGCGCAGCCTTTTTTCATGCTGATGAAAGGCTGCCCGTCCACCGTGCTTTCGTAGTTGAAGAAGAAAAGCCAGATGTCGCCGTTCTGCGCGAAGCGCTCTATATTGATGTCGTAGCGTATCACCTGGCCGGCCAGAGGCAGGGCGCGGTGCACCGTGACCTCGGCGTCGAGCAGGCGGTACATGGCCTTGCCCCGGGTGCGGTCGTCTATGCCGAGGTAGCCGCAGAGGAACAGGTCGGCCTGGCCGGCTTCCACCGCGATGCAGGTGGGGATGCGGCCGCAGTCCAGGTACCATGCGCCGGGCAGTACGTCGTGCTCTGTGACCGCGTTGCCCGAGGTCATGGAGCCGGGCTCGCCGCGCACGCTGAGGATGCGGTCCACCAGCATCAGCGGCTCTCCGGGCAGGCGCACGCGCGTGGGATAGGTGTCGGCCGCGGCGAACTTCTCGCCCAGCACCTTGGCTATGGAGCCTACCGCGAACTCCAGGCACTGTTCGCGGGTCATGAACACTTCGCGCCCTGGCGCCGGTGCGGACGGGAGCGGTCGCGGGGCGGCGGCGGGCGGCGGCAACGGGCCCGGCGGCAGGACGCCGGTGGCGCGCATCAGCATGTCCTGGAAAGCTATGTTGCGCGCCTGCAGGCCGTTGTAATTGGCCGAGAGTCGCAGGAAGATCTCGTGCGCTTTAGCCTTGGCGTCCGAGGCCGCGGAGAAATCGCGCAGGTAGGAGGGGCCGGACGCGTCGGCGGCCCTTACGGGGGCGGAAGCGGCCGCGAAGACGGGCGGGAGCGGCGCGGGCAAGGCCGGGGCTGCGGCGGCGGCCGGCGCGGCGAGGCGCTCTGTTTCCCTGGCCGCGGGGGCGGGCGCCGCGGGGCG
>PHAL01000083.1 GCA_002840355.1 Elusimicrobia bacterium HGW-Elusimicrobia-3 | reverse complement strand
CGCGTGGCCATGGGCGTGCGGTTCCGAACCGTGGCTGTGCGGGTGCGAGTGCCGCTCCCCCTTCCAGGCCTTCTTTATGCCCCAGACCATGTAGGCCAGGCCGAAAGAGAGCAGCAGCCAGCCGGCCGCGCCGCCGCGCAGGCCCTCCAGCCACTCAAGTTTCGAGACGGCGGTGCCGAGAGCGATGCCCGCGAAACCTATCAGCACCGAACTGAGCACGTGGCCCAGGCCGCACAGGAAGGTGACCAGGGCCGTTTTGGCCTTGGTCCAGTTCCTGGCCTTGGCCAGCGCGACGAAAGGCACATAATGGTCGGGGCCCAGCACGGTATGAATGAAGCCCAGCGAAGCGGCGGTCAGCAGTATGGTTCCGTTTTGCATAAGTCCTTTATTACAGGCGCAGAGTGACGCCCAGCAGCAGGCCGAGGTCGGGGGCGGGCCGGGTGAGGCCCAGGCTTACGCCGGCGTCCAGGTCCAGCGCGGGATAGGGCGACCAGATCAGGCCGAACACCGAGGAGACGGGATGGGAGACGGAGGACGCGTCGGTATTGGTCTCGGCGGCCAGCTCGGCGGAGATCATTACTTTCGGGAAGACCTCGAGCAGCCCCGCGGCGGAAGCCTTCGCGATGTGCTCCTCTTCGCCCACCGAGTTGCGGTTAAGCAGGAAACCGGCGTTGAGGTAGTACTGCAGCGGGCCGTCGGTCCTGCCGGCCACGCCGTACAGCCAGACGCCGCCTTTGCCGGCGCCGAGGCTGCGGCCCTCGTTGCCCGCGGGCAGCGAGAAGCCGGGCTTGAGGGCCAGGTCCCAGCCGGCGGCGCGGCCGGCGCCGAACTTGGCCTCCAGCGAAACGTCGCCGACGCCGCTGCGGGAGAGGCCGTGAGAAGTCCAGCCCTGCCAGGGGGCGCTGAGCAGCAGGTCGACCCTGTCGAAGAGGCCGTAAGAGATCTGCGCCGAGCCGGTGGTGGAATAGGTGTCCGCCCCCTGCCGCTCAACGGAGTGGTCCAGCCCCAGCTCCACCTGGCGCACGTCACGCCCCAGGAAGCCGGTATCCTCGCCGATGAGCGGGTGCAAAGCCGAAGCGGTACCGACGCAAGAAGCCAGCAAGGAAGCCGCGATGATTCTTCTCATGATATTTTCCCCTCTTTTCCCGAGAGCGTAACGCTGAGCGTGGAGTGCTTTACGCCCTTCACCGATTTGAGCGCGTCGGCCAGGGCCCTCACCCCTGCGCCGGGCCCCTTCACGGCGATGATCTCCAGGCAGTTGTCGTGGTCGAGGTGCACGTGCTGGGCCGAGATGATGATGGCACCGTGGTCGTGCTGGATGTCGAGCAGCCGGTTGACGGTCTCGCGCCGGTGATGGTCGTAGACTATCGTCACGGCGCCGGCCACGGCCGCGCCGCGGTCGAAGGCGTCGGTGACGAACTCCTTGCGGATCAGGCCGGCTATGGCCTGCGAGCGGTTGTCATAGCCCTCCGCGCCGATGTAGGCGTCGAAGCGCCGCAGCAGCTCCCCCTCCAGCGAAACCCCGAAGCGTACGAGTTTATCCTTCATTTGTGCCACCTTTACAGGAATGGTAACACATTGCGCGCGCGGGGTCAACCCGGGCTTGACGCCCGTCATAGGTCCAAAGTCCCCCGCCGGCCTGGGCCGAATAACGCCGGAGGGTTAGGCCCATGAGCCCATATCGGGCGGGGCCTAAAAGAATATCATTATAAGGCCGTTCAACGAACACTAAGGAGCGTTAAAGCATGAAGAAACTCGACATCAGCAAGCTGCTGCTGGCCTCGGCCTTCCTGGCCGCCCCCGCCGCCGCCCTCGACTTCGACAGCCTGCCGTCCGTAAAGGACATAGTCAGCCAGGCTAAGTCGTCGGAAGTCTCCGTCCCCGCCGCATCAGCCGCGCAGGACGACAGGACCGTGAAAGAATGGACCATCATGGTGTTCATCAACGGCAAGAACAACCTCTCCAGCTACGTCATACAGGACATGAACGAGATGGAAGTGTTCGGCCCGACCGACAATATCAACATCGTCACGCAGTCCGCCCGCATGAAGTACACCCAGCCCTCCTACCCCAGCTATCCCGGAGGCGGCTACTACGACGACTGGGGCTACGGTTCCCCCGTACCGCATCCCGGCTGGCCCAACCCCAACTGGAACATGCCCCCGATGATGATGAAAGACGCCAGGGACGCCTCCACCGACTGGACCGGCACCCGCCGCTACCTCATCGTCAAGGACGGCGACAACGCGTCGCTCTCCTCCACGCTGCTGCAGGACCTGGGCTCCGTGGACATGGGCGACTGGCGTCAGCTCGCCGAGTTCGGCAAATGGGTGAAGGCCAACTATCCCGCCAAAAAGTACATGCTCATCGGCTGGAACCACGGCTCCGGCTGGGAGAAAGGCCTGGACCTGTTCCCCGCCGTCAAGGGCATCTCCTACGACGACGAGACCAACAACCACATCTCCACCCCGCAGCTGGCGCAGGCCATCCGCGAGATGGGCGGCGTGGACATCTACGCCTCCGACGCCTGCCTGATGCAGATGGCCGAAGTGGCCTACGAGCTCAGGGACACCGCCAAGATCACCGTGGGTTCCGAGGAGAACGAGCCCGGCGACGGCTGGGGCTACCACGAGTTCCTCTCCCGCGTGCACTCCAACCGGGACGGGCTCACCCCCGAAGTGATGGCCGCCGCGGCCGTGCAGGGCTACAAGGCCTTCTACGCGCCCAAGGGCACCGCCACCACTCAGAGCGCCATCCGCACCTCCGGCCTGGCCAAGTACCGCGCCCTGCTGGACCAGTGGACTGACCTGGCGATGAAGGAAGACAAAGCCATGCTGACCGCGGCCCGCGGCGCGGCCGTGGGCTTCGGCGGGGCCGGGTCCAAGGACCTGACCCACTTCATGGAGCTGGTGCACGCCCGGACGCAGAACGCCGCCCTGAAGGCCAAGACCGTAGAGGTCATGAACCACTTCTACGACAAGGTGCTAGTGGACAACGCCACCACCGGCGCCAAGTTCGCCAAGGCCTACGGCCTGGGCGTGTACCTGCCCGGCTACAGCTTCGACGCGGACTACAACGAGCTGGCCTGGTCGCGCGAAGGCAAGTGGGACGAGTTCATGCAGTGGCTGACCGCTAAGTAATACAAGCCTCTGACAAAAAAAACAGCCCTTCGAGAGAAGGGCTGTTTTTTTTATCCCCGGCCGGGGCGGCTAAACCTGCCTATAGCCTTTTAAAGCGTACCAAGCCTGGCCGAGGGAGATGCCGCCGTCGTTGGACGGGACCTGGCGGTTGGCGTAAACGGTGAAGCCTTTTTTTCGCAGGGCCGCCGTGACGCCCTCGAGCAGGGCGCGGTTCTGGAACACGCCGCCGGAGAGGCACACCTTTTTCAAATGACGCTCCCGCGCCGCCGCCGTCACCAGGCCGGCGGCCGCGCGCGCCAGCCCGGCGTGCAGCCGCGCGGAGACCAGCGCCGGGGACCGGCCGGCCAGGCGGTCGCTCACGGCGGCCCTTACGGCCGGCGCGGGATCCAGTTCCAGCAGGCCGGCCTCGAGGCGGAGTTCGAACTTGTAGGCGCCGGCGGCCCCGCCCGGCAGCAGGCTTTCCAGTTCCATGGGGCCCTGCGCCTCGTAGGTGGCCTCGGTCCTGACGCCGGCGATAAAGGCGAAGGCGTCGAAGAGGCGGCCCATGCTGGAGGTGAGCGGGGAGTTCACCCCGGCGTCCGCCATGCGGTCCACGGTACGCAGCTCGGCCGCGGGCAAGCCGGCGAACAGCCGCCCCGTGTTCTTCTTCCAATCCGCGCCATAGGCGGCCTTGAACAGGGCCAGCGCCGGGCGCCAGGCCTTGAGGGCGCCGGCGTCGCCGCCGGGCAGACGGAAATATTTAAGATGGCCGGCCCTGCGCCAGGTCTTGCGGTCCACGACCAGCAGCTCCGAGCCCCAGATCTTGCCGTCGGTGCCGTAGCCGGTGCCGTCCCAGACCAGGGCGATGAAAGGCTCTTGCAGGCCGTGCTCGGCCGCCACGCTGAGGGCGTGCGCGGCGTGATGCTGTACAGCCACCTTGCGGCCCGGCAGGGCGCGCGCCAGGGCGGAGGAGGCGTAGTCGGGGTGCAGGTCGTGCGCCACCAGCGCCGGGGCGGCCTTGAGCAGCCGCCGCATATTGGCCAGCGTCTCGCCGAAGAAAGCCTGGTTTTGCGGCTCGGACAGGTCGCCGATATGCTGGGACAGGAAAGCCTCGGCGCCGCGGGTGAGGCAGAAAGTGTTCTTCAGGTCGGCCCCGCAGGCGGCCACCGAAGGGCCGGCGGCGGCCAGCTTTACGGCCGTCGGCACGTAGCCGCGCGCCCTGCGGGCCAGGCGCATCTCCCCCGCCGCCTCGAAGGCCACCGAATCGTCGGCGCGGTTATGTATGGGCCTGTCGTGGTGGAGGGTGAAGGAGGCCACGCCCCTGAGCCGGGCCGCCACCTCGGGCCGGTCCTTGCAGATGGGTTCGTCGCGGAAATTGCCGGAGGTCATGACCAGCGGCCCGGTGAAACCTTTTCGCTCCAGCAGCGCGAACAGCGCCGCGTGCAGCGGCGTATAGGGCAGCATCACGCCCAGCCGGGAGAGCCCCGGCGCCGGCTCGACGAATTCCCCGCCCCTGCGGCGCAGCATCACTACCGGCGCCTCCGGAGAGGAGAGCGCCGCGGCCTCCGCGGCCGAGACTCGGCACAGTTCGCGCGCCGCCGCCAGCGACGGGACCATGACGGCGAAAGGCTTGTGCGGGCGGCTCTTGGCGGCCCGCAGCTTCTTCAGCGCGGCCGCCGAGCCGGCGCGGCAGGCCAGGTGGAAACCGCCGAGGCTCTGCAGGGCGCCTATCCGCCCCGCGGCCAGCAGGGCGGCCGCTCGCTCCAGCGCGGCCGGGCCTTCAAGGCTTTTGGCGCCGAGGTCCAGGGTCACCGCCGGGCCGCAAACCGGGCAGGCGTTGGGCTGGGCGTGAAAGCGCCGGTCCAGCGGGTCGCCGTACTCGCGCAGGCAGTCCGGGCACATCTTGAACGCGGCCATAGTGGTGGCCGGCCTGTCGTAGGGCACGCTTTTGACTATGGTAAAGCGCGGGCCGCAGTTGGTGCAGTTGGTGAAAGGGTAAAGGTAGCGGCGGTCCG
>PHAL01000082.1 GCA_002840355.1 Elusimicrobia bacterium HGW-Elusimicrobia-3 | reverse complement strand
CAGGGCGGCCCGCGGCCCGGCCACCACCGACGAGCGGGCGGCCGCAGCCGGCGGCAGCAGCCCCAGCACGGCGGCGGGATCGGCCGACCTGTAGGAGAGGGAGCGCGTGAGGATAAGCCGCGACGAGGCGGCGGTCAGCGCGGTCGCCAGGGCGCCGGCGTCCTTGTCGTTCATGAAGGCCGCCACGCAGACCGGTTTTTTACCGCCGAATTCTTTCAGCAGCGCGGCCACGCCCTCGGCGTTATGCGCGCCGTCCACCACCACAGCGCGCCCGGCGAGGGAAAGCCTCTGAAAGCGCCCCGGCGGCAGCGCCCGCCGCAGCGACGCTATTGCTTTGCCGACAGAGAAAGGCAGCCCGGCCCTCTTGGCCGCCAGCCGCGCGGCGCTTAAAGCTAAAGCGGCGTTGGCCAACTGGAAGGCGCCGGTCCCGGCCAGCCGGGCGGCGGCGGCGGGGGGCAGCCTGCCCGGCGAGCGCAGCTTTGCCCCGACCAGGCCGGCCCGCCGTTCGATCACGCGCGTGGCCGCGGCCGGCAAGGCCCCCGTTACCACGTCGGAGCCGGGCTTTATGATCCCGGCCTTGTGCGCCGCTATGGAAGCGATGGAATTGCCGAGCAGGGCGGTATGCTCCAGGCTGACCGAGGTGAGCCCCGCCACGGCCCCGTCGGCGGCGTTGGTGGCGTCCAGCCGGCCGCCCAGCCCCGCCTCCACGACGGAAACCCGGGCCTTTTTAACCGAGAAATACAGGAAGGCCATGGCGGTGAGGGTCTCGAAGAAAGAGAGCTCGCCGGCGGCCACGGATTCCACCCGGAGGAAGGTTTCGAAGAAATCCTTTTCCGATATGTCGCGGCCGTCGAGCTTTATGCGCTCGCGCACGCAGCCTACATGCGGGCTGGTGTAAAGCCCGGTACGCCGGCCGCAGGCCGACAGCGCCGCGGCCGCCATGCAGGCGGTGCTGGTCTTGCCGGTGGAGCCCGTGAGATGCACCACGGTCCCCATGCTCTTCTCGGGGGAGCCGAGCCTGGCCAGGGCCGCCTTTATGTTTCGCAGCGAGTAATGCCGCCCAGCCGGGGGAGGGGGCAGGGCGGCGAGCCAGCGCTCCAGCCCGGCATAATCGGCCGGCAGGCGGCGCGCGCCGCCGCGCGCCGGCAGCGCGGCCAGCAGGCCGGCGGCGGTGCGCCGCGTGACGGGGTGACGCAGCCCAGGCGCTATTTCGGCCAGCGGGGCCAGCACGAACTCGCGCTCGGCCAGCCGCGGGTGGGGCACGGCCAGGCCGGGCATATCTATAACCTGCCCGTCGTAAAAAAGGATGTCTATGTCTATGGTGCGCGGCCCGTTGCGCACCAGGCGGCGCCGCCGCAGCGCGGCTTCCACGCGGCCGATGAGCGCCAGCAGGGCTTTGGGGGAGAGCGAGGTTTCACAGGCGGCCGCCATATTGAAGAAAGCCGGCTGCTTAAGATAATAGAGCGGGGCGGTCTCGTAGACCGAAGAGACCTTCAGCAGCCCGCAGCCGCCGCCTTCGAGCAGGTCCAGGGCCGCGTTGAGATTGCGCAGCCTGTCGCCCAAATTGGAGCCCAGCGAAAGATAAACCCTCATTTCGCGGCGGCCCGCACCGCGTCGGCCACCAGCATGGCCCGGCGGCATTCCAGCACGTCGTGCACGCGTATGATGTCCGCCCCGTTGGCGGCGCCGGCCACGCAGGCCGCTATGGTGCCGGCCAGGCGCTCCTCAGGCCCGCCCCCGGCCAGCGCCCCTATGAACTTCTTGCGCGAGACGCCCAGGAAGACGGGGTAGCCCAGCGCCCGGATCTCGCCCAGCCTGGCTATCAGCGCCAGGTTATGCTCCAGCGTCTTGCCGAAGCCGATGCCCGGGTCCAGCAGGATGTCCTTTACCCCGGCCCGCTCCAGCTCGGCCGCCCGGCCGGCCAGGAAGGCCTTAACCTCCGCCACCACGTCCATATAGTAGGGCGCGGCCTGCATGCTGCGCGGCTCGCCCTGCATATGCATGATTATGGCCCCTGCGCCGGTAGCGGCCGCCGCGGCGGCCATGGCGGGGTCCCGGAAGCCGGTTATATCGTTTATGATGTCCGCCCCTGCCGCAATGGCCAGCACGGCCAGTTCGGGCTTGCAGGTATCCACCGAAACCGGTACGTGCAGCCTGCCGGCCAGGGCTTCCAGCACCGGCAGCACGCGGCTCTTTTCATCTTCCAGGCTTACCGGCTCGCTGCCAGGGCGGGAGGATTCGCCGCCAATATCGATCATATCGGCGCCCTGCTCCTGCAGCTCCAGCGCCTGGGCCACGGCCGCCTCCGTGGAATCCCATTTACCGCCGTCAGAAAAGGAGTCGGGGGTTACATTGAGCACGCCGCAGACCAGCGTGCGGCCCGGCGAAAACTGGATTTTCTTCATGCTGAGAATTCTACCAATTTAGCCCGGCAATAGCGAAACAGATCAAGGACGGGGCAGGGACCCATAGGAGGGGGAAAATAAAGTGCTTGTTTTACCGTGCTTATTCATGAGGGGGGGAAAATAGCCCTTGACAACTATACTATCCTATGCTATACTATGTTTGTTGCAGAAAGTATCCAGGAGGCTTTATGAATACCCAGCGCTATATGCTTCAGAAAGAATTCAAAGTTTGGATGTGCGCCACCCTCGGCCTGATCAAGGACGGCAAAATGGGGACCAGCATAGCCCGGGCCGACCGCATAAAGCTGGCCTTAGCTTACACCAGGAAATAATCTAAATATAAGGAAGGTTAAAATGAAGCCACGCTACCAGATAGTTATCTCCCTCTCGGAAGACGACAATGTGAAGCTGCAGCAGTTGCGGGAAGACGGCTACCAGATAGTGGACATCTTCCGCCTCGGCCTGACCGAGGCGGAGGATGCGGTCAAGAAGGCGGGGGTAGGGCGCAGGCAAAAGACGGAAAAGGACAAACCCGAGCAGGATAAGCTGTTCTGAGCCCTACCTCCCCTACCACCCCGCCCCAGCCCCAAAAACACGACCGTCGGAACCTACCGCAGCGCGTAGGTCCTTTGGCCTATTGTCCTATAGGAAGTATTGCCCTTAACAAAAGGCGGTCTAATCCGTATAATATGAATATGAAAAACACTAAAGCGGTTTTCTTTATCGTGCTCGGCGCCTTCCTGATGGCCACCGGCTTCGCTTTTGCGGCCCCCAGCGCTACCTTCAATAAAGCCCTCTCAGGTCAATCCAGCTTCGACGGCAACAGGAACAGCCTGAACCTGACGGTTGGAACGCGCGGAAGCTCGATGAAGTCCGCCACCTCCGGCCCCAGCCTGGGCGCAAAGTCCGATCCGACCCCCGAGAAGGTCCCCACCGCCGGCGAAAAGATCAAGAAATTCGTGGGCGCCAATTCCAAGAAGATAATCTCGGCCGCCGCGATTGGCTTTCTGGGGTTCCTGATGTTCGGCACCGCCGGCGTGGGCCTGGCGATAGGCGCGGCCGCCTTCGGCTTCTTCTTCCTGCTGGCGGCGCTCTAAGCAAGAATTCAGTTTTCGGAGAAATGATCCACCGTGTATGTGTACAACACGGTGGATTTTTCTTTCCAGGCGCCGGGGGGGAGCCCCGCCTTTTCGGCGCAGAGCGAGGAGAGGAAGTCTTCCTTCTTGCCGAAATGTTCCCACACCTGCGGCAGGTAGGTGCCTGAGCGGCGGCCGCTGACCAAATACACGCCGTGCACCCCTTCCTTTATCTCGGCCGCCCCGCCCACGCGGGCCAGCGGCGACAGGACAGAAATCTCTATATCCAGCTTCTTGAGGTCGGCCTCGGTGACCGGCGAAAAGCGCGGGTCCTCGAAAGCCGCGGCCCCGGCGTACGAGGCCACCATGTCCGCCAGCGCGCCTCGCGGCTCCAGGCTGCCGATGCAGCCGCGCAGGCGGCCGCCTATATTCAGCGTAACGAACACCGCCGCCGGCTGGTTGAACTCCGGGCGGGGGGAGAGCGGCTGCGCCGGGACCCTGCCGGTCTTCAGGCAGGCCCCTATGCCGCGCCGCGCCAGCGCCAGCAGTTCCTTCTTCATGTCGCCGGACAGCTCCAGCGCGCCGGCCGGGGCGGGGGCGGCCCTGGTAAAGAAACCCGCCCCGTAGCCCACAACGGCGGAGCTGTCGCCGGAAACCTGGCCGGAATGGGTATAGACCGCCAGTTCGAAATCGTTGCAGCCCAGCTCCAGCGCGGCCGCCGCGCCGGCGGTCATGGCCGCCTGGCCGCAGGCCGTGGTGTCGAGGTACTCCGAGGCCTTGGCGAAGAGCAGTGTGTTGGCCTGGTGGAAATACTCCGGCGAGGCATTGCGCATGGCCTGGCGCAGCGCCAGCAGCACCGAACGGTCCGAGATCTCGGCTATATTGCCGGGCGGGTAATGGGACAGGTCCGACGAAACGCAGAACAGGGCGGAGCGGTCCTTCATGGCCCGGCCTATGGCGCGGCCGGCCTCTTCGAGCAGGCCGGCGTCGTCGGTATTGAACAGCACCGGCACTATCTTTACCTTGTTCCCCTTGAGCGCCTGCAGGAAAGGCAGCTGCACCTCCACGGCGTGCTCGCCGGCGTGGGCGCGGGGGGCTTCCTCGAAAAGTTTTTTATCCTTGAGCAGTTCTGTGCGAAAGACCTCGTCCACCTCTACCTGCCCCAGCGGGGTTTCGAAGGCCCCGGCGGCCGGCAGCGCCCCGCGCTGTAGACCCATGGTATGTCCGGTGGCCAGGATGACCAGCGTGTCGAAATCGATTTTTTTGAGCGCCGAGAAAGCGGCGCCGGCGGGGGAGCCGGAGTAGGAGTACCCGGCGTGAGGCACCAGTATGCCGGCCAGCCGGCCCGACGGGCGGGAATCCTTCTTCAGGAACCCGTCCACCCCGGCCCGCAGCTGCGCCGGCGCGCTGTCGTAGAATTTGCCCGCTACCGCTGGTTTCCGTATCATAAGCCCTCCGGCCCAAATTATACATTTGTTTTCCAACCCCAAAAAAACTAAAATATAGGCACACGGTGGTTGTAGCTCAGCTGGTTAGAGCGCGCGTCTGTGGCACGCGAGGTCGCGGGTTCAAATCCCGTCAGCCACCCCAAATTTCCGAAATCGCCTTTTCGCCCTTCGCCGCGGCTGCCGCGGCGTTAAAATTTTGCAGTTTTTCCCACGGAAAACTCAGTTTATAAGAAA
>PHAL01000029.1 GCA_002840355.1 Elusimicrobia bacterium HGW-Elusimicrobia-3 | reverse complement strand
GGCGGGTACGGGCAAGACCTTCCTGGCCGCCGCCTGCGCCCTGCGCGCCCTGCGCGCCGGGGAAGTGAAGCGCGTCATCCTGACCCGCCCCATAGTGGAGGCCGGCGAAAAGCTGGGCTACCTGCCCGGCGACGTCTCGGAGAAAGTGCACCCCTACCTGCGCCCGCTCTACGACGCCTTTCACGCGCTGCTGGGCCCCGACCGGTTCCGGTCGCTGCGCAACGACGAGGTGATAGAGACCGTGCCGCTGGCCTACATGCGCGGCCGCACGCTGGAGAACGCCTTTATCATCCTCGACGAGGCCCAGAACACGCTGCCTGAACAGATGAAGATGTTCCTGACGCGCATGGGCATGTACTCGCGCGTGGTGGTGACCGGCGACGCCACGCAGATCGACATCCGCGAGAAGGACCGCTCCGGCCTCGTGCTCGCCAGGGAGATCCTGAAGAAGACCGAGGGCGTCAAGTTCGTGAATTTCAGCGCCAAAGACGTCGCCCGCCACCCGCTGGTAAAGAATATCCTGGCCGCCTACGAGAGCTGGGAAGAGGAGCATCCCGATGCCGGTCAGCGTATTCTTTGAAACTCCCGAACCGGCCTGGGCCAAGGGCGCTAAAAAACCGGCGGCCCGGGCGGCCGCGCTCGGCCTGGGGAAATTCTCCCGCAAGCAGGTCAATTTGATCTTCACCGGCGGCCCCGGCATCAAGCGGCTCAACCGCCGCTTCCTCGGCAAGGACCGCCTCACCGACGTCATCGCTTTCAACCTCCCCCCGGCCCCGGTGCCGGGGTTCCCGTGGGGAGAGATCTACGTCTGCCTGCCGGTGGCCAGGAGCCAGGCCGCGGCCCTGGGCCACTCGCCGCTGACCGAGCTGCTGGTGCTCAGCCTGCACGGCGCGCTGCACCTGGCCGGCATGGACGACGCCACCCCGGCCCTGCGCCGCCGCATGAACGAGCGCACCGCGGCGCTGCTGAAGAAACTTTAGCCGGGCTTGAGCGCCGCTAAACGCGCTTTTATAATATAATCTTTGTGGGCCGCCCCGGCCCGGACAGCGGCCGGGAGCGAAAGGGAAAATTATGAAGATACTGATCGTGGACGACAACATCCTCACCAGGTCCATGATAAAGGACCTGCTGACCGAGATGGGTCACGAGATCACCGGCGAAGCGGAGACCGGGGATGAGGCCATCGAAGCCTACCGGCAGCAGAAACCCGAGCTCGTGCTGATGGACCTCATCATGCCGGGCAAGTCCGGCCTGGAAGCCCTGCAGGAGATCCGCGCCCTGGACCCCGCCGCGCGCGTGGTTATGGTGACGGCCGTGCAGCAGGGCCCGATAACCGGCGAGCTGATAGAAAAGGGCGCGACCGGCATCCTGCACAAACCTTTCATGTACGAGGAGCTCGAAGCGCTCCTGAAGAAGTTTTAACCGCCACCCATGGACCTCCCCGAAGAACCCCTCAAAAGCCTCTCGGCGCAGAGCGTGGCCTATTGCCTGCAGCGGCTCTCGCGCGCCTCGGCCGGCACCTGGCAGGTCCTGGACGTGAAGGTCTCCTACGGCACGTTCGAGGACGCGCTGAAACCGCACGATTTCAAGCGTGACGCGGTGGCGGTCTACATGGGCCTGCGCGGCATGTCCCCCCTGACGGCGATGATGGTCTTCGACCCCGACGACATCGCCTGCGTCTCCAAGTGCTATACCGGGCAGTCCTTCCACAGGGAGGGCAAGCTGACGCCCGCCGACGAGATGCTGCTGGTGGAGCTGGGCAACGTGGTCATCAACTCCCTGATCAGCGCCCTGCTCAACGCCCTGAAGAAAAGTTTCATGCCCACCGTCCCGAAATTCGTGGAAGGCGGCAAGGCCAAACTGGCCGGGGAACTGCTCAACGCCGTGGGAATAAACACCAGCTTCCGCATCATCACGGTCACGCTGGGGATGAGCGCCACCGAGTGCTCCGCCAAGAGCGAGATGCTGGCGCTGATCCCGGAAGAAATGGCGCTGGAGCTGGAAAACATCCACACCCCCCCCGGCCGCCCCTAGCCCCGTCCCTCACCGGACCATATTTGATAAAATATAACAATTCCGCGGCCTGCGCCGCGGCCGTCCCGCTAAGGGCACGAGCATGGAGGCTTCACAGTGAAAACGACAGACGCCCGCACTTTCCAGGAAATAGACGCCCGCCAGCAGAAGAACTGGAAGGAGCAGAACGTTTTCAAGACCGCGCGGCTGCCCGGCAAGCCCAAGTTCTACTGCCTCGACATGTTCCCCTATCCCTCGGGCGACGGCCTGCACGTTGGCCATCCCGCCAGCTACACCGCCACGGACGTCCTGTGCCGCTACAAGCGCATGCGGGGCTTCGAGGTGCTGCATCCCATGGGCTGGGACGCCTTCGGCCTGCCCGCCGAGAACTACGCCATCTCCACCGGCGTGCACCCGCGCGTGACCACCGAGAAGAACTGCGCCACCTTCAGGCGCCAGATAGACTCCCTCGGCTTCAGCTACGACTGGGAGCGCGAGATCGACACCACCGACCCCGCCTACTACAAATGGACGCAGTGGATCTTCCTGCAGCTGTTCAAGAAGGGGCTCGCCTACGAGGCCACCGCGCCCATCAACTGGTGCCCCAAGTGCAAGACCGGCCTGGCCAACGAGGAGGTCTTCCAGGGCAAGTGCGACCGCTGCGAAACCCCGATAGAGCGCAAGAGCCTCAAACAGTGGATGCTGAGGATCACCGCCTACGGCGACCGCCTGCTGGAGGGCCTGTCCGCCACGGAATGGCCCCATTCCACCCGGCTGATGCAGGAGAACTGGATAGGCCGCTCCGAGGGCGCCGAGGTGGACTTCGCCCTGCCCGACGGCGGCAAGCTCACCGTTTTCACCACCCGCCCCGACACCCTTTACGGCGCCACCTACATGGTGCTCGCCCCCGAACACCCCCTTACGCTGCGGCTGGCCTCGCCGGAGCAGCGGGCCGCCGTGGAGGCCTACGTGGCCGCCGCCGGCAACAAGAGCGACCTGGAACGCACCGAACTGGCCAAGGACAAGACCGGCGTGTTCACCGGCGCCTACGCGGTCAACCCGGTCAACGGCGAGCAGCTGCCCATCTGGACGGCCGATTACGTGCTGACCACCTACGGCACCGGCGCCATCATGGCCGTGCCCGCCCACGACGACCGCGACCACGAGTTCGCGGTGAAGTTCGGCCTCAAGATCATAGAGGTGCTCAAGCCCCCGGCCGGCTGGAAAGGCGAGGGCGCCTTCTGCGAGGACGGCACCGCCGTCAATTCCGGCATCATCGACGGCCTGCCCACCCCCGAGGCCAAGAAAAAGATCATCGCCTGGCTGGAGGAAAAAGGCCTCGGCAAGCCCAAGGTCAATTTCAAACTGCGCGACTGGGTGTTCTCCCGCCAGCGCTACTGGGGCGAGCCCATCCCGATAGTGCATTGTCCCAAGTGCGGCGTGGTGCCGGTGCCCGAGGCGGACCTGCCCGTGCTGCTGCCCGAAGTGGAAAAATACGAACCCACCGGCACCGGCGAATCCCCGCTGGCCGCGATAGACAGCTGGGTGAACACCTCCTGCCCCGGCTGCGGCGGCCCCGCCAGGCGCGAGACCAACACCATGCCGCAGTGGGGCGGCTCCTGCTGGTACTACCTGCGCTATATAGACCCGAAGAACGACACGGCTTTCGTCGACAAAGAACTCGAAAAGGCCTGGATGCCGGTGGACCTCTACATAGGCGGGGCCGAGCACGCAGTGCTGCATTTGCTCTACGCCCGCTTCTGGCACAAGGTGCTGTTCGACCTGGGTTACGTCTCCACCGACGAGCCTTTCAGGAAGCTCGTCCACCAGGGGATGATACTGGCCTACTCCTACCGCGATTCCAAGGGCGTCTACCGCGGCTATAAAGAGCTGGAGATAGCCGAGGACGGCTCGGCCCTGACCCCGGAAGGCGAAACGATCAAGCCCTTCGTCGAAAAGATGTCCAAGTCCAAGAAGAACGTGGTGAACCCGGACGAAGTGCTGGAGCGCTACGGCGCCGACGCTTTCCGGCTCTACGAGATGTTCATGGGCCCGCTCGAGGACTCGAAGCCCTGGAACGTGCGCGGCATAGAGGGCGTATACCGCTTCCTGCGGCGCGCCTACGCGTGGGGCCTGGACCGCCACGAGGCCCTGACGGACGCGGCGGCCGCCGGACAGGACCTGATCCTGCGCCACCAGACCATAGACAAGGTGGGCGCGGACATAGAGTCCCTCAAGTTCAACACCGCCATCTCGGCGCTGATGATCTACCTCAACCGCCTCACAGAACAGAAGGAAACCAGCCGCGAGGATTACGAGACTTTCATAACGCTGCTGCACCCGTTCGCCCCGCATATAGCCGACGAACTGTGGGAGATGGCCGGCGGCAATGGCACGCTGATGGCGCGCCCGTGGCCCGAGGCCGACAAGAGCGTGATCGCCTCGCGCGACATAGAGATACCGGTGCAGGTCAACGGCAAGGTAAAGGAACGCCTCAGCGTGAAGGAAACCACGCCGCAGGAAGAGATCAAGCGCCTGGCGATGGAGAAGGCCGCCCCGCATACCGCGGGCAAGACGGTCGTTAAAGTGATAGTGGTGCCGGGCAGGCTGGTAAGCATCGTGGTCAAATGACAGGGGGTAATATGAAGAAACTTGCGATACTGGCGGCGGCCTTGGGTTTGGCCGCCTGCGGCGCGTCCTCGGACATCATCTACAAGCCCGCGGAGCAGAAGCTGCCGCAGCATATCAAGAAGATAGCGGTGCGGCCTTTCTCCAACAAGACGCAGCAGTTCGGCCTGGAGGAAAAGATCACGCTCAAGGTCATCGACGAATTCCTCAAGAACGGCGAGTACACGGTGGCGCCCGAGAACATCGCGCAGGGCGTGGTGGTGGGCGAGATCAACCACTACATCCTGACGCCCATACAGTACGACGTCAATCTGGTGCCCACGGTCTACAAGCTGAACGTGATAGCCGGCGTGCGCCTGCTCGACAAGGAACAGAACCGCTACCTCTGGGAGGAGCCGGCCCTGCAGGCCACCAAGATGTACTCCGCCGCCACGCTGCCCGGCGGCCTCACCGAGGAACAGGCGCGCGAGGCCCTCTGGGAGATCCTGGCCAAGGACGTGGTGCTGCGCACCGTTTCCGGTTTCGGTTCGGTCTCGAGTACCTCGCAAAAAAAGCTGCCGGGCTCGCAGGACGCGCAGCCCGCCGGCACGGTGAACCCCAACCCCTGACCATGCAAACGCTTACCCCCAGGGCCCTGGCTGACGAATGGGCCAAGAAGAAGACCCGCCCCGTCTACTACCTCTGCGGCGAAGAGACCGCCATGAAGGAAAAGGCGCTCAAAACGCTGGAGGGCATCTTCAAGCCCGAGTCCTTCAACTTCTCGGTGCGCGACGCCGAGGGCGCCGACATTGACCAGGCCCTGGACGAGGCCCGCACCTCCCCGATGCTGGCCGAAGTGCGCTTCGTGGCCCTCAAGCGCGTGGAAAAGCTCAAGAAGGAGCCGATGAAGGCCCTGCTGGCCTATCTGGAGGATCCCTGCCCCAGCGCGACCGTGCTGCTGCTGGCCGACTGGCCGCGCGAGAAGAACGACCCGATACCGGGCGCGCTGGGCGCCGACTGCGCGCTGGTGGATTTTGCCCCCATGACCGGCGCCCAGGCCGTGGAGCGCCTCAACTCGGCCCTGCTGGCCAAGGGCGTCAAGACCGACGCCGAGGCGCTGGAAACGCTGGTGGAGCTGCTGGGCACCGATTCGGTCACGCTCGACGGCGAAGCCGAAAAGATCACCTTATACATGCACGGGCAGAACAGGTTCTTCAGCGCGGAGGACGCGCTGGCGCTGGCCGGCTTCGCCCGGACGCAGAATCCGTTCGAACTGGCCAACGCCGTCTGCGGCAGGCGAGCCGAGCAGGCCGCCGGGGCCGCCGCGCGCATGCTGGCCTCGGGGGCGGAGCCGCTGGCCCTGCTGGCGCAGGTCTCCAGGTCGCTGGAGCGCCTGCTCAAGGCCAAGCGCCTCTCCCAGGGCGGGGAAGGCCCCGGCGCGGCCTACCAGGCGGGCATGTCGCCCGGCCAGTACCACTCCGCCCTGCGCGACGCCTCCTCCTACACGGAAGACAAGCTGCTGCGCTCCCTGCGCCGCTGCCTGGAAGCCGAGGAACTGCTCAAGTCCACCTCCCGGCGCGACCCGGGCCTGGTGGTGCGCCAGCTGATCTACGAGATCACCGCGGCCAAATAGCAAAACCCCGGCTGACTGCGCCGGGGTCCGCTCTTTCTTTTAAGGAAAGTTATTTTACGGAAGGATTCTGCGCTATCGACTTGACGCGCGCAGCCAGGCGGGACTTCTTGCGAGCCGCGGCCTTCCAGTGGATAGTGCCGGACTTAGCGGCCTTATCCAGCAGGGAGTAGGACTTGGGCAGCATCTTCTGCGCGTTCTCCACGTCCTTCTTGACGACGAGCGCGCCGAATTCCTTGGAGCTGTCGTGGATCCTGGTCTTTATGCCCCTGTTGCGGGACGCCAGCTTCTCTGATTTGCGCCAGGCTTTGATAGCGCTGGTATGCCTTCCGGTCTTGAGTTTTGCCATAGTGGACATAGTTTATCATTCTATGACAGAAAAAGCAAATACGCCGCCGGCAGCCGAAAGCCGGGCTTTCACGCGGGGCATGGCCGGCATGACGGCGGCGAACCTGGTTACCAAGGCGCTGGGCTACGCCAGGGACGCGCTGCTGGTGGCGGTCTTCGGCGCCGGCGCGCTGGCCGACGCCTACTACGCGGCCCTCCGGCTGGTCAACGTCTTCAGGCGCACGGCCGGGGAGGGCGCCCTCAACGCCGTCTTCATCCCGCGGCTGGAAGCGGAGAAGCTCAAGGGGCCGTCCGAGGCACAGGCCTTCTTCTCCGCCGCCTGGACCGTCATCTTCGCCCTTTCCGCGCTGCTGGCGGCCGCCGGCATCCTGTTCCGGGAGCAGTTCGCCCTGCTGACGGCCTGGGGCTTCCGCTCCGACCCTGAAAAATTCGCGCTGACGGCCCTGCTGGCGGCCGTGCTGATGCCGCACCTCCTCTTCGTCAACGTCTCCGCCCTTTTCACGGCCGCCCTCAATTCCGCGCGCAGGTTCTTCCTGCCCGGCCTGGCGCCCGCGGCCTTCTCACTGTCGGTGGTGGCGCTGCTGCTGGCCTTCCAGGCCGGGCTGCTGCCCGCCCTGGACGCGCGCGGCAGGATCATAGCGGTAGCCGCCGTGGCCTCGGCCTCCGGCCTGCTGCAGGCCGCGCTGCTGCTGCCCTCGCTGTTCCGGGAAGGCTACAGGCTGAAGTTCTCCAACCCGTTCTTGGGCCTGTCCGCCGCCCCCGCCCTGCTGGCCGCTGCCCCCGCGGCCGTCACGCTGGCGCAGGACCAGGTCTCGCTGCTCATCAACACCTTCTACGCCAGCTTCCTGCCGGCCGGCGCCATCACGGCCATCTACAACTCGGCCCGGCTGGTGCAGTTCCCGGTCTCTCTTTTCGCCGCCGCGGCCGCCGCGGTCTCGCTGCCGGAACTGTCCGGCCGCAGCGCCGCCGGTGACAAGGCGGGATTCCGGCATCACCTGAAGGACGCCATGGCGGCTTCCTGGCTGATCATGCTGCCGGCCGCCGCCGGGATAATGGTCACGGCGCTGCCGGTCTGCCGCGCCCTGTTCGAGCACGGCCGCTTTACGCCCGAAGCCAGCGTCATCACGGCGCAGTCGCTGTTCTGGCTGGCCCTCGGCCTGCCCGCCTACGGCTTCAACAAGGTGGCAGCCTCCGCGCTTTACGCGCTGGGCCGGCCTAAAGGGCCCCTGGCCATAGTCTCGGCGCAGCTGGCGCTCAACGCCCTGCTGTGCCTGGTCTTCATGGGGAACATGGGCGCCGGCGGTCTGATGCTGGCCACCTCGCTGAGCTCCTGGGCCGCCGCGCTGGCCTTTCTCTACGAACTGCGACGGCGCTCCGGCTTCAGCCCCCTCTCGGACCTGCCGCTGCTGCGCCCCGCGCTGGCCGCGGCGGCCTCGGCCCTGGCCGCTTTCCTTCTGCGGGAGTCCCTGGCCTCCCGCGGTCCGCTCGCCGTCACCGCGGCCGCCGTGCCCGCGGCCGTGGCGGTCTATTTCCTGCTGCTGCGGCTGCTGCGCGTAGAGGAACGGCGGCTGGTGACCGGGGGGCGCTTCTGATGGACCTCTCCCACCTGCCCGACGGCCCCGGCGTGTACGTGATGCGCGACGCCTCCGGCGCGGTGCTCTACGTCGGCAAGGCCAAGAGCCTGCGCCGCCGCGTGGCGCAGTACTTCGGCGGCAACCCGGCGGACAAGCGCCGCAAGATCCCCAATCTGGTGGCGCTGATCCGGCGCATAGACTACGTGGCCAGCGCGAGCGAGCGCGAGGCGCTGCTGGTGGAACGGCAACTGATACACAAGCTGCAGCCGTTCTTCAACGAGATGTGGAAGGACTCCAAGTCCTACCCGTACCTCAAGATCACGCGGGAGGATTTTCCCCGCCTGGTCTACACCCGCCTGCGCGAGCGCGACGGAGCCCGGTATTTCGGGCCGTACCCCAAGGCCGAGCCGCTCAAGAAACTGCTGGCCCAGCTGTGGCGCATCAAGTTCCTGAACCTGCGGCGCTGCCGCTGGGACTTCTCGCTGGCGGCGCCGCTGGAAGAGAAAAAGATAAAGGCCTGCCTCTATTTTCACACCGGCCAATGCAGCGCGCCCTGCGCGGGCCGCATCAGCAAAGCGGACTACGGCGCACTGGCCTCGCGCGTGGGGCATTTCCTCGCGGGGGATTTCGAAAAGCTGCGGGGCGAGTTCACGGCCAAGATGCGGGCCGCCGCCGAGGAGCGGCGCTACGAGGAGGCCGCGCGCTACCGCGACTTCCTGCACGCCTTCGACCACATGGCCGAGCGGGTCATGATAGGCAAGCTCGAGCCGGATTTCCTCGAGAAGGCGGTCACGCGCACCGGCGCGGTGACGGCCCTGAAAGAGGCGCTGGGGCTGGCCCGGCCGCCTGCCCACATAGAGTGCTTCGACACCTCCAGCCTGTTCGGCCGCCATGCGGTGGGCTCGTCCGTCTGCTTCGTCAACGGCGAGAAGAACACGGCCCATTACAGGCATTACCGCATAAAGTTCGAGAACGCGCCGGGCGGCTCCGACGATTTCGCGATGATAGAGGAGATAGTGGGCCGCCGCCTGGCGCAGATAAAGCGCCGCGGCGAACAGCTCCCGGACCTGCTGGTGATAGACGGCGGCCCCGGCCAGCTGGCCGCCGCCATGAAGGCGATAGGCGCCGCGAAAGTGAAGATCGAAGTTATCAGCCTGGCCAAGCGGCTGGAGGAGATCTACTCCCCCCGCCGGGCGAGGCCGCTGCTGCTGGAACGCGCCCATCCCGGCCTGCGTCTTCTTCAGGCCTTACGCGACGAAGCCCACCGCTTCGGCATCACGTACCACAGGAAACTAAGAGGAAAGTCGGAACTAACTGAATAGCCTTGAGGCGCCGCCCATGCCGGAGCGCAAAACGCGCTCGCGCACACCGTGCGCTCGCTCATCAATCGGGCTCGGCGCTGCGCAAGCCTCGCCCTCATGAAGGTTTTGCTAACCCGGCACGGGCGTCACCCACGTGCCTTGTAGCACCTGATGTCGAAGCTGGAGAAAAGAATATGGAGAAAAAGGAAATCCTTGAGAGGATGAAGGCTTATACGCCGTTCCAGCAGGCGGTGTGGCGGGCCTGCATGCGCATACCGGCGGGACAGACGCGCAGCTATAAGTGGATAGCGGAACAGATAGGCAAACCGGGCGCGGTGCGGGCCGTAGGTTCCGCGCTGGGGAAGAATCCCTTCGCGCCAGCGGTGCCGTGCCACCGCGTGATCAAGTCCGACGGCGGGCTGGGCGGCTTCTCGGCCGCGGGCGGCCGGGCGGCCAAGCTGCGCCTGCTCAAGAAAGAGGGCGCGCTTTAGAAGGCGGCTTCCCTCTTAACCTCGCCTAGGCTGTGCGCGGGGCGTCAGCGGTGCTTTTGCAGGAAGGCGCTGGCGGCGGAGGCGGGGATGGCGAAGCCTATGCCGGGATAGGGGCCGGCCGGCGCGTAGCTGGCCGCGTTCAGCCCTATCACTTCACCTTTCAAATTCAACAGCGGCCCGCCTGAGTTACCGGGGTTTATGGCCGCGTCGGTCTGCAGGGCTTCGCGGGCGGCTCCGCCCGGAGACTTGAGCACGCGGCGGGGCGATGAGACCACCCCTACGGTAATAGAGCCTTCCATTCCCAGGGCATTGCCAAGAGCGATGGCCCAGTCGCCGGCCCGCGGCGGAATCGAATAGCCCAGCCGCATGAAAGGCAGCGGTCCGCCGGCGGAGATCTTAAGCAGCGCAAGATCCTTATCCCTGTCCGAGCCTATCACCTCGGCCGGGAATTCCCGCCCGGGATCGCCCGCAAGAACGACCACGGGGGCCGTGCTGCCCCGCACGACATGTTCGTTGGTAAGTATGTATCCGGCCGGGTCTACCAGCAGCCCCGAGCCGGAGCGGTGATAAGCGGCGGGAGGGATTTTCCCCGGAACGGCGGCAGCCTGTTCACGGCCGAGCAACGACTGTCCGAACAGGTCGTCCGGTTCGCCGAAGGGCGGACGGGCGGCGGCCGCCGGACCGCCGGAGTACACCGAAACTACCGCGGGAGCGGCCGAGCCCGCGACGGCGGCGAATGTCTCCTGGAGCCCGGCCGCGTCCGCGGCGGCCGCGGGAGCGGCCGCCAGCCGGAGCAGCAGCGTCAGGAGCGCGCCCTTCATCAGTACCAGAGGAAGCCGAGCACCCGCTTAATGGACCCGAAGAGCGTGTCGGAGTTATGCCATTCGTCGAGCTGCAGGTCGCCTGTCTGGAACTCGCGGTAATACCTGCCGCCGTCCATGATCTCGAAGACCGTGTCCAGATTGTCCTTTCCGCCCATGCCCTCCTTTTTCTTCAGGGACTTAAGATGGTCCACCGCCTGCTGCCCGAGCCTGGAGGCATGTTTTGCGGCCCTTATCTCGCGCGGCGTCATGTGCTCGCTGGCCCGGCGCGCCTTATGCGGCGCCAGGAGGATGAGCACCGACTTCTTGGTCTCCTCCTCGGCCTTGTGGGAGAAGAACCACTGGACTATCGGGATACTCTGCAGGAAAGGCACGCCGCTCTTGGAAACCGCGGTCTCGTTCTCGGTGAGGCCGCTGAGTATCAGGGTCTCTCCAAAACGCAGTATCGCGGTCGAATCCACCGAGGTCTTGGACGTCTGTGAGAAAGCCGAGAAGCCCAGTTTCTCGCTGCGGGTCTCGATGTAGCTCCGGTCGGCGTGGACCTTTATCCGCACGGTGTCGGGGTCGAGGAAGGTCGGCGTGACCGAGAGGTTGATGCCTACCGGCACGTCCACCAGCGAGCCGTCCGAGTTGTTGCTGTTGAGCTGCACGTGCAGGATGGCGCCGGAGTAGAACTTCGATTCCTGGTTTTCCACCGCCAGCAGCGAGGGCCTGGCCAGCACTTCGGCCTTGTTGGCGCTGTCGTTCCAGATATTCAGGTTGTACTCCAGCCCTTCCAGGGCGAAGGTGGGGGAAACGGCCATCCCGTGACCGGAACCGCCGACTATGGTCCCGCCCGAGGCCCATTTGTACTGGAAGAGCGTGCCGGTCAGCGTCGCTTTCAGTCCGGCTAGTATATTCATTCCCTTGGACTGGCTGCGGCTCTCCTCGGTGCTGAGTATCACCACGTCCACCAGCGCCATCTTGGGGGCGTTGGGGTCGCTCTTGGCGGCCGGCTGGCCTGCGGCCGCGCCGTCGGCGGAGGCTGCCGGGGGTGAGCCGGTCTCGGTGCTGTCGTCGTAATTATCCTCACCGTCCCCCAATTCCAGCGGCCTGCCCTCGGGCTGGGCTCCCCTGCCGAAAACTCCCGCCGCGGGTTGCACGGCGGGATTGGCGGCGTGGAAAGCCCGCCAGTCGTCCAGCCTGCCGCGCAAGCGCTCCACGGTCCATTCCATGATAGGGCCGCCGGTCCGCCCCGACAGGTCCCTGTAGCGAAGGAAACCCTCTTCGGCCCCCTTGAGGTCGCCGCGGGCGGCGCGGACCAGAGAGGCTATGCGCCAACCCGAAGCCCTGTCCGGGTCCGCCGCGACCGCTTTCTCCGCGGCCCAGCCGCCGGCTTCAAGGTCGCGGGCGTAATAGGAGGCGACAGCCAGCGAGCGCAGGAAGTCCGGTTCCGACGGGGCGTAGAGCAGGGCGTAGGAGAACTGGTTCTGCGCGTCCTTGTAACGTTTCTGGGCGAAATAGACGTGGCCCAGGAAGAAGGAGGCCCAGTAATTGTCCTGGTCGAAGCGCAGCGCCAGAGAGTAGCCCGCCTCGGCCAGCTCCAGCCTGCCCTGGTCGCCGGAGCGCGAGCCCAGGTGGTAGGCCAGGCCGCTGAGGAAGTGCAGGCTGGCGTTGGTCGGGTCCGCCCGGAGCCCGGCCGCGAACTTCTTTACCGCCTCCTCATAGCGGCCGCGGCGTATGTCGCCGATGCCGCCCCGTACGGCTTCCGCCACCGCGTCCCCGGCCGGACGCCGGGCGACCTCGTCGAGCATTCCCTCAACGGACGGACTGAGCGGCACGCGCCGCGCGGAGCGGGCCGCGGGAGCGCAGCCGGCCAGCGTAGGGGCCAGGAGAGCGAGGCTAAGCAGGATGTTTATCGATTTACTCATTTTACCAGGTCCAGGAGCTGCGCGCCGTCGGCGGCGCACGGGGCTATCCCGGCCTCCTTGTAGTTAGACGTTCCCTTGTCGGGAGCAGGCATTATCATACAAGAATTCCTGCTCGGGTTGAAGAGCTGCATCGTATTGTTGTCCGCAACGTTAAGCCGCCAGAACATGTCCTGGCCGCGGTCGCAGGCCCGGAGCGCCAGCGTCCGCGACTTCTCCTGCGGGTAGACGCAGGCGCCGGTCTCGGTGTGCACCAGCCGTATATCGCCGTCCACTTCCTCTATGTAGTTGAAGCGCTCGCTCTTGTCGCCGCAAGGGTGGGCGTATAGTTTCGCCTCCTTGTTCTGCGCGGTCAGCTGCAGCGAGCCCTCCGTCTCCTCTATAACGTCCAGGCAGAGGCCGTTGGAGGCCTTCACGAGCTCGTTGGCCTTGCGGAGGGTCGGTTTCTCAGCGTCGGTGATATCGCGGAAGGTCTGGCTGTCGTTGCCCAGGCAGGACGTCCAGACCGCGAAGGCCGAGCGCGGATTGGCGTTCTCCTTGTCGAAGTGCAGGCACTTCTGGGAGAAGCGGTTGACTATCTGGTCGTAGAAGCCGTCCGAGGAGACGATCTTCCACTGCTGGTGGCTGTCCTTGGTGTCGCAGGCGGCCAGGATGAGCGGCTCGTAGTTATCCTTGGCGTCGCCGTTGCGCGCCTTGAGGCAGAGCCCCTTGTTGCGCAGTTCCACGTAGCCCTTGTCGTCGTCCTTGAGCGCCACCGTGTGCCACTGCTCGGCGTCGGTGTCCTTGCAGTGTATCTGTTCCACGCTCATCCCGTCCTTGGAGACGGCCAGGCAGAGATTGCTGTGGCCTATCGCCAGGTAGGTGTTGGAGTACTGCAGGCTGTCGGGCATCAGGTCGGTGATCTCCAGCTCCGACACCAGCCTGAGGTGCTCCTCGGCCTGGTCCTCGAAGGCCTTGCGGTACTTGGCGGTGCCGTTCTCGAAGGAATCCAGCACTTTCTTATACCTCTCCTCTTCTGCTCCCACCTGGTTGCGCACGTTCTCCTGCGCGGCCGCGAGTTTGACGGCGATATGGGAATGGACCCATTTGGACGCGTCGGGCGAGATCTTCTTGAGCGGGGCCTCGGTGATGGCGTCCAGACCCAGGGCCGGTAGCAGGGCGAACGAGACCGCGTCGAACTGCGCGTTCTCGGCGCTGTCCGGCACCTTCACCGCGAAGTACTGGCGCTGCGCGCTCCCGGCCAGCTTGAACTTCATGTCCAGCACCATCGGTTCGTTGCGCAGTATCATGCCGCGCAGGTCGCCGATTATCACGGCCTGGTCTATCTCGAGCGGCAGATGGGATACCGTGGACTCGAGGACCTTCTCGAGTTCCTTCATGACGAAGTCCTCTACGTCCTCTGTCACCTTGACCACCGCTTCCGCCACGGCAAGCCCGGCGTGCTCTATGTCCCGCTCGGCAATGAGCCCGGCGATGCGCGGGTCGAGGTTGCTGGCGGCCGAGACGGCTTTCTTGGCCGCTTCGAGGGCGCCGACGGCGACTTCCCTGACCGTCCAGGTGGCGGCGGCGGCTATGCGCCAGCCCGGGGCGCAGGCCCAGTGCGTCCAGCGGGAGCCGCAGTGATGCGCCTCGTGTTCCTCGTGGTCGTAAGTGCTCTGCAGCGAGTTGACGCGCCTTTCGGCCGAGCTGAGCGCCTCCTCGGCGCGGTCCTTGGCCTTCTGGTCCTCTTCCTTCAGTTTCTTGATCTTGGCGTTGATCTCGTCCACTTTCTTCTCCGCGTCGCGCAGGGCCTTGGTGTCGGCCTCGAACTTGGCCTTGGCCGAGGCGCGCAGGTCCTCTATGCCGTTCTTGATCTCCCCCTTGAGCCACGGGACCAGCGTGGACTTGAACGCGCCTATGACGCTTATGTCGGCCGCCTTGTCGAAGGCGCCGGTCTTTAGATCGAAGCCGTCCAGCTTGACGGTCATGTCCGCGTCGCCGAACACGCCCAGTTTCTCGGTCAGGTCGAACTCCATGTAGGGAGGCTCTATATCCAGCTTGACGTGCTGCTTGCCGCCGAGCAGCTGTATATCCGAGTCTATGATGTAATGAGGGTCCAGGTTGAGCGCTATGTCGACGGCGTTGTTGCGGAACTGCAGAACGTCGAGATCTATGTCGTCTATCTTGCCCTTGAGCGTGGTGCCCTGCGGCCCGCCCGTGCCCTGCACTTTGCCCAGTTCGCGGCCCATGAAGAAGAAGTCTCCGCCATAGGCGAAACCGTCGCTGACCAGGCCCAGCTGGGGGTCGGAGGCGCCGGGCGTGGCGAAGGCCAGCAGCGCGTCGTTTATCTGGAAGAACGGGAAGGGCAGCGCGCCGAGCTTGCCCGGGGGCAGGCCCATCAGGTGCTCGGTGATATCCATGAGCGCGGGCACGCTCAGTTTGTTTACGCTGCCGGCGAAGGCCACGCCGTCGGGCAGCGCGTCCTCGAGCAGGATCTTGACGCTCATCGCCAGGTTCACGTCCACGCAGTCGGGCGACTTGGGGTCGCCGCAGTGGCCGTACTGCTGGTCGCCGGCCAGGCCGAACTGCACCTCGCCCACGTCGTCTATCGCCGCGTCCATCTTCACGTTGGCCAGGGCGAAACCCTTGATGCCGAAAGGCTGATGCCAGGTCCCGTCCATCTCGCCGAGCACCTTGATCCCCACTCCCTCCAGGTTGAACTGGAGCTCCAGCGAGGCGGCCAGTACCAGCGTGTCCTTGCCGGCCTTGACGAACATCGGGATCTTAAGCCCGGCGTCGAAATCCTCGCCGGCCCACTGTATGAAGAAGGAAGGCTGCACGCCGTCCTTGTAGCTCATGACCTTGCCGGGCAGGCCGTGGGCCTTGCCCTGCTGCTGCATGGCCAGCGCCAGCATTACGCCGGGGTTGCCCTGGAAGACGCCGGTGACGGCGCCCATTATGATGGCGTCCTCGTGCACGCCCAGGCGGCTGAGGCCTTTGCCCAGGTCGCCCATCGCCTTCTGGTCGAAGGCGGCCAGCAGCGCTATGCCCGAGGGCAGGTTCAGCGGCACGTCGGTCTTGCCGAAGATGTCGTCGAACATGTCCTTGGCTATGACGCCCAGCCCCGCGCGGGAGGGCGCGATAAGGCCTTTCTCGGATATGATCAGCGCGGCTTCGGGCAGCGTCATGGCCGCCAGCGGCTTTATGTCCTTGGCCGGCGGCATGAGCTCGGTTATGTTGAAGTTCTTCTGGTCTATGGCGAAGATCCAGTTCGGGGTTCCGGCCGCGCCGGCGTCGAACAGGTAGGCTTTCACCTTCTTGCCGGCTATCATGGTCGCGGCCTCTATGCCCTGCGGCGAGAGTTTGACCATGTCCAGCTCGAACTTGTCGGCGCCGGGAATGTTCTTGCCGCCGGGGAAGTCGCCGAGGCCGAACTTGCCGTCCAGCTCGAAGTAGTTAAGCGAGAGCTTGCCGTCGGCCCGCTTGAGGTCGGCGGTGACGGAGACTTTCTTGGAGGCGATATCGGCGGTGGCGAAGAAGGCGAATTCAGCGTCCTTCTGCGCGCCCTTGTCGCCTTCGAGGGAGAATTCGAAGCCGCCGTTGTCGAGCGTGAAGCCCTTTATGCCGAAAGGCTCCTTCCAGGCGCCCTCGTAGAGCGCCAGCAGGCTGTAGCCGGCGCGCGAGCCTTTGTCGAGATTGATGAGAGCGTCTATCTTCTCGTTTATGCCCGAGCCTTTTATGTCGAGGCCGAACTGCACCGAGACGTCCAGGTCGCCGGCCGGGCGCGAGGCCGCTATCGGCTCCGGCACGCGGGCCCAGAGCGAACTTTTGGAGCGCGCGTCGCCGCCGATGCGCAGCGTGACCGGGCTCTTGACCGTCACCAGCCCCGCGATGGCGGGCAGCGAAGGCAGCGGCAGGTCCACTTCCAGCTCGAGGCCGGCCAGCATGGACTGCTTGTCGGCGTCGGACAGCGCGGAGGCGGCTTTGCCGGCGCTCAGGCCCTTGAAGGCGCCGGGCGGCAGTGTGCCGCGCAGCAGGGGGCGGACGTTGGCCGGCAGGCCGGCCGTCCCGAAGGCCTTCGCCAGTCCGCCGGAGGCTGACACGTTGAGCCAGGCCGACATGTTGACGCCCTCGGAGAGCGTCATGGAATCCTTTCCGGACCAGCCGACCAGTTTCGGCAGGTCGCCGGGCAGGTCCGCGGCCGCTACCGTCTTAGCCGGGGAGCCGGCGGGCTGTATCACGAAAAGCGCCTTCTCCAGCGCGATGTCGTTGACCACGTTCCCCTGCGCGGCGGGAACGAAGGTGGCCGCGCCCAGGCGGTCGAAGAAGATCGCGGTATAGGCGCCGTCGCTTCCGGCCCTGGCGTGCGCGACCACGTCCACGGTCACGCCGTTGAGCTTGGCTTCGGCCTCGACGGACTTGCCGTCGAGCTCTATCTTCTCTATCCCCACGGCGTTCACTCCGGGCAGGCCGGCCAGCGGGGCGAAGACGTCGCCCAGGGTGAGGGCGTCGGCGGTCACGGTGACCACGGGTTTGTCGCCGCGCGTGCGGACGAACTTCACTCCCTTGCCGTTGAGCCGTCCGGCGACCTCTACGGCCGCCTGCGAGACGGAGACCTGGTCGAGCTGCAGCGCGTCGAAGGCCCGCAGCGCGCCGGCCTCGGGGACCATGTCGCGCATTGTCAGGCCTTCGCCGGTCGCGGTGAAGGCGCCGCTCGCGCCGACGGGCTTGGAGACGGACACTTTTTTGCCGTGTATCGCCCCCTCCACGGTCACGAGGGTCTTGTCCTCCTTGAAGTCGTAGAAGGCGAAATTATTCAGGAAGGGCACAGAGGCCGCCTCGGGCACGAAGTCTGCCAGGACCAGCTTGTCGCCCTTTATCTCGAAAGAGCCGTCGGCCTTCGAGACGATGACGCTGACGGCTTTCTCGTTCAGCCGGCCGGAGACGGTCGTCCCGGACGGGCCGTAGAGCATGGACAGGAAGGCGAAGTTGTTCAGCTCGGGCACCTTTGCGGCGGCCGGCACCAGGTCGGCCAGCTTGATAGAGTCGCCGGTGAGGGTGACGGTGTCGGGCGCGAATACCCAGACCACTTTGACCGCCTTGCCGTTGACCGTGCCGTCTATCTCCAGCCGGTCGGGCCAGTAGAAAAGCCCGCCGAAGCTGAACCACTTAAGGAAGGGGATGTTCAGGGAGAGAGGGATGCAGGCGGGCAGGCTCAGGCCCGTGCCGGTCATGGAGACCTTGCCGTCCGCCGCCGCGGAGACCGCGACGGGCTTGCCGTCTATTTTGCCCGCTATGGCGAGTTCCGCAGCCGAGCGGCTCACTTTGTCCAGGGCGAAGGCGTTCACGCAGGCGACCTGGGCCGCGCCGGGGACGAAATCGGAGAGCTTGAGGTCGTCGCCTGTCACGGAAAATTCCGGGGAATCCTGTTTTTTTACCACGGCGACGCTTTTGCCGTGGATCTTCCCGTCCGCCGCCATGCGGTCGGGCGACCAGGCGAAACGGTCGAACATGAAATTGTCCAGGTAAGCCACGGAGGCCGCCTCGGCTATGAAGTCCTTGAGCTTCAGGTCCTCGCCGGTGACCTCGAAGGCCCCGCCGGTTTTGGCGACCTCGATGGCGAGCCTTTTGCCTTCCACGTGTCCCTTGACCGTGACGCTCCCGGTGGAACTCTGCACGCTCTCGAGGTCGAAATTCTCGAGGTAGGTGAGTTTCGCGGCCTGCGGCACGAAATCGGACAGTTTCATAGCCGAGCCGGATATCGTGTAGGTCTTCTTCGCGTTGTCGAGGTTAACCGAAACGTTCTTGCCGTTAACCGTGCCGTCCACGCGGGTCACACCCGGGGTCCAGGTCATGTCCAGGAAGGCGAACCGGTCGAGGTAGGGGGCGCCGGAGGCCTGCGGCACGAAATCGGACAGCTTGAGTCCCGCGCCTTTTACGGTCAGTTCCGCGGTCCCGGCATTGCGTGCTACGCTTACGGCCTTGCCGTTGAGCTTGCCGGCCGCCTCCACGGAGTCGGCGGTATGGGTGAAGCTGTCGAAAGCGAACCGGTCCAGCGCGGGGATGGCCTTGGTGTCCGGGAAGAAATCGGAAAGTTTAAGGTCCTGCCCGGTCACCGTGAAGATATTGCTGGCGAGGTGGTCGTCCACCATCACGGCCTTGTCGCCGACCTTCCCGGTCACCACGAACTCGTCTGCCGAGCTGCGCACGCCGTCGAGCGCGAAAGCGTCGAGGAAGGCGATCTGCGAGGCCTCCGGCACGAAGTCGGCCAGCTTCAGCCCCTCGCCGGTCACCGTGAAAGAGCCGGCGGCCCTGTCGCTCTCCACCGTGACGGCCTTGCCGGCCACGTCCCCGGCTACCAGCACGCCGCCGGGGCGCTGCCGCACCAGGTTCAGGTCGAACCTGCGCAGGTAGGGTATGCCGGCGGCCTCGGGAATGAAATCGGCCAGGGTCAGGCCGGCGCCGGAGACCGTAAAGGTCTTGGCGGCGTTGTCCTGAGTAACGGTAAGGGCCTTGCCGCTGACCTTGCCGTTCACTTTAAGCGCGGCCTTGGAATATTCCAGGCTCAGGAAAGCGAAGCTCTCCAGCATGGGTTCCTTGGCGGCCGCGGGGATCATGTCCCCGAGCTTTATGCTCTCGCCGGTCACGGTGACGGTGTTCGGAGCGAAGATCCACACCACCTTGACGTCCTTGCCGTTCACCGTGCCGTCCACTTCCAGCCGGTCCGGCCAGTGGACCAGGCCGCCGAAGCTGAAGAGTTTCAGATAGGGCAGGTTGAGCGACAGCGGTATGCAGGAGGGCAGGCTCAGGCCTGGGCCGGTCATTTCCACTTTATTGTCCGCCAGGGAACCGGAGACGGAAACCGGTTTGCCGTTGACCTTGCCGGAGATGGCGAGACTGGTGTCGGAAGCCAGTACGCTGTCCAGGGCCAGGGCGTTGACGCAGGGCACCTGGGACGCCGCGGGAATAAAATCTTCCAGCTTAATATCGTCTCCGGTCACGGCGAAGGATTTCTTGTCGGCCCCGCGGGAGACGGAGACTTTCTTGCCGTTCAGCCGGCCGGCCACGGCCTCGCCGGCGGCGGTCAGGGAGAAACTGTCGAAAGCGAGACCATTGAGCAGGGGCAGGGCCGCGGTTTCAGGGTAAAAATCGGCGGCAGTGAGGCCGTCGCCGGTAACGAACAGCGTATCCTTCACGGTGTCGCCGGCAGCCGTCACGGCGCGGCCGCCGACCGAGCCTTTGACCGACAGCGTGGTGCCGCTCTTGGAGAGGCTCTCGAAGGCGAACTGCTTGTAGAGCGGGGCCTGCGCCGCGAAAGGGAAGATATCCCTCAGCGCCAGATTGCCGCCTATCACGGTATAGTCCAGGCCGCCTTTGCTCTTGGACAGCAGCAGGGAAGGCAGCGGGGGCTTGTTGTAATTGGTGAACCTCGGGATGATCCGGGCGTAGAGCTTGTACTCGCCGCTTTCCTTATAGACGGCGGCTTCCAGGCTGGCCGAGGTGGCGTGCAGCGCGCCGATATCCACCAGGTCGGCCGCGGTGCGGGACTGGGCCGCGGAGGTCAGAGTGGCCACGGGCTGCCCGTCGGCAGCGGCCGCGTCGAAGGTGAGCGTGCCCTTCAGGTCCAGGTCTATCTCGCCCAGCCGCAGGTCGAAATCGTAAGAGAGCTGGTTGCCCCCGGAGTAGGTAAGCTTGTCGAGGCCGAGGGAGGCGAAGAGCGGGTCCGCCGCCAGGCCGGCGGCGATGGCCTTCCACTGCGCGGCGCCGTCGGGCAGGTTCCTCACCGGTTTAACGGCGGTCTGGAACTTGGAGAACGGGTCCGTGTAATAACCCGGGGCGGCGGCCAGCAGAGAAGGGAGAGAGCAGACAAAAACAGCAAGGAGGGCCCAAAGGTATTTTCGCATCATTCACCTCTATCGAAGGATTGCCGGCCGCGGTTTATCGGCGTTTCTGTGCTTATTATGCGGGAATAAGGAAGAGCTGTTGCTTATTGTCCCCCAGTTCCCCGTCGCGCCGCAAAACAAGAGCGGCGCTGCCTCTATGATAACAAATACGGGGCGGCGTTGGTAATACCGCTTCCCAGGCAGAAATGAAAAAGCCCGGCGAGGGCCGGGCTTTTCAGCGGGCGGCGCGGCGCTAGCCGACCATTTCGCCCAGGCTGAACATCGGCATGAACATGGCGATGACGATAGTGCCGATGACGACGCCCAGGAAGATCATGATCAGCGGCTCGAGCATGGAGGTGAGGCCCTTCACGGCCGTGTCCACCTCCTGGTCGTAGAAGTCGGCGATCTTGGTGAGCATGTTGTCGAGGCCGCCGGTCTCCTCGCCCACGCTGATCATCTGGATGACCATCGGCGGGAAGATGTTGGCCTTCTTGAGCGGGTCGGAGATGCGGCCGCCCTCTTTGATGGACTTCTGGCTGTTGTCGATGGCGGCCTCGATGACCTTGTTGCCGGCCGTCTTGGCCACGGTCTCGAGCCCCTGCAGGATCGGCACGCCGGACTTGATCAGCGTGCCCAGCGTGCGGCTGAACTTGGCGATGGCCACCTTCTTGAGCAGGATGCCGAAGACAGGAAGTTTCAGTGAAAGCTCGTCCACCTTCCACCGGCCTTTCTCGGTCTTCATCCAGCGCTTGATCCCCCACACAAGGCCGCCTATTACCGGCAGCATGTAGAGGATCTTGGAGCGCATGAAGTCCGAGATGTTGATCAGCATCTGCGTGATGAAGGGCAGCTCGGCGCCGAAGCCGGCGAAGATATCCTTGAAGATCGGGATCACGAAGACGATCAGGAAGATGGTGATCAGGCCGGCGGCGCTGAAGACGACGATAGGGTACATCATCGCGGCCTTGACCTTGGCCTTCAGGGCCTCGTTGGCCTCCAGGTAGGCGGACAGGCGCTCGAGGATGGTGTCGAGGATACCGCCCACCTCGCCGGCGCGGATCATGGCCACGTACAGCTCGGTGAATGCGTTCGGGTGCTTCTTCATCGCGTCGGCGATGGAAAGGCCGGCCTCGATGTCGGTGCGCAGCGCGCCCAGCACCAGTTTGAAGTTGGGGGTTTCGGCCTGCTCGCTGAGGATGGTCAGGCCCTGCACGATGGGCACGCCGGAGGACACCAGCGTGGAGAGCTGCCGCGAGAAGATGACGACGTCCTTGTTGTCGATCGACCCGCCCTTCTTGCCCTGCCTGCCGACCTTGCCGCCGGCCTTGATCTCGGTGACGGAGAGGCGCTGGCCGCGCAGGCGCGCGATCGCCGCCTTCTCGTCCGGCGCCTCCACCATGCCTTCGGTGAGCTTGCCGTTATTGTCCTTGGCTTTATAGGCGAATTGCATCGTTCATCAACCCGTGACCGACAGCGACTTCTGCAGGAGCTTCTTGAGGTCTTCGGGGTCGGTGGAGCGGTTCACGGCTTCCTGGTAGCTGATCTTCTGCTTCTTGTAAAGTTCGACGAGCGACTGGTTCATCGTGACCATGCCGAACTTGCCGCCGGTCTGGATGATCGTGGCGATCTGCTCGATCTTCTGCTCGCGGATGAGGTTGCGGACGGCGGAATTGGCGATGAGCACCTCGCAGGCGAGGGTGCGGCCGGTGCCGCTGGCGTGGGGCAGCAGCTGCTGCGCGAACACGCCCTGCAGCACGAACGACAGCTGCACGCGGATCTGCTCCTGCTGGTGCGGCGGGAAGACGTCGATGATGCGGTTGATCGTCTGGGCGGCGTCGGAGGTGTGCAGCGTGGCGAACACCAGGTGGCCGGTTTCGGCGATGTTCAGGGCGGCGCCGATGGTCTCCAGGTCGCGCAGCTCGCCGATCAGGATGACATCGGGGTCCTGGCGCAGCACGTGGCGCAGCGCGGCGCCGAAGGTCTCGGTGTCGGCGCCGACTTCGCGCTGGTTGACTATGCTCTTCTTGTGCGTGTGCACGTACTCGATAGGGTCCTCTACCGTGATGATATGGTAGTTGCGGTGCTCGTTGAGGTAGTCTATCATCGAAGCGAGCGTGGTGGACTTGCCCGAGCCCGTGGGGCCGGTAATGAGCAGCAGGCCCTTGGTCATCTTCATCAGTTCATAGACGACCGGGGGCAGGTTGAGCTCTTCGAAAGTCTTGTACTTGCTCGGGATGGAGCGGATGGCCGCGCCGACCACGCCGCGCTGGCGGTAGGCGTTCATGCGCAGGCGGCCCATGCCCTTGATGCCGAAGGCGAAGTCGAGTTCGTTGGTGGCCTCGAAGCGCTGGCGCTGCGCGTCGGTCATCAGCGAGAAGATCAGCGTCTGGCACATCTCGGGGGTGAGCTTTTCGAAAGGGGTCTGCACCAGGTCGCCGTCTATGCGCAGCATCGGGGTGGCGCCGGCGGTAATGTGGATGTCCGAGGCGTTCTTCTCGTGCATCATTATGAACAGTTCGCTCATTGTTACCATATTCGTTTAGCTCCTGTAGGGTTGCCTGATTTAATCCACGTCGGACCCGGTGACGCGGATGACTTCTTCCACCGTGGTCGCTCCCGAAAAAAGCTTGCGGAGGGCCGATTCGCGCAGCGTGATCATGCCATTCTTGCGCGCGGCCTCTTTTATCTTCGAGGTGTGCGCTTTCTCTATGATCAGGGCCCTGATGGCGTCGCTGACCTCAAGTATCTCGTGTATACCCATGCGGCCTTTATAGCCGGTCTGGGCGCAGATGTCGCACCCCCTCCCTCTGGACAGGGTAATTTTACCATTTTTAATATTATTATCAAGGATAGCCCTGGGCACCCCCAGGCTGACCAGCAGCTCGGGCGCCACCTCGTAGGTTTCCTTGCAGCCCTTGCAGATGCAGCGCACCAGGCGCTGCGCCACCACCATCAGCAGCGTCGAAGAGGTCAGGAACGGCTCCACCCCCATCATGCCTATGCGGGTGATGGCGCCGGGGGCGTCGTTGGTGTGCAGCGTGGAGAAGACCAGGTGGCCCGTCATGGCCGCGTTGATGGCGGTGGCCATGGTCTCGAAATCGCGGATCTCGCCCACCATGATCACGTCCGGGTCCTGGCGCAGGAACGAGCGCAGGCCGGCCGCGAAAGTGAGGCCGACGTCGTTGTTGACCATCACCTGGTTGATGCCCTCCAGCTGGTACTCGATCGGGTCCTCGATGGTGACGATGTTGACGTCGGGCTCGTTGAGCGTGGCGAGGGCGGAATAGAGGGTGGTGGATTTGCCCGAGCCGGTGGGGCCGGTGACCAGATTGATGCCGTGCGGGGCCTTGAGGCACTTGGCGAAGATGGCCAGGTTCTCCGGCTCCATGCCCAGGTCCTCCAGCCGCAGCTTGAGGCCGGAGGAGTCCAGGATGCGCATGACCACCTTCTCGCCCGGGCCGCAGGGCAGGACGGAGACGCGCAGGTCCACCTCGTGGTCCTCGATCTTGAGCTTGGTGCGGCCGTCCTGCGGCATGCGGCGCTCGGAGATGTCGAGGGTGGACATGATCTTGAGGCGGCTGACGATGGCGTTGTGGAATTTTTTGGGCGGCGAAGGCTGCGCGTGCAGCACGCCGTCTATGCGGAACCGGACCTTGGTCTCCTTGTAGGTCGGCTCGATATGGATGTCGGAGGCGTGGGCCTTGATCGCGCTGGAGATGATCAGGTTGACCATCTTCACGATAGGCGCGGCCTCGCCCGTGGCCTCCAGCGAGATCAGGTCGTCGCCGCCGCCTTTATTGGAGTCCTCCTCCACCAGCGACACCTCGGTGGTGCCGTTGACGGTCTTGCGCAGGATGTCGTCCAGGGCTTCCTTGGAGGTCTTGGCCCCGTAATTCTTGTCTATCGCCGCGCTGATGTCGGACTCGGCCCCGAAGACCGGCTTGATGTCGAAGCCCGTCATCATCTTCAGGTCGTCGAGGACGACGATGTTGAGCGGGTCCTCCATCGCCACCTTCAGCTTATTCTCGGTCTTATCCACGGCCACCAGGCCGTAACGGCGGGCGATGTTCTCGGGGATGATCTTCAGGATCTCGTCTTTTATGGCGAGGCCGCGCAGGTCCACGAACTCTATACCGAACTGCTTGCTGAGGAACTCCAGCAGCTTGCGCTCGTCTATGAATTTCTTGTGCACCAGCAGCTGGCCCAGCTTGCCGCCGCTGGTGCGCTGCATCTCCAGCACCTCGGCCAGCTGCGCGGCGGTAACGAGGCCCGCGGAGACAAGCATCTCCCCGAGGCGCCTTGAAATGTTTACGGATATTCCTTTCTCTGCCATAGTCTGAAAAAGCGAGACAGGCCCGCGCCTCCGCGGCGCAGGCCCCCCAGCTTGGACTTACATAATACTATAAATAGACGGCACCGATTGGCAAGAGCAACCCCCCGGCCGGCCTTAGAACAGCTCCTCGTCTGATTCCTGCGCCTTCAGGTACTTCACCTGCTCGGAATCGGCCCCTGGATTCTCGAAGCCGGTCGGGTCCTGGTCGCCGGACCCCGCTGAGGGGGCTTCGGGCAGCGGCAGAAGATCCGGTTCGGAACTCCTGACGACCTTGCGCACCGGCTTCCTGGGGGCGGCTTTCCTGGGGGCGGCTTTCCTGACCGGGGCCGCGCTCACGCTCTTCTCTTTGGCGGCAAAGTCCAACAGTTCCAGCGCGTTATTGTTGATACCGCGCACGATGTCCCTTTTAGCCGAATCCACCTCGAACTGGTACACCAGCGGCTCCTGCTTGGGCCGCAGCAGGCGGTACTGCACCACCAAAATGTCGCCGTGCAGCGGGGTGGCGGTCCACTCCTCGTTGGCGCCGCCGGTATTGGACAGGAAGGAATTGGCGAACCAGGTGGCTATGCCGCCGCGGCCGCCGGAAAGCTTGTAGTTCTTGACTATGTCTATGGCCTTCTTGATGTTCTCGTTGACGGGCTGCTGCGCGGGAGCCGGAGCGGGCGCGGGCTGCGCCTCGGCCTCGGGCTGCGCTACGGGCGCGGCGGTCCGGGCGGCGGCATCCTCGCCGGCCTGGGGGTCAAGCTGGCTGGGCAGGGTGGAAGGCTTCTTCTTGCCGCCCAGGCTCAGCATCGAGAATTCAGAGAAAGTTACGCCCTCGCCGAGGAAGAAGTAACCGAGACCGCCGGCGGCTATGGAGCCGAAGATCACGAGTATGGCCAGGAAAGCCGTCCTGCCGCCCTTCTTGCGGGGCTTTTCATCCGCCTTCACCGCCGGCTTGCCTTTCTGCGAGGGCATGACCAGGCGCACGGTCTTATCGGGAGAATCGGGGCCGGCCTCGGGGGCAGCGGCGGGAGCAGGGGCGGCCTGGGGCGCGGCGGCGGCCGGGGCCATCTGCGCCACGGGAGCGGGGGCCGGCGCGGGTTGGGCCGCGGCGCCGGGCTGGAACTGGTAAGCGGGCTGGGCCTGGGCCGCCTGCTGGAAAGTGGGCGTGGGGGCCTGTGCGGGCGCCTGGTAGGCGGGCTGGAACTGGAAAGGCTGCTGCGCCTGAGCGGGGGCAGGGGCCGGGCTCGCCGCGGGCTGGGGCTGGGCCTGAGGCGCCGGCTGGGCCTGCGGCGCGGGGGCGGCCTGCTGTATGCCCATGTCGTAGGTAGGCGGCTTGACCGGCCTGTAATCTATGGGCTGCTCCTGGCGGGCCTCGATCTTGAACTGCTGCACGTCCGCGGGCCTGGTGGTGACCACGGTGAAGTCGTACACTATGCCGCCGGCCTGCTGGGGCAGGGGCTCGGACGCGGCTTCGGGGAAAGCGCCGGCGGGCGCGGCCTCGGGGCCGGGGAGCGGCTTGTCATAATGGGAGCCGTAGACGTAAGCCGGAGGCTGGGTCTGGCCGAGGCTCTTGAAGGAGCGCTTGGTCATGCCGGGGTCTTCTGCCTCTTCCTTGAGTTCGTCCCCCACGGTGCGGGCGAGCTTTATCTCGGCGCCGGCCTTGATGCTCTTGAAGGAGCGGGTCTCTATCCTGGGGGCGGCCTGGTCGGCGGCGGGGGCCGTCTCGGGGAAAGCCGCGGCGGAGATGGGCTGGGCCTTAAAGCCGCGGGGTTCAACGGCGGGCGCCTCGGGCTCGGCGGGGGTCTCGGAAACCGGCTCCGCGGCCGCCTCGGGAACCGGCACGCCTGCCGCTTCGGCAGCGGGGGCGGGCGCGGGCCGGCGGGCCTCGTCTTCTTTCAGCGAAAGTTCTTCTTTCTTGATCTCTTCTATCTGGCGCAGGGTTTCGGCCTTGTCTTTCAGATCGGCCAGGTGCAGGGCCTGCGCGGTCTCCTTCACGCTGCCGTCCAGTTTTTCCTTCTCGCCCTTGAGGCGGGCCTCGAGCTCCTCTATGCGGGCCTTGTTCTTCTTCTCCTCCATCTCCTTCATGCGCATTTTCTCGAGGAGGAGGTTCTTCTCCCAGCGGGCGGCCTCCAGCTCTTCCTGTATGCGGGAGAGGCGGATGTCGAACTTCTCGGCCAGGTCGTAATCGGTCTCGGCGGGCTTGCCGGGGGCGGCGGGGCCTTCTTTATAGGCGCCCAGGATATTGTCTATGGTGTCGAGCAGTTCCCCGTAGCTGGCGCCGGCCGCGGGCTCGCGGTTGTCGAAATAGTTCACGGAGGAGCTGAAGCCGGTCTCATACTCGTAGGAGCCGGTCATGGCGCCGGCGCTGACGGTGTGCCCCACGCCCACGCTGAGGGCGGCCGCTATCTCGGCCACCTGGGAGGCGGGGCGCCAGTCGCCGGGGTTGTCGCCGGTGGCGCTCTCGGGGCAGACCAGGCTCTCGTCGGCAAAAGCGGGCAGGGCCAGCATTTCTGCCGGCTCGTAAGGGCCTAGGATATTGCCTTCTGAGTAGAACCAGTATTTCATAGTAGTCGCTATGAAAATTCTACCACTCCCCAATGTTGGATTTGATACAAAGATGTAGAAAATTTGTTACAGGATGCCAGTGGGCTGCCGGAGGTCTGGGCCCGTCAGGCACGTGAGGACCGGCTGTGCCGGTCCGCAAGGCCGGAGGCGATTTTTCAGAGAAAATCGCCGAGGCGGGGCCGCGCAAAACCGCTATGCGGTTTATGCGTGGCGTCGCGCACACGAACGTTCCCTCCTCACACTGCGGTGTCGCTTCGCTCCACCCAGTCGTCGCGCTTACGCAAGCTCCTCCCTCCGTGAGGGCCTTCCGAACCCAGCCCTCCGTCATCCCTGTCTATAAACTATAAGCCATAGACTTTGCAGAAATATTGCCAAGGATCAGCGTAAACCTCTGGGATGGTGACCGTAAGGGCGGCGGGGGTATGCCTTCGGAGGGGCCTCGCGTAGGTGAGGCTTGCGTAAGCGCCGAGCCGAAGCGAAAGAGCGAGGCCACGGTGTGGCCGAGCGTACCCGGAGAAGGCGTACCCTCGCTGCCCTCCCCGGTTCGCCTACCTGGCTATAATTTAGCTATGGCCAGGGAGACGCGGCGGAGGGTTTCGGGTTTGCCGAGCAGCTCCGCTATTTCCACGGCGCCGGTGGGCGTGACAGCCTGGCCGGAGATGGCTATGCGCAGCGGCCACATCACCGGGCCCAGCTTGGCGCCCTTGGCCTCGGCATAGCCTTTCACGGCGGCGAGTATGGAGGCGTAATCCCAGGCCGGCAGGACGGAAAGAATGCCCTGCAGTTCACCCAGCGTCGCCTTGCTGCTCTCGAGAGTGGTCTTGTTCTTGGCGTGGACGAAAAGCTCCGCCGAGTACTGCTCGTCCAGCCGGGTCAGGAAAGCCACCATGGCCGGGATGTCGGAGAGCTTCTCCACCTTGCCCTGTATGTAGCCGGTCAGTTTGGCGGCGTCGAAGCCCTTAACGACGGCCTCGGGATAGAATTTCAGGAACAGCTCGTGCGCCTTCTCCGGGGGCAGCGCCTTCACGTGCTGGGCGTTGAGCCAGGCCAGCTTGGTCTCGTCGAACATGGCCGGCGCCTTGCCGATGCGGGCTATGTCAAACTTCTCTATCAGGTCGGCCTTGGTGAAGAATTCCTGCTCGGTGCCGGGGTTCCAGCCGAGCAGCGCGATGTAATTGAGGATGGCCTCGGGCAGGAAGCCCTTGTTCAGCAGGTCGGACAGCGCCGCGCTGCCCTCGCGCTTGGACAGCTTCTTGCCGTTGGCGCCCATGATATGGGGCAGGTGTATGTGCTCCGGGGCGGTCCAGCCGAAGGCGCCGTAGAGCAGCAGGTACTTGGGCGTAGACGAGATATACTCGCAGCCGCGCATCACGTGCGTGATGCCCATCAAATGGTCGTCCACCACGTTGGCGAAATTGTAAGTCGGGAAGCCGTCGCGCTTGAGCAGGATCTGGTCGTCGAGCTGCTTGTGGTCCACGGTGATCTCGCCGTAGACGAAATCCTTGAACGTGGTGCTGCCCTCGCGGTCTATCTTCTGCCTGATGACGAAAGGCAGGCCGGCCGACAGCTTCTGCTGGATTTCCGCCTCGCTCAGCCTGGAACAGCGCCCGTCGTAACCCAGTATCGGGCCGTCCTGCTCCTCGCCGGGCTCCTCCTGCTTCTCGGTCTTCTCGCAGAAGCAGCGGTAGGCCTGGCCGGAGGCCAGCAGTTTGTCCGCGTACTCGCGGTAGATAGGCTTGCGCTCGCTCTGCACGTAAGGCCCCACCGGGCCGCCCTTGTCCGGACCCTCGTCGTGTTCCAGGCCGGTCACGGCCAGGCTCTCGTAGATCACCTTAACGCTGTCCCCCACCAGGCGGGCCTGGTCGGTATCCTCTATGCGCAGGATGAAGACGCCCTTGTTCTTGCGGGCGTAGAGGTAGGCGTAGAGCGCCGTGCGGAGGTTGCCGATATGCATGTAGCCCGTCGGGCTGGGGGCGAATCTGGTCCTGACTTCCATGTTGTGTTTCCTTGTGGCTGGGTTTGAATGAAATTACTTGCGGGACTCGGCCAGCAGCTCGCGGGCATGCTTGAGGCCCAGGTCGGTGCTCTGCTTCTTGCCGCCCAGCATGCGCGCTATCTCCAGCTCGCGGGCCGGCTCGTCGAGCCGCCGCACCGCGGCCGCGGCCACGCCGGCCTTAACGTCCTTCTCCACGAAGAAATGCGCCGAGCCGAAAGCCGCCACCTGCGGCAGGTGCGTGATGCAGAAGATCTGTTTGTCGGCGGCCAGGCGGGCCAGCTTCTCGCCCACCAGCCGCCCCGTGACGGCGCCCACGCCGGCGTCCACCTCGTCGAACACCTGCGCGCCGATATGGTCGGCCTTCGACAGCGCGGTCTTGAGCGCCAGCATGATGCGGGCCATCTCGCCGCCCGAGGCGGTATAGCGCAGCGGCCGCAGCGGGTAGCCGGGGTTGGCCGTAAAGAGGTACTCCACCGAGTCGCCGCCGAAAGAGGCGATGGCGTTCTCGTCGTAGGCGGCGTCCACGGCGAAGCGGACTTCCTTGAAACCCAGCCCCTGCGCCTCTTTCAGGATCTCCGCCGAAAGCTTTTTGGCGGCGGCTTCGCGCCGGTCGTGCAGGGCCAGGGCCAGCTTCTCCAGCTTCGCCCTCGCCGCGGCCAGCTTTTGCTCCAGCTCGGAGCGGTCCAGCGTCAGGCCGTCGAGCGCGTCGGCCTTGGCCCGCAGCTCGCCGGCCCGGGCCAGCACGGCGGGGATGTCGACGCCGTACTTCTTCTTCAGGGTCTTGAATTTTTCCAGCCGGCCCAGCACGCGGTCCACCTCGCCGGGGTCGCTGTGCACGCCCTTGCCGTAGGCGCGCAGCTCGCCGGTGAGGTCGCGCAGCTCTATCGCCGCGGAATTCATCCTGGTTACCAGCGGCTCGGCCGTGGGATCTATGGCCGCCAGGGCTTTCAGGCGCTCCAGCGCCTTCTCGGCGGCGCCGGAGGCGTCGTCCGCCAGGGCGTGGGCCTCGCCGGACAGCGTAAAAAGTTTTTCAGAGTTCTTCAGGCGGGGCCAGAGGGCTTCCAGCTCCTCCTCCTCTCCAGGCTTCAAACCTGCGGCCTCTATCTCGGAGAGCTGGAACTTATAGAGGTCCAGCAGGCGCGCGCGCTCATCCTCCGACATGGAGACGGCGTTGAGGCTCTCCTCCAGCGCGCGGGCGGCGGCCCAGGCCTCGGCCACGGCCCTGACCTCTTTCTCCAGCCTGCCGTAGCGGTCCAGCAGGTCGCGCTGGGTCTCGGGCTTGAGCAGGCTCTGGTGCTCGTTCTGGCCGTGGAAATCCACCAGGTAGCCGCCGATCTCGGACAGCTGCGCCAGCGCCGCCGGCGCGCCGTTGATGGAGGCGCGGGTACGGCCCTTGGGGTCGGCTTGGCGCCGTACTTTCAAAGTCTTGCTCTTCACCGCCCAGCGCTCGGCCAGGGCCGGCGGCAGGTTATCGGCGAGGAATTCCCCCTCCACCTCGGCGGAGGCCGCGCCGGGGCGCAGGATGTCGGCGCCGGAGCGCTCGCCCAGCAGGAAGCCCAGCGCCGAGATAATGATGGACTTGCCCGCGCCGGTCTCGCCGGTAAAGATGTTCAGCCCCGGCCCCGGTTCCAGGTCCAGCGCGTCGATGACCGCGAAATTTTTAATAGAAAGTTTCTTCAGCATCTGAATTCTCTTCCCCTCCGTTATAGTTCTCAAGGAGGGAGGGGTATCGTTCCGAACGGCCGTTGGGGAAGGGGGGCCCCGCCTCGGGGGGGAACCGCGCAACGGTTCCCTCTTCCCGGCCGGGCGGGGCGATATCCCTCCCGACTACCTCTCTCCCCAGCTCAATTTGCGCCGCAGGATGTCGAAATAGGAGAAATTGTCCGGCACCAGCAGCTCGAAAGACCGCGGGTAGCGGGACACCAGCACGGAATCCTCCGGTTCCAGGCCGAAGTTCTCCTGCCCGTCTATGGACAGCGAGAGGGCCCGCGGGGCGTAATTGCCGGGGCGCACGGAGACCTCCAGTTCCTTGGCCGCCGAAAGCGCTATCGGGCGGTGCGTGAGGGTGTGAGGGCAGATGGGCGAAAGCAGGAACACTTCCAGGTCCGGCATCACTATGGGGCCGGAGGCGGCCAGGCTGTAGGCCGTGGAGCCGCTGGGCGTGGAGACTATCAGCCCGTCGCCGAAATAGTCGGACAGGAACTGCCCGCCGAAAGAGGCGCGCAGCTGGAAGGCGCGGGCCTCCGGGTTGCGCATCACGCAGTCGTTGAGCGCGGGCTGCGGGCCGAAGACGGTACGGCCGGCGCGGCGCACGCTGACGGAGAGCAGGCTGCGCTTCTCCCTGTGGAATTTGCCGGCGAGAAAGAGCTCCGCGTTCTTGAGGAAATCTTTCTGCTCCATGCCGCTCAGGAAGCCGAGCCCGCCGGCGTTGATGCCCAGCACCGGGATGCCCAGCCGGATCACGTGGCGCGCCGCGTACAGCACGGTGCCGTCCCCGCCGACAGCCACCGCGGCGTCGCCCTGCTTGATCTCGCAGGCGGGGTCATTGACGCAGACCTTCTGCACCCTGACCGCGGCGGCGCGCAGGCGCCGCTCAATGGCCGCGGCGCAGGAGATGGCCTTGCGCCGCTTGGAGTTGTAAAAAAGAACTACGCTCTTGATACGCTTCATAAGTTTACCGCCCCGCGCTATTTAGCGCCGGGGGCCTTCTGTTCTATCTTGGCCCAGGTGTCCTTCAGCGTCACGGTGCGGTTGAACACCGGGGCGCCGGGAACGGAATCCTTGGGGTCGGCGAAGAAATAACCCAGCCGTTCGAACTGCCAGCGCGAACCGGGGGCAGCCGCGGCGAGCGACGGCTCCAGCATGGCCCGCTCTATGACCTCGAGCGAGGCGGGGTTGATGTTTTCCTTGTAATCGTGCCCCTCTTCTACGGCCTCAGGGTTGCGCACCGTGAACAGCGCGTCGTAAAGCCGCACTTTCGCGGGCAGGGCGTGCCGGGCCGAGACCCAGTGTATGGTGCCCTTGATCTTGCGGCCGTCGGGCGCGTCGCCGCCCCTGGTGGCGGGGTCGTAGGTACAATGCACCTCGGTGATGTTGCCGGCGGCGTCCTTCACCACGCTCTCGCACTTTACGATATAGGCGGCGCGCAGGCGCACTTCCTGGCCGGGCGTCATGCGGAAGAACTTCTTGGGCGGCGTTTCCATGAAATCGCCCTGCTCGATGTAAAGCTCGCGCGAGAACGGCACTTTGCGGGTGCCGGCCTCCGGGTTCTCGGGGTGATTGGCGGCGCACATCTCCTCGGTCTGGCCCTCGGGGTAATTAGTGAGCACCACCTTGAGCGGCTTGAGCACGGCCATGGCGCGCGGGGCAGAAGCATTGAGCTCGTTGCGCAGGGCGTTCTCCAGCACCCAGATATCCGAGATGCCGGGCACCTTGGTGATGCCGATCTCGTCGCAGAAAGCGCGCAGGGCGCTGGCGGTGTAGCCGCGGCGGCGGTAGCCGGAGACCGTGGGCATGCGCGGGTCGTCCCAGCCTTCCACGAACTTCTCCTTCACCAGTTCCAGCAGCTTGCGCTTGCTGGTGATGGTGTTGCCCAGCGTGCGGCGGGCGAACTCTATCTGCTGCGGGTGGTAGACGCCCAGCTGGTCCAGGTACCAGTCGTAGAGCGGGCGGTGGTCCTCGAACTCCAGCGTGCAGATGGAATGGGTGATGCCCTCGATGGAGTCTTCCAGGCCGTGGGCCCAGTCGTACATCGGGTAGATGCACCACTTATTGCCCTGGCGGTGGTGCTCGGCGTGCAGGATGCGGTACATCACCGGGTCGCGCATGTTGATGTTGGGGTGCGCCATGTCTATCTTGGCGCGCAGCGTGCGGCTGCCGTCGGGGAATTCCCCCTTCCTCATGCGCTCGAAGAGGTCGACGTTCTCCTCGATGGAGCGGTTGCGGAACGGGCTGTCCTTGCCGGGCGTGCCCGGGGCGCCGCGGTGCTCGCGGATCTGTTCGGCGTTCAGGTCGCAGACGAAGGCCTTGCCGGCCTTCACCAGCTGCATGGCCCAGTCGTACATCTGCTGAAAATAGTCGGAGGCGAAGAACAGCCTGTCCTCGAAATTGCCGCCCAGCCACCGCACGTCCTCTACGATGGAATCCACGTACTCCTGCTCTTCCTTGGCCGGGTTGGTGTCGTCGAAGCGCAGGTTGAACTTGCCCTTGTAGGCGGCCGCTATGCCGGAGTTGAGGATGATGGAAGTGGCGTGGCCGATATGCAGGTAGCCGTTGGGCTCCGGGGGAAAGCGCGTATGCACCCGGCCGTCGAACCTGCCGCTCTCCATATCCTTATCGATAATCTCGCGAATAAAATTGCTCTTGATCTCCGTGTTTTCCATAAATTTAATTATAACAATTTCCCCTCCGCCAGTTTCAGGCACAATAAACTAGTAGAGGCGGCAGGCATGCCCCGGCTTGCCGCTCTCGATTTTAGTACGCAGTGCAAAGGCCCGACGAGGGTATGCCTTCGGAGGGGCCTCGCGTAGGTGAGGCTTGCGCAGCGCCGAACCGAAGCGAAAGAGCGAGGCCACGGTGTGGCCGAGCGTACCCGGAGAAGGCGTACCCTTGGCGGGCCCCCTATAGCGGCGCCAGCTCTATGAGCGAGTGGCAAGCCGGGCCATGCCTGTAGATGTGGGATCAGTGCCTGAAATGGCGGATGCCGGCCAGTAACATCGCGACATTCCTTTCGTCGCAGAACCGGGCGCAGTCCTCGTCGTCCTGCCAGCCCCCCGGCTGTATCACGGCCGTCACGCCGCCGGCCAGGGCGGCCTGCAGCGTCTTCAGCGGCAGCGCGGCGTCGGCCGCCAGCACCAGCGGCCCCGCGCCCGGCAGGATGGAGCGCTTCTCGCGCATCTTCCACAGGGCGTTGCGCACCGCGTCGTAGGTGGAGCTCTCCGAGGCGCTGATAGCCGCCACGCAGCGGCCCTCGGCCAGCGCCACAGCGTAGGTCTTGGCGTACTTCACCGTCTTCCAGGCCAGCCGCAGCGCGGCCGCCTCGGCCTCCGTGGGCTTGCGTTTAGTCGCGCACACCGGTTCGGCCGAGTAGAGCCGGTTGTCCCTGGACTCTATCAGCAAGCCGCCAGCCACCGAGCGCAGGTTCACCTCGTAGGGAGAAAGCACCGGCGCCGGCAGCGCCAGCACCCACGCATACGCCGGCGGATAATCCGCATTCGCCACCTGCCCGCGCGCCAGCACATCCATCATAAATCCCAGATGGCTGTACGCATCCGACTGCCCCAGCGCCCATGTCTGCAACGGATGAATCAAGCGAACCCCCAACGCCAGCAGAAGAATCCCGGTCAGCAAGCCATCCCACCGGACTTCCGGCCGGTCCCCGCCCCACCGCCGAGCCCACACGCCGCCCGCCAC
>PHAL01000028.1 GCA_002840355.1 Elusimicrobia bacterium HGW-Elusimicrobia-3 | reverse complement strand
ACGTTAGATGGTATGGGATTGACCGAGCCAAGCAGTATCTGAAAAACCCCGCGTTCGCAGTCGACGCTTTGTTTTTCATCCCAGAGCATTACCCCCCCCAAGGCGGAATTCCAGACGGAAAACTTTACTTCGTATGCGCCGCTTAGAGGTATGCCGTTTTTGTCGGTGAGGCGGCCTTGAAGGTTCATCAGGCGGGGGACGGAGGCAAAAGAGACATTCACCAAAAATATCAAAACAACCGTCGAAAGGAACGACTTACAAAGGGAAATCGGCGCCATATTACCCCCTGCTATGCTGTTTGATCCACACTTTAGCATATACACAAATTTACCGCTGAAGTCAAGTTTTTATTAAGAGGCATCGAAACAAGACCGCCGCCCGCCGGTTTTTTGATAAAATACTCGTAATATGAATAAAATAGTCGCTTCGGCGGCGGTTTTTCTTGCGGTTACCGCCCTCTATGTTCGGGGGTTATCGCCGACGATAACATCGGACGATTCCGGAGAACTCGCGGGGGTCGCCCATACGCTGGGCGTGGCTCACTCTCCGGGCTATCCCGTTTATTCTCTGACGGGCGGGGCGGCCAAGACGCTGTTGCCTCTCGCAAATCCGGCTTACAGAGCGAATCTTGTGTCGGCGATTTCATCGGCGGCGGGTGTGACTGCTGCTTTTTTCTTTTTTGCGGCGGTATCGGGTTCCTCGGCGGCGGGATTCTGGGCCGCGCTTGCGCTGGGAGCATCCGCGCTTTTTTACGGAACAGCAACGGTTACGGAAGTTTACGGGCTGTCGATTTTTTTCTCGGCGGCGATGCTGTGGGCTCTGTCGTCGGGGATGGAAGCGGGCAAAAAACTCCGGCTGGCGTTTTTCGTATGGGGATTGTCTTTCGTGTCGCATTATATAGCGGCGTTCTGGCTGCCCGCGATTTTTTATTTCGCGTGGAAGGAAAAGCGGGTTGCCACGAGGGACATAGCATCATACGCGTTTTTCGGCGCGCTCGGAATGACTCCTTTGCTATTGATACCCGTAAGAGCCGCCGCGGGAGCCGTATACTCGTGGGAGGACCCGTCCACGGCGGCGCGGTTTCTCGACGTGGTTTTGCGTTCCAGATACGGCGCGGCCAAGCTGGCGCAGGGCGAAATGAATTTGCTCGACATTTCGCCGTGGATTCCGAAACTCCGATTTCTCGTCTCTGAACTCATCTCGTCTTTTTCGCCTGCCGGATTTCTGACCGGCTGCGCGGGACTGCTTTTAAGTTTCATCGTCAAAAAAAATAAAACGTCCGACGGAAAAGATAAAAAAACCGCGGGCGGCGGAATATTTCTTTTTCTTCTTTTTATCGGAGCGGGGCCGGCCTTTCTGGCGGCCGCAAACGTGGGCGTGGACAGAAACTCGTCGGCGCTGCTGTCGAGATTTCTTTACCTTGCGGGAATAGCGTGGTGCACTTATATCGCAATAGCGCTGGCGCGCCTCAAAGACGCGCGCGTCATCGCCGCGGCGGGGATTATTCTGACGGCGGCGGCGGTAAACGGGTCGGCCGTAAAAAACTCGTCAAGATATCATTTTACCTTCTACGATTACGCCTGCAACCTGCTTAAAAACACTCCGCCGGATTCTCTGGTCATATTCGACCGCGCGGATGAAATGGAATTTTGCGTGAGTTATCTTTTGCGAATCGCGGGAAAACGTCCCGACATCGATTTTCTCGACGCAAACGCGGGTGTTTCCAAAAGCGTTTATGGCGTCGATTACTATAAAATATGGGGCGCGGGGCGTCTTGCGCTCAGAAATAAAATCGAATCGGCTCTGATAGAAAACGCTTCCGCAGGCGGCAGGCGGGTTGTTTACGCCACATTCCTGCCGGCGCAGACCGTCACGCCTAAAACGCCGCGCGGACTTCTGCATATTTCGCGGGGCGAAAAAATTCCGGCGGTATTTCCCGACGAGATTTTCGTCCTGCGGCCTCCTGAAAAAGAAATCCGCAGCGAGGGAATTTATGCGAGTCACTTTTTGATTTTAGGAGATTATTACGCGGCGGCGGGCGACGCCAAACGGGCGGCAAGAAACTTCAAAACGGCTTTTTGGCTCGACAACCCGGGCGCGTACCACCGTCTGGGATACTTTTATTTTGAGCGGGGCGATTACTCCGCGGCGGCCGATACTTTCGGAAAACTTTTGCGGTTTTATCCGCGGGACGCCGACGCGCGGCTGAATCTGGGCGTGATATCCGAGAAATTCGGACGGCTCGACGAGGCGGAAATATTTTATCGGGAGGCCGCAATAGTCGAGCCGTCGAACGCGAGGGCGCACTACAATTTGGGCGCTTTGGAGTGGAAGAGAAGCAGATGGCGCGAAGCGGCGAAGGCATTCGGGCGGGCGGCATCCATAGAGCCGTCGAACGAGGAGTACCGAAGGTTTGCCGTCGAGGCGGCGGCGAAAAGTAAGTGATTAGTGGTTAGTGATTAGTATTTTTCTGCTGTGCCCCAATCACCAGCCATTCGCCACTGCTTTTTTGCTTTTACTAACCACTAATCACTAACCACTAACCACTGCTTTTATAATTCCACCGCCGATGATTTTATCTCCCTTGTAAAATACCGCCGACTGGCCGGGTGTCACTCCGAACGCGGGTGTTTCCAATTCTATTTTCAGTTTATCCCCTATGCGGGTCACGCGGCCTTTCATTTCTGCGGAGAGATAGCGGATTTTCACCCCGTATTCAGCGGGAAGTTTTTCGCCGGGCGCGTGCAGCAGCCAGTCGCCGACGGCAAACGTCTTCGAGAGCGCGCTTGGGCGCGGCCCCACCGTAACGCGCCTCGACGAAGGGTCGATATTCAGTACATACAACCGCTCTTTGGCCGCCACGCCTGCGCCGGAACGCTGTCCGACGGTAAATCTGAATATCCCTTCGTGACGTCCCAGGACTTTGCCGCTTTCATCGACGATGTCTCCCGCCGCCGAGGCGGACTTTTCTCCCGACGGAAACCCGCTCCGGCATACGCCTGCCAAAAATTTCTTGTAATCGCCGCCCGCGAAACACGCGTCGCGGCTTTCTTTTTTTTCGGCGACGCTCAGACCCGCGTCGAGGGCTATGCGGCGTACGGCGGATTTTTTGAGCCCGCCTATCGGAAACATCGCGGAAGCCAGCCGCATCGGAAGCACCCGCCACAGAAAATACGTCTGGTCGCGGGAAGGGTCGGCGGCCTTTGTCAAAAGTAATGTTTTGTTTTTTCCGCGTCCGGCGAAGGATGTCCGCGCGTAGTGCCCCGTGGCAAGATAATCAAATCCGAGCGAAACGGCCTTGTCGACGAGGGCGCCGAACTTTATGGTTTCGTTGCAGACCACGCACGGATTGGGAGTCCGTCCCGCCAGATATTCGGCGACGAAATAATCCGCGACTTCGCGCTTGAAGACATCGGAGAAGTTGAAGACGTAGTGGCGTATGCCCAACCTGCGGCAAACCGCCGCGGCGTCGGAAACGTCGTCGAGAGAACAGCAGCCGGAGCGATGTTTGTCGTCGGAGGCGCTCCAGAGCCGCATTGTGGCGCCGACCACTTCGTATCCGGCTTTTTGAGCCAGCAGGGCGGCGACGGAACTGTCTACTCCGCCCGACATCGCCGCCAGAACCTTTATATTTTTTTTCATCGCCGGTAATTCCCCGCCCGCCTCGACGGCGACACGCTGTCACAGCGCCCCAGCTGCCCCGCAAGCCACGGCGCGGCTTCGCACGCGGCGCGCACGGCCGCAAGAGCTCCGTTCATTTCGGCGGCGATTTGTCCTGAAATCGGCGAGGTCGCCGACAAGCGGACGTCTTTCGCCGCTACGCGATAGTAAACGAATATCGGCGCGCCGCCGGAGCTGATTTCGCCGAGCGCAAACGCGCGCGGATATATTTTCAGGAACGCTTTCTCGACGGCGGCGTCGGCCGCAGACATCCGCGACATCATATAAATCATATCCTTCCGAGGAGGAGACAAAAACTCAAAATCCGCCGAAGAAACATAACATCCGAAACGTGATTTCCACACGGTTTCGGCAAGAAATGTCACGGCCGGATTCGTATAAAAACTCATGGGCGCCGCGACGTCTCCCGAGGCCGTGAAACCGCCCGCGTTTTTTAGCGCTTCTATCTGCCACGAACCGAAAGCCTGGCGCGTTACGGCGGAGTCCGCCCAGACAGAAAAATAATTTCTCAACTCGCCGAAAGCCAAAAAAACCAGAAAAGCCGCAACTAAATATTTCGCCGACTTTTTACGCGGCCATCCGCGGTAAACCGCAGCCGCAAAGTATCCACAGAGAATAAAAACCGGCGGCTGAAGCCCTATGGTTCTTAAAGCGTGGGGCGCTTCCGACGAAAATATCGACGGAATACCCATGATAGCCGCCCAGCCGATAAGAAATCCGCCCGGATTCCCGTGCTCAAAACTTGGCCCGAAGTTTTTGCCGCAGGGCGGGCCGATAATCATATTTTTTACGGCAAGAAAAAAACCGCCCGCGAAAAGCGCGAACAGCGGCAGCGAAAACATAGGATATCCCGGGATATTGTGACGGGGATTGGCGTCGCCCTCCACACCGAACATAAGAGCGACTTTGACAAGATTTGCCGCCGCAGATCCCGTGTCCAAAACCTCGCGGGCTCGCGCCGCAAAAAACTCAGGGTGATGTATAAAGTGAATCCAGAGCGGCGCGCTCGCCATCGCCATAGCCGCAAACGCCGTCGCCGCGCCGCGCGAAATGTATTCCGCGCCGGTTTTTCCGCCGGCAACCGCCTGTCGCCGCCAACGAATCAGAAACGCCAAAACCGCCGCAACCGGAACGAGTCGGGCCGGCAAATAAGTATAAAATCCCAAGCCCAGAAAAAGTCCCGACAGGGCAAAATCCCGTTGCGCGCGCGTCCGGAAAGCCCTGAATAAAAAGTAGAAAGCAAAAACCGATACCGCCGGAAGCAATATCCCCTGGAAGGCGATGCGGCTAAAATTGATATGCCATCGACAGAAAGCCGCGACAAACGCGGCGACAAACGCCGCAAAACGCGCAAAATCGTCGACGGACTCGGGCGGACGGACTTCAGACGGCGGGCGCGGCCGCCTGAAAATCTCAAACGTCAGAAGAAATATCCCCGCGACCGTCAATGCTCCGGCCAAACCCGCCACAAGCCGCAGGGAAAATACGGACGCGCCGAAGATTTTGAAACTCACAGCCGCAAGATACGCGTACATCGCGTCGACGCCCCAAAGCCGGTTGAAATAAGCGGGGCGGTCGCTCCCGTCGACGATGTCCGACGCGCACAAGCCATAAACGCCCTCGTCGAGATAAAATCCCGGCGGGATGCCGTCGAGATTCCATACTCTTGCCCCAAGCGCGGCCGCAAAAACCGCGGCCACGGCGACGCCGTAGAGACAGCGGCCGCTCAGGCGGGATGTTTTCCCGACGGACGCGGGCGCTCTTGAAGATGATTTCATTTTGATTTGTACAGAGGCGAGATGGCCCGGAGTTTTTTCACCGCCGGCGGGAGTATGGCCAGAACATTGTCGACTTCCCGCTCGGTGTTAAACTTTCCCAGCGAAAATCTTATGGATCCGCGCGCCAGAGCCGGCGGACAGCCGATGGCCGTAATAACGTGACTGGGGTCCGTCGAGCCGGAGGCGCAGGCCGAGCCCGTGGAAACGCAAACGCCTTCCATATCGAGAGCCACGACCAGCGACTCGCCGTCCAGATAATCGAAGGCCGCGTTCAGCGTGCCGGCCAGCCGCTCCGAGGGATGTCCATTGACTCGAACGTCGGATATGGCCGAGAGTATGCCGCTTTCGAGTTTTTGCCGCAGCGAAAGAATTTTCGCGCCGTCTTGGGCCGCCGAGGCAACGCCGAGTTCAAGCGCCCGCGCCATTGCGACGGCTCCGGCCACGTTCTCCGTCGACGCGCGGCGATTGCCTTCGTGATGGCCTCCGTGCAGAAGCGGATGGAAATCCGCGCCCGAGGAAGCGTATAGACATCCGACGCCTTTGGGGCCGTAAAATTTATGCGCCGAAACGCTTAAAAAATCGACTCCCATTTTTTGGACGTTTATGTCGATTTTTCCCGCCGATTGCACGGCGTCGACGTGATAGAGCGCCCGCGGCTTGGATGCGGCCTCGCGGCGGCGGTTTGCGTTTTTGAGCAACCGGCCGATTTCTTCGACGGGCTCTATGGTTCCTATCTCGTTATTGGCGTGCATAACGCTCACCATCACGGTAGTGTCGCGCAATGATTTTTCCACATCTGCGGGGTCAACGAGTCCGTGCGTGTCCACAGGCAAATACGTAATTTCAAATCCGTGCTCGCGGGACAGATACTCGCAGGTATTTAACACTGCGTGATGCTCGACGAGCGTGGTTATTATGTGATTTCCGCGCGAGCGATTGGCAAACGCCGCGCCTTTTATGGCGGTATTATCGGATTCGGTTCCGGAGGCGGTAAAGACGATTTCGGACGACTTAGCGGCGCCCAGAAGACTCGCGATTTTTTCCCGCGATTCTTCAAGAGCGGCTTTGGCTTCCTGCCCCGCGGAGTGCACGCTCGACGGATTACCGCACAGCGTGCGGGCGGTGACGGCCATAAGTTCTATGACTTCGGGAATGGCGAAAGTGGTTGCGTTATTGTCGAAATATATGCGTTTTTTCATACTTGCGGAATTCCAAACTCTCAGATTCTGTCATTCCCGCGAAAGCGGGAATCCAGATAAAATAATGGATTCCCGATAAAAACATTCGGGAACGACGAACGGAGAAAGGAAATTTTTAACAACCAAAATAAAGTCATTGTCCGAATTATATCACAATTATCCGGACTTGGCCAAAGGAATGCCCAGCGCCTTGCAAACTTCAAAATGACAGAGCAGACGCCGCCCCTTAAAAAACCTCGCGGTATCGCAGGAAAAATCGTCTATCAGAAGAAGTCGGGAAGGCGCGCGCGACGACGATTTGCCGCCGAACCGTCTGCCGAATTCCGCCTTAAAATCCACAAGTTCTATTCCGGCCCGACGGCACGGAGCGCGGGCGACGCGATTCATTTTAAGCATCGCGGAGCGTATCGCGGCGAGTTCGCGGGAAGTTGCGTGACTCAGAATCTGTTTTGAATCAAGAAGAGGGTCGTCGAGCATATCGGATTTAAGCGTGTATTCAACAACCGGACGTCCGAACGCCTCAAGCGCCCTGACCCGTCTTTTTGCTCCGCGCGACAGATAACTGCCCCACGCGCGGTTGCGGCAAATAAACTCGACGCCGATTCGCCGCGTTTTTTCGACGACAACGTCCGTCCGCGACGGCCTCCCTCGAAAATGCGTCGGAATCCCGCCCGCTTCGAATTTCTTAAAAAAATATTCGCACATCGCGGCGGAAGCCGCGCCTTTGCCGGCGCGCGTGCCGACCACTTCGTTTCCGCCGGAATCGGGCCGGCCCGCACGTCCCAGCAGATTATCCTTGAATCTCAAAAGAAGAAAGCGTCGTCCGCGGCTTGCAAATGCCGCGACGTCCTTGGTTTTTCCCCTGTAAGAAAAAACCGGACGGGCGGGGGCGGCAGGATTTTTCATATGGCGCCTATGAAAACAAAAGAGGCGAGCATCGCGCCCGCCCCTCTTATTCGTATTTAATATCAACCGCGAAGCATCAAAGCACCGCGAGATATTTTTTAATCTCGTACTCGGTGACCTGAGTGCGGTACATATCCCACTCTATCTTTTTGTTTTCTATGAGTTTGCCGAACACGTGATCGCCCAGAGTTTTTTTGAGCAGTTCCGATTTTTCGGCGGCCTCGATTGCCTCTATGAGCGAACCCGGAAGGGTTTTTATTCCCTCTTTTTCCCTTTCATCCTCGGTAAGATGGAAAATATCTTTTTCGATGGGTTCGGGCATCGGGTATTTGTTACGGACGCCTTCAAGACCGGCGGCAAGCATTATCGCAAACGACAGATACGGATTGCAGGCCGGATCGGGGAAACGAAGTTCAATCCTGGTGGCCATTTCCTTGCCGGGCTTGTACATCGGAACGCGCACCAGCGCCGAGCGGTTTCTGCGCGCCCAGGAAATATAAGCCGGCGCCTCGAATCCGGGAACAAGCCGTTTGTAGGAATTGACCCACTGATTGGTGACTATGCACATCTCCGGAACGTGTTTAAGCACGCCCGCGATGAAATGCTTTGCCATCTCGGAGAGATGATATTTGTCCTTCGCCTCGTAGAACGCGTTTCTTTCCCCGGAAAACAGGGACATATGCGTGTGCATTCCTGAACCGTTGACGGACGCAAGCGGCTTGGGCATAAAAGACGCGTAGAGGCCTTTTGAGTAGGCCACCTGTTTTACCACGACTTTATATGTCATTACCGTGTCAGCCATTTTGAGCGCCTCGTCGTAACGCAAATCAATTTCGTGCTGCGACGGAGCCACTTCGTGGTGCGAATACTCCACTTTGATGCCCATTTTTTCAAGTATCAGTATCGTCTCGCGCCTCAAATCGCGCGCCACGTCCAGGGGCACCGTGTCGAAGTAACCGCCCTCGTCGATAATTTCGGGGGCATTGTCGGATTTGAAATAGAAGTATTCAAGCTCCGGTCCCACAAAATAGCCGAATCCCTGTTTTTTGAGTTCCGCCAGATTTTTTTTGAGTATATAACGCGGGTCGCCTTCGTACGGGGTGCCGTCGGGATTGAGGATGTCGCAAATCATTCTGGCCGAGCCCTCGCCTTCGGGACGCCACGGCATAATGGTGAATGTGGCGGGATCGGGTTTTGCTATGAGGTCCGACTCGAATATCCGGGCAAAGCCCTCTATCGACGAGCCGTCGAAACCCATTCCTTCCGCCATTGCGCCTTCGAGTTCCCTGGGCGTAATGCTGAACGATTTAAGTTTGCCCAGAATGTCGACGAACCACAAGTTGATAAACTTGATGTTTTTTTCTTTGACGATTTTCAATACTTCTTCGGCTGTATACATTGTATTTTCTCCTTAAAAAAAGAAAAATCCTCAAACTCCGTCGTCGGTATTTGCCCGCTTCGGTATTGAGGACGTCGGCGTCCGTTCTGTCGTCGGGCAGTATATCAAAATCACTTTATCTTGTCAAGGATTGACGGGTCGCTCTTCCATCTTCTGTGCAGCCAGAACCAATGGTCGGGCCTCATACGCACAAAATCTTCAAGACGGCGGGTGTAGTTTTGCGTAAATATTTTAACGGCTTCCTCCGTCGGAAGGCCTTCCGGCGGACGCTCGACTTCGGCGAAATATATTTTGAAACGGCCGTCGTCTCCGCGGATTATGAAACCCGTAACGAGAGGAGCGCCCGTCTTCAGGGCGAACGTCGCGGGGCCTTTGGGCGTGGAAGCCGGCTTGCCGAAAAACTCCACGAAAACGCCGTGTTCTCTTGCGTCCTGGTCGGAAAGCATACACACTATCTCGCCGGATTTAAGAGCCCTCAACACATTTTTGAGCGCCATCTCAAGAGGAATTATTTTAACGCCCTTGCCGAGACGAAGATTATTCAGCATACGGTCGGCAGGAGCGTTTTCCTGTTTGCCGACGAGCAAATTGACGGTGATATACTTATTCAGAGCCGCGCCCATCAGTTCCCAGTTGCCGAAGTGTCCCGAAATGAATACGGCGCCGCGCTTTTCGGAAGCGAGTTTCTTTATCAGGCCGAGACCTTCTATGTCCACGAGATTATTGATATCATCGACGGAAAGATTGGGAAAATACACAAGTTCCGACATGGACACCATAAATTGAATATAGGAATCTCGGGCGATTTTAACGGCTTCCGCCGGAGAAATCGCGGGGAACGCCGCGGCGACTCTTCCGATGACTTCTTCCCTGCGAATTCTTAAAACGCTCCAGGCGAAAATACCGAGCCATCGGCCGAATAATCTGGCGCCGGACAAAGGAAACAGCAATATCGCCTCGGACACGACGCGCAAAAGAATATACAATGAGTAATAGAATATTTTTTTAGGCATAATTTATTTCCGCCGCGCGGAACTCCGCCTTGTAAGAACGTCGGCCAGACGCGAATATTCTATATCTATGGCTTTGTCCGGACAGAGTTCGTGGCAGCACATACACTCGATACAGAGAGATTTATCGACGACAAGACGGTCTTTTTCAAAAAAAATCGCCTTTGCGGGACAGGTGTTGTAACAGATACGGCAGCGGGTGCAGACATCGGCGTCGATGCGCGGTTTCGCCCAGAATATTTTTTTAACCAGCGGCCCGAGGAATCGCGGCACCATCCTGATCTTCCAGTTCGACGGTTTTTTGAAATCGCCAATTATGAAATCTTCGAGGCGCCCGTCGCCGACAATCTCTATGCGGCTAAGGTCCGCCGTGCCCAGCCCCAGACGGGCGCACGCCTTGAGCGTGTGGTCGCGCAACGGGTCGAAACCCATTATCGCGGCCATTACGGCGTCGACGGCCACGGAATCGGCGCCCATGATTATAAGACCCGTGCGACGCTGCTCGCCGGCCGAGGGACCTTCGCCCTCCATAGACACAATGGCGTCGACTATGGAGAAACGGGGCTTCACTATCAGCGTTATGTCGGCCAGAAGCTCCGCGAAATCGTCGGGGTGCACGGCCATAAAATGGTAGTGCGCTTTTCTTAAACCCGGCACGCATCCGTAGAGATTTTTTATGGCTCCCGTAAAGAGCATAAGCGTGTGGGTTTTCATTTTGGGAAGCGAAACGAGCGCGTCCGCGTCGAGCGCGGCCTTGGCGATGTCGATGGTTTTTATTCTTTTGTTGCGGGGATTTTGCGATTCAAACGGCACGGAGCCGGTTTTTTCAAATATGACTTTATAGAGATTCTCCGACTCGCATACCGCGCCTATTCCGGTTTCGTTCCACACGCGGCCCGTGCCGGACACGGCTCCGCCGGGAGAATCTCCGGCGGAAATTTCCGTAGTGATTTTTTTGAAAACCCTCGAAACGGCTCTCAGAAATTCCGGATGAGTTGTGACGGCGACGTCGGGTTTTTTGGCGGAGAGCATATTCGGTTTAAGCAGCACGCTCTCGCCGGCCCGGAAGAACGCGGAAATCCCGCCCAGAACGTCAAAGCCCCTCTCGACGGCGGCCGCGACGCGGCCGGCATCGTAATCGGGACATCTTATGATTGCCACTTGCGAAATTTTTTTCATTGTGTTTTAGCTACGAGCGTCATTTTCATCCTGATTATTTCCGCGACGAACAAAGGCAATCTTGCGATGCGGACGAAACGTCGCGGCTCGGACATCAGCCGCCAGAGCCATTCGGCGCCCAAACCGCGGAAAATCGCCGGCGCGCGGCGGAGTCGTCCGGAAAGAACATCGAAAGATCCTCCCACGCCGACGGCAAGGCGCACGCTGGACAGAAGATGCTTGTTGCGGGCTATCCAATATTCCTGCCGCGGCGAGCCGAGACCGGCCAGAAGGATTGTAGCGCCGGAGGCGGCTATTTCGCGGGCTATGCCGGCGGACTCGGCGTCGTCGAAAAAACCATCGCGGAAACCGGCTATGCGCAAGGGCGGGAAACGCGCCGAAACGGCGCGGGAGGCGGATTCGGCCACGCCGGGCCGTCCGCCCAGAAAGTAAAATGCGGCGCGCGAAGAGGGCGCCAAAGAGGAGTCCGAAGCAAAAAGCGCATCGAGCATGTCTATTCCGGCAAGCGGCGATATCTTAAGATTATACAAAAACTTCGCCGCCCACTTTATGCCCGAAGATTCGGCCAAAAGCAAATCCGCCGAGCGCAGGATCGCGGCAAAATCAGGGTCGGCAAGAGCGTCGAGATACATCAGGGGGTTGAAGGTGACCAGGTGAACCGGCCGCGACGACGTCGAAACGGCGCCGGCGCGCGCCATAATTTCGTCGGATGTGAGGGATTCCAACTCGAAACCGCCGATCTTCAAGCGCATAACCGCGATGGCTCCGTCCGCACGCGAATGCCCGACGTCACGCCGAAATCGCTTCGCCCGCGGCACGCTCGAACTTCATGGAGATGGCCTTTGACACGCCGAATTCCTCCATTGTTATTCCGTATATGACATCGGCGCGAAGCATGGTGCGCTTGTTGTGGGTGATGATAAGAAACTGCGAGCGGTCGGTAAACGTCGACAGGAGGTTCAGGAAACGCTCGACGTTGGCTTCGTCCAGAGGCGCGTCGGCTTCGTCCAGCAGGCAGAACGGAGCCGGCCTGACCAGATAAAACGCAAACAGCAGCGCGACGGCCGTCAGCGCCTTTTCGCCGCCCGACAGAGAAATGCTCTTGGTGGTCTTGCCCGGGGGGCGCGCAATAATTTCGACGCCGCTGTCGAGTATGTTGTCGGGGTCGGTAAGAACGAGGTCGCCCTGTCCGCCTTCAAACAATTTCGCAAAAACGTTTTGGAAGTTTTCGCGCACGCGGACAAATGTCTGGGTGAGCTGCTCTTTGGTGGTCTTGTTGATTTTCTGAATTATTTCTTCAAGGTCGGATTTGGCCTTATCAAGGTCGTTTTTCTGGGCGAGTATGAATTCGTATTTTTTGTTCAGTGCCTCGTATTCTTCCGGCGCGGCGAGGTTGACGGCGCCCAGTATTTCGATGCGCTTCTTAAGTTTCGCCATTTCTTCGGCGTCCAGCAGCGAATCGGTTACCATCTGCCTGGCGGATACCTCGTTGGTCTCGTATTCTTCCGAGAGCCGCGAAAGCGACGCTTCCACTCCCACGGTAAGCGTTCTTATCTCCATCTCAAGTTTGTGTATCTCGTCGTTGATTTCGTCTTTTTCCGACGAGAACTTGCGAATCTCGTCTTCAAGCGCGTCGAGACGGCGCCGGGCTTCTTCTTTTTTGGCGAAAACACCCGACAGCGCGACGTCGAGCGTCTCTTTTTGGGCGCGGGAAGTCGAGAGCGCTTCGATTTCGGACGCTTTTAGTTTTTCGTGTCCGGATATTTCCGTTTTCCAGGATTCCATCTCCCTTATATTCTGTTCGACGGAAGATGATATCATTCGGGTCTGTTCGGATACGGATTCCATTCTGGATTTCAGCGATTCGATTTTGGGTTCAAGCGTGTAGAGTTCCGCGCGGACGGCCTCATACTCGGATCTGCGGCGCCCGGCATCAGGGAGTATCTGAGCGATTCTTGCGCCGACACCGGCCAGAGCTTTTTTCAATTCCTCGTCGGAAGCTTTTATTTGACGCGATTTCTCGTCGAGAGCCGCTATGCGCCCGCGCGATTCGGATATTTCACGTTCCGCAAGGGCTATCTCGCCGCGCAGCGTGACTACAAAATCACCGCGCTCGGCGGACATTTTCTCCATCTGGCGCGCTTCGCCGGCGAGCCATTCCACGCGGGCGGAACGGGTTTTCAGCTCGGATTCAAGGACGTTTTTTTCGTCTTCGGCGCGGGACGCTTCCAGAGATTTGGTTTCCATCCGTGCGGCGACGGCCGACAGATTGGAACGCTCGGCGGACAAATTGTCAACACGGTTTTTTACCAGCACAAGGGTATCGCCCGCGGACGACGGATTTTTCGCGCCGCCGCGCACGACGGCTTTTGAAAATATTACGCCGTCGGAATGGCGGGTGTCGGCCAGAAGATACCTTAATATATTGATGTCCGACGGACGGGCGCAAACGGCGCCTTCAAGCAGAGATTCATCCCACGCGGCGGCGGCGGGGATTTCGGCTTCCACCACGAAAGACAGGGCGCTGAGGCCTTCGCGTTTAAGGAAATCCACGGCTTCAAGCGCCGTCTCCCGCGTACGGACAGGGACGTAAAGAGCTTTTTCGCCCAATGCCCTGAGAATTATTTCCTTCGATTGTTCGGGCGCATCAAAAATATTTATGACCGCCTCGCCTATTTCCCCGGAGCGCACGCCCGACGCCTTGAGGGCTTTTATCGACGACAATGTCGGATCGCTTTCCTCGAAACGCCGCATCGCGGCGATTTCGCCTTCGAGCACCGAAACGGCCTGCGACGCCTCGGCCGCGCGCGTTCTGAGAGCGGCCAGATCCTCGGATGCCGCCGTTGAAGCGGCTGCGGCCTCGGAGAATTTGGCATCGAGAGCTTTGGTTTCCGACTCGAAAGATATTTTCTGCTCTTCCTTGGCTTTAAGCGCGGCTGATGTTTCCCGCGCGGCGGCTTCGGCTTCCTGGAGTTCCTTGCGGACCCTGTCGAGACGGCTTTGGGCGTGATCCAAATCGGACTCAAGACGGGTTTTCTCCGACGATGTTTCCATCATCAGCGGCATCTGCGCGAAAATTTTGGACGATGCGGCCTGTTCCTCTTTTTTGAGTTCGTCGAGACGCGAAGATACGATGTTATGCTCGTTTGAGGCCGTTTCGTGTCGGGCTTTTACGTCGGTGGCGGCGGTTTCAAGCGGTTCGAGTTCGGCCTGCAGCGTTTGGAGCTCGCCGGCGAGGCGGACGGAATCGGCGGTGAGCCGCTCGTTTTCTTCCTTGCGTGAGGATATTCTTTCGGCCGCGGAACGCGCCATGTCGTCGGCCTGGGATATGCGCGAATCGGCGAGTTCCATCCGCGAGGAAAGTTTGGATATTTCTTCCTGACGGGAAATTATCTCTTTGTCCGTCTCGGCGATTTCGGATTTTATCTTTTCCGTCTCGGCCAGAATCCCGCCGGAATCGGCGATGTTTCTTTCTCTTTTTTCTATAAGGGGGTCAAGACCGGCTTTGAGCGTCAGGTTTTGGGCGCGGGAGGCGTCGATTCCGGACAATAAATGCGAAAGCTCCGCGCGGCGGAGTTCGTCTTTTAATTTCTGATGCTGTTTGGCCTTGCGGGCCGCCGACTCCAGCGACCTTACCTGTTCCTCGTGCAGAATGAGCACGTCGTTGATTCTGGATATATCCTGCCGGACGCGCTCAAGTTTTCTTAACGCCTCTTCTTTGCGGAATTTATATTTGGAAATTCCGGCGGCCTCTTCTATGAGTTCTCTTCTCTGCTCGGGCTTGGATTCAATGATAAACTCGACTTTCCTTTGCTCGACTATGGAATATCCGTCGGCGCCTATGCCGGTGCCGGCAAAAAGGTCTCTTATGTCCTTGAGACGGCAGGGAGATTTATTGATGAAATATTCGCCGTCGCCGGAGCGGTAAAGTTTGCGGCCTACGGTAACTTCGGTAAAATCGATGGGGAGGGTTCCGTCGGTGTTTTCAAAAGTAATGTTGACTTCGGCCATACCCAGAGCCGGACGGCGGTTCTCGGTGCCGTTAAAGATTACATCGGTCATTTGGGAAGTGCGCAGCGACTTGGCGCTCTGCTCTCCCAACACCCATTTTATGGCGTCGGAAACATTGGATTTTCCGCAGCCGTTGGGGCCTACTATTACGGAAATGCCGGGTCCGAATTCGAGTTTGATTTTTTCGGCGAATGATTTGAATCCTACGGCTTCCAGAGATCTAAGGTACATTATTTCCTTCCTCGACTTTCAACAACCGCAGTTTCAAACCTGCGTTCGGGAAAACGCCTTGTCGTGTATTCCATATTTTACCGGATTTTATCATATAAGCGCGGGTATTGTCAAGTAAGTGTGGAGACGGATAACTACCTCCATCCTATTCTTTAACGCGGATTTCGTATTTGGAAACCATCTTGGCGGGATGATAAGACATTTTGGCCTTGCGGAGGTTGGCAAGACCGAGGTCCTCTTCCTTATTAATATATGTATACCCCATCTCAACGGCCCTTTGAGCGGACAGGCGGGACATTGTCTGATAGGAGCCCGCAAAAGACGTGTCGGCTTTTTCCAGATGCATAACCAAAGTATCGCGGTTCAGCCGCTCGCCGACCGAAAAAGCCGCGACTTCGCCTCCGACAAAAATCGCGCATCCGCAAAGATTCAGCGCGCCGAAGTTTTCAAGAAGCTCGCGCGCAGCGGCGTCCTCGTCGAGTATGGATTCGGGGGCGTCATAAAGCTTCATCCCCTTCCATTTTTTCTGCAGCCCAAGACAAATTCCGGCCGTCGCGGCATCCAGAAGACGATACTCGAAAGCATGGTTTTTTTTGAACCTGTTGACGAAATTGCGCTTGGATTGATAGCGGTCGCCGGCCAAATCGGCCAAATCGCGGGACCGGTACACATAGTCGAAATATTCCCTCTGGGGCAGAATGTCCGCGACATCGCCGGCAATACGGCGGGTAGCGTCGGCGAGATACTGCGCCGCGCAGATCATCCGCATTTTTTTTCCTTTCAGGGCAAGAAGCGCGTCAACGCACGCGCGAGCGGTTGATTCAGGCGAAACGGCGGTCATTCCCGACGGAACCGGCGGAAAAAGAAAATCCGCGCCCGAAATCCTTCCCCTTATAAGAATATGTCCGCCGAACCGCGACAGCCCCAGAACAAGCGGGTTTCTCCACGAGTAAAGGTATCCGAAGCAAAACTCGGATGTCTCCGGATTAAGCGCGGCATAGGCATCGTCAAAAATCTTTTTATGCCCCTGCGATAACGGCGTGAAAGCCGGAAAATGTGGCACGTTCTTGTTATCGGATAATGACATTATTTATATATTTTCTATCTTATGAGTATACGCCGGCCACTGCCTGAATAGTTGATAAACACAGTTTTGGTTTCGGTGAAAAAATTTAATCCTTCCTCTTCCATTTCGCGGTCGCCGTAACTGGTGGATTTAGTCCCTCCGAACGGAAGCTGCGCCTCGCCGCCGACGGTCGGTTCATTGACATGAGCCATCCCTATTTCAATATTTTCGATATACTTCATGGCATTGGCGATTATCGACCGACGGACCGAGTGTGACATCTCGGTCCAGCCCGTAACCGGATTTTATTCGTCCGACTTTTTCGATAAGTCCCTTGATAAATTCTTCTTTCACCTTTTTGTGCACCAGAACCCTGCTCGCGCGTCATGACTTTGGCTATATTTTCGGCTTCTCTTTTGGCTATTTCGGCGACTTTCAAGAGATAGCGCCCCCTTTCCGGAGCGGGCACATCTTTCCACGCTTTGTAGGCGTTTTGGGCCGCTGAAACGGCGTCGAGAATATCGTTTTCTCCCGCCGCCGGGAATTCCGATATAACATCCATGATATTTGCGGGGTTCACATTTTTTATTGTTTTGTCCGACCCGGGCCGAACCCATTTACCGTTGATAAAACTTCCTGTCCGCATTTTCATTCCTCCTGTGAAAATATCCGGCGCGAATCCCCAAGTTTCTTAACGGTGTTAATACAAGATATTTGAGGAATCTTGCTAGCGTAAATTGCCCGCCCCGCGGAAAAACTAAAAAACATCCCCGTTCATTCATTTGACGAGGACGGCATTTTTTTAATATAATCGCTTAACTTTAACCGAACACGGGCAGGTGGCGGAGCGGTTAATCGCACCAGACTGTAAAAGCGGCCCCGCCGACGAAAAATCTCAGACGAAAAAGTGAAATCACCGACGACAAACGGTGATTTTTTTATTTGTATGACTTTGTGCCAATTTGGCCGAATTTGGATGCTGAATGGACACTTTTTGGACACTTTCGGCGTCCCGCGAAAGCGCCTTTTTTCGCACCGGAGTTTCAGCGCGGCGCGGAGTTGTAACAGCGGAATTTCGCCGCGCGCCTCTATTTTGGACAGTCGTCAAAAATACACGCTTGTAAATTTGACATGTGGTTAAAATACTTGTATAATCCCATATTATGAAAAGATACCTTTTTGAACAGATAAAAACGGACATAAAGAAAAAGATGGTTTTTCTGGGTGGTCCGCGTCAGGTCGGCAAGACCACCCTCGCGCTCGATATTCTGGGCGACAAGCGCGGCTATCTCAACTGGGACGCGCCCGAGCACAGGGAGAAAATATTAAAGCGCGAGCTCCCGTCCGGCGATACGCTGGTCTTCGACGAAATACACAAATACAAGTCCTGGAGAAATTATCTCAAAGGTCTTTACGACCTCCGCCGCGGGAAAACAAAAATACTCGTCACCGGAAGCGCGCGGCTCGATTTTTACCGCTTCGGCGGGGATTCCCTTCAGGGGCGGTATCACTTTTTGCGTCTTCACCCTTTGTCCGTCGGAGAACTCGGAATCAAAACGCAAAAAGATTTTATGGAACTCCTTGAACTCGGCGGATTTCCCGAGCCGTTTTTAAGCAACTCGCGGGTAGACGCGAAACGCTGGTCCCGCGAATACAGAACCCGTCTCATCAGGGATGACCTTATGTCGCTTGAGCGTGTTCAGGATGTCGGCAATCTGGAACTCTTGATGCTCCGCCTGCCGGAACTCGTCGGCAGCCCTCTTTCATTAAACGCCCTGCGCGAGGACTTGCAGGTAAGTCATAAAGTTTTATCCAAGTGGATGGATATTCTTGAACGTTTGTACGCGGTCTTTCGCGTTATGCCTCTGGGCAGCCCCAAAATCCGCGCCGTGAAAAAAGAGCGCAAGCATTATCATTTTGATTGGTCGTTGGTTCCGGCTCTGCCGCAACGTTTTGAAAATCTCGTGGCATCTCATCTATTAAAAATGGTTCATTTCGAAGAGGACACTAAAGGCCGCGATATGGAACTGCGCTATTTCAGGGATGTCGATGGGCAGGAAGTTGATTTTGTCGTGACGGAAAATAAGAAACCCGTTTCATTTGTGGAATGCAAATGGTCGGACGATGACGTGAGTAAATCCCTCATCTATTTGAAAAGAAAGTTTCCGAATGTCCCCGCGTGGCAGATCCACGCCGCGGGCAAGCGCGATTATCAGACGGCGGAGGGGATACGCGTCGCCCCGGCTTTGACATACCTTCGAGATTTGATATAGACGGAATTACTGCCGTTTCGCTCACTCGGGGAATCGGTGGGATTTCCGGGGATTTTGAATTGAATCGCGGACGCTCTTCTTCTTGACTTGCAGCGGCGGCAAGTTATTTAATGTCAACTAAAGTGGACAATCGTCCATTAAAAATGACATTGACGGCGGGATTGCGATCCCGCGTTTGAAATTTAGCGCGGCATTTTCTTTTTGACTTTGTAGTCCATCGTAATATGTTTTAACGGTGCTGGTGAGGCAAACTCAAGGCACTCGTTGGTTATCAAGTGTAAATACTTGATGCCTGGCGAGTGCTTTTTTTTATTTACCGTCGTTGCTTTTGTCCGAAAATATCCCGAAGGGATACGCCAAAAATCTTTGTCCTTTGTATTTAGGCTTATTCTAAGTGTTTAAACTAAAAGCTTGTACTAAAAGCTTACAGGAATTCGAATGTGTTGAAAAATCAGAGCGAACTCGTATGCGAAAGTGGCAAAAAGTGACATATGCGGTGGCAAAAAGTGACATGTCCGGTGGCATAGGGTGACATATCAAGTGGCAAAAAGTGACATATCCGATATGACGCGAGAATCGAAGCAGGAGATTATAAAAGTCGAGGGCAACTTCATCGAGCTGTTCCCCGCTCGCTTTGAACGGGCGCGGTCTCGCCGCAGCCGTCCGGACTCTCCGGTGGAAACCATAATCACGCCCAACGGCAAAATCACCGTCAACCACCACAGCCGACTTTTCAGCGCATTCGATATGGATGTGATGCTCGCGGCTTTTGCTCTTGCGTATCGTCACACTGAACGCCGATTCCAGGCGGTATTAGCCGACTTCGCCCGCGTTATGCGGCTCAACCCCTTCGGCAAGAATCTGGTCAAAATCCGCGAATCGCTGAACGAACTCGCGCTGACCCCGGCGGAGTTCGTCGAGTCGTGGCGGGACAACAAAAACCGGCGGTACACAAGCGAGGCGGTTACATCGTTCATCGCTTATCGGCTGGTTGCCCGCCGGGAAATCGTCGAGTCCAAACTCAGCCCGAAGGAAATACGGGACGGCTCGTGGATTGCCATACCGGATCTTTTTTACGATAGTATCGACGGCGGTTATTTCAAGTATATTGACACCGAAGTTTATTTTTCGCTCCCGTCGGGATTGAGTCGCGCCGCATTTTTGTATCTTGAAAAACGGCTGGGGTTGAAAAATTATTACGAAGAAAATATCGGCTCGGCTCTCGCGAACATCATCAAGCGCCCGGCAAAGCCTCAGGACATAAAGGACTTCAAACGGCGCACACTGCCAAAACTCTCCGGCGTATTTCATTTCGACAAAACCAAACTTGATAATGGGACGCTCGTCATTGCCCGCCAGCTTTCGTTTCGCAGCGCGTCGCCGGGAACAGCGACCACAGCGGCGGCGGAAGCGGCGACAGAGGAGAAAGCAGATGCGGCGGCAACGGCGACAACGGCAGCTGTCTCGGTGGGAGCGGCTGCGGAAACGACAGCGGTTGCGGGCGCGGCGGCAGCTGCGGAAACGGCAGCGATTGCGGATGCGGCGGCGGTTGGGATTGGGGCGACGATTGCGACCGTGGCGGCTACGGCGATGGCGGCGGCGGAAGTGTCGGCGACGATTGCGACCGTGGCGGCGACAGCAGACGGAGATTTTACCCCCCGCACCGCGATGGGCGTCTCAGCCGATTTGCCAAGTAACCCCGCGACGCCGAGCATCCGGGGCGATGCTCGTCCAGTCCGGCCATCACTCCCTAAAAACCTCGCCGCTCACAGCGACACAGCCCAAGTTTCACAACCGCGCGTGGCCCCGCCGCCCCGCAAAAAACTCACATCTCACGGCGAGTATGTTTTGGAAAGGGCGTGTATATTTTGTAACCGCGACGACGATTATTTCAAGAACGTCATCAAGAAATACATCTTCATTTTGGGGTCGGACCTTGTTGACGGGGCAATAGGCGATACCCGCGACGCCGACGCCGAATCAAAGGACAGGTATCTCATTCATCTTCTTAAAAATATGTAGCAATCCATGAAGGCGCGAGAGCCGGAAATATTGGCTTGACCTGACACGGCGCCGCTTATATTTTGTCAGTATTTTTGTTATGCACCATTGCACAATGTGCTTCCGCTAAATTTCCGCGTCAATGTCCGCGCTTTCAGTTTCGTGTAATTCCGCTTGGCACAGGGTCGCGGCAGCGCAAAAATTATCACCGGCTTCATAAGGAGCGACAATCGCAATGCTTACTTCGATGAAACTCTCCGGCAACATAGAAGACATCATGGCCTATCACTGCCGCGAAGAGAACTACTACTTCAAACAGGGCCGCGACCTGGTGGACGAGCTGGCCGACAAAGGCATCAAAGCGCGCAGCGAGGAGGCCTTGAGTTACGTCCTCGTGCGCGGCAAACTCTGCGAGCGGCTGGGCTTTACGGACGGCCAGAAGATAAGCGAAATTGACTTTGAGAACCTCTTGGCTGGGCGAAATTCTCGCGGCGATAAAATCGCCCGCGCTCACAAATGCCACGGCATAGACCTGACCTTCTCTGCGCCGAAATCGGTAAGCATAGCCGGGCTGGTGCTCCATGATGGAACGCAACGGGCTGTAATGTACGCGCACCAGAAATCCGTTGAAGACACGATGAGGGAGATAGAAAAACGCGCCTACGGCCGGCTCACTTCGAACACGAAAGACCACACCGGCAAAATGGTCTGGGCCGAGGTACAGGACGGCTATAGCCGCGAGAGAGACCCCCACCTTCACACCCACTGCGTGGTGATGAACCTCACCGAAGTCGGCGACAAGGTCGTGGCTTTAGACGGCAGAGAAATTATGAAGCGCGACTTCAACCAACTATTCGGCGCGCTCTACCGACAGCGACTGTCCGAGCGACTTTACAAGGATCACGGTTACGAAATTGACTACGCCAAAAACGGCGAGTGGCGACTTAGGAAAGTGCCGCGCGAACTTGAGGAGAAGTTTTCCAAGCGTCGGCAACAGATACTCGACGCGGAAAGCGAAGGACTACGCGGTATTGACGCCTGGCGCAAGACCCGCAAGGACAAAGACAACAAGGCCGACAAGGCCGCCGTCCTCGCCAGTTGGCAGAAAACACTCGCCGAGTTCAACCATGCCCGGAAGACCAAACCGGCCGACCGGCAAGACGGCGCGGCGTGGCGCAGAGACTGGAGCCAGAAAGCGGTTTACAGCGTCGAGGCCGAGCAGGAACGGGGAGGCGACAGGGAAAATGCGAGTAACAAAAAAAAGTGGCAGCTCGCCCTGAGACGCGCCACGCAAAACGAGGCGACGACGACAAAAGAGACGTTGCTCCATCAGTTTGTTTGTGAACAGATGCGCGACGAGAAATGGAACTCCACGACCTGCGAGCGCGTCGTCGTCGAACTCGATGAACAAGTAAAGCAGGGCAACATCATCGAAGTTGACGGACACTACACATCTTGGGAAATGGCGCGTAGTGAGCGGGAGTATATTTCATTTGCGGACGATAAAAGCGAGACGGTCATTTCCGCGCCGAGGGAAAAAATCATCGATTGGGAGAAAGAACAGGCGCGTAAACTCTCCCCGATACAAAAAGAGGCGGTGGCTGGAATTTTATCAAGCCGTGAGCGGTTGGTCGTTGTTCAAGGCGACGCGGGAGCAGGCAAGACCACGACGCTAAAAGCCGTCGCCGATATTTACAAAAACGAGGGCTTTGAAGTTATCGGACTTTGTATGCAGGGCGTCGCCGCACAGAAACTAAAACAAGAAACGGGCGTTGCGGCGTTCACGCTCAAATCTTTTTTCAGCCGCAACCCACGCTCTTTCCGCGAGTCGTCGGGACAGCGTGTGCTAATCTTCGACGAAGCGAGTATGCTTGACAGCCGAAACGCCGCGAAACTATTCCGCTCGGCAAAAGAAAACGGCGATAAAATAATTTTAGTCGGAGACCGCAACCAGTTGGAGTCAATCGCGGCGGGGAGGGCTTTTGAGCGACTCTGTGAAATCAAAGAGCGCAAAGGCCTTTTGATTGAGATGAACGAAAACTTCCGTCAGCGCGACGAGCGGCTGCGCGAAGCCGTTGTCGAGGCCCGAAAAGGCAGGATGAAAAAATCATTAGACATACTTGATAAGCGCGGCGACATTATCGAGATATCAAACAGATTTATCGGCGGAAAGAATAGCGCCGCCGAACGCCGCAGCATTATCGCCAAACAATACGGCAAAGACACATTGATAATCACAGGCACACAACAAGCCAGAGACGAGCTGAACCTTTTAATCAGAACATCTTTGAAATCCGACGGCAACCTGAAAAAAGAAAAATCGTTCGACCTTGCGCGAACCAACCGTGAAGGAATCGACGAACCCCTGAAAATGAATATCGCCGAAGGCGAGTTAATCGTATTCACAAAAAACGAATACAAGAATTACGACGTCAGAAACGGCGAGCGCGCGACGGTCGTAAAACTTCACACATTAAAGCCGCACACCATCACCGTCCGCACAGAAGACGGCCGCGCAATCGACATCGACACAAAAAAATACAAAAACATCGACTACGGCTACGCCCTCACCACCTACAAATCACAGGGTCAGACCTACGACAAAGTAATCGTAGACGCCGACACATCCGGCGCGCCCGCCTTAAACGATATGCGCGCGCAATACGTCAACATCACACGCGCCCGCGACAGCGTAAAAATCTACACCGACGATAAATCCGACCTGAAAGACCTCGCTCGACGGTTAGAGCACAAAAGAGACACGCTCGGCAGAACCGACATTACACTGGAACAGGCGATTGAAAAAGAGGGAACTTTAGAGGCGGGCCTTAAAGCAAGTTACCAGAGCGAGCGGGAACTGACAAATGATGAGTCCGAAACCAAAAGCGCTGGGAGAGGGCGTGGGCGGGGGTTTGTGAGGAGGATATGACAGTAAATATTCCTCCCCATAACATACAAAATTCAGCGGCGCTTGGCGAGTATCTCTCTGGCAAGCTGTCTGCTCGTTCCGGCCGCTTCCCTTTTTCTGACGCCGTCGGCATGGTAATGGATATACCAGATTTTCCCCCTTTTGTAGAGCCCTCTTTCTTTTGTGTTATTCATAAAGACCCCCGTTGCAGAACGACCGTACTTTTGAAACCAATGCGTCGGTTATCGCTCATCCTTTTTCTGATTTCAATTCCCGTAGTATCGGTGTCTTCAGTGATTGCGCATCGGGAAGCTTGCCCTTAAATTCTTTGGGCAATTTTTTTGTGATGTAATACTCGGCCACGCCCAGCGGCTTTTTGACGCTACGCAAGGCGTATTCCACGACGATATCGTCTTTATCCGCGCACAGGATAATTCCTATCGGCGGGTTCTCATCTTTTAATCTCGTTTGTTCATCCAACAGGTGCAGATAAAAATCCATTTTCCCTGCATATTCGGGTTCAAACTTTCCGGTTTTAAGCTCAATCGCCACAAGGCATTTGAGAATACGGTTGAAAAACAAAAGGTCAACGAAATATTCGTTGTTCCCCAAGACAAGCCTGTATTGGTTACCGATGAAAGAAAATCCTTTGCCAAGCTCAAGCATAAACCGCTTAATCTTGTCCACCAAGCGCTTTTCTAATTCTCGTTCCAAGACCTCTTTTGTGATGCCAAGAAAATCAAGATTATAAACACTTCTCACGGCTTCATCCGCCTGTTCAGCAAGATACACCGGCAAGACATTAGGAAAATTATGGGTTTTCTGCCTAAGGCTTAATTTATAAGCGCCGGCTTTTATCTGATTGAGAAGCACGTTTCTTGACCAACCCATGTCGCGGGAAGATCTGATATAATATTCCCGTTCTTTATCGCCATCGACCTTTTCCATAATCAACAAATTATGTCCCCATGGAATTTCTGCAACAGCTTGTTGCAGAAATGGCTTATCCTTGTATTCCTCATAAAATCTGCGCATATTCCAAACGTTTCTCTCTGAGAATCCGGGCGATTCCGGAAATACCGCTTTCAAATCACGGGCAAGCAACTCAACTATAGCATCTCCCCACTTATACTTTTTTTGCCGTTCCGCAATCGTTTTACCGATGTCCCAATATAAAAGTATAAGTTCTTTGCTGACCGACCGAATCGCCTGAATCCGCGCCGTAACAATCCGCGATTTTATTTCGTTCAAAAAAATAACGTATTCTTTGCCTGTTATATTTTTCATTTGGACTTCAATAACTTTCTCTTTTGTCTCGGGACTGATTTGATGATTATACCTGTTTTTTCAAAAATTTCAAACGCGACAAACGCCCGTTTTACCTCAGAAGGATTTTTCGTTTATCAATGATTTTGTCAATATCCTGTTTGTCGAATTTGACCCGCCGCCCTATTTTGACATACGGCAGTTTCCTTTGATTTACCCAGTTATATATCGTTCCCCTGGGAACGGCGATATACTCGGTAAGTTCGTCAATAGTCAGCAGACGTTTTTCCATTTAATGTTCCTCCCGCATAAGCGTATTGTATGGCGGATTGCGCCCTGTATCTTTTTTTTACCTCAATCTCGACGGCGCGGCCGGCGCAGACGTCAAAAACGACATCGCCGTGGATTTTTTCCCGCCTCAATCGTTCGACGAAAGCGAGGCACGCTTCAAGCGGGATGGGCATTTCGCCGCAGGATAGGCCCGACGCCATATTTTTGCGGGTTTCGTCCCGCACGACGACTTCGCCTTTGACAAGTTTTACCACGATACTGCCGGTAATCCCGCCCGCACAGAATTGATTCAGATTTTCTTCCAGGTCCCGCGAGACGTTTCGCATTTTTGTCATACTCCGGATATGGTTAAATTTGAACTCTTAAATAAAAAAAGGCGCCCGCCAGTCCCTGTAATACAAGAACTGACAAGCGCCTCGGGCCTTTTCCCGTCAGCGCCGACAATAAAATGTTCCGCCGTCGGCCGCGCGGGGCCGACAATTACATTAATTTTACCTCAAGAGGATTTTCTCCTCTATTTATTATCCGTTTCTTACTGGCTCACATTTATATCATCAATATAAAACTCGGCGCCCAGACTATTGGAGAATCCCTCGGCGCGGAGGTTGAGCGTTGCGTTTTGCGTCGGAGTACCGGCGTTGATTGTGATTAGCTCCCAGGCGTCCTGCGCGGCGCCGGTGGCCGAAATGCTCGTCGTCGTTATGCCGCGACCGCTTAAAGTAAGTTTCGGTTTTGTCGCGGAGCCGCCGTAACTTGTGTTGTAGCGGATGTATGCCGTTATCGTCAGAGCCGCTCCCGCTTTTACCGGAACGTCCCACTCCCAGACCGCGTCGCCGACGAAGCCGAAAGAATTGGGCCCCGTTCTTGCGGGTTTGCCTTGCGCGGATTTTGATTGGAACGCCCCGGGCTTTGTGCGCCACTCCTGATTTGAAGAATATCCGGAAACATTGTCGAGAACGTCTCTTGAGCGAACGCGGCAGTAATATCTTTTATTCCGCAAAAGTCCGGTGAATGTATAACTCGCGGCAATCCAGCCGGAATTATAAACATTACCGCCGAAATTGCCGCTCGTCGAGATTTCGACATAATACGGTGTCGCGTGAAGCCCCCCTCCCGAGTCTGTCGCGCCGCCAGAGGTTATCGTTATCGAAGAGACGCCCGAGGCAAAAGATATTACGGTCTGTCCCGACGGAGGTATCGTGTCAATCTTGACACAGTAGGTTGACGAGTAAACCGACCATGCTCCGTATGTGTCGGATGTGCGGACGAGCCAGTAATAGGCTCCGCTCGCAAGCGCGCCCGGCGGCTGATACTGCGCGGCGCCCGACGATGTGTCTCCTGAATCATTGGCTATTGCCCCGGTAAAGCCGTAAGGTGACGTTGCGGATTTGTTCGTGTGTGTGGCTATCTGGACGCGGAAGCCCGTCTGAGAGTCCGACTCATCGTCCACGAAGTTCCATTTGAATACGGGCTGGGTCGAGGAAATCCAGACGCTGTCCGCCGGAGAAATCAAATTCGGCGAGGTGGCGGTGTTTGTCGCGTATTGGATATTAACTTCAAGTAATTGCGGAGTTGAGGTAGAGACGCTCGTCGTGAACGATGAGATATACTGTATATAGCGCGCTCTCGGCGAAGCGATGGGTGTTCCGGTATTGACGGTGAACCATTCGCTTGCGGGCGACCACGCAGACCACGAGCCGTCGGGGGTTGATGTATCGCCTGTTCTGGTTTTGAGTTTTATCGAGGTGCCGGCGGGCACGCTTTGGCCCCACGAGACCTGTCCCCACTTCGAGCCTTTCGAGCCGGTGTCTATAGCGCGGGATTGGAGTTCGGCGGAGGGACGATAACATAAATATCTTACTATTACGATGCCGGAGCCGCCGTTGCCGCCTGCGGCACCAGCAACTCCATTACACCCACCCCCACCCCCACCGCCACCTGAACCAGTATTAGCGCCAGCGTTACCACCAGAATTTGGTGTTGGTGTCCCAGCAGTACCATTTGCTCCACTATTTAAAGCACTTCCTCCACCAGTACCAGCAGTAAAATTATAACTTCCACCACCACCACCGCCACCAAGTCCACCATTACCAGCATTATTATCAAGACCTGTACCACCGCCGCCAGCTGCCCAATAAAGATTTGTGCCATTGATTGAGTTAGAAACACCGTTTGCTCCGGCAGGTGCATTTGTGAGAGCGCTATTTCCATAACCACCGCCACCACCAGAGCCGTTCGAGGCGTAATAACCACCTGTACCACCACTTCCATTACCTGCACCACCCGGATTTGCTCCTGCATACGTGGACCCACCACCACTACCACCAGTAGCCCTACCAGAACCAGCATTAGTCGAAGGGTAGTGGCCTCCATAACCGCCACCTCCTGCAGTCAAACCAAACGCCGTGGTATCTTGCCCTGCCGATGCAGCAGTTCCAGAAGTTCCAGTAGATGTAGTCCCTATGCCGCCATTACCAATTATAATATTATAACCTTGCGCTGTTACATTTGTTGAACCAGACAAAACTCCCCCTCCGCCTCCTCCTCCGCCATTGTTTCCAGAACCTCCTCCTCCGCCACCAACCACCAAATATTCAACAGCCATAGTAGTATTTGGTGTGAATGTTCCGTTTGAAGTGAAAGTATGAATGGTATATTCACCTGAATAAGTAATTGTGCCACCTATGGCTTGAACTGTTGAAATCTCGACATAAGCAGCGGCACCGGTGCCTTTTACCGTCACCGATGACTTGACGAGACCGGCGTTGAAATCCGTGTCGGTTGTGTCGGTGGCTGTAGAGTAATTGATGGCATAGATTTTGAGCGCCGAAATGGCGCTTAGGAAAAATATGTAACAAGCGGCTATTAAAATGGGTCGTAAAGGCAGTTTGGGGGTATGGCGCGAGAGACGGCGAGACGGCCTTGAAAACAAAAACCCCGAGGTTTCATGCTTCCTCGGGTGTTTGGTTTTGGGTCGTTTGGGGGTTAACGCGCTTAAAGCGCCTTTTAATGCTTCATATTGACAGCAGATAGATAGATAGATAGATAGATAGATAGATAAGGAGCGTTTTTCATATCAGGGCCTTTTTGGGGGCATTTTGAGGCTAAAAACGGAGCGTTTAGGGGCGTTATTTTTGTCATTTTGTGAACTCTGTTTTTCGGGGCGAGGCCGGTGGCAGCGTCAACCTTGAGGCTATACCGCAATAATCCCCGCCTGCTACTGGAAAGATTCTACAAAAAACTTGTTACGAAGTTGTTACGGCGTCAAGGGTATGGCGGCGGCGCCGGCGATTCCGGACAGGGAGCGAAGAGCCGCGCGTTTCCTTTATGACTTTACTTCCTATTCTTTACATAAACTCAAAAGCGATTCCTTTTTGGGGCGGCTGAGAGACTTAATTTGCATTTCGCGGATGAGAGCTTCGGACCTGTTTTTCAATGTTTCTGTGTAAACAAGTTTTACGGGTCGATGGATGCGAGTATAGGCAGCGCCTTTGCCACTGTTGTGCTTTTCAATCCTTTTTGAAAGATTCTTGGTGATGCCAGTGTAAAGAGAACTGTTATTGCACCTTACTATATATACCTGCCATGGTTCCGAAACTGAGGAGATGTGTTTATCCTCACTTTTTTCTTTCATCCGATTAAGCATTGATTTGTATTTGGAGTTCATAGTGGAGAATTAACACCAGATTAAGACGTGAAAATTCAATATCTCAACCCGTCCATAACTCCGTCCCGCAACTCGCACTATTTTTAATCCGGAAACTTCTCATCTGCCGGCGCACCGCCCAAACCCCAGTTTTCTTTTTCGACTTCGCCGATGACCACCTGAACGGCTTCCGGCGGACAGCCGATTGATTCAACCACAGCAGATGTCACGTTTTTAATCAGTTTTTTCTTCGTTCCTTTATCCCTGCCCTTCCACAAATCAATCCTCACAAAAGGCATGTTGTGTTCTCCTTAATCCGACAAAAAAATATATTAGCAGCGCCCACCCTTTTCTTTTTATACAATTTTTTAATGTTTAACTACTTTAACAACGATATTTTGACTCTTTTCAAAAGCAGTAACAAACCGTTCTATATCTCTAATAAAACCTGTATCGTAAACAACAAATAATAAATTACCATATTTTGTTTGATAAGCAAGTATATCGTCATTTATTTCTGCAATTATTTCTTTCTCACGAGTAGATTTGTTACACAACTTAATTTCTATTATAAGGTCTATTTTAGGAAGTGTAAAATCGGGAATATATGTTTTAGATGAATATTCTATTTTCTCTGCTTCCCGTGAATATTGAATATCAGCACCAACAAGTAAATTTTCAAGTGCCTCTTGAATTTCAATTTCTATATCAGGTTTTTTTCTAATCATTTTTCTAATTTTAAATTCTACAAGATTTATAATCTTAAAAATTTCACTAGATTCTGGAATTGTATTTTTGCCTTCATATACCAAAATCAAGTCCCTCTTCTGAAGATAATCATAAGCTGCAATTAATAAACCATGAGCACTTTCTAAGTCTTGTAAATATGCTATATGATGCTTTTTTTCTATAGATTTTTGCGGATTCCAAGAACCCTCAGGGTCCATTGGCCCTCCAACCAATAGAGAACCAGTAACTGACCAGTGAAAATTGGTAAATGTTGCATAATACCGAGAATTTCTGCCAAAAACTTCTTCTAAAATAATAATTACTCTATCAATCCACTGTACATGTTCTGCGGAAAATCTTTTTGATTTAGATAAAGTATTAGTTGTCTCTGCTAATATTTGTAATTCTTGCAAAGCTTCATCTTTTGTCCATTTTTTTGTCATTGTTTTCTCCAAAATCATTTTTTCAAGTTTTAAAAATCGGGAAAATATTAAGCGTTCTCATCCCCACCCCCCAAAAAACTATTCGCCTTGTGTGTCGTATGCTTGTTTTATTAAATCAAGTGCATAGTTTAATTTATCCATATTGTTAATTTTCATTTCCCTTGTTACCGTCCAGCCCCTTTTAGAAATATCTTTTGCAAACTTCTTCTGGTCTTTAAAGGTTCTCTCATTAACTCTCAGCTGGATTATCAGCCATTTTTTTCTCACATGAACAACCAAAAAAGTTGTTTTAACAGAATATTTAATATAATTGGGAGCATATCCTTCTTCAATATTGTCTCCCATCTTAAATACTCCATCTCTTAATTTGTCTAATAATAACTTCCCCTCTTTATCGGCTCTGTTTCTATGGTCTTCCAGTGTAATTTCTTTATGAGTCTGTTTACCGTTATAAATTTTCTGTTTTTTGAACTGATTTACAATAGGGTCAAGATGAATATCTAATTCGTTTTCGTGAAGAGTATAACTATAGCATTCAATTTCAGCGTCTAAATGCTTAATCAAACTAATATCCCAGTTAGAATATTGTTTTGCTACGCAAATTAAGCGAATTTTTGACCAGTCAACATCAATTTTTTTAGTAGTGTTATTCTCTTTAACAATTCTCTCAAACTCAAACTTTGTAGGTCTCTGCTTTAACCAATCATAATAAAAAACTATTTGGTTCAATACCGTATCTTCTTGCTTGTGCTTATATTCAATAATGCAGGGGTTCCCATCTTCGGTAATCGCAAGAGTATCAATTTCTCCGCTTGGTATTTTATGAAAACTTTTAAGAAAATAACATTGTAAGAGTTGGTTTAAGTAGCTTTCAATATATTTTTGTAATTGGTGTTCTGGGTTCCCACCGCTAAATTCCTGAGGTTTAATTATTTTGCCTGTTTTTAAATTTATCCTTGCCATACATATACCTCTTCCCCACCTTGGACTACCCCAACTGATTTTATATATAGTGTCTGATTATAGTTCATATTGTGGCTATTACAGGAACAGTTGTAGTATTCCTACCAAAAATCATTTTCTCAAGGTTTCAAATCAGAGGCACCCCAATTACTCATATAGTTTTTACACCAAATCTTATATCCAAGCAATTCTTTCGAAATCATTGGCACATCTCCCTAACAGTCGATTATTACAAACTCAATAACTGTTATCTTCCATTATCTTGCTATTTATATTCCACTCTCAATACGGTCAAGCAATAAGTATACCTTTACATAACTGCACCAACAAAAGCATCAACCCAACTATGACAAATATGAGTTGAAGCCAAACAAAAATAGTATTCGATTCGGCTTGGATAAGGCTTTGTTTCTCTACTGATCTTTCCCAGATATTGTCATCGGTAATCTCTTTTCTGGCTATACCTTCTACAACACTATATTTAGCTCGATGCCATGCACGAAAGAAATAATGATCTACAACCAACTGTACAATGCCCATGGGAATGGAAATTGCGATGAGCACCATAGCGAACATAAAGAGATATTTATCAAGCACGGTAAATTTCGTTACCTCTGTTCTGCTAAGCACATAAGGTCCCAAAGTCACAAGCACGGTGGCGGTAAGGATCAATTGCCGCACTAGTTCACGGAAGACCTCATTGGCTTCGGCCCTGTATCTTTCAGCATAATCTTCAAATTTGGTCTTCTGTTGACGTATATATTCATTGTTGGCCATAGTGAAATCCTCCAGGACAATGAATTCTATAAAATCTATTATTTAGATTTTTTGCTTGGAGCATCAGCTTTGGTATTATTGCCCGATAGTTTGGTGGTTGAAACAGGTTGGCTCGGAGTTATTGGCTTGGGATCTGGAAGCGTAGGGCTTGCCAAACTACTTTTTCTAATTATTTTATTGCTTTCAACGTTTTTAACATCTGGGGTCGTCGGACTAGCCAAACTTAACCCTCGGAATTCACCCACATCCTTTTTCTTTTCCTTATCCATATCCCGCCTCCTGATTAAATCGGTCATACTTGTTTTAATCCAACTCTCCGCCTCTTTTTCACCCTTCTCTATTGCCATTTCAACGCCACGCTTGGCGATGTCGAGAAGGCTTTTTGATAATGCTTTTGCGTTATACATCTCCGTGATTTTCTTCTTAAGCTTATCCTGAACAATTGCGGGCAAATCAGGTAAGATTATCCGTTTAAATTCATCATCCCCAATAGCAGTTAAAATTGTGCCGGAGCATCCTTTTTTAAGTTGTAATTGACCGACCAATGATCTGAGCAATACAAGCAAGGTTTCGGAATTTATCCTTTCTGAATTGATAACAAAAAAACCTGTTGAACATAAAGCGTTATCTAAATCATCGCTTACCAAAGCAATGCTTGAAAGAGCCCCTTCAATGGTCGAAACAATGACATCTCCGGCATCAACCTTACGCCTTGCCCTGGTAGGCAATTCTTTGCCTTGCGCTTCGATAAATCCGTTGATATTTCCATTAGCTGAGATATTCGCAAGCTCAATATAACGGTAAGTCACATCGTCTTTAGGCTGAAAATTCTTGTCCTTAACCTTAACAATCTCGGCCAAAGGTTTATAGCCTTTTCTATATTGCTTAATACGTTCGACGACTTCCTCATACTTCGGCTGGAAGTATTCGGCATCGATGCGCTCGCTGTTCTGTGTGTCGGAGAATCTCTTGACGAAGGATAGATAATGCTTCGGCTTCCAATTTACAAGGCCAAGCTCGGAGAGAAGGGTTTGTTCGGCTTGGGAATAAAGAGATATTGAATTTTCTAATAGTTCAAATGATTTTCTGACTATATCAGATATACTATTTTGCAGGCCAAGCAAAATCGGAACTGCCATGTTTAATACTGCTGGATTTCCAACATTTCTTTGTCGGATGCCTTTTGCCCAGCGTTCAATATGGTCCCTGCAATATTTTGAGGAAAGAACTATAAATAAAAATTCAGGTGCGTTGATTTTGTCTTGCTTTTTTAGTCTAAGAAGCGCAACTCTCTGATTCCATGACAATTTTTCTTTGGGCGGATTAAATATTAGTTGCACTTTTCCGACATCGGGAGGATCGCCGGTTAAGGTCATTAAAATATCATTGTGTTTAAGATATTTTGCCTTAAATTCCTCAAAATATTTTCTTGAAACTCTTTCCCATGAATTAAAATCTCGTTTTTGAGTAACATCACCTATCTTTGAAATATAAATTTCTCCTTCAAAAGAAAACTCGTTTGAATCAAATGCATGCCCATTAGAAAAACTAACACAATCAATCAAAGAAAGTATATTTATCCGGTTCAACTGATTTTCTTCTTCAATATATTTTGGCAACCAAAATTCCGACTCGTATCTGAAATCAGAATTTTCTTTTACCGTTTTATAATTTACAATGGATATTTGCATAATCAGACCTTTTTAGATATCTGAAAAATTGCGATTTTCAAGACCTGCCAACATAATTTAGCCGTATGCTCATCTGGATTAAAATGTTCGCTTGCTTGCGCATAAGGATGAATATAATTCCTAAAATTACGCAGTGCATGACTAAATTTTTTAACATCTTCATTTAGGAAATCGATCTCTTTTGCGACATCTATTAAATTGCTTAGAGCCCATTCATGAAATTGTAAAACTTTTCCGCTCTTATCTTTTGGACTTGATGTCGTCACATTAAACTTTTGTGGATTATTTGATGCGATTCCAAGCAGTATACCTTCGAGTGTGCTACCACAAAGAAAAATGGTTGCTAAAGCCGCCTTTGAGTGCAAACATTTTTTTATCTCGTCAAGCCTTTGTTCAAGTATGCTTGTTATCGCTCCATCCAGTTTTAAAGAACTAATCGAAACTTCTTTAAATTCTTTTTTTAGGAATTCATCTTCCGTGATATTTTCTTTACGCACCGATTTGCCGAGTAATCTATCGCCGATTTCCTTGCCTTTATCAACAAGGTTTTGAGGAAAATCGCTTTGCTTGAGAACCCCAATCAAAATTTGATTTTCGATGTATTCAATAAGTTTAATAATTGACTTGCCAGCCAAAGGATCTTCAGATACTTGCCAAAAGCCCCTCATACGGTTGGCTTTTGATCCGCTGGCATAATTATATTTTCCTTCATAGATATTAATACCAACATCATCATGGAAAAATTCTCCCATTGTTCTATCTGAAAAATTAAGGACGTAACCTCCGCTCATTTGAAAAAGTTTCTCTAATACTTGCTTGTCATTTGTAGATAGATTTGCCATTGTCAAAATTAGATCATTTCCAAAAACTTAATTTCTCTTTTTTCGCCCAATCAATAAACGCCTCGGCGATACCATCAGGAAGCTCGCCTTTATGGTTATGCAAATCGTGTTCAACGATTATGTGACCATATTTATCGAGTTTTGGCTTACCATTGCCATTCTTGACGTAAACATATTCACCAGAATTATCTTTGCCTGATTTATCAGAAACAGCAAAGAAAATGGGATAATCCTTTCTCTTAGGACAAAGTTTATCGTCCCATTTTTGCAGAAATAGAACACTTGTCTTTGTTCCGGCGTGAGGCTTAAAAGTGTTGCCGTGCAGGCCCACAACTGCTAATATGCGGGCTTTGTTGGCTACATATTTTCGAAGGTCTTTATCTGAAAAATTATTAAGCCTACCCTGAGGCAAAACTATACCAAGACGTCCGCCGGGTTTTATAAAATCGAGATTGCGTTCGATGAAAAGAATATCACGACCAACCTTTGACTTAGGTTTGTTTTGTTTATTATAACCGAGTTCATATTTATGAATGATGCGAGATTCTTTGATGTCACCGGCAAAGGGCGGATTAGCCATCAGGATGTCAAAAAGGAATTCCTTGTTCTGGCCTTTATCTTTCTTGAGAGCTTCAAGTCGTTTAAAACCACTGCCATAAGTCATAATCCAATCTTCATTCTTAGTGGTCTCGTTCCAGCGATCATAATCGAGAGTATTTAAATGCAAGACGTTTGTTTCACCGTCACCGGCAATCAGATTAAGTGTTCTGGCGACACGGACGACCTTTTCATCAAAGTCAATACCGAAGACTTTAAGAACGTCCTCTTTTTCTTCTTGTGAAATCTCGGTATTTTCAAATAGATGGCCGGTTAACTGAAAGATGGTATGAACTGTAAATCCGCATGAGCCCGAGGCGGTGTCAATCATGTATTCGCCTTTTTGGGGATTGAGCATCTTGACGCACATGTCAATGACATGTCGAGGCGTGAAATACTGTCCCTTTTCGCCTTTAGAGGACTTACTCACCAAATATTCAAAGGCTTCGTCAATAACTTGGAGATTGGAGTTAAATAGCTTTACGTCTTGCAAACTGGAAACGCAGACGGAAAGATGAGACGGTGAAAGGTCAATCCTGCTTTCATCAGGGAATACCCCTGGCCACTTCTTTTTGGCCTCGTCAAAAAGTCTTTGAATCTTTTTCTTTAATTCACCCTCTGATTGCCCAGTGTTTCTAAACTCAAGCACTCGGAAATCATTATCATCGACTTGCGAAATAACTTGTTTTAGTTTCTCATAATCACCATAATCTTTCTTTAAAATACGTTTAATTTCTCGATCCAAATAATCTTTATCTTTACTGCTTTTCATTTCATCATACAGTTTAGTAAAAATGAGTTTGAACACTTCTTCAAACGAATCAACACCTGCGCCAGCAAGAACCTCATCTTCCATTTCGGTGACTATCGTTTTTAATGATTTTCCCTCATTGGGAATTTTATCTTTCACAATTAAATTCTTCCATGTGAATCGCTCTTTTATGATGTCTTCAAGGGTCTGATCAGCCTTTGGAATATCAGTTATATCCTCAAAGAAATTCGGGTCTTTGCGGTTATAGTGGGAAATCTGCCCCCCATTTGACCAAACACCAATCGGGGCCCCGGTAGCATTGCAATATGATTTAAGCTGATCTTTGCCATCCTTGAGTTTGGGCTTCTTAACCTCAACAATAATATATTCAACCGTCGGCCGGTCTTTATCAAATACTACGATATCCGCCAACTTGGTTTCTCTGCCAAATTGAACAGGGTGTTCAAAGCGGATGCGCTTTTTGGGGTACCCATAATCGTTGATGAGTTTTATCGCGTAGAGTTGGCGAACGATTTCTTCGGGCTTAAGCTGAACCTCTTTATCCCGAACGATACAGCTGATATAGGGTTTGTTCTTCTGAACTTTTATTCTAGATTCGAGAGATTTGATAACGGCAGGAGAAAAGAGCGAAAGGTCGTAACTTGAGTCCTTCAGAATGGAACGTAAAGTTATGTCATTTTTACCGTTTGGCATGTTGGGCCTTCCTTTGTGTTTGACGTCAGCAACCGCGACGAAGACGCCCGGGCTATGTCGTTTCTGCCGTCAAGAGGTTACAAAACATCGTCTGTCCCCGCTCTATTTTGGGTGTCGCGTTATTCTATCATTCTATTGGATTTTATTCAACACAAATTTATCTCGTTTCGGCCTTTATCCACTTCTCAAAATCCGCATTCGCAGTGACCGGGATTTTCATTATGCAGGGCGTCTCGTAGGGATGGAGTTTTTCGACGGCGGATCTGACTTTTTGCCAGTTTGCGGTTCTGGTCTTTACGATGGCGACAACCTCGCGGGCGGTTTCGATTTTTCCTTTCCACCAGTAGGAACTTTCTATCGGGAAGAAGTTGGCGCAGGCGATGAGGCGTTTTTTAAGAAGGTGCGAAGCGATTTTCTTGGCGGTTTTTATGTCGGGGTTGGTGATGTAGATGATTATGAAACTCATAAATCCCCTCTTATTTGAGGCGCAAATTATTGTATGAAATTACGACGGCGCTTCAAACTGAAACCGACTCCGAATATGCGGATATTCCGTCGCACGCCCCGCTCCTCATCACACCACAAAATCCAGATAATTTTCCTTTGTTATCACTTTGTAGACGGAGTTTTTGTATGCTTCGCGCCATTCTTTCGGCGCGGCGTTTTTCTTGCGGTCTTTGCCCCACTTGATTTCGTAGCCGTGAAGTTTGCCGCCGCGCTCTTCGATGAGGTCTATCTCTTTTCTGTCGTAAGTTCTCCAGAAGTAGTTGTTGGCGCGGAGCCGTTTATATTCCTGCTTTTTGAGCATCTCCACGACGATATAATTCTCCCACAACATCCCGACGTCGTTGCGCATCGAGAGCGGATTAAAATTGTTTATCAGCGCGTTTCGGATTCCCGTGTCCTGAAAATAATATCTCGGATTCTTGACGATTTCATTGCGCAGGTTTCTTGAGAAACCCGTCATCTTGAAGACGACGAATGATTTTTCAAGAAGGTCGAGATAACGCTCGATGGTATTTTTGCTCATCGCAAGATGTGTGCCGAGTTCGGTGTAAGAAACCTCTTTTCCGATTTGAAACGCCAGCAGTTGAAGAAGTTTCCCGAGTTTGTCGGAGTGCCTGACACCTTCGAGTTCCAAGATGTCTTTATACAGATATGAACTTACGATTTCCCTCAAGTACTCTTTTTTTATCGAGTCGCCCGCGCTGACGACCACTTCGGGATAACTGCCGTAGAGAAGGCGGTTTTCAAGACGGGCGGATGTCTCGGCGCGCGTCTCAACCGCCGAAAGTTCAAGTTGAGAAAGCGGAAAGAGTTTCAGAGTGTATTTCCGTCCGGTGAGCGGCTCGCCGACTTCTTTCGCCAAGTCGAACGACGAAGAACCGCTCGCAAGAACTTTTATTCCCTCGATGTGATCCAGAATCAGTTTTATGTTCAGGCTGATATCTTTTACTCTTTGCGCCTCGTCTATCACAAGTATTTTGTTCTTTCCGACGAAGTTTCGGAGTTTCTCTATCGAGCGGCTTGAGAGATAATCCTGAACGGTTATGTCTTCGCCGCTTACGAAAAGATATTTTTCTTTGAAGTTTTTGCTCGACTCTTTAAGGAGCGTGGTTTTCCCGCAACGGCGCGGGCCGTAGATTATAAGGGCCTTGCCTTTTTTAAGATATTTCGGGATGTTCTTCAAATGATATTGCGGGATATACACGGCGGGCTCCTTCGGGTTTATCAAAATACGGTCATTAAACTGACTGAATTATATAAAATACGGTCAGGCAATGTCAAGCGCGACGGCGGGAACGCCCTATATTATCGGATGCAACCGCTAACCCCAAAAAATGCCGGTCGGGTCACGACGGACTTCATCAAGAAGCGCGGCGAAACTTTTTGTCGGTTTGACGAGCGTATAAATGTGCCAACGATTATTGCGGTCTCTGTAATAAAGCGTCCACTCTTGACGCCCGGCGACAAACCGAAATCTGGCGACATTCGTTTGCGTCCACCTCGACGGGTCGCGGAAGTACGGTCTTTCTTCCAGAAGCGTGACGGCGTTCCCCTTTATCGCAAAAACAATCCGCAACTGATGACGCACTTCCGGCGGTGCCATCGTATCACAGAAGTTCCGCAGCGAATTTTCAATCTTGACGCGAATGTTTTCCGGCAAACTCATAGAATTACCTCGGTAGAATTGCTGTTTATTTTCAAAAAAAACCGCGCTCGCGAACGGGCGGCGCTACCGTCCGATTTGTCTTGAAAGTTCCGCCGCGAACGCCCTTTCAAAATCGCGCGCGACGGCGTTCTGGTCGGCGGGCAAAAACGCGCCGAGTTCCCGCCGGAAATCTATCTTTTTGGCGTAAGCGATTATCTTGTCCTTCATCCCCGCCAGACGGCGTTTCTGAGCCGGCGAAAGCATTCCCTTTCGCATAATGAAATAAAGGTCGTAGAAGTCGCGCGGTTTTTTCCTGTCCATCAACGCCCCGAATACCTTTTCATCCACCAGTTCTATTTGCGGAAGATGAACGAGCGTATAACTCGGCACAAAATCACTCGCCACGCTCTCCACCTCGCCCCGTCCGCCGACAGCGCGCCGGGCCGATACGTTTATCTCGACGCCCGTCGGGCGGTAGTCGTGAATCCTGAAAGTCGCCGTGCCGAAATATCCGCCGCTGGTGGCGCCGGATTTGGCTCCTATTTCAACCCTTATGCCGACTCTTTCCGCCGCCGCAAGCGCGCGCAGAAACAAATCTTCCACGAACGGTTTTATTCTGTCGGAACGCACGCCCGACAGAGAAAAGTCCAGGTCCTCCGAAAATCGCGGACTGCCGTATACGATACGCAGAGCCGTCCCGCCCTTAAACAAAAGTTTTTCCGACTCGGGCAGTTTGTAGAGTTCGGCCAGAAATACGTGCTGAAAATATTCGCGCACCACGTTCGGAAAAACCGCCGTGCGGTATTGGAGGGCTAATTTTTCGAGTGTTTCTGCGGTTATCATCGCAATATCTTCTTTATTGTTTCATCAAGAGCCGCGTTGGCGAAAAGTCGGGCGTAGCGCGCGGCTTTTTTGATGTTGATTTTATCTTTTTTGAAGCGGTTGAGCGGCTCAATGCCGTCGAGAACTCGGAAATAACACGAGTCGACGAACGCTTTTTCCGGGTCGGCTATAAAAAATCCCGCGCCGCCCTGTTTTTGGGCGGCGTATCCCGTGAAAGCGGCTTTTTTTATCCGTCGGTACGAATAGATTTTATCCAATGCGGTGAAACGGCGGGTCGCCTTGGGAGTTACCGAGGTAATTTCGTAAACGCTCTCCGGGATGACGCCGTGATACGAAAGGGCGAACTCCAAAGACACGTAAGAGGGCTCGTATAGTTTATTGGCGATGAAAGGTTCAGGCGGAAGCGCGTCGGGCAGGGCGTAGAGTCCGCGTTTGATTCTTACGATGAACCCCTTTTTGGCGTAGCGATGAAGAAGAAAATCAGCCGCGACTTTGGAACTCCCGAACAAACGCCGGACCTCGGCGGAAGCAAAGAGTTTTATTCTCTTTTCCCTGATGATTTTGTTGAAATCGTGCCAATTCACTAATTTAGCCATATTGCTAATTTAGCAAAATAACTAAGGAATGTCAAGGGGCTGCGGGCGGGATCGCCCTATATTATCGGATGCAACCGCTAACCCCAAAAAATGCCGGTCGGGTCACGACGGACTTCATCAAGAAGCGTGTCGAAATTTTTCGTCGGTTTGACGAGCGGGTAAATGAGAAATATCAAATCATCCAAATATAATCCGTCACCCTGTCAAGTCATCAAGAAATGTAACCCGTCCTTGATAAGTTGGTTGGCTTGACAAATTTTTATTTTTTTGCTATCATACATTTGTAACAATATCAAAAACAGTGTGGAGTTAGAAGGAATAAATCCTGCACTATAAATAAAGAAAACCTTCCTGCGGATAAAAGCCGCGGAAGGTTTTTTATTTTTGGAGGTTTTATGAGATTTGCTCAAAAAAAGAAAGATTCTTCTTTGAAATTTTTAGCGGATATTGTGGCGAGCAAAAAACGGGTTATTATTGTATTTTCTCCGCTCTTAAGCAAGGAAAAATTCATGATGAGGCTTCTTTGCTTGAATTCTGGGATAGATTGTTCAGATATGGATGAAAGGACAATACCAAAATCTGAGTGGCCGAAGCTTACTTTTGCTGCTGATAACTTATGTAATTCAAAACTTTATATTGATGATTCATCTAATTTAACATTACTGGAAATGAAAAAGAGAATTGAACGTTTAAGAAATTCTTTAGCGACGAAAAAGTTGAATATAGACCTCGTGGTTATATATACTACAGAAGCGTTTTTAAGCGGTAATCCCAAAAATAAAAAAATATTATTGTCACAAATTATGAAAATAGCGCCCGCTTCCGCAGGATTGATGCTTCTTTAGTAAACAAATTAAAAAAACTTCGTATAGAAAAATCTGTGTGGGGTTTTTTATTCAGGAGGAGGTTTTATGGCAGGAGTGCAGGCAAAACTTTGTGGGAGTTGTGGATTCGGCAATAAGGCCGACGAGTGCGTAAAGTGTGGGCAGCCTTTTGCTACCATTGAAGCACAATTATGCAATAATTGCGGTTTTGGAGCAGCCGGTGATAATTGTGTCAAATGCGGAGCATGGGTCGGCAGTAATTCTGTGCCTGCTAAATTGTGCAGTTCTTGTGGTTTTGGTTCCGGCAAAGACAACTGTATTAAATGCGGCAATTGGGTTGGATAAAATTAGAAATTAAATCCTTAAGAGGCTATCCGACCCCGACTTGTCGGGGCGAGGTGTGCGTCATTCCCGAGTGCCTTTATCGGGAATCCATTTTACGTTGGAAATACCGAACCTCTGGATGCCCGATTACGGATTTCGGGCATGATAATAGAGGTTGTCGACAACCTCTCAAGTATCTCAAAAAAGATTAAATAAAATGATTGAAGCCGAACTGCATCATAAAATAGAAAAATGTGAAGATGTCCTAACTTCATCTGTATTTGGTTTATTAAAACATAAATTTGCGACTGGTTTATTAAAAGATTTTTTAGGGCGAGCGAGATTATATTTTAATGAAAAATATGATGAGAAAAAATTATTTGAAAATGAGATTTTAAAGAATAAACTATTTGACAAGGAATATAAATTTATTTTTTGGAAGAGATATGAAAAATATGGCGAACCAGATATTATTATTTCTGGCAGTGATTTTGTTGTATTAATCGAAGTAAAAGATGACGCGAAAGAATCTTCTCAAAATCAATTAGCAGATTATTACACTTTATTAGAAGAAAATTATGCCACTAAAAAAAATATGTATCTGATATATTTGACAAAGGATTTATATCAACCTGAAATTTCCGATGATATTACTAAATTAAAGGGTAAAAATTTTTATTGGCTTTCTTGGTATGATATTTGCCATGCTTTAAAAAATACAGATGAAAAAAAGAATGAGGCATTGTATGAAATAGCAGAATATTTAAAAGAATATCTGAGAGAATGCAGAGATATTTTTCTTTTTGATGGTTTTGGTGAATATAAAGAAGTGAAAAAAGAAAAACCTTTGTTTTGGAGAGGAGAAACAATTATTTTTTCAGAATATAATAAGATAGGTTTAAGTAAACCTATTTTCTGGGGAGGCGAAAATGCTTGATAAGAGTAAGAATGTTTTTGATATGGTAAGGCAGATGCAAGATTTGTATAAAGAGATAGGTGGGTTTATGAGATACTTTGAAAAAATTGTCGGTGAGAATGACTATGAACCAATTACAAATTCTTCAACCGTGATAAAAGAAATTTCTCAGTCTTTGAATGATTCAGAATCTTGGCTTCCAATATGGATGTATCGGACATATCAGAATAAAAAGAATAAAAATGAGTTAATGTCAATCAATATTGCTTTAGATTATCCACTTTATCGCGATAGAATAATAGAACCATTAGTATTAATATCTAAAATTGAGGGCAAAAAAATTGACCGCGAATTTGCGTGGTATCCGTGGGATATATATTTTCATTTTAGAACACGTGAAAAACAAGTTGAAAAACAAAAAGACAAAGTTTATCTTTTAAAAGATTTAGATTTAGATAATAAAGATACAGAAGAAGAAGGAGTGATAAAAGGTAATTTTGAGGCAATTGAAAAATTAAAATTTATTGCAGTTCCTCTGATGGAAATTGAAAATGAAAAAGCAATAAAAGCAATAATAGAAAAATTGATAAACCCCCTTTTAGAAGTAGAATAGTAAAACATCTAACAAGTTTACTTTTTTGATTATTATAACAGTGTGGCGTTGGAAGGAATAAATCCTGCACTATAAATAAAGAAAACCTTCTTGCAGACAAAAACTGCGGAAGGTTTTTTATTTTTAGAAACGGGAGGGTAAAAAAATGGGGCCGCCAACAGAATTGCATAAATCGACAATGGAATGGGTAGCGGGTTCTCTTGCAAATGCGATGCAGTCCCCGGTTAAATTATTAGATACTTTTTTTGTGGATATTGATTCAGAAGAGATTTGTTTATTTTTCGGTTGCAAAAGAGACGAGTTGTTTTTAATAAGAGGGGGCGTTTTTTATTACAATGAAAAATTTTTTAAGATTTTAACCGAATATTTTACCGCGAATGGTTTTACGAAAATAAAAGAGACTGGCAAATGGAAAACAGCAATGAATCTTGCCATACATTCGGGCGAAAAGTCCAATCCGCTTATTGACGGGCTTCAATTCTATGAAAATCATAAAGATAAATTGGTTTTGTCCTGCGGATGTTTTAATCCGTTTGAAAGAAGGACCTTTTTCTACATAGATTTTATTGTTCACAAAGAGTGCAGGGAAATCGTTTCAACGATTTACAATCGTATTTTCTCCGATTGCTCTCTGAAAGGAAAAATTATTACAAAGGACAGGGAAGAAATTTGCCTTGATAGAAAATATTCTTTCGATGAACTTGTTCTCGATAATGAAAAAATACAACTCATCAAGGAAAACACAATCGGGTTTTTAAAAAACAAAGATATTTTTAGTAAATACAACATACCGTTTAAACGTGGGATTATTTTGGAAGGTTCGCCCGGGAACGGAAAAACACTCCTCGGCAAAATATTGGCTTCAACTGGTATGTTCACGGTTATATGGATAACCCCCAGGGGTTTTACGGGGTCGGAAAGCGCCGAACTGGTAAAAAGGATATATGAATTTGGGAATAAACTTTCGCCGACATTAATATTTTGGGAGGATGTGGACCTAACAATTTCAAACAGGCAAGGTAACAAAGATAATGCAATATTAGGCGAACTGTTAAACCAACTTGACGGATTAAACGCCATTTCGGGCATAGTAACTATTGCGACTACAAATATGACGGAAGCGCTGGATAATGCATTGAGTCATAGACCTAACAGATTTGACCTGCGCATAAAATTTGATAACCCCGATTACAACACAAGAATAAAAATGCTTTCTAAATTCACGGAAGACGTAATTTTGTCGGACGATATAAAGTTTGAAATTATTGCAGAAAAATCGGAAGGGTTCAGCGGCGCCTGTATGAAAGAAATGGTTCTGGAGGCAAAGAAGTTCGCTATTATTGATGGGTCTTACAATGAGATGGATAAAATTATATTGAGAAAAGAATACATGGATAAATCATTAGAAAAAACTAAAAAAATAGTAGAAACAGTGACGCCTCTTGGTTTTTAGCGATATTGGTTTTTAGCGATAATGGAAAAAGGCGGCAAAGGTATTTTTTGCATCTTTGTCTTTCCCCCGCCTTTTAATTATCCCATAGTAAAGCCCCTACTTGACAACGCTCAAGATATTTAGGTAGAATCACCGGCAGATGCGGATTGGCAAACAATCGCATCGCCTCCGGCGCCCCGGTTTGTGGGGCGGCGGCGAAGCAGATAGTGTCGTAATTTCACATTAGTGCTTGTGGGGGATGCCCAAGGCACTTATTGGTTCCGCAGAAGGCGGAACTGGTAAGTGCCTTTTTTAATTTACGCGGGTCCGCGACAAGTTCAAACACTTTGACTTGACAAGAGGCCGTAATTTGAGTAAAATCATGACAGTAGTAGGCAGTGTCACAATATCGTCACAGGTGCTTGTGGGAGACAAACCCAAGGCACTTATCGAGCAAGTCGGGGACTTGCGCGGTAAGTGCCTTTTTTAGTTTCAGCGGGCGCGCGATAAAATCGGCGTAAGGGTGTAAATATGTCCGCCAAAATAAACGAACTCAAACTTAAAAATGCGTTACACCGGTTCTGTAGCGGCGAAACAACGGGCCGGATCCTGGCGAAACTCGCCGACGGAAACATCGTCCACGTGGAGACGATGGAGCAAACGTTTCCGCGGGCGGGGGCGCCGGTCGGCAAGCCCGACGTGCTTCCGGCAAAGTGTGCCGCTTTCATAGAGCGGCGCATCGGGACGGACTTCTTCGGCGACATTACCGTCGATATCATTCACGGCAAGATTCTCGACGTCAGAGTCAAAAAAATATACAAGCCGCGAGACATTGAAAAAGAAATCTGCGGCGCGGGGAGCGCTCGATGAGCATCAAACGACTGCTTAATATAGACGAAGCCGCCGAGTACACCGGATTGAAAAAGAACACGCTTTATTCCTGGGTGTGCCAGCGACGACTGACTTTCGTGAAGTGCGGCCGGCGGACGATGTTCGACATAAAAGATTTGGAGCGGTGGATTGAGGCGAATAAAACCGAAGAAAAGAAAATTGCCGCGAAAAACGATATTTTGTAAAATACTTATGCGGGGAGAGAAACCAATGGGACTCACGAGAAAAGGCGATAACTGGTTCATCGATTATTACGCCGGCGGCCGTCGGAAGAGAGAGAAAATCGGCGCGAGCAAAAAACTCGCCGAGCAGGTTCTCGCCAAAAGAAAAACCGAAATCGCCGAGAACAGGTATCTGGACATCAAAAAAGAGAAAAATATACCGTTTCAAAAGTTGACCGAACTTTATCTGTCATACGCGCGGACGAACAAAAAGTCGTTTTCAAACGACATTCATTACATGAAAAAATTCATCGAGTTCTTCGGCGACAGAAACATCTCAGGGATAACGCCGCTTATGGTCGAGCAGTTCAAAGCCGCGCGCAAAGACGCCCTCTCCGAAGCGACGATAAACCGGTATCTTTCCGTCTTAAAACATATGTTCAACAAGGGTATCGAGTGGGGGCTTTGCGACGGCAATCCCGTCAAGAAAGTGAAGTTGTTCAAAGAGAACAATTCGCGTATCAGGTATCTGGAATTTGACGAGATGAATAAGCTACTCGATAACTGCTCGGATTTCCTCAAACCCGTCATATTGACGGCTCTGAATACCGGAATGCGGCAGGGCGAAATACTCAATCTTAAGACGGAAGATGTTGACTTAAAAAGAAAAATAATATATATTAGAAAAAGCAAAAGCGGCGAATCGAGAGAGTGCCCGATAAACTCGGTTCTGTCGGAAACTTTTCAATCGCTCGAAAAAAATCCGAAAAGCCCGCACATTTTTTTGGATAACGAAGGGCAGAAACTGGGCCGCTTCGTGGTGAGATATTCTTTTGAAAAAGCGGTCAAACAGGCGGGCATCGAAGATTTTCACTTTCACGATTTGAGGCACACTTTCGCTTCGCATCTGGTTATGGCAGGCGTGGATATTATGACAGTCAAAGAACTTTTGGGACACAAAACACTGAAGATGACTTTGCGTTACAGCCATCTTTCGCCCGGTCATAAGAGCGCGGCGGTCGAGACGCTGGGCGCGAGCTTGCGGAAAAATATGGACACTTTTTGGACACTTGAGGGTGGTCGGGAAGAAAAAGGCGTTTCGGATGGTATACAAAAATCACTGAAAAATGATACAATAGATGACAATGGGCAGGTGGCGGAGTGGTTAATCGCACCAGACTGTAAATCTGGCGTCCTTAGGACTGCGAAGGTTCGAATCCTTCCCTGCCCATTTTGATACAGTAGTCAGCGAATAGTGGTGAGTTAAACCTGTTTTGGTCCGCAAGCCCGCGTCTTTACATTAAAAGAGAGCGGGTTTTTTGTTTTTACTCTCCGCCGAGAAAATCGTTTTTAATCTTACGCTCGAACAAATCGCCCAGAATTTTAAGCCCCGCGATGCGTGCTTTTTGAAACGCTGTTTTATCGTCGGGATTGGACTCGCTGCCGGATGCGGCGGCGGCTATTATAACCTTGCCGGAATCTCTGACCTCGACGCGGCCTTCCCATCGGTAATATTTCCACGCGACCTGAGTCGCGCGCGAAAACTCCGAGACGTCGAACCGCGCGTCGACATCCATCGACACGGATGCGGAGTCCGTCGAAGCTCCGTCGGCGAAGGCGACCACGGCAAATCCCAGTTTTGTCAGGCGTCTTGTAAGCTCGACGGCAAACTCCCCGGACAAGCCGTCGGCGGCGTTTACCCTGAAAGTCGTGCGGCTCTTGGCGTCGGCGATTTCGGACTCTATCGAGGAAAATGACAAGTCGTCGGGCAGGGGCGGCGACGGCATGTCGTCCACGACTCGGCGGCGCAGATAAAGGCCGTCGCGGACAGAGGCGGCGGAGCGCGCTTCGGATAGATTTTTGAGTTTTTCCGCGAAGGACATTGTCTGTCGCGCGGATTCCAGCGACTTCATTACTTTTTCTTCTGCGGAAAGTATTTTCAGCGAAAGTTCGCGGCGGTATTTGGCCTTATCGAGCACCGCCAGCGCCCAGTAGACCTTGTCTTTTTTGTCGTACCACATCTGGGCGATTTCCACGCCCTCGACGGTATCGACGACTTTGCTTTCGGTCTTCTGAACCACGTCAACGGATATTTCCGCGCGGCCGCCGGTGGCTTCCGAAGAACGTTCGGAAGACGTCTCGACAGTCGCCTGCTCGATGCGCATACTGAATGCTTTGGCGATTTCCGCCCGGGCGACGTCGCGCGAGGAATCCATCGTGGAACCGGCGCCCACGCCCGTTATGAAGCCGGCGGCCGGATATTTTTTGCTCTGCCCGGAAAGCCATTCGGGCGCGGCGAAACCTGTCGAGGCGAAGAATAAGGCCAGAACAGCCGCGGAAATAATTTTTTTTGTCATTTTCGTCTCCTTAAAATCACATCGCCGAACGCAACGCCGCAAAAGTTCTGCGGCCTTTACGCACGGACACGCTTTTGATTGTTTCCGACGTCACTTTATATCCGGCGTTGTCGTAAAAATCTACCACGATATCGTAAGTCCCCGTCGCCGCCGGCAACCTTGCCAGAAATATTTTATCCGGAAGCGTTCGCCACGACCTTTTGTCGGCCAATTCCGTGGCCGCCGCCGCGCCGGCGACGATTTTTTGGGCCAGCCAGCCGAGCGCTCTGTCATTGCTTGATTTGGCGACTTCCGCGCCGATTTTTTTTGAAAGCGCGTATTTTACGGCTGAACGCGCGATGGTCTTTGCGCGGATGCGGCCGATTCTTTCGTCGAGAACTTTGACCGCTATGGCGCCTATGTCCTCGGCCATCTCGGCGCGGGCCGTCGCGCTCGCGGGGGGCGCGTTACCGTCGGGCGGCTGTTCGGCGGAAGCCCTGAGCGCGACATCGAACCGCGCCGCGCGATAGGGCGACGGCGCATATTTGGGAAAGGCCATAACGACTTGGTCCTCCGCGGCAATAGAGCGGGCAATACGTCCGGCCTGCTCCACTTGCGAGACGTCGTCGCCGCGGGCTTCCACGGAACCCACGTGAATCCAAGCCCGCCCGAAACTTATCTCAAAGAACGAATCAATCTTTACGGGCGACAACCCCGCGTAAAGCACAATGACTATCTCGCCCGAATCCGCGGCGGCGACATCTTTTGACTGAACCCCGCGCTTGCTTATTATCTCCCGCGCGCGATCTTTCATTCCCAGCCGCTCCGCGGTGCGGACGGCATCGGCGGCAAGACGCGCGGGCGGAGGTGTGCCGTAGTTTTTCAGGTAAGCGTCGTAGGCGTCGAGCGCTCTCAGGTAAGAAACATGAGCGGAGTTGATTTCCCCCGCTTCCTCCTGTATCAACCCCGACAGATACCGCGCGAACGCGTCTTCGCGGTAGGACATTTTTCCGTCGTAGTGCGTTTCCAGAGTTCTTAGCACGTGATCGGCGCGGCGCGTTTCGACCAGGGCGGCTTCGTAATCGTCGAGGAGCACATAATTCAGCGCCGAAAAAACGTGAATGAGAACCCGCTCAAAGTCCTCGCCGTAATAAGGTCTTACGTTATCGCTGACCAGAAACGTGGCCGCTTCCGCGGATATGCTTTTGGTGAATAGTTCGCGCGAAAGCTGCTGCGCCGTCTCAAAGGCCTCGTTCGACGCGCGGTAATCTCCCGCCAGATGCAGCAAAAATCCTCTGTCTAAAAAATAGAGCAGATCGTTCTTGGCTCCGTAAATTTTCTTGCGCGACTCTCCGGCGAAAGCGCCCGCCTCGGCGTACCTGGAATCCCGCACAAGGCCGTTAATCCTCTCGTAATATCCGCCGGTGGATGCGCAGCCGGCGACAAGAAAAAGCGCGGCGGGCAGCAACAACCGTTTCATTTTATTATATCTCGGCGGATTACGGCCTGTAATTAGGACGCTCCACGACCTTTTTGATTTTTTTCTGGCCTATCCAAACTTTCTCGTTAGTCAGTATATTTATCATCTCGAGTTCAACCTGATAATATTTAAGCTGGGTCTTTCCGGCCTCGTCGAGGATAGTGTTAATCTGGCCTTTTACCATAAAGTCGGCGCCGTGCTCCTGGCCCATACTTTTGGCGGTTTCGATTGAGGCGTGTTCCGCCTGCTCCATACGCTCTTGTCTTATCTCGCCGCGCTGCTCGCTCGACGCCACGAAAGATACTCTGCCCGAATTTATCAACTCTCTTTCGAGATCCTTTACGAATGTCTCGGTGTTGATATGCTCGTGGCTTTTATTGAGCACGCTGCCGACGATAACGCGCGGCTGGGCGCCTTTTGCCGACGAGAAATTGCTTATCCAAGCGCGCGAGAGGGCGTCTTTTATCATCTCTTCGGACACCATGCGCGAATCCGTGTCGTTCCAGTTTCCGCTCAAATCAATCTGTTCTTCCACGCCCACGCGCTGAACCTTGGGCACCGTGCGGCAGCCCGACAGAAATACCGCAGTCATCGCGGCGGCAAAGCAAAAAACAAGAATCCTCATACGGCCTCCATAGACGCGGAGCGCCTCCCATCGGCGTCCGCTTTTTCTTAGTTGAACATTGCATAATATTATACATATTTTGACGCAAAACAAAAGAGGCGTGCCGACGACACATTTTGATAAAATATCCGCATGGCAAAGCATCCAAAAAAAAATACGGGCGGCGGAATCGATTTCGACGCGCCGTTTTTGACGTCGCGGCTTATAACCTGCATAGGCAACAAACGCTCCCTGCTGCCTTTCATAAACAGCGCCGTGGCTGAGGTAAAAAAACGCCTCGGTAAAAAAAAGTTATCGGCGCTCGACGGTTTCGCCGGCTCGGGCGCGGTCGCGCGGCTGCTGAAATATCACGCATCGGAACTTTGGGTCAATGATATGGAGCGCTACAGTGAAGTCCTCAACGGCTGCTATCTTTCCAACCGCTCCGAGGTCGACATCGACTATATCCAAAACACTATTAACTCTCTAAACGCAAGAAAGTCCGACGACGGCGGCCGCGGATTCATCGCCAAAAATTACGCCCCCGAAAACGACAACGACATAAAATCGGGAGAAAGGGTATTTTACACAAGCGCAAACGCCGGGGCCATAGACAACATCAAGCGGATTATTTTTAGCGAAATCCCGGGCGCGCAAAGGAATTTTTTTTTGGCGCCTCTTCTGGTCGAAGCGTCGATTCACACCAATACTTCGGGGGTATTCAAGGGATTCCACAAAAAATCCGGAGTGGGCTGTTTCGGCGGAAGAGGCGGCTTCGCTCTTTCAAGAATCAAAGGCGGGATATCGCTTGAAATGCCGGTCTTCTGCGGCGCCGAATGTCCCGTCGTCGTAAAAAAAACCGACATCAACAAACTATCGGCATCGAAAGAACTTCCGCCGGAGCTGGATATAGCGTACTACGACCCGCCGTACAATCAGCATCCATACGGCTCGAATTATTTTATGCTTAATATAATAGCGTCCCGCGCGGCTTCCGCAAAAATCCAGGACGGTGAAAGCGGTATCGCGCTGGATTGGAACCGTTCCGCGTACAACAAGCGCGGACAGGCGGCGCAAGCCATGGAACGTCTTATTGAATCCACGCGAGCCAAATATATTTTGATTTCCTACAATAACGAGGGCCTGATAAAAACCGATGAACTGTCGGGAATTTTAAAAAAATACGGAAGCTGTGAAACAATGAGCCGCGAATATAATACTTACAGGGGATCAAGAAATCTGAACGGCCGCAATATAAAGGTAAAAGAGATTCTTTGGATTCTTAAGAAACGATAAGAATACCGCGGCATAAAATCGGCGGTTGCAATTGTTTATGCAATGTTGATTTTGTGAAACTGCCGGTTGGACAACTGATCTTTAATTATTGAATCGGCGCACTTTCATTTTCCGGAAATTTTCAATTTATCTCTCAATGCGAGCATTTTTTGATAATCTTTTTCGGAATATACCCCGACAGGGGTTTTTAATTTTATTTCCATCTTCGGAGATCCCGCGTTTTTCCACGCGCTGTACCACAGAGAAGCCAAATCCTCGGCCGCTTTTTCAACCTGGCGGCGCGTCATGTCCGCAGTATCCGCCCAAAGCGCTCTAAGATTGTTCCCGTGCCCGGTATCCGCGGCAAGTATAACGGATATCTTGTCATGAGAGTCGATTATGAAATCGAACGCGAAATTAAGGGGGTCGGCCACATATCTAACGTTATCGGCGCGCGGGACGGCGCCGTCAAAAAATACGTCGGCTGTCCGCGATTCATACCTGAAATGTATCCCTTGATTGCCGGTGTACTGTCCATCGTAATTTTCAGTCGTGTGAAGCGGCTGGTGGGCGTCGGCGACATAATGTCCCATAACCGCGGCGCACAACATCGCGTAGTTGAATGTTTCAGAACTCTTTAAAAATAAAGTGAGCATCTCGCAATGCTCCGCTATCGTCCATGGAACAACACCGTTTGAAACCGCCTCGCCTTCGCCATATTTTTCGATAACATCATTAAGGGATTTCCTGATACTTCCGAACGGGGGCGGTCCGAAAAAATCTATGTCCACGTAATGCCGGTATTGCTCGCCGTCGAGAAAGCCCTTCCACTCGTCGGGGGCGGCGCTCTGCGAAACCAGATATTCAGCGCATGACTTAAAACTTTTCATCTCCGCGGGCAACAGCATCGCCGCCTCGCCGTTGATGTATCCGTGTATTTCATAGCCCCATCCGAAGACAGGCGCCCGCCACAGAGAGGAAACGACGCAAAATATACAAGCGAATAAGTACGCCCGTTTTACCTTGCTCATAGATTTATTCTTCAGTATACGTCATACGTCGTCAAGCGATTCGGGACACTTTGCGGTTTTTTATTGAAGTGCGTTTCAAAACAAGTATAGCATATAGACACATCACGCCGACTTCATCAATTGTGATAACTTACACCCGACCACTCATCATACCGCACTCAAACACCTCTTATCGCCTGTGGGAATGCGCCGGGCCCGAAATATGCGACGTTAAAGAATTGATTTGTAATGTCGGGGGTTTTTTGTTATAATAGCGCTCGCCGTTGGGTCGACCGCGGGAGTAGTTCAGTGGCTAGAACATCTGCCTTCCAAGCAGAATGTCGCGGGTTCGAATCCCGTCTCCCGCTTTCTCTTTGAGACGGCAGGACGCCCGCCGGCCGCATAAAAAAAGCTTGCGCCCGGATAGCTCAGTCGGTAGAGCACTTCATTGGTAATGAAGAGGTCAGCGGTCCGATCCCGCTTCCGGGCTTTTAAAAAGACGTGAGGGGTGAATGGAGAAGTGCGAAGGGTTAAAGAAAAATCACTCTTCCCCCTTTACGATTTACGGTTTTTCAACTCTTTTCACCTTGAGAAACAGGAGGAAACATTTATGGCAAAAGCTAAATTCGACAGAAGCAAACCTCACGTAAACGTAGGCACGATAGGCCACGTGGACCACGGCAAGACGACTCTGA
>PHAL01000027.1 GCA_002840355.1 Elusimicrobia bacterium HGW-Elusimicrobia-3 | reverse complement strand
CGGCGACGACGTGCGCATTCCCGAAGAGTGCTGTTCCAAGAACGCCGAGCCCAACCAGAACGGCGAGATGACCTGCGTGGCCGCCGTGCCCGCCGCCCCCGTAGTGCCCGTAGTTCCCGCCGGCCCCGCCTGTTCCGACGTCGGCGACGACGTGCGCATTCCCGAAGAGTGCTGTTCCAAGAACGCCGAGCCTAACCAGAACGGCGAGATGACCTGCGTGGCCGCCAGGGCCGCCGCTTCGCCTTTCGCCCGCCGCTGAAAACCCGCTTAAAAAACAAAAAACCGCCGGGCTCTCCCGGCGGTTTTCGTTTTATTCCGCTGCCTTGGCCTTACTCCGCCTCTTCCTTTATGGCCGTGGCAACGACGGGCTTTTTGCTGTCGTCTTTGAGGAACTTGCGCGAGAGCAGCAGGGTGGCCGCGCTGTAGCAGGTGATGGTGATAAGAAAGGGCAGCGTAAAGCCGAAGTCCATTTGCAGCCGCCCGCTGAGCCGCGCGGCGGCGGCCGAGGCCAGGTTCCAGCCGGCGGTATAGAGCGCGCTGGCGGCCAGGTGCTGGCCCGGGGGAAAATAACCCAGCATGAAAACGCTGTAGACCGGCCAGCTGGCGTTCATCAGCATGGTCCGCGCGAAAGTGGCCAGCACGGTGGGCAGCAGCAGGCCGGAGAAGCCCATGGTGGCCAGGAAAGGGATGGAGAGGGACTGGAAGGCTATCATCGCGCGCACGCGGCCCAGCCTGCCCACCAGCCAGGGGCCTATAAGCCCGCCGCCGGCCATGGCCAGCGGCGTCAGCGCCATGAAGAAGCCCAGGCTCGAGATGGGCAGGTCGAAGCCGGCCTTGAAGAAGATATTAAGGAAAGGCATGATCATGCCGGCGCCGAAAGCGATGATGAGCTGGGGCGCCAGCACCAGCAGGGTCAGGCCCAGGGGCAGCGAGGCGAAGGCGGCCCCGCCGCCGGGGGCGGTCTCCCGCTTCTCGCGTATGCGCAGGGCCGGCGGCACCGCCGCCAGCAGCAGCGCGCAGGCGGCCAGCATGGTGGCGCGGTAGGCCTGCGCGCCCTCGCCGCCGCCGTAGAACCCGGCGGCCCAGAAGCTGGTCAGCCAGCCGCTCACCAGATTCCCGGCGAAGGCCGCCGTCATGGCGACCGCGAACTGGAAGCTGAAGAGGTGCTGCCGCTCGCGCTCCGAGGAACTGCGCGCCATCAGCGGCATGGCCGTGATGGCCAGCAGCGCGGCCGAGGCGCCCAGCAGCGCCGAGAAGAACATCAGCGGCCCGCGGCCGGTGAAAAAAGCCAGGCCGGCCATGGCCGCGAAGCCCAGCCCCAGCGAGGCCAGCAGGGCCTTGCGCGCCGACAGCGCGGCGCAGAATACCGCCAGCGGTATGGCCAGCGCCGCCACGGTCAGGCCGGGGATGGAGCCTATCACGCCCAGGAAGTCCCGGTCGTAGCCCAGCTCGAGGATGTAGAGGTTGAAGACCAGGGTGAAGACGCTCTGCGCGAACGACATCAGGAAGGTCAGCAGCAGGAAATTCCTGGCATTGCCGCTGAAAGAGGTAAAGCCGGAGGCGTAAGTCCGCAGCAGGTTGGGCATCGTTTCGGGCGGCCGGGAGCCGCGGCTTTACAGGGCCGCGGCGGGGGCGGTGCTGACCGCGGGCAGGGCGGCCGGCGCGGGTTCGGGCTTGGGCGGATGGTTTATATACCACACGTAGTTGGCCATGTCCCGGTGCTCCTCGGGCATGGTCTCGGGGCAGGCGGCGGAGGTTTCGGTGTAGAAAGAAGCCTGGCGCACGCCTTTTACGCGCGCCTTGACCGAGGCGGGGATGGCCGCGTTGTAGAGCAGGTGGCCGTTGCCGGCCACTACCAGCACGGCGTAGCCGGGGTTGGCCGTCAGGAAATCGGCCACGCGCGCGCCCATGCCCTCGTTCCAGGCGGCCATCGAGGCCAGGTAGTTTTCCACGGTGAACATCTTGGCCATCGGCGAGTCCCCGTGCGCGCCGAAGGTGGTCTTCAGGTACTCGTTGTACTTCTTGTGGCCGGTGATCGCCACCGCTTCGGGCAGGAAAGCTTTCTCCTCCGGCGTCAGGCTGGCCAGGCCGGTGCGCGCCACCTTGCCCACCACCTTGCGCGGCACGTTGAGCGCCAGCGCGCGCAGTTTGTGGGTGACGATGAAGTCGAACAAGGGCTTGTACATGTTGAAATCGAAGCCCCATTCCTTCTTCCAGTCGGCCCGCAGCAGGAATTCTTCCTCCGTGATGCGCCCGGCGGCGTAATCATCCAGCACGGGCTGCAGCGTCTGGTTGAGCATCTCGAAGCCGACGGCGAGGCGCGAACCGCGCGCTATCTTCATGGCCTTCAGGGCCTCGTACTGGGCCATGTGGTCCAGCGCCTGGTCGTGCGTCTCTCCCACGTAGACTACGTCGTTCTTCCAGACAATGGACATGAAGGAGGCCTCGCCTTTGGCGGGCTTGCCGGTCTGGCCGCCGAAGAGGCAGAAATCGGGGGTCGAGGTGGTAAGCACTATCGCGGCCTCGGTCGCCGCGGCTTTCCGCTTCTCGATATTGGCTTCGGGCTTCTTGACGGACTTGGCCGAGAGGGTCAGCGGCAGTACCAGCAGCAGGGAAAAGAGTAAAGTCTTCATGATTTAATTATATTAAAAACTGGCCGGCCACTTTCCGGCGCCGCTGGGAAAAATGGTAAAACTAGATTGACCGCGCGGCGCCAGCCGGCGGCCCGGGACGGAGGCTTATGAAAAAGACCAGTTCAGCCGAACTTAAGAAAAGAGAGAAATTCCTGCTGGAGGTCACCTCGCTGCCCACGGCGGCCGCGCACGAGGGGGCGGTTACACGCTTCATCAGGGCCTGGGCAGGGGCCAGGCGTCATCTCGCCCTGGCCGGCGACAGGCACGGCAACCTGCTGGTAACCCGCGCCGATTTTAAGCGCGCCTGCCGCCGTACGCCCCCGCTGTTCATCACCGCCCATCTCGACCACCCGGCTTTCATAGTGCTCTCGGCCGAGGGCCGGGAGGTGAAACTGGAGTTCCGCGGCGGCGTGCAGGACCCTTACTTCAAGGGCGCGGCCATAGAGATCTTCAGCCCGGACCTATCGCGCGCCTATAGCGCCCGCATCACCTCGCTGGCCCCGGCGGCAAAACCTTTCAAGACGGTTACGGCCCGGTTGAGCAAGCCCGCCCCATTGCGGCCCGGCTGCCTGGGGCGCTGGAAATTCCCGGCGGCAGCCATAAAGAAAGGCGTGGCCTATACCCAGGCCTGCGACGACCTGGCCGCCGTGGCGGCGGCGCTGACCGCCTACGACGGGATCTCGAGGGACGAAAAACTAGCGCATACCGCCCTGCTGTTCACCCGGGCCGAGGAGGTGGGCTTCGTGGGCGCCATCGGCGCCGCGCGCGGCGGCACCATCCCGAAGAACGCCAGGCTGGTCTGCCTGGAATGTTCGCGCAGCTTTCCCCACGACTCGCCCATCGGCGGCGGCCCCATAGTGCGCGTGGGCGACAGGATGAGCGTGTTCACGCCGGAGCTGACCAACGCTGTCTCCGCCGCGGCCGCGGCCTACCAGAAGGCCAACCCGGCTTTCAAATTCCAGCGCAAGCTGATGCCGGGCGGGGTGTGCGAGGCCTCGGCCTTCTCCTTCTACGGCCTCAGCTCCACCTGCCTGTGCCTGCCGCTGGGCAATTACCACAACATGGCCGATATCGACGGCGTAGCGCGGGGAAAGAAGGCCCGCGTGGGGCAGGAGCATGTGGCCGTGGCTGATTTCCACGGCCTGGTGGAGCTGCTGGGGGTCATAGCCCGGCAGCTGGACGCGCCGCGGCCCACGCCGCGGCAGTCGATGGAGAAGATCTGGGCGGAAAAAGGCGGGCTGTTAGCCTGAGCGCCGGGGGATAAAAAGAGCCGGGCCCCGCGGCCCGGCTCTTTCTTTTTCGGCTGGTCAGTATCTGAAGACCGCGGCCGCCGGCGCCCGCCCGGGCATGCGCTCGGGCTCCAGCGCGTACACCTGGCCGCCGTGGTCCAGCGTGCGGGCCGCGCACATTTCCAGCAGGTCCATGTCCGCCGGGTCCGGCTTGGCGTGCACGTCCAGCACGCCGGAGGCGTCGTCGAAAATGCCCCAGCGCTGGTCCCTGGCCGACACCAGCAGCGTGGCCACCCTGCCGTCGTTGGCGGCCGCGAGTATGGTCCTGAGGTGGTTGGAGGCCCGCGGCGTGCCCAGCAGCTGCTCGAACATCGCCGCCGCCGCCCTGGCCCCGGCCTCGAAACCGGGCCGCACTATCTCCCAGGCCCTGTCCCTTAGCTCTTCCGGCCGCAGTTCAGCCGGGTTGCCGGCTATGCGGCCCTCGGCCAGGCGGGGGTAGGTGTTGGCTTTCTCGTAAATGCGCGTCAGGTAGTCCACGCCGGCCAGCACCAGCGGCCCGTTGGCGCCTATCAGCGAGTTGACCGCCCGGTTGACGCCGTGGAAGTAGACCAGGATGTTCTCCTTGGCCTCGTCCGTGTCCTCGGCGTGCCCGTGGAACATGGCCGCCCCGCCGCTCCGCGCCCCGCGTCCCGCGCCGTTGGCGTGGAACTGCAGCTGTTTCTCGCCCTCGTTGAGTTCCAGCAGGTCCGAGACGCTCTTGGGCGCCTGGCTCAGGTCCGCCTCGGCCACGCTGTGGCGGGTGCACTGGAACAGCCGCACCGAGCGCTGGCTCAGCGTCAGCACGCAATAGCGCCCGTCCTCCGCGAAAAGCGGCAGCAGCTGCCGCACGCAGAACCTGTCGTTGACGGCGGCCATTTCGGTGAAGGCCAGCGGCAGCGTGTAGGCCCGCTTTATCCGGTTGGACAGGAAAACGGCCAGCCCGCCGCTCTGGTACTGCCAGAACATGTTGTCCTCCAGCATCTGCCGCGCCGGCGCCAGCAGGTCCTTGGCGTCCAGCGTCCTGGTCCCGGACGCCAGCAGCTTGTGCTCGGCTTCTTTGAGCAGTTTGCGCAGGCGCACCGGGTTCTGCCGCGTCTCTATGCTGCCCTTCTCCGTGGGCAAATAGATCGAGACGCAAGGCCCCGTCCTCACGTCCATGAGTTGCTTAAGTTCCTCTCTTTTCATTAGCATGAATCCCCCCTATGATATAACGGGGTTATAGCCCGCTGCGCGGACCGGTGGAAAGCCTGTTGTTTTTCTTAACCCTTACCCAAGCACAGAATACAATATTTCAGGGCCGCCGGCGCAATATTTTCAGGCGGCGGGCGTTGAGGAGCGCACGGCCCAGCGCAGCTTGGCGCAGGCCGAGCGGGGGTTGGAGCGGCGCTCGGCGGAGGACGGGCGCGCCGGGGTGGGGGCCACGGCGGCGTACAGGCCTTCGGCCTCGCCTTTGGCGAAAGCCTTCTTCACGCGGCGGTCCTCGCCGGAGTGGAAAGTGAGGATGGCCGCGCGGCCGCCGGGCTTGAGGCACCAGGGCAACGCCGCCAGGAAGCGGTCGAGCGCGCTGAACTCGTCGTTGACCTCTATGCGCAGCGCCATGAAGACGCGCTGCAGGGATTTCTTGACTATGTCCTCGCCCAGTTTCGGGTGGGCGCGCTTGAGGGCGCCCTTGACGGTTTCGGCCAGATCCGCGGTGGTGAGGATGGCCGCCGGGCTCTCTTTGACGGCGGCGGCGATGGTCCTGGCATGCGGCTCGTCGGCGTTCTCCTCCAGCAGCGCCGCCAGCTTGTCGGCGCTTACGGCCTTGAGGAACTCGGAGGCCGGCCGGCCGCGCTCCGGGTTCAGGCGCAGGTCCAGCGGGCCGTCGGCCTTGTAGGTGAAGCCGCGCTCCGGGTTGTCGAGCTGCATCGAGGAGACGCCCAGGTCGGCCAGCACGCAGTCGAAGCCGCCGCCCGCTTCGCACAGCAGGCCCTGTATGCCGGCGTAATTCATCCGGCGTATGACCAGCACGTCCTGGCCGAAACCCTCGGCGCGCAGGCGCGCCTCCGTCTTGGGCATCTCCAGCGTGTCCACGTCCACCGCGAAGAGCTTGCCGCCGGGCAGCAGCCGCGGCAGCAGCGCGCGGGTGTGGCCGCCGTAGCCCAGCGTGGCGTCGAAAGCGGTCTCGCCCGGCTTGGGATCCAGGATCTTCAGTATCTCTTCTACGCAGATAGGGCGGTGGGTGCCGGCCGGGGTGAGGCCCTTGGCGATGATATGCTCTATCTGATCGGCGTACTTGGCGGGGTCGAGCTCTTTATATTTCTGCGCGAAATTGCGCGGGTGCTTGCCGCTGTAGCGCTCGCGGCGCTTGTGGGGCTTGGGGGCTTCTTCGGTCATGGTTAAATGGTATCCATAAACCGCCGGGGCGGTCAATATTGTATTATTCATATACAGGATAAACACCATGGCCAATAATATAAAACTCCTCTCCGACCAGGACCTCTACCTCTTCAACGAGGGCAACCACCTGCGCCTCTACGACGCGCTCGGCGCGCACCCGGCCTCCGTGGAAGGCGTGGACGGCACCCATTTCGCCGTCTGGGCTCCCAACGCCCGGCAGGTGTTCGTGATCGGCGACTTCAACGGCTGGGACAAGGGCCGCAACCAGCTGCACCAGCGCGCCGCCTCCGGCATCTGGGAGGGCTTTATCCCCGGGGTAACGGTCGGCCAGAACTACAAGTATTTCATCGTTTCCAATTTCGACAACTTCAGCGCCGAAAAGGCCGACCCGGTGGCCTTCTCCTCCGAGGAGGCGCCCAAGACCGCCTCCGTGGTGGCCAATCTGGATTACGAGTGGGGCGACGGGGAGTGGATGAAGGAGCGCGGCGCCCGGGTGGGTCTCAAAAGCCCGGTCTCCATCTACGAGCTGCACCTGGGCTCCTGGCGGCGTAAAGGCGACAATATTCCCCTGACCTACCGCGAGCTGGCCGAGCAGCTGCCCGGCTACATGAAGTACATGGGCTTCTCGCACGTGGAACTGATGCCCGTCACCGAGCACCCTTTCTACGGCTCCTGGGGCTACCAGACCACCGGCTATTTCGCCCCTACCAGCCGCTACGGCAGCCCGCAGGATTTCATGTTCCTCGTGGACGCCCTGCACCAGGCCGGCATCGGCGTGATCCTGGACTGGGTGCCGGCGCATTTCCCCTCGGACGCGCACGGCCTGGCCAAGTTCGACGGCACCTGCCTCTACGAGCACGCCGACCCGCGCCAGGGCTACCATCCCGACTGGGGCAGCGCCATCTTCAATTTCGGCCGCAACGAGGTAAAGAGCTTCCTGCTCTCCTCTGCGCTGTTCTGGCTGGAGAAGTTCCACGTGGACGGCCTGCGCGTGGACGCCGTGGCCTCCATGCTGTACCTGGACTATTCCCGCAAGGCCGGCCAGTGGGTGCCCAACAAGTTCGGCGGCAACGAGAACCTGGAGGCCATAGCCTTCCTCAAGCAGTTCAACCAGGTGGTCTACCAGAACTTCCCGGACGCGCAGACCTACGCCGAGGAGTCCACCGCCTGGCCGATGGTCTCGCGCCCCACCTACATAGGCGGGCTGGGCTTCGGCCTCAAGTGGGACATGGGCTGGATGCACGACACGCTGCGCTATTTCTCGCGCGACTCGGTGTTCCGCAAATACCACCACAACGACCTCACCTTCCGCATGCTCTACGCCTGGGGCGAGAACTTCGTGCTGCCCTTCTCGCACGACGAGGTGGCGCACGGCAAGGGCTCCATGCTGGCCAAAATGGCCGGCGACGATTGGCAGAAGTTCGCCAACCTGCGCCTGCTCTACGGCAGCATGTACGCCCAGCCGGGACAGAAGCTGATGTTCATGGGCAGCGAGTTCGCGCAGTGGGGGGAATGGGACCATGACCGCTCGCTGGACTGGCACCAGGCGGGCTTCCCGCCGCACGCCGGCATACAGAACTGGGTGCGCGACCTCAACGCCCTGTACCGCTCAGAGCCGGCCCTGCACGAGCTCAATTGCAGCCCGGCCGGTTTCGAGTGGATAGACGCCAACGACTCGCAGCAGAGCGTGACGGCCTTCCTGCGTAAGGGGGACAAGCCCGGCGACGATGTGCTGGTGGTCTGCAACTTTACCCCGGTGCCGCGCCACGGCTACCGGGTAGGCGTGCCCCGCGGGGGCTTCTGGAAGGAGCTGCTCAACAGCGACGCCGCCACCTACTGGGGCAGCGGCACTGGTAATATGGGCGGCGTCAAGGCCGGGGACTACGCCTCTCACGGCCGGCCCTACTCCCTGTCGCTCACGCTGCCGCCGCTCTCGGTCTGTTTCTTTAAGTGCTGCGATTAGCCCGTCAGGGTAAAAGAAAAAGGCCGCCCGAGGGCGGCCTTTTTCATTTCCCGGCGGCTCAGGCCTTCGGGGGCGGCTGCAGTACGATGGCGGTTTTCTTTATCTCTTTGCGGAAACCCGCCCCGGTGGCGGCCCAGTCTATGGTCTCCACGCGGAACGGCAGGCCGGCGCCGGCGAAGGCGGCGGCTATCTTCTCCAGGCGCGGCGCGCCCAGGGGTTTGTCGGTCATGATGGCCAGGTCCAGGTAGGAGTAGGTCTTGGCCTTGCCCTGGGCCCTGGAGCCGTAAACCATGACTTCGTACTCGGGTACGCTGCCGGAGAGTATCTTTTTGACCTTTTTGAGGTGCGTGGGTTTGAGATCTATCATATTGCCTCTGTCGGCCGGTGATCGGCCTGCTGGAAGGGCGGTCCAAGCAAAAAAGGCCGCCAGGTGACGGCCTTTCTTGCGGGTGCAAGGCGCCTTATTTCAGGTGCTTGCCAAGGATGCCGGCCAGTTCGAACATCGTGACCTGCTTCTTGCCGGCGAAGACTTTCAGCAGCTTCTCGTCGGCGTTGATGTTGCGCTTGTTGACCTTGTCCTGAAGGTTGTTCTTCTTGATGTAGTCCCAGATCTTCTTGACGGCGGTGGGGCGGGCGACGGGCTCGTTCCCAATGACGGCGCCCAGTTCGGCGTCAGGCTGCATCGTTTTCATGAATTTCTCGTTTGCCATGTTAATATCTCCTTAAAATGTCCTCTTTTAGAGGGAGTATGCCTAGATACTAGCATATAAACCGCCGGCAAGATGCGGCCTTTTTTCGGGCAATAAAAAACCCCGGCCGCTGGGCCGGGGTCCTTTATGACGGCCGGATCAGTTGTTTTCCGGGGTCAGGCCTTTGAGCAGTTCGAAGGCGGGGGAGGCTTTGGCCATGGCCTGGGCTTCGGCCACGGGGGCGGCGGCCGCCTTGGAGAAGGGGGAGGTTATGGCCGACAGCTTGGTCACGTCCTCGCCGCGGCAGCCGGTGGAGGGGCAAACGTTGGAGACGCGGCAGCCGTTCTTGTAAACGTAGTCGTTCTCGCCGCGCACCAGGATGCCCACCACTACGCCGGTACGGGCGTTGAACACCGCCGATCCGGAATTGCCGCCGTAGGTGTCGAGGTTGGCCACATAGTAGCCCTTGGGGGAGGCGTCGCGCACGGTGGCGCCGCCGGCTACCTTGGTGGGCAGGCCGGCCGGGTGGCCGATGACCACCAGCTGATCGCCGTTCTTGACGGAATCGGTGGTGTCGTACTTGAGCGGCTGGTGGCCGGTGACCTTGCGGTCCAGGCGTATCAGCGCCCAGTCGGCGCCGGTGCCCACCTGCTCGCGGCCTATCAGCTCGGAGCAGGAGTAGACCTCGGAAACCGGTACTTCGGAGGGGTTCACGCCCTTGGACTTCACAGCGAAGCCGAACACGAACTTGGTGCTCTCGCAGGCGGAGGCGCTCTTTACGCAATGGCCGGCGGTCATGATGATGTCGGGGGCCACGAGCGAGCCGGAGCAGAAGGCGCCGGTGACCTGCTCATAGAAGGGCTCTTCCTTGCAGAGGCCGTAGCCGTCGGCGTAGGACTCGGTGGTGAGCAGCGCGCGGGAGCCGGTCACGTACACGTCCGAAGCCTGGAACAGGCCCACGGTGGAGTCGGCCAGCTTCAGCAGCTTGGAATCGGTGACCTGGTAGATGTCCAGGCGGTCGTCGGAACCGTAGATGACCTTGTCGGCCGCTACGGCGGAGCCGGCAGCGAAGAGCGCGATGGCGGCGGAAAGTATTATCTGTTTTTTCATTGTTTGTTGCCTCCGGTCAATTGACTACCGTCAAATTAAACCTTATCCGGCCCGTCAAGGCAAGTAAAATTTTACGCCCCGCCGGTCCGCTCTTTGGGACCGCCGGGGCGCTGGAAACAGGGGGGGCGCCCCTGTTACTTTTTGATGACGGCTACGGCCTTGCCGTTGATGAGGAAGTCGTCGTCGGGGTGCAGGTAGATGGGGTCGTAGTCGTGGGAGGAGTCGGCCTTCAGGATCACCTGGCCGTTGGCCCGGTCGTCGATGAAGCGCTTGATGGTGGCCTTGTTGTCTATGATGGCCAGCACTATGTCGTTATTGCCGGGCACCCGTTTATTGCTGTCTATCACCACATAGTCGCCGTCCTCTATCTTCCTGCCGCCTATCTCGGCCCGGTTCATAGAGGAGCCATTGGTCCGTATGGCGTAGAGGCCGGCCGGGTTGCTGCGGCCCAGCAGCCGGCCGGAGACGCGCAGGAAGCCCTCGAAATTCTGCTCGGCGAAAACCGTGGCCGGCCCGCAATTGGCCATGCCCACTATCGGAATGGAGAATAAAGAGGAGGCCTCCGTCAGCAGGCCGCTGGCCAGCCCGGGCAGCAAGGAGGCCTTTTCCATCAGGCCCTTGGCGCGGTCTATGGTGAAGAAGCCTTTTTTCTCCAGCTGCTGCAGGTGATGCTTGATCTTCTGGGGGGATTCGTCCGGCAGGCCTATGGCGGAGGCCATCTCGCGCAGGCTGGCCTGGGCCAAATTGCGTTCTTTGGAGAGGTGCAGGAGCTTCTCTTGTATAGGATGCATATATTAAGGATAGTATATTAAGGCGCTAAAGTCAATATCTCCTTAATACTTGACAGATGGCGGAGAATCATCTATACTAAACAGGCGGCTGCGGCAGCGGTGACGGAGCTGCGGCGGGAAATGTTAACATAATACCCGACAGGCCGGATAAAAAATAAAGATAGCCGGCCGCAACCCGACAGGCCCTTGTCGGGTTGACCTTGTAGACTATTCGGGTAAGAAAATTTAACGGAGGTAGAAAACATATGTCCAACGACGAAAAGAACCGGGCGCTCGAAGCCGCCCTCTCGCAGATAGAGAAGAGCTACGGCAAAGAAGCCATCATGAAGATGGGCGAGCGGGCCGCCAACATGAAGATCGAAACAATCCCCACCGGCGCGCTCAGCCTGGACCTGGCGCTCGGCGTGGGCGGCCTGCCCCGCGGCCGCGTCATCGAGATCTACGGCCCGGAATCCTCCGGCAAGACCACGCTGACGCTGCACGTGATCGCCGAGGCGCAGAAGAAAGGCGGCATGGCGGCCTTCATAGACGCAGAGCACGCGCTGGACCCGGTGTACGCCCAGAAGCTGGGCGTGGACGTGGACAACCTCCTCATCTCCCAGCCCGACAGCGGCGAGCAGGCGCTCGAGATCTGCGAAAAGCTGGTGCGCTCCGGCGCGCTGGACATCATCGTGATCGACTCGGTCGCCGCGCTGGTGCCCAAGGCCGAGATCGAAGGCGAGATGGGCGACCTGCACGTGGGCCTGCAGGCCAGGCTGATGAGCCAGGCGCTGCGCAAGCTCACCTCCATCGTGGCCTCCACCAAGACCTCCGTCATGTTCATCAACCAGCTGCGCCACAAGATCGGCGTGATGTTCGGCAACCCCGAAACCACGCCCGGCGGCCTGGCGCTGAAGTTCTACTCCTCGGTACGCCTGGACATCCGCAAGATAGAGACCATCAAGTCGGCCGACGTGGTCACCGGCGCGCGCATCCGCGTGAAGGTGGTAAAGAACAAGGTGGCGCCGCCTTACCGCCAGGCCGAGTTCGAGATGGTCAACGGCGAGGGCATTTCCACCGAGGGCTGCCTGCTCGACATGGGCGTGGAGACCGGCCTGCTGGAAAAATCCGGCACCTGGTACATCTATAAGGGCGACCGCATAGGCCAGGGCCGCGAGAACGCCCGGACCTACCTGAAGACCAACAAGACCGTGGCGGACGAGATCGAGACCGAGCTGCGCAGCCGCTTCCTCACTCCGGGGCTGAAGCCCGGCCTGCTGGCGACCACGCCGGCCGGCCAGGCCGCCAAGGCCGCCGAGAAGGCCGAGCGCAAGGAAAAGGCGGGCCGGAAGTAAGTGCGGCCCCTCGCGGCGGATTTTTCGCGTCACCTCGGTATGGAGCGCGGCCTGGCGCATAACACCTGCCTCGCCTATGCCGGTGACGCGGAAGCCTTCCTGGCCTATTGCGAGGCCCGGAAGACCGACCCCGCCCTGGCCGAGACCACTTTCGTGGAGGGCTATCTCTGGTCGCTGAAGAAGGAGCGGGGCCTGGGCCCCGCCTCCATCTTCAGAAAGACGGAGTCCCTGCGCGCCTTCTACCGCTACCTGCGGCTGGAGGGCAAAGCCCAGAAAGACCCCACCTCCAATTTCCGCGCCCCCAAGCTGCCCCGCAAGGTGCCTCGTTTCCTGGATAAGCGCGACATGGAAAAACTGCTGATCTATCCCGCCGGCGAGGCTTTCGCCAAGGTGCGGGCCGCCGCCGCCATAGAGCTGCTGTACGCCAGCGGCATACGCGTTTCCGAGCTGCTGGGCCTGCGCCTGGAGTCGGTGAATTTCCAGCAGGGCTGGCTGCGCGTGTTCGGCAAGGGCGCCAAGGAGCGGATGGTGCCGGTCAACGCCGCGGCGCTCTCGCGCCTCAAAGAGTACCTGGCCTCGCGCCAGCGGAAGTTCGGCGGCCAGCCGGCGGCCGACGAGCTGTTCGTTAATCGCTCCGGCCAGGCGCTCAGCCGGCAGCAGATGTGGAAGGACATAGTGACCTTCGGCCGGGAGGCGGGCGTGGAGATAAAGCCGCACCCGCATTTGTTCCGGCATACCTTCGCCAGCCACCTGGTGCAGGGCGGGGCCGACCTGCGCAGCGTGCAGGAGATGCTCGGCCACGCCAGCCTCAACACCACCCAGATCTACGCCCACGTCGACAAGGGCGACATCAAGCGCGCCCACGACAAATTCCACCCCGACAAATAAAAGGCATGGAAAAGGCAGGGGACGCTGATGACTATATTCCTAATTGTTATTGCTTCCGACACGCTTCCATGGAAATAGTCATATAGTCATCAGCGTCCCCTGCCCCGCCCCGTTGTATGGCGGAAGCGGCATAATATATATAAAATAATAGCCGCGCCCGCCGCGCCTTTATGATAGAAGACCAGAACGACATTTTAGACTCCCGCATCAAGCTGCACGACAGGCACCGCTTCGAGATCAAGCTCGACATCGACCTCGACGCCTCGGCCAGGAGCTCGTACGAGGTGGAGACCTATTTCTTTATCCCGCGCGCGCTCAACGTGGGGCCGCACAACTACGGCAAGGAACGCTTCTACAACGCCACGCAGCGCTATATCCGCTGGCGCACCCCCAAGATCAGCCTGGGCAAGCTGTGCGACCCGTCGCTGGCCGACTCGCCGCTCAACCGCGTGCGCGCGGACCTGTCCCGGGTGCTGTCCGGCGCCGGGGACAAGGCGCTGGCCGACAAGATCTGCGACGAGATCCGCCTGCTGGGCTGCATCATCCGCGGCGAGATCCGCGACTACGTCAAGGTTTTTACGGAGGGGCTGGCCACTTACGGGGCCGCCGTGCCGGCCGCGCAGCGCAAGCTGTTCGTGGGCGAGGGCCTGGAGAATTTCCTGGCCGACCTGAAGGCGCTCGAGGCCGCGCTGCACTCGCTGAAGGCCGAGATCTCGGCCCCGGCGGTGCCGGTTAAGGTGCGCGAGACCATGGCTTTCTTCGACGAGTACGTCAGCCTGGTTCTCGAGGCGTACCTGACCGCGCTGATAGAGGCGCTGCGCGCCAACCCCGGCGCGGGCGGACGCTTCGCGGGAGTGGAACAAGGCGTGCTGGCCATCGTGACGGCCCAGAATCGCTACCGCCAGGCGATGAAATACCCGTCCCTGCTGGTGCCGGGCTCCTCCAACGAGACCATCATCTACCGCCGCGGCGTGCTCAAGAAGTTCATGAGCGCCGTGCTCTACCTCCGGGCCGAGTTTTCCGAGTGGGAGAGCCTCACCCAGGTGGTCTTCGGCCTGGCGGCCGGCGCGGCCATGCTGTTCGCCGTGCTCGTTACGCTGTTCTTTCAGCAGCGCTACGCCATGAACAGCCTGCCTTTCGTGCTGGCCGTGGTGATCAGCTATATTTTCAAGGACCGCATCAAGGACTGGCTGAAGCTGCTTTTTTCCAGGAGCCTGACCCGCTGGATCAGCGACCGCAAGATCGCCATCCTCGACTCGGCCGGCGGCGGGCGCATCGGCCTGCTCAAGGAGGGGTCCACCTTCATTCCCGGCCGCGACGTGCCCCCGGACATTTCCCGGCTGCGCCGCATAGACAATATCACCTCGGTGGACGAAGAGGGCAAACCGGAGCGCGTGTTCAAATACAAGAAAGAGATACAGCTTTACCCGGACGTCATCATGCGGTCGCACAAGCGGCGCCGCGACCTCAACGACATCATGCGCTTCAATATCCGCGAACTCGTGGAGCAGGCCGACGACGCCTCGGTGGACTACCCGTACGTGGATCCCGCCACCGGCGAGCTGCGCTCGGCCGCCTGCGCGCGCGTCTACCACCTGAACCTGATCCTAAAATACACCTATTTCGACAGGGAAGCGCGGGAGAACGTGCACTACGACCGCATCCGCATAGTCCTCAACAAGGAAGGCATCGTGCGGCTGGAGGAAGTGAAGGCCGCCTGAGCGGCCACGGAGCTTCGCAACTATGGAAATCAACGCTATCGGCATAATGGGCTCCAATACCACCGGCGCCGGCGCGGCTGAGCTGTTCGTCAAGCACGGCTTCCAGGTGCGGCTCTACGACGATTTCAAGGACAGCCTCGCGGTGGCGCTGGCCAAGATCTCCTGGTCCCTGCGGCAGGCCGGCAAGGAAGAGCTGATGGGCAACATCGAGGGGATACAGGACCTCTCCAAGTTCAGCGGGGCCGACATCGTCATCGAGGCCGCCTCCAAGTCGCAGGACGAGCGCCGGCTCTATTTCTCCAAGCTGCGCAAGCACCTGGACCAGCACTGCGTGGTGGCGGCGCGCTGCGCCGTGCAGCCGCTCTCCGAGGTGATAGGCTCTGGCGAGCTGCCCAACGAGCGCACGCTGGGCTTCCATTTCATAAAGCCGGTGCGCTCCAACCCGCTGGTGGAAGTGGTGCGCACGGACCATACCAAGGACGACTACCTCGAGGCCGCCGCCGCGCTGCTGCGCAAGATCGGCAAAACCCCGGTGATCACCAAGGATAACCCCGGCCAGGTGGTGGAGAGGCTTACCAGGCCTTTCCTGCTGGCCGCTCTGCGCCTGATGGATTCGGGCAAGGGCCACCCGCACGAGATCGACGCCGCCTTCCGGGAAGTGTCAGGCGCGCCCATGGGCCCGTTCGAGATGGCAGACTGCGCGGGCCTGGACTCTGATTACGCCGCCTCCGAATCCCTCTACAACGCGCTGGGCAAGCCCGAGCGGCTTGCGCCTTCCGCCACGCTGCAGCGGCTGGTGCAGTACGGCCAGCTGGGCCGCAAGTCCACGATAGGCTTTTACATTTACGAGGAAGGCCGCATAGTGGGCGAGAACCCCATCCTGCCCAATCTGGTCAAGTACCTGGGGCTGAAGAAGACCTTCAAGGACGACATCTTCGCCGAGATCATGCGTCCGGTGGTGGAGGAGGCCCGGCTGCTGGCCTCCGAGATCATGGCCTCGGAATACGACATAGAGACGGCCGTAAAGCTGGCTTTCGGCTGGCCCAAGGGGCCCTTCGCGTTCAGCCGCGACATGGGCCACCTGATGGAGAAGAAGAAGGTTTCGGAGTTCGACTCGCTGGAGAATTTCTAGGCGCCGCCCAGCAGGGCTTCCGCCGCGGCCACCACTTCGGCGACAGGGGCGGACTTGTTGAGTACCTTGGTCTGCGGGCCTTCGGAGATGGTCTTGGCGACCTCGGCCAGAGGCAGGGAGGAGTAGATCAGGACTGGAATCTGGAACGAGCCGGTCATCATCTGCAGGCGCTCGTAGACGGACTGGCCGCCGCCCGCCGGCATCAGCATGTCGAGCACCACCAGGTCCGGTTTGACCTGCTTGGCCATCATCAGGCCCTGCATGGCGTCCAGCGCGGGGATGACCTGGTGGCCGGCCTTCTCGAAGGCCGCTTTCAGTATCATCTGCAGCGTTTTGTCGTCTTCGACGATCAGTATCTTTTTGCGCGGCGCCATGGCAGAATAATATCAAATTTCGGGGGGTAAATTATGCTCGAGAGGATGCTCAAGGCCATGGCGGCTTTCTTTACCGGTACTCCGGGCGGGGGCACCGTGCTGCTGGTCAAGACGGCGTACGCCCCGGACGGCAAACACAGGGTCTGTTTCTTCCAGCGCAAGGAGGACGGGGTCTGCGGCTTCAGGGAAGAGGTTTACGACGACCGGACGATGGACGCCTGCTGGATCCCCATGAAGCACGGCCACGTGGAGGAATACAGCGGTCTGGACGAGGCCCTGGCCGCAGCCAAGGCCGAAGTTCTCTGGTTATCTTCCGCGCTGCCCTGACCCCCTCCGGGGAAATAAAAAACCGCGGGACTGCCCGCGGTTTTTTATTGGCCGTGGCGCGCTAGCTCAAATAACCCATCAGCCGGTACACCAGCTTGGCCGCGGTCAGCTCGGAGATGTTGGAGCCCTTTACCGGGGAGACCTCCACCAGGTCCACGCCCACCACTCTCTTCTTAGCGCAGACTGCCTTGAACAGGCGCAGCGCGTCGTACCACTGGAAGCCGCCCGGCTGCGGCGTGCCTGTGCCCGGTATGACGGACGGGTCGAAGCCGTCCGAGTCCAGCGTCATGTAGACCGTGCCGCTCAGCTCTCGCAGCACGTCTCGCTCCAGCTTCTTGAAATCCAGGTTCTCGTGCATCAGGAAGGTGCGCACGTTGCCCGCGTTGTGGAACTGCCGCTCGTCGTGGCCCACGCTGCGGATGCCCACCTGCACCACCTTGTTGCTGCGCGAGGCCGGGTAGACGGCGCAGGCGTGGCTGTGCCTGGAGCCGCGGAATTCCACCCGCAGGTCGGCGTGCGCGTCGAAATGCAGGATCGACAGGTCCTTGTGCCGGCGGATGAAGGGAGGCAGCAGCGCCTGCGTGACGCTGTGCTCGCCGCCGAGGAAGAAAGGGATGGCCCGGGTGGAGGACAGCAGGCCCTCCACGGCGCTCTCGAGGTGCGGGAAGAATTTGGCCTCCGGCAGCGAGCAGTCCACCGCCTGCGCGGTGAAGATGCCCCGCTTCCAGGTCTCGGCCTTAATCTCCTCGTCCCACAGTTCCACCTGCGGGGAGGCTTCTATGATGGCGGCGGGGCCGCGCCGGGTGCCCTTGCCGTAGGAGACGGTGCGCTCGTAAGGCACCGGCAGCACCGCGAAGGCCGCGCTTTGGAGCGTCACTCCGTCGTTGCGCATGAACTGTTTTTTAGCCGGTTTGAATTTCATGGGGGTCTCCGTTAAATGCCCGAAGATGCGGGGCGCGCCAGAGGCCCTGGCCCCGCCTGCAGGGTCTCGGTCAGAAGAGGAAGACGGCGGCCGCCACCGTGGTGGTCCAGACGCCTTCGGTCCCTATCGCCGACTGGGTGATATTGGCCGCGCGCACGATCTTTCCGCTGAGCTTCCAGATCTCTTCTTTCTGGTCCCACGTGGTGTCGCTGCCGAACTCCACGCCCTGTATGGTGGACAACATCATCGCGGCCAGGTCTTCGGCGTAGTCGCCCGTCTTCTCGTCTGTCTCGCCGAAGGTGTGGTGCTCGGAGATGTACCCGTAATGGGAGCGGTCCTTGGGCACCGCGAGGCCCACCGAGGAGGCGATCAGGCGGTGGTTCTCCTTGATCGTGTTGCGGCTCAGGACGCAGTGCAGGATCTGCCCGTCGTTGAGCTTCGCCAGCCCCTTCTTGGCCGGGATCACCTTGCAGTAGGGGGGGAAGATGCTGGAGACGTGCACAAGGTTGTACTTGGCTATCTTGGCGTCCCGCAGGGCTTCCTCGAAGCTCGCCAGCTTTTCCTTGTGGCGGCCGAGGCCTTTCGTAAGAAAAACTTCTTTGGGTACGAGGTGTAGTGACATAGTCTAATTATAATAAAAAAATACCGCGGGGCGGGCCCGCGGTATTCTCTTCCGGCCAGGGCCGGGGGTTACCTGTTGACGTGCACCACTTTCGCCGGCGGGAAGCCGTTGAACCAGGTGGACGAGGCGTGGCTGTACGCGCCCATGTTGGTGCTGTACATCAGCTCGCCCAGCTGCAGGTCCGTGGGCAGCGGCATCGCGGTGGAGATGACGTCCAGCGCGTCGCACGTGGGGCCGAACACGGCGCAGTTCTCTTCCTTCTTGCCCTTGCGGAAGGAGTAGAGGTGGCAGTGCTGGTGGTCGAAGATGATGCCCGAGTACGTGTGGTAGGCGCCGTCGTCTACGTAGTAGCAGGTCTTGCCGTCGCGCACGGTCTTGCCGTTGATGCGCACCACCGAGGTGCCGGCGGTCGCTATCATGAAGCGGCCGGGCTCGGCCAGGATCTCTATCTTCGGGTCCGGGAACAGGCGCTCCAGTTCGGCGTTGATGGTCTTGGCCAGCTCCTGGAACGGCTTCACGGAGGAGTCGTACGGGGCCGGGAAGCCGCCGCCGATATCGAGCAGGTTCATCTTGTCGTAGCCGCGCTCCTTGGCTTCCTTGAAGATGTCGGCGGCCAGGTTGATGGCCTGCACGTAGTTCTCGAAGTTGGTGGTCTGGCTGCCCACGTGGAAGCTGAGGCCCTCGACGCCGAGGCCCTGGCGTACGGCCTCGAGGATCAGGTCCACGGCCTCGCCGGCGGACGCGCCGAACTTGGAGGAGAGCTCCACCACCGCGCCGGTGTTGGGCACGCGGATGCGCAGGCACAGGCCGGCGTGCGGGGCGTACTTCTTGATCTTGTGTATCTCTTCCAGGTTGTCGAAAGTGACGAGCGGCCGGTACTGGTCCAGCTCCTTCAGCGTTTCGTTGGGCTTTATCGGGTTCGCGTAGATGATCTTGTCCCAGATCCAGGCCAGCCGCTTCTTGTCCGGCATTCCCTTGATGTACTCGTGCACGATCATGAACTCGGGCATGGAGGCCACGTCGAAACTGGCGCCCGCCTTGTAGAGAGTCTTCACGATCTCCGGCATCGGTTCGCACTTCACCGCGTAGTAGGCCTGCACGCGCGGCAGGTATTTCTTGAACTGCGCGTAATTCTTCCGGATCTCATCGTGGTCCACGATGAAAAGGGGCGTTCCGTGCTTCTTGGCGAGGTCCTGCATCTGTTTCTTTGTGATCATAGTTCTGGTCTACTGTTCCTCCGTTTCCCGAGTTTGATCTTTACCGAATCTTTGTCCGCTGCGGGCCGGCCGGGTCTGCCGGGCCGGCCCCGCGGCCTTTAGTCCCCGTCCGTGATCAGGAAGTTCTTGAACTGCCAGGGGTCCTTCTTGTCCACGTACGGGTTATTGAAGCCCTTGAAGGCGTTAGTGTAGTGCTTCAGCGGCGTCCAGTCCGAAGGGGCCGAATGCAGCTTGCCCAGCCAGGGCTTGGCTATGCCGAGCACGTAGTCGTGCGGCAGGTCCTCGGGCACGCAGACGCCCTCCTCCGGGTTCTCCATCATCCACATGGCCGCGGAGAGCACGCCGATGGCCACCTGTATGGTGGTGGCGTTCTGGTGGGGGATGAGCTTGCGGCTCTCGTGGATGTCGAGGATGGTGCCGGTCCACCAGGCGTTGTAGTCGTGGCCCATCAGCAGGGTGCCCAGCGTGTCGTAGCCGCTGGTGATCTCGTCGCCCAGGATGCGCACCTTGGGCTGCAGCTTGTAGTCGTAGCCGCGCAGCTCGTTGAGCGAGGCGATGGCCGAGTCCGAGGGGCAGTAGGCGTAATGCACCGTGGGGCGGTACACGGCCTTGCCGTTCTTCCAGACGGTCAGCCTGTCGCTGAGCGTAAAGGCCTCGCCGTGGCGCACCAGCATGCCGTGAATGCAGTAATCGGGCACCCAGGTGGAGATCCAGGTATTCATGCCCATGCGGGCGAGGCAGATCTGGTTACGCGGTCCGCTCTTGTGCTCGCAGGCGAAAGGCGGCAGGGTCTTCTCGTGCGTGCCCCAGCCCAGCTCGGCCGGCGCCACGCCTTCTTCGCGGAAGCCTTCCACGCTCCAGGTGTTGACGAACTCGTTGACCTGCTTGGGCTTGTTGGTTATCTGGGTATCGCGCTCGCTGACGTGGATAACCTTCACTCCCACTTCTTTGGAGATCTCGTTGAAGACCTGGTCCTTGACCAGCTGGCGCAGTTTTTCCGCCTTGGCGCCCTTCACTTTCTTGTCGGCCAGCAGCTTGCTGGCGATGTCGATAAGGCCCTTCTTGGCGAAATGGGAGATCAGGCCGGGGTTCGCGCCGTGCTCGATAACGGCCGTCGGGCCGACCGTCTTCCAGCCGGCTATCATTTTGCGCATGGCCATATGGCGCACGTAGAGGGTGCGCTCGGTGGGGTGCTTGTCGACCGCGCCCTTGTAGGGGTCCCACAGTTCGGTGGAAGTGTTGATGTAGAGCACGCCCTTGTCGTGGCACCACTTCAGTATCTCGCAGGCGTCGATGTTCCAGGCCAGGTCTATGAGCATGTCGCCGGCCTTCAGGTATTTGCCCAGCAGCGTGCCCATGTTCTGCTTGGTGACCTGCGCGCGCACGTACTTCACGCCTTTGGCCAGCATCGGCTTGAGGGCCTCGCGCTTGTCTTCGAAATCCATCACGGTTATGTTCTTGGCCGGCACCTTTAACAACTTGAAAAGCATCGGCAGGGCGCACTGCGCCACGGAGCCGTAGCCTACGAAGAGTATCTTGTTGTCGAATTTTTTCATTTCAAGTTTTACCGCCTTTTTAATAATAAACTTCGCGCCAAATAACGCATTGAAATTATATACAAATATTTTGGAAAATTAAAAAATCACGACGGGAGATTTTCGGGGGGACTGCGCGGATTTTTCGCTGGGGAACTACCGCGCTGGCGCGCTGGGGCGGGCGGCTACTGGTCCTTGAGGTTCTTCAGTTTTTCCTGGTAATCTTTTTCCAGCCGCTCGCGGCTTTCCTTGAAGCGCCGCGCGAGCTCCGCCTCGCGGGCGGCGTAGCCTTCCTGCAGCGCGGCTTCGCGCTTCTGCAGGTCGCTCACCAGGCTCTGCTCCTGCTCCAGCAGGCCCTTGAGCTTGGCGCGCTCGGCCTCCAGCTGCGCGGCGCGCATGCGGTGGCCGTCTTCGAGGTTCTTCCTGCGGGCCTCGTGCTCGGCGCGCAGCCTGCCTTCCAGTTCTTCCAGGCGGCTGTCGTGCGCGGCCATGGTTTCCTTGAGCGCCCGGTTCTTCTGCTCCAGCTCGTCCTTCAGGCGCCCGACGTCGGCGGCCAGCTGCAGGTCGGTGTCTATGCGGCTGGCTTTCTCCGAAAGCACGGCCTGGTAGTTGCTCTCCAGCTGCGCCTGGCGCGCCTCGAGGGCGCGCTCCTTGAGCTTGTAGGCGTTGTCCAGCGCGGCGGCCAGGGCGCGCTCGCGCTCCAGGTAGGAGGCTTCCATGTCTTTGGCCTGGGCCGCCAGCCGGCCTTCGAAATCGTCTTTGACGTACTGCAGCTTGCGGAAGTATTCTTCCTGGTCGGCCCGGCGCGCCGCGTCGCCGCGCCTGGTCAGGTCCGTCAGCTGCTCCAGGTAGTTCTGCTCTATCTCCTTGAGCTTGTCCAGGAATTCCTTCTCCAGCGTCTGGCGCAGGTCCCGGGCCTTGGTCAGGTTCTCCTGTATCAGTTTCTGGCGCCCGCGCTCGCTCTCCTCCAGCCGCGTGCCCAGCAGCTCCAGCTCGTCCTTCAGCCCGGCCTGCGCGGCGGCCGCGGCCGAACTCTCCTCCGTCATCCGGGCCAGCGTTTCTTCCAGCCCCTTCACCCGGGCGGCCAGGTCCTGCTCGCGCACGGTGAAGGTCTCGGCCAGCAGCCGCTCGGCGGCGCTGCCGGCGGACGCGGCGGCGGCCCGCAGTTCCCGCTCGCGGGCCTCGTAGAAAACTTTGAGTTCCTCTTCGCGGCGGGCCGCGGCGGCGGCCTCTTCGACGCGGGCTTTTTCGGCCTGCTGCTCGGCGGCCCCGGCCAGCGCGGCCCGCTCCTCTTCCCAGGCGCGCCTGGCGGCGTCGGCCTGGCCCTTCAGGGTTTCGACGTGCACTCTGAAATTTTCGGTAACCTCGGCCTCGCGGGCCTTGAGCGTCTCCAGGAAGCGGGCCTCCATCTCGGCCGCCCTGGCGCCCAGCGCGGCGCGCTCCTTCTCCAGGGCCTCTTCCTTTATCTTTAGCTGCGAGGCCAGGCGGTCGCGCTCGGCCAGCAGCCGCTCCTCGTAGTCGGCGCGCACGGCCTCTTCGCGGCGCAGCGCTGTCTCTTTAAACTTTTCGGCGTCCGCGCGCAGGCCTTCCTCGGCGCGCTTCAGGTCGGCCTCCAGGCGGACCCTCTCCGCGTCTATCACGCTCCGCGCCTCGGAATCGCGCGACAGCAGCGCCTCTTTCAGGCGCTCGATCTCCGCGGCCAGGCCGTCCGCCTTGGCCAGCGCGGCGTCCTTCTGGGCGGTGAGGGCGGCGTACTGGCGCTCTATCTCGGCGTACTTGCCGGCCAGGCTGCCCTCCTTGATCTTGTAGGATTCTTCCAGCGACTGGCGCATCATGGAGCTGCGCTCCTCGAAGGTCTGCTCCAGCTCGCGCTGCTTCTGCGCCAGCAGCTCGCCTATCTGCGCGCGCATGCGCGCGGATTCCTCGCGCTGTCTGGCCAGCTCGGCTTCGCGTGTCTCTATGCCGCGCATCCGGCGTTCCGTCTCCGCGGCGAACTCGGCCAGGTTGGCCGCGAACTGCTGCTCCAGGTTGCGCTCCTTCTTCTCCAGCGCGTCGCGGCGCCTCGCGGCCTCTTCCTTGAGCTCCCGGTCCAGCTGCTCGTGCCTGGCGGCCAGCTCGCGCTCGCGGGCCAGGTGCTGCGCCTGCAGCTCGCGGTCGGACGCGGCCAGCGCGCTTTCCTTGTCGGCGTAAAATTTCTTCAGCTCGGCGTATTTATCTTCCCAGGCCTTCTCCCTGGCGTCCAGCTCCTGGCGGGTCTTGGCCAGCGCGTCCTCCAGCCTGGAGGCCCTGTCGCGGTTCTCGGCCTCGGCGGCGTCGAGGCGGCGGGCGTGCTTGTCCTCTATGAGCTTCTTGTTCTCCTCCAGCCAGGAGGCGTAATGGGCGTAGAGCTCGGCCTCGCGCCTGGAAAATTCGGAATTAAGCCGGTCGTTGAGCTTCTTGAGCTCCTCCACGCGCTCGCGGCGCATCTGGCTGCGGATCTCCTCGGCGGCCAGCCCCTCGCGGCTTTGAAGGTCGGCTTCCTGCTGGCTGAGCTTCTGGCGCCAGAGCTCTTCCATCTGGCGGGCGCGCTCCAGCGCCTCTTTCTTGGCCGTCTCGCGGCCCAGCTTCAGCTCCTCTATGAAGGTTTCGCGCTCGATCTTGAAGTCGGCCTCGCGCTCGGCCTCCCATTTCTTGAAAAGGGCTTCCATCTCCAGGCGCAGGTTCTTCTTCTGCGCGGCCAGCTCCGTTTCCTTCTTCTCGATGTCGGCCTTCAGCAGCTCGCGCTCGGATTCGAACTCGGAGCGCTGGCGGGCCACGGCGTCGTCGAGCATGGCCTGGTACTTCTGCCACAGCGCCGACTCCTTCTCCACCAGCAGGCGGGCGAGGTCCTGCTCGCGCTTGGCGATGCGGTCTTCCTGCGCGCGCATCAGCGCTTCGAACTCGGCCTCCTTGGCCTTGTTGTTGCGCTGTATCTCGTCGAAGCTGCGGGAACGCGTGGACGCCACCTCCAGCTCCTTCTCGCGGAGCTCTGAAGTCAGGCGCAGGACCATCTTGGCCGAGTCTAACTCGGTCTCCTTGAGGATGTCCTCGAAATCGTGCGGTTCCCTGCCTTGGTACATAAGTCGTCCCGGTCCGCCCCGCGGGGGGCTACTTCAGCCTGAGCTTCTCCTGCAGCTCGCGGATCTTAGCCTCGAAATCACGCTCCAGCCCGGACTGCTTCTCTTCCCACAAGCGCATCATTTCCCTCTCGCGCGCCTGGTACTTCTTGGCGTACTCCTCTTCTTTCTGCAGCGTCCAGATCGTCAGGCGGTTCTCCTCTTCCTCCAGCTCCTCGGTCATCGCCTTGATGCGGCTTTCCTGCTCGCGGCGGGTCTTCTCGAAGGCGGCCCGGCTGCGCTCCAGCTCCGCGTAATAATTCTTCTCCAGCTCTTCCTTCTTGAGGGCCACTTCCTCGTCCAGGCGCGAGCGCTCCTGGCGGCTGCGGGCCAGCTCCTCGTCGAGCTTCTGCGCGAAAGCGGCCTCCTTCTTCTCGAACTCGGCGCGCATGGCCTGGCGCTCGGAGTTGAGGGCCGAAAGCTTCTGCGATTCCCAGACCGCTTTTTCGCTCTGGAACTGGGCGCGCAGCTTGTCGGCCATCTCGGCGTAGCGGCGGTCCAGCTCCTTCTCCTGCCTCGCGAGGGAGGCCTCTATCTCGTGGCGGCGGCGCTCGGCCGCCTTTTCCTGCGCCGCGGCGGCGCCGGTCTGGCGCGCGGCCATTTCGGTTTCCAGGCGCGCCTCTTTCTCCGCGTAAGCGGCGGCGAGCTCCTGCTCTCGGGTCTTGAGCTTGTTCTCGAATTCGGCTTTTTTGCCCTCGAAGGCCATGGCCAGCTTGTCGGCCTCGTCCTGCATGCGCTGCCGGTAGCCGGCCTCGGCCACACGGAGTTTCTCGTCGAAGCGGCCCTGCATCTGCTCTTCCTTCTGCATCAGGCCGGTCATGCGCTCTTCGTGCTCGCGGTCGAGCACCTCGCGGTGGGCGTTGAGGGACTTGAACATCTCCTCCTTGGCCGCGGCTATCTTGCCGAACAGGTCCTGCTCCTTGCCCTGCAGGTCCTGGTAGAGCCTGATCTTGAGGTCGTTATGCTGCTGCTCCAGGGCGGTCTTGAGCCTGTCGAGCTCCTGCTCGCGCGCCTGCAGCTGCGCGGCGCGGGCGCTCACGGCCTCTTCGGCCCTGGCGCGCTCGGCGCGGACGCGCTCTTCGGCCGCGGCTTCCAGCTCGCGGACCCGCGCGGCGTGAGCGGCTTCCTGCGCTGTCTTCTCCTCCGCCAGCTTCAGGCGCTCGCGGTCGGCCTCGGCGGCGCGCGCCGAGAATTCGCCGGCCATGAGCGCCTTCTCCTCATCCAGTTTGGCCTTGAACAGGGCTTCCGCTTCCTGTGTCCGGCGGGCCAGCTCGGCTTTCAGCTCGGTTTCGCGGCCGGCGTAGGCGGTCCTTAATTTCTTCTCTTCGGCTTCCAGCTCGGCGCGCAGCGCCTTTTCCCTGGCCTCTATGTGGCGGTTGAAGCTTTCGGCCTGGGCGCGCAGGCGCTCCTTCTCGGCGTGGAACTCTTTTTTCAGCTCGGCGGCCGCGGCGTCGGTGGCGGCCTTGGAGGCGTCCTCCAGCTCGGCCTCCTTCTGGGCGTACTTGAGCTTCAGCTCGTCCTCGAACTGGGACAGCTTGCGGTGCAGCAGGGTGCGGTGGCTTTCGAACTCGGCCTTGAGCTTTTCTTTCTCCTCGTGGAGGGAGGCTTCCTTCTCCAGGCGCCACTCGTCCTCGCGGGCGAGCCACTCGGCCTTGATGCGGCGCTGCACGGAGGCCACGCGGGTCTCCAGCGCCTTCTCCTTCTGCGTGTAGGCCTCTTCCAGGCCGGCGCGCAGGCTGTCCAGGCGCTCGGCGTGGGCGGCCTCCAGGGCCTTGCGGGTCTCGTCGGCGGCGGCCTGCTGGCGGGCCAGCCAGGAGTTCTGCTCCTCCAGCATCGCGGCGCGCAGCTCCTCGCCGGCGGCGCGGGTTTCGGCGTCGAGGCGGGCGCGGAAGTCCGCGGCCTCAACCGCCGCGCGGGCCCGCTGTTCCTCTTCGCGTTTCCTGAAATCGGCTTCGATGCGCTCGGTCTCCCGGCGCACGCCCTCGCCCACCTGGGCGCGGGTGTCCTCGGCGGCCTTCTCCCACTTGGCGCGGGCCTCGTCGGCGGAGCGCTCGTAGCGCGCGCGGATCTCCTCCTCGCGCTTCTTGACCAGCTCCACCAGCTGGCCTTCCATCTCCAGGCGCAGGTTCACGTAGTCCTGCTCGCGCTTCTCTATCGCGTCCTTCATGCGGGCGCGCAGCGTCTCCAGCTCGGAGGCGGAGGCGGCTTTCACCGCGTCCAGCTCGGCCTTCTTCTCCTGCGCGGCGCGCTCGGCGCGCTCGGCGAAATCCTGCTCCAGCGCGGCCTGGCGCGCGGCGAAGGCGGCGTGCCGCTCGGCCTCGCGGGCGGCGGCGGCGGCGCGGACCTCGTCCACGCGCTTCTCGGCCTCGGCCCGGGCCGCGGCTTCGGCGGTCCTGAAATCTTCTTCGAGGCGCAGCCTGCGCTCCTCGAGCTCCTTGCGGGCCGCGCCCGTGCCGGTCTCTATCTTCTGCGAATGGGTGTCTTCCAGCTCGCGGCGGAACTTCTCGAGCTGAATCTCCTTCTGTTCGAAAAGGGCGGAGAGCTCCTTGGCGCGGATCTCGTAGCGCTCGCGCAGGGCCATCTCCTCCTGCTCGGCGCGCACCCGCTGCGAGGAGGTGAGCTCGCGCTCCAGGCTCTCGTACTTCTCGCGCAGCGCGTTCTCGCGCGCGGCCAAATTGTCCTGGTGCTTGGAGAGCAGGGCGTTGAGCTCGGCCTCCTTGAGCTCGGAGGATTTGCGGATCTCGTCTATGGCCTGCAGCTTCATGCGGCCGATCTCGCCTTCCTTGGCGGCCAGCTCGTTCTTGAGCGCCAGGATCTCTTTTTCCAGCTGGGCGCGGGAGGCGCGCCAGTTGGAGGCCTCCTCGTTGAGGATCTGCTCGCGCAGCTTGGCCTTCAGGTCGGCCTCCATGGCCGTCTGCGTCTTCCAGTTCTCCTCCCAGGTCTTGATCGTGCCCTGCCAGCGCTTGAGCACCTCGGTCTTCTGTTCCACCTGCTCGGTGAGGGAGCGGTTAATGGAGGTCTTGTTGCGGTTGTCATCGCGCAGCCGGCCGAGCTCCTCCTGCTGGCCGTGGATCTTCTCCACGGCCCAGCGAAGGGCCAGTTTGGCCGTCTCTACGTCCGTAATCGTGGACGGGTCTAATTTAGGTTCCTGCTCCATTTAAATCCTCCGGCCAATGGCCGCTGGCGGACCGCGACAAACAAGAGATAAAGGAATCAATATAGATTCCTATATTATTTACAAGAAAATTATACAAAAGGCTTGTTTACAATATATTAAATTCTTGTTGACGGGTTGGGGCGGGGGTAACGAAGGGGGGAAATAAGTATGGCCGCCCCGCGGGGGGCGGCCTTACAGAAACCAAGCTTCCCTGAGCTTATTTAGCGGGGCGAACCGCTTTGCCGCTCTTTATGCAGACGGTGCAGACGTAAACGGACTGCGTCGTGCCGTCGAGGGAGACTTTCTGTTTCTGAAGGTTGGGCTTGAAAAGCCGTTTGGTAGCCTTATGGGAATGGCTGTAAGAGTTACCAGAAACGGGCTTCTTGCCGCAAAGTTCACATTTGTAGGACATGCACTTATTATACCAAATCCCGGCCCTGGCGCAAAGTCGTCATGATGTCGTGCTTTGCTCGATCAAAGGGCAAGTGTAAATATTCCTTCCCTGCCCGGCTGCCCGGGCTATTTCCAGCGGGAATCTAGCTCCGCCGCGAGCTCGCCCAGCGCCTGTTTGTCCGCTGGCTTGAAGACGAGATCCATGTAGCCGGTCCGCTTATCCAGGGCATGCCCCAGGCCCGGGAAGAATTTGAAATGCAGGTTCGGCTTCTTCCAGGAGAAAGTGTTGGCCAGCTGCAGGGCCTTTGCGTTGTAGGCCTGTGTCTGGTTGTCCAGCTCGCCCTGGAAGAACGAGACGTCGAAAGCGGCCTGCCTCAATATCGCGGCCGGTTTTTTCAGCAGCGCCTCCTCTTTTCGCCATTCCGCGGTGCCTGGCATATCCGCGAGGATGTTCATCAGGCTCGCGCCCATGAATTCGGCGCGCTCGAGGGTCCCGCTCTTGTCCTGGTCGATGACCGGCATCTGGCCGAAGAGACTTTTGGCTATGGCGTCGTTAGCGGCAAGTTCTTCCGCGGCCAGGCTGCCGTTGCGGTCCGCGTCCAGCGAATCGAAGTAATAGAGAGAACGGTAGACGACTTGTTCGAAGAGGGTGGTGTCCAGGCTCTGCGTATTGAGGCCGATAAGCCCCACGCCGGCGATGAGCTTGTTCCTGTCCGCGACCTGCAGGGCGATACGGGAGCCTTCGCTGTGGCCGAGCAGGTAGATCTTGGCTCCGGGGAAGGTCCTGGCCGAGAACTTCGCGAAGGTTTCAGCGTCGCGTATCATGGCGGTCAAAGGCTTCTTGATATATTTATTGAACTTCGACGTTTTGGCGAGAGAGGGGTCTTTCTTCAGCAGCTGCTGGAGCTGGTAGCTCCGCTTATTGTAGCGGACTACCGCGAAACCTTTCGCCGTGAGGGCCGCGGAGACGTCGGTGAAAAAATAGTTCTTCGTGCCGGGCGCCGAGACCGCGCTGAGGTCCTCGCGCATGTCCTGCGGCCCGGAGCCGTGGAGCAATACAACTACCCTGGACGCGTTCCTGTCCTCCGGGTAGTCTATCTCGTAATCCAGCCGGAGGCCGTCGAAGGACTTGAGGTTCTGCGTTTCCCCCGCCCGGCAGAAAGATGCCGCGTTCAAGGCCAATAGTGCCGCTAGTAACAGTTTCATTGCGCGCCTCCCGTTTTTTTTGCCGCCGCCATCGCGCGCTCTAGGTTCTGCAGGAATTCCTGCGGCCGTTCCGGAGCGATGATGTACTTATTGGCGGCCTCGATCAGTAGTTGGTCCTTCCCGCTCCTTACGTACAAGTAGTATTTGCCGAGCGCGGCGTTGCTGTATTTGCCGTAGCGGCCCCAGAGCCCATCGTTGCCCAACAGCCTTATGGAGCCGTACAGCAGTGCCGGCACGGCGGCTTCCGCCTTGGTAATCTCAGAGAGGGGGATCACAACCGGCTTCATCATTCTGACGATTGTGAGGTTCTTCTCATCTATGGTATACCCCGACGGCGACAGCAGATAGGAGAAGGCCATCGTGAGAAGCAGCACCGCCTGCGTAGCCATCGCCATGATCCTGGTTTCGGTGTCGGGGTTCCCCGCGATCTTAGTGAACAGGAGGAAGAACACTCCCAGCAGGACTGTGGAAAGCACGGCGGTGGAAGTTATCACCGGGGCGCTCCACTCCGCTTTGAACAAGTTCGATGTCATAAATTACGCTCCGTATCCGATAAGGTTGTTGACCTGCTTCGAGATCTCTTTGGCCGCGGAGAAGCGGAAAAGGACGTCGGAGACCTTTTCCTGGAAGTTCTCGAGAAGATATTTCTTTATTTCCAGGCTGGAATAGAGGAACTTGCAGGCCTGGCAGGGGTGGGTGAACTTCGGTATTTTCAACCCGGACCGGCTCTTCTTAATGTGGGTGATGATTCCCTCCGGCCCATCCACTTTCAGCCAGATTTTGAGGAAATCGTCGAACTGGTCCGCATGCAGCCGGCCGAGATTGTCCGCGGTAAGCGGGCCCATGTCCATTTCCGGGATGGTATTGACGGTCAGGCCGCAGCAGGATTTGAGTCTGTGGTCCGGCGTTACTACCAGGGAGTCAAGGATGGTCTCGCAGGGCTTAGATTTTACATCCGCGAACGCAGTGTTGTCCTTTCCGACCCAAACGGTGTCCATCACCTTGAAGAACTTCGCTTTATCCGGGTGTTCCTTGAGGAACCGCTGCGTAAGCGGATGCTTCTTCAGGGCCTCGCCGCCATTATCCGCGCTGGCGTTGTTCTCTACCGAAAGCAGCGCCAGCATCCCCATTTTCGCCGCGCTGAGGGCACCGTTCAGCACGGACTCGCTCGGGACGAATTCTTGGTGCGCAAAACCGGCTGAAAAATTTATCTCGGTGAGACCGGCGTCCCGCAGCTCCTTCAGCCGCTTTGTCGCGATTTCAGGGGTGACCGCCCAGTAGCCGTTGGTGACACACCGGGTAAGGAGCCCCCGGCTTTTTGCGTGAGTGATGGCTTTGTTCAGGTCCTTCCCCAGCAAAAAGCATTCTCCGCCGGTGAAAACGGCCAGCTTCAATGACGGGAAGCGTTCAACGGCAGCGTCGATGATCTTTTTTATCTTGCCGCTATCGGAGTTGAGCGGATGCTTTGGCGTACAGCCGAAACAGCAGCTCCTGCAACTGGCGGTGCACTTGTAGGTAGTTATAAAGACCAGGGTGGCCGGCTTATGGGCCCGGGCAAGCATCTCGCCTATAGAGGTTTCCGAGGGGGTCATAATGTGTATCTCCTTAGGAATGGTCCGGGATTTACGGTTCCTGCCGTTCGCTGTAGGGCTTTTTATAACAACTTGAGGAACCGCTCCTGTCTTTCTAATCTAAATTATACGAAAACTGCCCTTATGCCCGCGATAACCGTCGGAAGGGAGCCGCAATTTTTCGGCGGTTCCCTTCCGCGGCCGGCAGGCCGGTGGAACAGATTTACTTACTGAGCCTGTCGGTGAGATGCTGCTCTATGGCCTGCCGGATGTCTGCCTTGGTAAGGTTCTTCGCCTTTACCGCCGGTAGGTCGGAGATGGCGTTGGTCCACTCTTCGGCCTTCTCTGATATGTATCCGGTTATCATCTCATTCGTGGCCTTGGGACCCCAGAGTAGGGTCGTGGCCTTGCCCTCGATTCCGTCCAAAACGCTGCCTTTATCGCTGCTCCCCCAGAAGTACTGGACGGAGTGCACGGCGGTCGCCGTTTCGACCGCAGCCGCAACAACCGCGACCAAGTTGACCACGGCCACCACGTTAATTGCAGCCATGAACTCCTGGTCTTTGTTATCGGCAAGGACTTTGTCCGTGCTGGCGCTATGGCCGAGGATTCCCCTTTCTTCGAGCAGGCCAAGGTAGCGACGGACATCACCATTCATAGCCGCGCCGCGCACCTCCGCGTCCCCGAGGGCCAGAACTATTTTCACTTCACGGGAGTCGAGGTCCAGCGCGTCAGGACTTATTCCGCGTTCGGTTAGGTAACCCATAGGATTGGCGGTGAACCTTGCGCCGGCCTCGGTCGGTCTGGCGATGACGTCCATGGCCAGAAGGCAGAGCGCCCTGGCCTGGTCCTGCATGTCCTTCGGAACTGACCTGCTAATCGAGAGGCGCAGGGTGTGATCCACCACGACCGGGACTGGGGCAGGGAGAACGCTCTTTATGTTGTCGTCTCCGGTCGCCGCCATGCCCCGGAGCCGCTCCAAAGCGCCGCCAGCCGCGAAGGACATGTTCTGGAACAGGAGGGAAAGCCCCACCGCGCCGAAGGCCGCCTTTTTACCCGTTTTGAACCACATATCTGCAGACTTGCTGTTTTTCTTCATGATAATTTCCTTTTCTCCGTATTGTTTTCGCTCGTATCTTTTTAGAATTCCATTGTTTTCACTTATTAATTGTTAGCGTTCTTGTTGGTGCAATTCTTGTGCCGGTGCGGTTTCCTGTTATTCCGTAAGGGCCTTGGTTAATTTTGCTGTCAGCGCAGCTTTCAAGGCTTCTTTTGAGATGCCGGCCTTTTCGGCTGCCTGCGTTCCAGAGATTGCATCGGCCCAAGTCTCTGCTTTGTTGGCGATGTAGCCGGCGATTATTTCCCTGGCCACATCTTTCCCCCAAAGCAACGTAGTGATCTTTCCTTCCATGCCGGACAGGAGGCCATAATTATCTTCCTCTATGCCGGATACCGCCACTATCGCAGAGAGGTCAAGAAAGGTCGTAGCCAAGGAGTGCGTTATGGAGTCGATTTCTGTAACTGTGACAGACATCAGCACCTGGACCACCATGACAACAGTCTTGTCCAGATTAAAAACGTCTGCCAACGTGCGGGTATCGAACAGTCCCTTTTCTTCCATAAGCCGCACGTAGCGTTTGATATCACCGTTACGGGCAGCCTCGCGTACTTCATCATCTCCAAGGGCCAAGATGCTTTTTACTTCTTGGGAGGACGGGTCCAGTGTCACGTCTCGGAGCCCCCGTTCCAGCAAATATTCAGACGGGCGCGCCGCGAACTGTCTGGCGACTGACTGGTCGTTGACAATGTTTCTCGCCAATTCGCAAAAGGCAAGGATCTGTTCCTGGAGGCCAAGTGGGATTTTCTTTTTCAGGGACAGGCGCGTCTGCGCTACCACAGGGGAGGGCAGCGATATTGTGTTATCTGTGTCCGTGTCCGAGGCGGTCATCTTCTGCAGTTGCAAGAAGGTGTCGCCTCCGGCCATTGCCAGGCCCTGCACGGCCATAGCGAGGCCCATCGCCCCACCGGCGGCCTTGCCGCCGAGTTTAAGGATGTTTCGTGCTACCGTTTTCTCCGTCTTGTTTTTCCTCATATCATTTCCTGATTTCATAGGTACCGTGCCTCCGGTGTCAGATGCTCCTATCGGAGCAATTCTTATGCCAGGAGCGGAAATAGGGGCTTTAACGGCGTTTTAGTGATTAAAACGCTGCCTTTTCGGGGTTCAGTATGTGTCGAAACCGGGAAAGTATTTTCAGATGAAAATATTATTTTCAGATGAAAACATTGATGATCAAGCCCAGGGGGGCTCTTTGCCGGTTACTTTGAGCCAGGGGAGGTGTGTGAATTTATCGGGGCCGTGGCCGGTGGCCATGGTGATGTCGGTGAAGCCTTTCCCGTGCAGGTCTTTGGCGATATCCTCGCCTTTAAGATCATTGCCGAGCTCGGAGTCGATGTACAGGGGGATATCGCGCGGCAGGGTTTCGGCGGCTGCGGCGAATTCCTGCGGGGTCTTATAGGAATTTAGCACCGCGCCGGCGGCTTTGGCGGCCAGGCGCCAGTTCATGTGGACCAGCGGGTCGTCGTCCAGTAGTGCGGCCTGAGGGCCTGCGGCAGGCTTGGCGGCAATCGGAAGGGTTATTGTCACTCCTGTGCCCAGGCCCGGTTCCGATTCTATCTTAAGGCTGCCACCCCAGCTCTCTACAGAAACACGAGCGTGGTGGAGGCCGAGGCCTGTGCCGCCGGCTTTGCCGTGCGTTTCCCCTTTCTTCCCGAGTTTTGCCAGTATCTCCGGGGGGATGCCTTTTCCGTCGTCTTTTATTTCTACCAGGATCATACCGCCGGCCCCGGCCAGGCTTACGGCAACTGTGCCGGCGCCGGGGAAGGCCTCTATGGCATTATTGATCAGGTTGGAGATTATGCGCTGTAGTTCCTTGGCATCTACGGTGGCTTTTAAGCCGCCGGCGTCGGCGCTGAATTCTATTTTTATGCCGGTCTTATCTTTGTGCTGCAGGCGCTTCTCGGCCAGGACCTGGTCTATCAGGCCGGCAAGGGCGCAGGTATTCAGTTTGGCTTTTACAGCAACGCCTGGCGCGCGGTAGCGCTGCAGCAGATCGTCCGCTATGCCCTGCATACGCCCGATGGCGCCGTCTATAAGCGTACGCTGGTCGCCGGGAAGGCTGAGGCCTTTGGCGGCCGCGCCCAATGCGGCCAGGGGGGACCGGATATCGTGCGCCACCTGGGCGGCGATAGATGAAATAGCCGACTGTCGTTCAAGTTCAATCTTGCTATCGGTTAACTGGCGCTCTGCTTCAAAGGCTTGCAGTTCGGACCGCAATTTTTCATCTTTCAGTAGTCGTATGCGCGCAGCCAAGCCTAGTGAAAGGAGAAGCATTTCCGCAGCCGAACCGAAGTATGCGCCGTAATCGGTAAACAGGCTCTGGGGTATCCAGGCAAGATCCCTGGCCGCCCGTAGAGCCGCGCCTATAAAGAAGAAACTGAAAGCTAAAGAGTAATAACCGGCCACTTGAGAGCCATTCCTCAGGCACCAGATTGATATCGGCAGCACCACAAGCGGTGCTGCGGAAATAAAAAAGCTGGTGAATTTATTAACCAGCAGACCATAATGAAACAATCCTCCAACTATCAAAAACAACGCCCCGGAGATTATGATGGTGAGCCCCTGATCCAGGCGGGGCGCATGCCGCCTGGTTTCCAGAAAGGACCGGGTGAAGAGGACAAGAAAAAGGTAGCAGACGCCTGCCAGTATCGGAACACTAACCCGGTTCCATGCCGCCATGTTCGGCCACAGGTACTGGTATGTTATCCCATTGAGGGTGTTCATTAGCAAACAGAAAGTGAATGCGTAACAGATGTAGTAGAGGTAATTCCTGTCTTTGGAGGTAAGCAGAAGAAATAAGTTAAACAACACCATTGCTAGTATCACGCCGCAGTAAAGCCCTATGCCGGCTGTGCTCCCGACGCTGCGGCCAAGGAACTCCTGTTGGGAATACACCGCCATAGGAGCCAGCAGAGTCCCTGAACTTTCCAACATCAGGTAGAAAACGGTACGGCTTCCCTTGGCGGAAGAAAAGTTGAAAAGGAAATTGCGGTGAGCAATCGGGCGGCTACCGAACGGGGACAGTCGACCGGTCAGCCAGGAAACAGGTGTTTCATCATCTCCAAAGCGGTACACATGAAGTATCTGTATAAGAGGATAACTGAATTCCAGTATCCAGTTCCGTTCAATAGAGGATGTATTGGTGACTTCGACCTTCAGCCAGTACCGCGCCGGGGAATAACCGAAGTTCAGTTTCTCTGCGGTGGTCCACGGGGCCTTGCCTAAGGTTTCCAGGCGGCGTATTTCTTCAAGCGAGAACGCTTTTTCATCGTCAACTATGACTTGCGCACTACGTATCGGGTAAAAAACGCGGCCATTCTCAAGAGAAGTTACTGGCTGATGGGGGGCTGCTGCTAGTTGTGCGCACATGGCTGGCAGGCAAAACAGCGTGCAGCAGGCTAATACAGTGAATGCCCGGAATAGTCTCATTTTTTTACAGCTATTAGCCCCACGCTCTCTCTGCCATCCAGACGTATATCAGCGGGATAATCGGGACGAGCGAACAATTCCAGCCGCTCTATCTCAAATCCTGCGGCGG
>PHAL01000026.1 GCA_002840355.1 Elusimicrobia bacterium HGW-Elusimicrobia-3 | reverse complement strand
CGTGGAACCGGGCAAGGCGCGGGAGGCGGCCGCGGCGGCCCGCCGCGTCGGGGCCCGGCTGGCCGGCGGCGGGGCGCCGCGCCTCTATAACGCGGCCACTTTCTACGATTTTTTAGCGCTGGGCGCGGGCTGGCTGAAATACGGCGTGCGCCAGGACCCCGCCGCCGAAAAGGCGCGCAAGGTGCGCGCGCTGCGCGACATGATCTCTCTGGCCGGCGGCCTGACGGAGCGGCTGGGCCGCGGCGCGGCGCGCGCGGAATTCATCAAGCGCATGACCGCCTGGAGCGGCGCGTGAAGGCCCGCCTCGAGACCGGACTGCGCCTGGACGGCGCCGGCCGCGCCAAGCTGGAGCGCTCCGGCTCGCTGGACGGCGCCCTGCGCAAGTTCGACTGGTTCTACGTCGGGGCCGAGTTCTGCGAGAACCTGATAGAGAGCCCGGCGTGGCACGAGGAGCAGGCCTCCTTTTTCCTGGAGCGGGGCGCCAAGGTGTGCCTGCTCACCCCGCCGCTGAGCGAGCGGGGCCTGCGCCGCCTGCGCCCCGTCTTCCGGCGCCTGGCCGCCTGGCGCCGCCGCCGGCCGGAGGCCGCGGGCCGCCTGGAGGTGACGGTGAACGATTTCGGCGCGCTGCAGTTGGCCGCGGAGACCGGGCTGGGCCTGCCGCTGGCGGCCGGCCGCCTGCTGCACTGGAATTTTTTCCGCTACGACCGGCACACGCTGAACCTGCTCAACGGCGAAGCCGTCCGGCTGCTGGCGCCCTTCGGGCTGCGGCGCTTCGAGCTGTCCGCCACCGGCTCCGCGCTGCGCTCCAACCTTTCCTCACCGGGAGCCCTGGGCTTGAAGCCCGGGGACGTCTCGGTGACGCTGCATTACCCCTACATCAACCTGACCAGCGGGCGCGCCTGCGTGACCGGCATGCCCGACGTGCGCCCGGAGGATTCCCCCGCAGGCATCGCCTGCCGCCGGGAGTGCCGCGCCTGCGCGCTGGAGGTGGACAACCCCGCGATCAACGAGCGGCTCTACGTGCGCGGCAACACGGTCTTCATGAAATTCCCCGATAAATTCTATTCTTCGGCGGCCTCGCTGCTGAAGAAGGGCATCGACCGCCTGGTCTACAGCCCGCTGCCGTAAAAAAGAAAAGGGCCGGCTTCGCGGCCGGCCCTTTCTTTCGCGGTTCCCCGCTTACAGCAGTTCAGCCACCAGCGCCGCCAGCGAGCTGCGCTCGGTCTTGGTGAACGTCAGGTGCCCGTAGATCTTCTGGCCGCGCATGCGGTCGACGATGTACGTGAGGCCGTTGGAGGCGATGTCCAGGTAGGGGTTGTCTATCTGGTACGGGTCCCCGGTCACGACCACCTTGGTGCCCTCGCCGGCGCGCGACAGAATGGTCTTGATCTCGTGCGGCGTCAGGTTCTGCGCGTCGTCCACGATCATGTACTGCTTGGGCAGCGAGCGGCCGCGGATATGCGTCACCGAGGCGATCTCTATCTTCTCGTTCTGCAGCAGGTACTCGAACTTCTCTATCGCGCTCTCCTGGTGGCGCTTGTCCATCACGTACTCGAGGTTGTCGTAGATGGCCCCCATCCAGGTGGAAAGCTTCTCTTCCTTGGTGCCGGGGATGAAGCCGATGTCCTTGCCGACGGGGACGATCGGGCGGCAGATGATCAGCTTGCGGTAGACGCTCTCCTCCACGGCTTTCTGCAGGCCGCAGACCAGCGTCATCAGCGTCTTGCCGGTGCCGGCGGCGCCGAGCAGCGTGACGAGCTTGACGGAGTCGTCGAGCAGCAGCTCCATCGCGCAGCGCTGCTCCTTGTTGAGCGGGCGGATGCCCCACGGCGACGGCTCCGGGTTGAGCGCGCGTATCTTGGTCGGGTCCGAAGGGTCCACGCGGCCCAGCGCGGATTTCTTGGGGTCCTCTTTGGAATGGATCACCACGAACTCGTTGGGAGAAAGCTCCTCGGGGCTCTTGATCTCGTGGTCCTTGTAAAACTTGTCCACGGCGGCGGAGGAGAAGTCGAGCGCCACCAGCCCGGGGTACAGCTCGTCCACGTTCACCTTGCCGGCCTCGTAATCCTCGGTGGTCAGGCCCACGGCCTCGGCCTTCAGGCGCAGGTTGATGTCCTTGGTCACCAGGATGGCGCTGTGCTTCTTCTGCTCGTACCAGTAGGCGGTATTGAGGATGCGGTTGTCCATCTCCAGGAGCTTGAACTCCTTGGGGAGAACCTGCACGTGGTCGAGGTCCACGATCAGCGTGCCGCCGGCCTCGGTCTTCACGCCGGCGTTCAGCTTGCCTTTCATGCGGAACTCGTCGAGCTTGCGCGAAACGATGCGGGCGCTCTTGCCGCGCTCGTCGGCGGTATGCTTGAAGTTGTCCAGCTCCTCGATCACGGAGATCGGGACCACCACGGTGTTGTCTTCGAACTTGGTGAAGGAAAGGGGATCGTGTATCAGCACGTTGGTGTCGAGGATGTATACTTTTTTCATTTTTTCTCCGTTGGCCCGGGGTCGGGACGCAACCGCCGGCGCCCCTGTGCCGTATTATTACGGCTACCCGCGTTAAACTCCGCTAATTCTAGCATAAAAACCGGAAAAGGCGGATTTATAAGCGCGGGTAAAAATAGTAAGATACAGGATAGCGCGCGTACGCCGGCCGCAACGCCCCTCTCGCGCAGCGTCTCTTTATTTATATATGAAAAAAATCCAGTTACTGCTCCTTTTGACCGCGCTCCCGTTCCTGTCCCTTTCGGCCCAGACCCCGCAGGACCTGCCCGGCATGACCGGCCCGGCCGACAACGCCGTCCCCGCCCCGCCCCCGGCCGAAGAGGAGGGCGCCGGCCTCGGCCCCTGGGAGGTCGCCGAGGCGGCCGTGAAAGGCAATGTCAACCTGAAGCCCAAGGTGCTGCTGCGCGCCGGCAAGGCCAGAAAAGGCAAGCTCTACCGCAGGGATTTCGTGGCGCAGGACATAGAGTCCATCCTGGCGCTGGGCAGCGTGGAGAAGGTCTCGGTGGACATCGAGCCGGTGCACGGCCTCGCCGTCTCGCCCAAGCTGGCCGAGGCAGCCGGCTCCTCCGTGCCGGTGCGCGTCACTTACATCATTTCCGAGAAGCCGGTGGTCAAGGCGGTCACGGTGGTGGGCGCCAAGGGCATGTCCAAGACGGCCGTCAAGGACGAGATGACCCTCAAGGAGAAGGATTTCTTCGACGACCTGAAGCTGCGCGAGGACATCATCAAGATCGCCGACAAGTACCACGAGAAGGGCTTTATCGACGCGCGGGCCGAGTACGACGTGCAGTTCGATACCGCCGCGTCGTCCTGCCGCGTGACGGTCACCGTGGCCGAGGGCCGCAAGGCCCGCATGGCCGCCGTGGTGCTGGAAGGGGCGGCCGGCTTCCCGCACAAGAAGCTGATCAAGAAGCTCAAGAACCGCCCGAAGAAGATCTATTCCCCCCAGGACCTCGACGCCGACCTGAAGGCCCTGGAGGCCTTCTACCGCAACAACGGCTACGGCGAGTTCAGCATCACGGAGTCGTCCGTCACCTTCAACGAGAACCGCTCCAGCGTGACCCTGCGCATCGTGGTCTCCGAGGGCGTGCGGCAGAAGTTCGGCGCCACCTATTTCGCCGGCAACTCGGTCTACCTGCCCAGCGAGCTGCTGCCCGTAGTGGCCTACCGCCGCGGCAAGCTCTTCAACCAGGAGCGCTTCGAGGAGACCGTGCGCGGCATCCAGGAGAAGTACGCCGACAAGGGTTATCTGAAGGCCGCGCTCTCCCCGGAGCGGGTCTTCAACGAGAAGACCGGCGAGACGGACATCACCTACGTGATCGCCGAGAACAACCAGATCTTCGTAGACCACATCGACGTTGAGGGCAACAGGGCCACCAAGACCTACGTGCTGAGGCGCGAGATCACGCAGAAGGAGGGCGACGTGTTCAGCGCCTCCAAGATCCGCCGCAGCCAGGAGAAGATCTTCAACCTGGGCTTCATCGACGACGTCAGCCCCGTCATCAACCCCACCGCCGACCCCGACAAGGTGGATCTAGTCTTCGACGTGGCCGAGGGCAAGCCCGGCATGCTGACCGCCGGCGCCGGCATCTCCTCCACGGACGGCCTCGTGGGCACCCTGTCGCTGTCCCACATGAACCTGTTCGGCCGCGCCCACCGCACCTCGCTGTCGTGGAACTTCGGCAAGCGGGTGCAGGACTATTACCTGAGCTGGACCACGCCCTGGATCGGGAACCACCCGACCTCGCTGGGCGCCGACATCTTCAACACGCGTCACTACAAGCCCTACCGCGACACCCTCTCGGCCTACACGGAGCGCCGCACCGGCGGCAAGATCTCCCTCGGGCCGCGGTTCCAGGAGGACAAGTACCGCCTCAGCACCTCCTACACCTACGAGAAGGTGCGCATCAGCGAGGTGGACGCGCTCTACCTCGGCGAGCTGCAGGAGGGCACCAGCGTCACCTCGTCGGTCTACGTGGAATTCTCGCGCGATACCCGCGACAATATCTGGGACGCCACGCGCGGCAGCAAGTCCTCCATCGGCATCGAGTACGCCGGCGGCCCGCTGCAGGGCGACGTGAATTACTACAAGCCCACCATCTCCTACAGCTACAACCTCAAGCTGTTCTCGATCGAAGACTACCCGTTCGTGCTGTCCTTCGCCAACCGCTTCGGCTTCGTGGGGCGCTTCGGCGACACCAAGTCGGTGCCGGTGTACGAGCGCTACTTCCTCGGCGGCGCCGAGACGGTGCGCGGCTACTCCAACAACGGCCAGATCGGCCCGCTCAACGGCGGCCGCGTCTACGACGTGGCCAACATCGAGTTCAAGTTCCCGCTCGCGCGCGAGCGGCGCCGCACGATAGTGCAGTGGGCGTTCTTCTTCGACATCGGCAACTCGTGGGACGGCTTCGACGACATCAGCACGCGCATCGGCACCGGCACCACCAACCTCAAGACCGGCGCGGGCTTCGGCATCCGCTTCACCACGCCGGCCTTCCCGATCAGGCTGGACTGGGGCCACGGCTTCAACCACAAGACCGGCGAGCAGCGCTCGGATATTTACTTTACGCTCGGCAACCTGTTCTAAAGCACGGCGGCCCGGGGCCGCCAGGGACAACGGAAGGTTATCATGAAAAAATTAATCCTCACGGCTCTCCTCGCGCTGGTCCCCGCCGGCGCCGGGGCGCTGGAACTGCTGCTGCAGGAGAACCGCGGCGAGTCCGGCACCATAGGCTACGTCGACATCGACCGCGTCTTCAAGGACTACTCCGGCACCGCCGGCGCGCGCGAGGACTTCCTCTCCGAGATCAAGAAGAAGGAAGACGCGCTGAACGCCAAAAAGACCGCCATCTTCACGCTCAAGGCCGAGATGGCCAAGCTGCGCCAGGAGCGCGAGTTCGCGCTGACGCTGCCCTCCCTGCTCGAGACGCAGCGCAGCGTGGAGCAGGCAGCCGCCGAGACCAGGGCGGCCGCCGCCGCGCTGGCCGCTGCCGCTGTCTCTACGCAGCCCGTGGCCGCCTCCACCGAAGCCCCCGCCGGCGCGGAGATCATCCCCTCCACCGCCGCCGCGCTGCCGCAGGCCCTGCCGGGCATGGGCGGCATAGACATGCCGGGCGTGGCCAAGGTGCCGGTGGCCCACTTCAAGTTTTCCGTCTCCACCTCCGTGCCGGAGATAGAGGCCGCGCTGCAGAAGAAAGAGGCCGAGGTGGTGACGCGCGAAGCCGAGCTGCGCCAGGCGCAGCGCCAGGCCGAGCGCGAGCTGCTGGAATACGAGAGCCGCAAGGGTGAGCTGCTGCTGGGCCGCATCTACGTGGCCCTGCGCGAGCTGGCCATCAAGGAAGAGGTCAGCGTGGTGGTGGACAAGCGCAATATCCTTTACGGCCAGAACGCGGTGGACCTGACGGGCAAACTGTTAAAGAAGCTCGAGGAGAACGGCCTATGAAACTGACCGCCGCCGACATAGCCCGCCTCGCCGAAGGCGACCTGCAGGGCGACGGGTCCGCCCCGCTCTTCGCCGCCGCCCCCCTGGAGCTGGCCGGCCCCGCCGACCTGGCTTTCCTGGCCGATGCCGCCATGGCGCCCGCCGCGCTGGCCTCGAGGGCCGGCTGCCTGCTGGCGCCCCGCGGCTGCGAGGAGGCGCTCAAGGCTTTCCCCGGCGTCGTGGTCTATACCAAGAACCCGCGCTACGCTTTCATGCTGGCGCTGCGGCTGGTGGAGAAAGAGATGCGCCCGCTGCCCCCGCCCGGCGCGCATCCCTCGGCCGTCGTTTCTGCTTCCGCCAAGATCGGCGAGGACGTCCACATCGGCGCCTGCGCCGTTGTCGAGGACGGGGCCGTGGTGGGCACCGGCGCCGTGATAGGCGCGCAGTGCTACGTGGGCCGCAACGCCCGGGTGGGGGCCCGCTCCCGCCTTTACCCCGGCGTCAAGATCATGGACGCCTGCGAGATCGGGATAGAGGTCATAATACACGCCGGCACGGTAATAGGTTCCGACGGCTTCGGCTACACTTCCCCCCGCGGCACGCACGAGAAGATACCGCAGCTCGGCCGCGTGGTCATTGAAGACAAGGTGGAGATCGGAGCCAACGCCGCCATAGACCGCGCCGCGCTGGAGACCACCGTGATCGGCGCCGGCACCAAGATCGACAATTTAGTGCACATCGCGCACAATGTCAGGCTCGGAAAGAACTGCCTGATCCTGGCGCAGGCCGCGGTGGCCGGCTCCACCGCGGTGGGCGACGGGGTCATCATCGCCGGCCAGGCCGGCGTCTCCGACCACCTCACCATCGGCGAGAACACCGTGGTGATGGGCAAGACCGGCGTGATGTCCAGCCTGGGCCCCAACCAGATAGTCTTCGGCCACACCGCCCGCCCGCGCCTGCAGGCCATGAAGATAGAAGCTTTGCTCGGCCGCCTCCCCGAAATGCACCGCGCCCTCAACAAGATCAAGAAGCAGTTGGGGATCTAGACGGCAGGAGGAAACATGCCGGCCGCTCGCTCATAGAGCGGGCGCGGCGGGCACGGCGAGGGTACGCCTTCTGCGGGTACGCTCGGCCACACCGTGGCCTCGCTCTTTCACTCGGGCTCGGCGCTTCGCAAGCCTCGCCCTCGCGAGGCCCCTCCGAAGGCATACCCTCGCCGTGCCTTGCAGCCTGACGCGGGCATAGGGGTTGGCAAAACCCTGTCGGAGGCCCGAACTTGCGTAAGCGCGAGGGCCGAGACGGGGAAGGGCGAGCACGGTGTGCGAGTGGCGTAGGCCACTGCAGTGACCCTGTTTTTGCCGGCCCCTGTGACCGTGGCAGGCCGGGAAATCAGCGTGCCCGGAGAGGGCGTACCCTTGGCGGGCCTCAGTAAAACTTTCAGCGAATAAATTTAACGATGAGAACGACGATCAAATCTTCGACAACAATAGAGGGCATCGGCCTGCATAAGGGGAAGCCTGCCAGGGTGACTTTTCTGCCGGCGGCGGGGGCTACGGGGTACCGCTTTCTCAGCCCGCTGTTCGCCGAACCGATACCGGCCACGCTCGACCGCATAGCCGGCACCGCGCGCGGCACCAATATCAGCGACGGCAAGAACAACATTTACACCGTAGAGCACCTGCTGTCCGCCGCCGCGGGGCTGGGCATAGACGACCTGGACATAGAGATCACCGGCGAGGAACCGCCGGCCGCCGACGGCTCCGCCCTGCCCTTCGCGACCGCGCTCCACAAAGCCGGTCTCACGGAAAAACAGGAACAGGAGCGCAAACCCCTTTCCATCGGCGGCCAGCTCGAGATGGCCAAGGGCGACATCCGTTTCCTCGCCAGGCCGATGAAAGACTGCGTTTTCATAAAACTTACCTACGACTACCCGCACAAGCTGGTGGGCCGGCAGACCGTGGAATTCATGCTGTCGCCGGAAGAGTACCTGGTCCGCGTGGCGCCGGCCCGCACGTTCGGCTTCTCGCACGAGCTCGAGGCCTTGAAGAAGGCCGGCCTGGGGCTGGGCGGCTCGCTGGACAACGCCGTGGTCATAGCCGAGGGAGAGATCCTGGCCAAGGGCGGCCTGCGCTACCCCGACGAATTCGCCCGGCACAAGCTGCTGGACCTCATAGGCGACCTCGCCCTGGCCGGCCGGCCGCTCAAGGATATCTATATAGAGGCCGAGCGCCCCGGCCACGCCGCCAACGTCAATTTTGCTAAACTATTATTGGAAAAGGCCCTCTAAACCATGACCGAAACCCCGCGCCCCTACAAGCCCGTACGCGTCATCCCCTGCGAAGAAATACTCAAGATCATTCCCCACCGCTATCCCTTCATGATGGTGGACCGCGTCGAGGTCGTCGAGGAAGGCAAGTACTGCGTCGGCGTCAAGTGCGTCAGCGCCAACGAGCTGTATTTCCACGGCCACTTCCCCGAGAAGCCCATCATGCCCGGCGTGCTGATGCTCGAGGGCATGGCCCAGACCGCGGCCGCGATGATGATGGCCCTGCCCGAGACCAAGGGCCGCCTGGGCTTCTTCGCCGGCATCAGCAAGGCCAAGTTCCGCCGCCAGGTAGTGCCCGGCGACGTGCTGAAGATGCACGTGGAGATCCTGCGCATGAAGAGCCACCTCGGCAAGGTCAGGGCCGAGGCCTGGGTGGGCGACGAATCCGCCGCCGAAGCCGAACTGACCTTCGCCCTAGGTTAAGCGTTTAATTTTCCGGAGGAAACCGAAATGCCCACAAAGATACACCCCACCGCGGTCATAGACCCCAAAGCCCAGATCGGCGAGGACGTGGAGATAGGCCCCCTCACCGTCATCGGCGAGGACGTGCAGATAGGCGCCGGCACCAAGATAGGCCCGCACTGCATCTTCGAGTTCTGCACCGTGGGCAAGAACAACCTGTTCACGGGCGCGGCCTACGTGGGCATGCCCCCGCAGGACTGGTCCTACAAGGGCGAGCACAAGCGCTTTATCATGGGCGACAACAACGTCATCCGCGAGAACGTCAGCCTGCACCGCGGCGCCCACACCGACGTCACCACGATGGGCTCGAACTGCATGCTGATGGCCAACTCGCACCTCGGCCACGACTGCCGCGTCGGCGACAACGTGGTGATGGTCAACTGCGCCAGCGCGGCCGGCCACGTGGAGATCGGCGACCGCGCGCTCATCAGCGGGCTGGCCGGCATCCACCAGTTCACCCGCATCGGCAAGCTCGCCATGATCTCCGGCGGCGGCATGGCCAACCAGGACATCATCCCCTACGTCACCGCGCAGGGCGACCGCGCCCGCCCGGTGGCCCTGAACCTCGTGGGCATGCGCCGCAACGGCTATACCCGCGAGCAGATCAAGGCCGTCAAGCACGTCTTCAAGACCCTGTTCTTCCGCGGCCTGCTGCTCAAGGACGCCGTGGCGCAGCTGCGCGGAGAGAACCTGCCGCAGGAAGCCGCGCTGATCCTGGACTTCGTGGAAGCCTCCAAGCGCGGCATAGCCCGCCCGCGCCGCACCGCTCGCGACCTGGAAACCGCGGTAAACGATTAATGGCCGAAAAAATAGGCCTGATAGCCGGCGGCGGGAGCTTCCCGCTGCTGTTCGCGGCCGAGGCCAAGAAGGCCGGCCTCGACGTCTATGTCGTCGGCCTGCACGACATCACCCCCAAAGAGATAGAGCAGTACGCCGCGCAGACCCGCTGGTTCCGCCTCGGCAATGTGGGCGGCCCCATAGACTTCCTGCGCGACGGCGGCGTGCACAAGGCCCTGATGGTGGGGCAGATCCCGCACGTCAACATCTTCGGCGGCATAGTGCCGGACCTGCGCGCGGCCAGGCTGCTGTTCAAATTGCGCGACAAGAAGGCCGGGGCCATCTTCACCGCCGTGGCCGAGGAGCTCGCCAAGGACGGCATCGAGATAGTCAGCTCCGCCACGCTGCTCGGCCACCTGCTGATCAAGCCGGGCCTGGTCACAGGCAAAAAACTGGACGCCGACACGCTCAAGACCGCCGCCTACGGCTGGCGGGCGGCCAAGGCCATCTCGGCCCTGGACATAGGGCTCACCGTGGTGCTGCGCGACCAGACCGTGATAGCCGCCGAGGGCATGGAAGGCACCGACGAGTGCATACGCCGCGCCGGGCGGCTCACCGCCGGCCGCGGCGGCTCGGCCCTGACCGTGGTGAAAGTGGCCCGCCCCGGCCAGGACATGCGCTTCGACCTGCCGGTGGCCGGCGCGCGCACCCTGCACGTGATGAAGGAAGCCGGCGCCTCCACGCTGGTGCTCGAGGCCGGCAAGACGCTGATACTCGGCATGGAAGAATTCCTGGCCGCCGCCAAAGAGACGGGCGTCACCGTGCTCGGCGCCGACGACGCCTCGTTCGGCCGTTAGGCGGCATCAACTCGGCCGCCTTAAGCCCGCCGCCCGGCTCCCGGGCCCGTTTTCAAGCGACCGCTCTCGAGCTTTTGCCGCCCCCTTCCGCCAAAAGGAAACCGCCGGGATTACCCGGCGGTTTCACTTTTTTCACTCTGCCCGGCGGGAGCGCTTACGCCAGGTTATAAGCCAGGCCAAGCGCTTCGGCCATAAAGTCCCGGTACCGGGACGGGCTGGCCAGGTCGAGGCCCCTGTAGAGGACCAGCCAGCGTCCCGCGCCCTGCGCGCTCCAGCCGGGATGCGCGCAGAAACAGGCCGCTATTTCCGGATTAAAATATTTCTTCAGCGCGGCCTGGTCCCTGCCGTAAAGCCTGGCCCCCTCCGGGAAGCCGGGCAGCTCCGCCATGACGGCGGGATCGAGCCCGCTCAGTTCCTCCGGCTCGCCCGCGGCCGACAGGTGAAAGTCCGGGAAAGCGCTTTTTTCGAATTCAAAGAGGGCCAGGGTGGCCTGTTTGCGGCGCTGCCCCTGGCCGCTGCCGAGCAGGCAGGAGTAATCGAAATACCAGGCCTTGGCGCCGTCTTCCCGTGGCAGGTCCAGCAGCAGCCGCCCTATGCCCGCACGGCCATCCAGGAAAAAAGGGAGAGCGGTGCCCTCCAGCAGCTTTGGATCCGGTCCAAAATCCTCCAGGCGCAGCCCGGCCGCCTCGGCCATCGCAGCCATACCCCTGACCCTGCGCCCGCGCGCGTATTTCACGGCCGCAAAAACCGCTACGGCGGCAACAGCCCCCAATATAAGATAGACCATCCTCCCCCCTTATTTTACCCCTGCTTAACCTTTGAGAAACGTAAGCGCAGTTATCGCCCGTTCCCGTTTTGTTTATGTTATCAAAAAAGGGCGGGTTTTCGTTAGTTCGGACAGGTGCCCGCCAACCGCCGGGGCGGACTGGCGGAAAAGTCTCCCCGGCAGGGGCGTTTCGCCGGCCGAACCGCGCGGCGGTTGTTTACCTCGGCGCTTTATTCTGTATATAATTACTCCGCTGCCAACGCGCAATAAATGAACGAACTGCTCTATAATAATTCCCCCGCCCACGCGGTACTGTCCTTCCTGGCCTGGCTCTACATGCAGCTGGTGGGCAGGACTTCCCGCATCAACATCAAAGGCAAAAAGCACGACGGGCCGGCCGCCTACGCCCTGTGGCACCGGCAGGAAGTGCTGATGATCTACCTGCACCGGGGCATGAACCTCTGCGGCCTGGTCAGCAAGAGCAAGGACGGCGAGTACATGGCCCGCATCCTGCTGCGCTTCGGCTTCTCTTTCGTGCGCGGCTCCACCTCCTCCGGCAGCGTCATGGCCCTGCGCGGCCTGATCAAGGCGGCGCGCGACGGCTATTCCATAGCTATCACGCCCGACGGCCCCAAGGGCCCCATCTTCAAGGCCCAGCCCGGCCTGGTGCTCACGGCCCAGAAGGCCGGCATCCCCATCCTCCCCGCGGCCTGCGCCCTGTCGCGCAAACTGGTGCTGCGCAGCTGGGACAAGTACCAGTTCCCGCTGCCTTTCGGCCGCATAGAGGCCGTGTACGGCGACCCCATCTTCGTATCCCCGGCCGACGACGTGGCCGCCAAGGCCCTCGAGCTCGAGAACAGCCTCAACGCCCTCACCGAAGAAGCGGAAAGACTCCTCGCGGCGGGCAACTGATGCGGGACCGGATCAGCTTTCCAAAGATCATTTTCAACGGCGCGGCCTTTCTCGGCTCGGCCCTGCTTTTCCAGCTGGAGCTGATGACCGGCGCCACCGTGCTGCCGCATTTCGGCGGCAGCTACTATGTCTGGACCGTCTGCCTGCTCTTCTACCAGGCCGTCCTGGTGGCCGGCTACGCCTGGGCACTGCTGCTGGCCGAGCGGCTGGGCGCGCGGGCCATACTGCGGCTGCACCTGGCGGCCCTGGCCGCCGCCTTCCTGCTCTACTCCGGCGTCTTCCCCTCCCCGGTCTTTTCCGGCCCGGTGCCGGACCTGCTCTGGCGCCTGCTGCTCTTCATCGGGGCGCCGTTCCTGATCCTGTCGGCCTCCACCACGCTCTGCCACCGCCTGCTGTCCGAGAGCGACAAGCACCGCGCTTTCACCGTCTTCGCCTGGTCCAACGCTGGCTCGCTGGCCGGCATGCTGGCCTACACCTTCCTCGTAGAGCCGCGCCTGTCGCTGGGCGGGGCGGCCCTGGCCTGGCGGCTGGGCTTGCTGGCCTATGCCGGGCTCTTCCTGGCCGCTCTGCGCCTGCTGCCGCCCGGCGGCGCCCCGCCCCCCGTGCCGCCCCCTTCCGACGAGCGCCCGCGCTACCTGCTGTGGCTGCTGCTGCCCGCCGGCAGTTCGGCCCTGCTCGCCGCCGTCACCAGCTACCAGAGCTCCGCCACCGCCTCGATGCCGCTCACCTGGATGCTGCCGCTCTCCGTCTACCTGCTCTCCTACGCGCTGCTCTTCTCCGGCCGCGATCTCAAGGTCAACACGCTGCGCGTGGCGCTGTTCTCACTGCTGGGCGTCATAGCGCTGCTGCTGTGGCGGCTGCAGAGCCCTGTCACCACGGTGATGATAGCCCTGCTCAACTGGGCGCTGTTCTTCGCCTGCCTGGTGGTGCACCGCGAGCTGTACCTGGCCCGGCCCCGCTCGCCGGCGCTGGCCCCGCGCTACTACCTGATGATGGGCCTCGGCGGCGTGATCGGCACCGCGCTGGTCACGCCGGTGGGAGCGCTGCGCCTGTCCTTCGGCTTCGCCGACCTCTACATAGCCCTCGCCGCGCTGGTAGCGGCCGTAGCCTACGCCGCCGGCAAGGAAAAAGGCCCGCGCACCCTGGCGGCCGCCGCCGTGCTGCTGGCGGGGCTGTTCGTGCTGGGCATGAAAGTCTCGGGCGAGAGCCGCGTCTTCGGGCTGCGCAATTTTTACGGCGTCTACAGGGTGGAGGACGACAAGGAGCGCGGCCTGCGCCGCTTCATACACGGCGCCACCGTGCACGGCATACAGCACCTGGCGGCGGGCTCGGAGCTGCGGACCACGGTCTACTACGCCGCGGGGTCGCCCGTCAGCGAGGTGCTCGACACCTTCCCGGCCCGGCGGGTGGGCGCGGTGGGCCTGGGCGTGGGCGTGTCCTGCGCCGACGCGAAGCCGGGGACGGAGTGGGTGTTCTACGAGCTGGACCCCGACGTGGAGATGATAGCGCGCAAGTATTTCACTTTCCTGGAGACCTGCAAGGCCCGGGTGAGCGTGGTGACCGGCGACGCCAGGGTGAACCTGCAGCTGGAGCCGGCCGGGCGCTTCGACCTGCTCTACCTGGACGCCTTCACCGGCGGGGCCGTGCCTTTCCACCTGGTCACCACGGAGGCGCTGGCCTTGTACAAATCGCGCCTGGCGCCAGGCGGCGTCATGCTGTTCCACGTCTCGGCCAACTTCATAGATATAACCCCCGTCATCGCCCTCTCGGCGCGGGCGGCAGGCCTGGAGACCCGCTACAAGGCCGTCTCTTTCGACCCGTCGGACCCGGCCCGGCTCAGCTCGGAATGGCTGGTCGTGACGGAAAATCTCCCTTATCTTTCGAAATTGACGGCGGCGGGCTGGACCGAAACGCCGGTGCCGGCGGGCTGGGAGCCCTGGTCCGACGACCGGCGCAATGTGCTGAAAGCCCTGAAATGGTAGGCGCTACTTCGCTTCCTTGAACCAGTTTTCCTTGCCGTACAGGTCCTTCATGCAGTCCTTGCAGAGCCCGTGCGTAAAGCGCGCCGCCGAGCGCTTCTCCAGGTAAGTCTCGACTTTTTCCCAGAAGCCCTTGTCGTCGCGTATCTTCTTGCACTTGGCGCAGATGGGGATCAGGCCGCGCAGGTCGTCCACTTCCTTCATGGCCGCCTCCATCCGCTTGCGCTCGGTGATATCCCGCGCGTTGGCCAGCACATACACCCGGCCAGCCACCTCCGCCCGGCTGACGCTGACCTCCACCGGGAAAGCGGTGCCGTCGGCCCTGCGGTGCCGCCCCTCGATCATCGCGTTTTCCCGGCCGGCGAAACGCTCCGTGAATTTTTTCCAGCCGCCGCGGCCGGCCGCGGCCTCCTGCACGTCTTCCACGCCCATGCGCAGCAGCGTCTCGCGCCGGTAGCCCAGGCTGCGGCAGGCGGTCTCGCTGACGTCGATAAAACCGCCGGTGACCGGGTCCACTATGAAAATGGCGTCGTTGCAGCTCTCCAGCAGCCGGCGGAAGATCGTCAGCTCGGTGTTGGCCTTTTTCAGCTCGGTGATGTCGCTGGTCACGCCCACCAGCACGTCCCGGCCGGAGGCGTCGGTGAAGACGCGCTTGCGCGTCAGTATGGTGCGGGGCTCGCCGCCGGGCCACGAGATCTGTTCCTCGTTGAGATCCTCTTTCCTGGAGCGGAAGACCTCGTTGTCCCGTTCCCAGAAAACGTCGGCCTGCTCCTTGGGGAAGAACTCGTAGTCGCTTTTGCCCAGCAGCGCCCCGGGCGCGCAGCCGAGCGAGTCGCAGAAGGCCTTGTTCACGAAGATCCAGCGGTGGTCCTTGTCCTTGGCGAACACCGGGGAACCGACATAATCCAGGATGCTGGCCAGCAGGCGGGCTTGCGCGGGGGCGGCCTGTTTCTTGGGGGTTTTTTTTGCCATAAATTTTCTCCGGCTCCCATTCTATAAATTTTCGGCGGGCGCCGGGGCTTTACCGTGCCGGCCTTATTATCACATAATATATCCTTAAACGCCGCGCCCCCGCGCGGCGGCGGTACGGCGGGAGGACTAATGAAAAAAAGCTTATTCATCATAGTGTTGGCAGCGCTGCTGGCGCCGGCAGGGGCTTTCTGCGCCGAAGTCCGGCTGCCCTCGGGAGTTGCCAGGGGCGCCTCGGTGGAGGGTATCGACGAGTACACGCTCTCCAACGGCCTCAAGGTACTGCTCTTCCCGGACAGCACCAAGCCCACGATCACCGTGAACGTCACCTACCTGGTAGGCTCGCGCCACGAGAACTACGGCGAGACCGGCATGGCCCACCTGCTGGAACACCTGGTGTTCAAGGGTACGCCGCGCCACCCCAATATCCCGCAGGAGCTGACCGCCCACGGCGCCGCCCCCAACGGCAGCACCTCGCAGGACCGCACCAACTATTTCGAAACCTTCGCCGCCACCGATGAGAACCTCGACTGGGCGCTGGACATGGAAGCCGACCGCATGGTCAACAGCTATATCGCCAGGAAGGACCTGGACACAGAGATGACCGTGGTCCGCAACGAGTTCGAGTCCGGAGAGAACAAACCGCAGACCATCCTGATGCAGCGCGTGATGTCCACCGCCTTCCTGTGGCATAACTACGGCAAGTCCATCATAGGCGCCAAGGCCGACCTTGAGAACGTGCCGATAGACCGCCTGCAGGCTTTCTACCGCAACTGGTACCAGCCAGACAACGCCGTGCTGGTGATCGTCGGCGCCTTCGACCCGGCCAAGACGCTGGCTCTGGTCAAGAAGAAGTTCGGCCGCATCCCCCGCCCCAAGCGCGTCATACAGAAGACCTACACCCAGGACCCCCCGCAGGACGGCGAACGCTTTGTGACGCTGCGGCGCCCCGGCGACACGCAGGCCGTGATGACCGCCTACCACGTGCCTTCCTCGGCCCACGAGGACAGCCCCGCGCTGGAAGTGCTGGCCCACGTGCTGGGCAACACCCCCTCGGGGCGCCTCTACAAGGCCCTCGTAGAGACCAAGAAGGCCGCCGCGGCCTACGGGTTCAACTACTCGCTGCGCGAGGGCGGCCTGATGCTGTTCGGCGCCGTGGTGCGCATGGAAAATTCGCTCGAGGAGGCCCGCGACGTAGTGCTGCGCCTGCCCGAGGAGGCCGCCGCTTCCGAGATCAGCGCCGAGGACGTGGAGCGCGCCAAGACCGCCATGCTCAAAGGCGTGGAACTGGCCCTGAAATCTCCGGACCGCCTCGGCATCAGCCTGTCCGAATCCGTGGCCGAGGGCGACTGGCGCATGTTCTTCCTGCAGCGCGACCGCCTGAAGGCCGTCACTCCGGCCGACGTCAAGCGCGTGGCCGCCAAGTACCTCAAGCCGCAGAACCGCACCACCGGCCTGTTCTACCCCACCGAGAAGCCCGACCGCGCCGAGATCCCCGAAGTGCCGGACGTCGCCGCGATGGTCAAGGACTATAAGGGAGGCGAGGCCCTGGCCGCCGGCGAGGTTTTCGACCCCTCGCCGGAGAACATCGACCGCCGCACGCAGCGCGCCGAGCTTAAGGGCGGGCTGAAGCTGGCCCTGCTGCCCAAAAAAACCCGCGGCTCCTCCGTGAACGTGACGCTGGCGATCAGGCTGGGGTCCGAGGAATCCCTGTCCGGCCTCGGCGCCATCCCGGACGCCGCCGGCGCCATGCTGATGCGGGGAACGGCCAGGCATTCCCGCCAGCAGATCAAGGACGAGTTCGACCGCCTGAAGACCAAGGCCTCTATAGGCGGGCACGGCCTCTCGCTGGAGACCGACCGGGCCAACCTGGCCGCCGCCCTGCGGCTGGCCGCCGAGGTGCTGCGCGAAGCCTCCTTCCCGGAGAGCGAGTTCGCCACGCTCAAGCAGGAATGGCTGGCGGGCATCGAGGAGAACCGCAAGATGCCCCAGAATATGTCCAATGTGGCCTTCTCCAGGCACATCGCCCCCTACCCTGCCTCCCACCCCAAGTACACGCCGACCCCCGAAGAGGAGATCGAGCGCGTGAAGGCCGTAACGCTGGAAGAGGTAAAGGCTTTCCACCGGGACTTCTACGGCGCCTCCGCCGGCCAGCTGGCCGCGGTGGGCGACTTCGACCCGGCCGAGCTCAAGGCCCTGGCCGAAGAACTGTTCGGCGGCTGGACCAGCGTCAAGCCTTTCCGGCGCATCGAGGACAAGCACGTCCCCGTTAAGGCCGCGCGCATCTCGCTGGAGGCCCCGGACAAGGCCAACGCCAACATGCTCGCCGGCCTCACCTTCCCCATGAAGGACGGGCACCCGGATTACCCGGCGCTGCAGCTGGCGGACTTCATGGTAGGCGGCGGCTTCCTGAACTCCCGCCTCGCGGTGCGCATCCGCCAGAAGGACGGCCTGAGCTACGGCGTGGGCTGCTACTTCCAGGCCGACCCCCTGGACGAGGTTGCCAGCGTGACCGGCTACGCCATCTTCAACCCGCTTAATGCCGAGAAGCTGGAAACGGCCTTCCGCGAAGAACTGCGGAAAGTGGTCTCCGAGGGCTTTACCGACCAGGAAGTGACCGAAGCCAGGGCCGGCTTGCTGCAGAGGCGCCGGATGGGCCGCGCGCAGGACGGCCCGCTGGCGTCCCGACTGGCCCTCAACGAGTACCTGGGCCGCAGCATGGCCTGGTTCGGAGCGGTGGACAAGAAGATGGAGTCGCTGACCCCCGCAGAGGTGCGCGAGGCCTACGCCCGCCACGTGAAGCCCGAGAACCTGGTCTATGTGCAGGCCGGCGACTTCGCCGGCGCCGAGGCCAAGGCCGCGGCGGCCCCTGCCGCCGGCACGGCCGCGCCGCAGGTCAATAAGCCCGCGGTCCAATAAGCCCGCGGCCCCAAAAAAGGCACGCGCCCCAAAAGCGCGTGTCTTTTTTTTATGCCCCCGGCCCCGAAACTTGGCGCTATATTTAGTAAAATAACTATATTAAGGCGGACTATCCCGCCCCTTTGTCTGTTTTAAGGACTACATATGGCTGAACAAGAAAAGAAACTCCGTTTTGGCGTAGTGGGCGCCGGCAAACTCGGCGGCTTCCACACCCGCACCCTTTCCATGATGCCGGAAGTAGAGCTGGTGGGCGTCTCCGACCCCAACCTGCTGCGCGCGCAGGTGCTGGCCTGGCGCCATAACTGCGTGGCCTACAAGACCGTGGAGGAGCTCCTCACCCAGGTGGACGCGCTGGTGATAGCCGCCCCCACCGAGTACCACGCCGAGCTGGGCATCAAGGCCCTCGAGGCCGGCGTACACGTGCTGATGGAGAAGCCGATCACCAATTCCGAGGAGGGCGCGCGCAAGCTGCTGGAGCTCTCCGAGAAGAACAAGGTAGTGCTGCAGGTGGGCCACTCCGAGCGCTTCAACGCCGCCGTGGTGGAGACCCTCAAGCACGTGAAGAACCCGCGCTATGTCACCATAGAGCGCCTGGGACCGTACGATCCCCGCGTGGCCGCCACCGGCGTCACGCTGGACCTGATGATACACGACCTCGACATCATCCTGCTGATGATAGACTCCGAGATAGAGAGCTTCGAGGCCATCGGCGCCAGCATGCTGTCCAACCACGAGGACATCTCCAACGTGCGCATCAAGTTCAAGAGCGGCTGCGTGGCCGACATCACCGCCAGCCGCGCCACCATGGAAGCCTCCCGCCGCATGCGCATCTACCAGCAGGACGCCTATATCTCAGTGGACTATGTCAGCTCCCGCCTGAAGATCTACACCAAGAAGACCCCGGTGGTGAACTCGCTCAGGGACATAGAGATCACCTACCCTAAGTTCGCGCCCAAGCAGCCCATCCGCGAGGAGATCGCCCACTTCATAGACTGCATCCGCACGGCCAAGACCCCGACCCCGAGCGGAGAGAAAGGCCTGAAGGCGCTGCGCCTGGCGCTGGACATCACCAACCAGATGCGCCGCTACGAAGTGTCCGGCTCCAAGACCGAGCAGTCCTCCGAATCCCTGGCGGGCGCCCTCTCAGATATCGGCAAGGCCACCAAGATGCTGGTGGAAGAAGGCCTCAAGAACGCCGGCATAGACAAGCATTGACCTTCCGCCATCCCGGAGCAAGCCGGGAGCCGGTCCGCAGGACGCCGGCCTCCGCCGGCGCGACTAAACGGCAGAGTTTTTCAGTCGACCTATTTTATGGCCAAAACAGCACCCACTAACAAGAACATTCTGGTGATAGCCGGCGACCCCTCCGGCGACCTGCACGCCGCCAACCTGATAAAGGCGCTGCAGGCTAAAGACCCCGAGATCTCAATCACCTCCATGGGCGGGGTGCGCATGCAGGAAGTTTCCTCGCATTTCATCTACAATCTGGTCTCGGTGGGAGCCGTAGGCTTCGCCGAGCCGTTCAAGAATTTTTTCCTCTGGTTCAAGCTGATAAAGATAGTGCGCCGCTACCTGGAGGAGAAGCGCCCGGCCTGCGTGATAGCCGTGGACTTTTACGGCTTCAACCACCAGGTGCTGGGGCTGGCCGCGCACCGCAAGATCCCCGCGTTCTACTATATCAGCCCGCAGGTCTGGGCCAGCCGCCCCGGCCGCGCCGCCAAGCTGGCCAAGCTGACCAGGGAGATGTTCGTCATCTTCCCGTTCGAGGCGGACATCTACAAGAAAGTAAAAGGCAACGCCACTTTCGTCGGGCACCCGCTGCTGGACCTGATGCCCGAACCCGCCGCCAAGGACTTCCCGCCCGCCGACGGCGAATGGAAGATAGGCATATTGCCCGGCTCGCGCAAGACCGAGATATCGCGCCACCTGCCGCTGTTCCTCAAGGCTTTCTACCGCATCAAGGAGGTTCATCCCAAGGCCCGCGCCTACCTGTTCGCCGTGCCGGAATTCCCGGACGACCGGATAGTCCCCGAGCTCGAGGCCGTGGAGAAGTACTGGTCCAAGGACATCGAGATCGTGCGCGAAAAGGACTACAAGCTGCGCTCCCAGATGGACTTCGCTTTCACCTGCTCCGGCACCGCCACGCTGGAGAACGCGCTGCTGGGCGTGCCCATGGCCGTGGCCTACAAGATGCAGAAGCTCACCTACGCCATCGCCAAGCGCGTGGCCAAGGTGCAGTACATTTCTCTGGTCAATATCCTGCTCAAGAAGCCCGCGGTCAAGGAGCTGATACAGGAGGCCGCCACGGTGGACGGCCTGGCGCAGGAAGCCTTCTCCTACATCAACAACCCGCCGCGCATGCAGGCCGCCCGCAAGGAGCTCATAGGCCTGAGGACGATGCTGGGCGAGCGCGGCGCCGCCGAGCGCGCCGCCGCCAGGATCCTGGCGCACCTGAGCTGACCATGAAAACTGCCGAAGCGCGCGCCGTGTCCGACAAGGCCAGGTTCAAGGTCCTGATCCGGGCGCTGCTGCAATACCTCAAGCCGCACAAGGCCCGCCTGGCCCAGGCGGCCGTCTCCATGATCATCCTCGCCGCGATCAAGAACGCGGTGATCTACATCTCAGGCCCCATCATCAAGGGCGTGTTCATGGACCTGAACATGGACCTGCTGCGGCTGATCGTCCTCGGCCTGCCGGCGCTGTTCGTGCTGCGCATGGCGGTGGAGTACGTCAACGGCTACCTGATGAGCTGGATAGGCCAGCGCGTGGTGCAGAAGATCCGCGAGGACCTGTTCGACCATATCCACCGCCTGTCGCTGGAGTTCTACTGGCGCAAGCGCTCCTCCGACGTGATGAGCCGCGTCATCAACGACCTGAACAACGTGCAGAGCACGGTGCAGTTCATCCCCCTCTACGGCATCCGCGACGTGCTTACCGTGGTGGCCTGCGTGGCCCTGCTGTTCTACCTCAACTGGCAGCTGGCGCTGGTGGCGGTGCTGGTGCTGCCGCTGATAGGCGCGCTGCTGGGCGTGCTGGGGCGCAAGATGCGCAAGGCCTCCTCCGAGAGCAACGTGATAGTGGGCGAGATCTCGCACAAGTTCCAGGAGAGCCTGCAGGGCATCACCGTGGTGAAGGCCTTCAACTACGAGGAGCAGGCCATCGCCAAGTTCAGGGTGTCCAACGACGCCTACTTCAGCAAGATGATGCGCTACCTGCGCGCCACCGCCCTGAGCGGCCCCGTGATGGAGTTCATCAGCGGCATGGTGCTGCTGGCCATCATCTACCTCAGCGGCAAGGCCATCTTCAGCGGCACGATGACGGTGGAGAACTTCTTCTCGTTCGTGGCCGCCTACGTGACGGCCTACGTGCCGCTCAAGAACATCGGCAACCTCAACTCCAAGCTGCAGCTGGGCATGGCTTCCTGGGAGCGCATCTACCAGATCCTGGAGGAGAAGCCGGCCGTGGTGATAAAGCAGACCACGAACGACATAGACGAGCTGGACGGCAAGATAGAATTCAAGGACGTCAGCTACAAGTACCCGGCGCGCGACACGCAGGTGCTCGACAACCTCTCTTTCACCATCAACCCCGGCGAGGTGGCGGCCTTCGTGGGCCCCTCCGGCTCCGGCAAGACCACCATCATCCACCTGCTGCTGCGCTTCTTCGACCCGGTCAGCGGCCGCGTGGAGATGGACGGCCACGACATGCTGGACCTCGACACCAAGGACCTGCGCGCGCACATGGGCCTGGTGACGCAGGACACGATACTTTTCGACGACACGGTGCTCGGCAACATCACGATCGGCGCGCCGGGCGCCACGATGGCGGACGTGGTGGAAGCCGCCCGTGCGGCCGACGCGCACGCCTTCATAGAGGCGATGCCGCAGGGCTACGAGACGGTGCTGGGCGAGCGCGGCGTGAAGCTTTCGGGCGGCCAGCGGCAGCGCCTGGCCATCGCCCGCGCCATCCTCAAGAAGCCCAAGATCCTGCTGCTCGACGAGGCCACCTCCAACCTGGATACGGCCAGCGAGCAGGCGGTGCAGGGCGCGATAGAGCGCATCCTGGGCGGCCGCACCGTGGTGATGGTGGCCCACCGGCTTTCCACCGTGAGGAACGCGGACAAGATCTTCGTGCTCAAGCAGGGCAGGCTGGCCGAGACCGGCACGCACGAGGAACTACTGAAGCTGGGCGGCGTCTACAAGGGCCTCTACGAAGCGCAGACTTAACTTCTGACCCGGCAGCCGCCTGGACCGGGTTAGCAAAACCTTCATGAGGGCGAGGCTTGCGTAAGCGCCGAGCCCGATTGATGAGCGAGCGCACGGTGTGCGCGAGCGCGTTTTGCGTTCCGGTCCTGGCGGATGCCGCCGTGGAGTTTGCCAATATTTTATGATCACACTTTTCAGCGTTATCGCGGTGCTGTTCACGCTGGCCGGGGCCGGCGCGGTGCTGCGCTTCGGCTCGGTCAGCCGCGTCTTCCTGGCGCGGGCGCTGGCCTACGCCGCCGGCGTGCTGGCCGCGGCCGCCATCCTGGACATCCTGCCCGCCGGCTTCGGGCTTAACGCCGAGGCCCTCTCCTACGGCGTACTGACCGCGCTGGCCGCCCTCTTCACGCTCGAGAGCTTCGCGGCCCACAGCGCCTGCAGCGAGTTCATGGAAGACTGCCACGTGCACCACCTCGGCGCCTTCGCGCTGGCGGCCATGACGCTGCACTCCCTGCTCGACGGCTTCAACATAGCGGTAGGCTTCACCCCGGGCGCCGCGGCCGGCTTCAACGTGGCGCTGGGCGTGATCCTGCACAAGTTCGCCGACGGCGTCACGCTGGTGCTGCTGCTGCTGCACGCCGGCAAGACCCGCCGCCAGGCCCTGGTCTACAGCCTGCTGCTGGCCGCCGCCACCCCGGCGGGCGCCTTCATCGCCGCGCCGCTCATCAAGGATATCCCGCCCGGCGCCGAGGCCTTCGCGCTGGGGCTCTCGGGCGGCTCCTTCCTCTATATCGCCATGGCCGACATCCTGCCCCGCCTGCACAAGGCCTACGACCGCCTCGCGCCGGCCATCTTCCCGCTGGGCTTCGCCACCGTGATGCTGATCCGCTATTTCGGAGAATAAAAAATGGAACTCGACGAACTGCTCAAGAAATTCCGCGAATACTCCTCCCAGGACACCACGCTGCTGGAATACGCCTGGAACTACTCCTGCGAGGCGCACCAGGAACAGAAGCGCGCCTCCGGCGAGAAGTACTTCGTCCACTGCGCCGCCGTGGCCGAGATCCTTGTGGATTACAAGATGGACCTGGAGACCGTGGCCGCCGGCCTGCTGCACGACGTGCTCGAGGACACCAAGATCCCCCACGAGACCTTCAAGAAGGAGTTCGGAGACGAGATCTACACGCTGGTCTCCGGCGTGACCAAGATAGAAACCCTCAAGTTCTCCTCGCGCGACGAGGCCCAGGCCGAGAACTGGCGCAAGATGATCCTGGCCACCGCCAAGGACATCCGCGTCATCGTCATCAAGCTCGCCGACCGCCTGCATAACATGCGCACGCTCAACTTCCTGACGCGCGAGAAGCAGCTGGAGATCAGCCACGAGACCATCTCCCTCTACGCCCCTCTCGCGCAGCGCCTGGGCATCTTCCAGCTCAAGAGCCAGCTCGAGGACCTCTCTTTCAAATACCTGCACCCCGACGAGTACCAGAGCCTGCTGGCCAAGGTGCAGCTGCGCTACGCCATGCGCGAGAAGCTGCTGGAGGATTTCAGGACGGAGCTTGAGAAGCACCTGGGCGGCGCCAACGTGCCGCACCGCGTGCTCAGCCGCGCCAAGAACCTCTACTCCATCTACCGCAAGATGCTGCGGCAGGACAAGCCGTTCGAGGAGATCCAGGACGCCCTCGGCGTGCGCGTGATCACCGACACCGTGATCAACTGCTACGCGCTGCTGGGCGTGGTGCACTCGGTCTTCAAGCCGGTGGCCGGCTCGTTCACGGACTATATCGCCGTGCCCAAGATGAACCTCTACCAGAGCCTGCACACCAGCGTGATGGCCGCCTCGGGCGAGATCATAGAGATACAGATCCGCACCGAGGACATGCACCGCACCTCCGAGTACGGCATCGCCGCGCACTGGCGCTACAAGCTGGGCGAGAAAGGCGCGGACAAGCACCTCGACGAGAAGCTGAACTGGCTGCGGCAGTGGATGGAATGGCTGCAGGACCTGTCCAGCCCGCGCGAGTTCATTGAAAGCTTCAAGACGGACCTGGAGCTGGACCAGATCTTCATCTTCACGCCCAAGGGAGACGTGAAGCCGCTGCCCGTGGACGCCACGCCGCTGGATTTCGCCTACACGATACATACCGACATCGGCAACACCTGCATCGGCGCCAAGGTGAACAACAAGATGGTCCGCCTCGACCACGAACTCAAGAGCGGCGACATGTGCGAGATCATTACGCGCAGGAACTCCGTCCCGAAGAAGGACTGGCTGACCTCGGTGAAGACCGCCGGCGCCCGCTCCCATATCCGCAAGTACCTGCGCGAGCACGGCCAGGCCCTGGAATAGCGGGGGCCCGTTGAATTTCCCCGAACTCTCCGACATCACCCCCGCCAAGGTGCAGGCCCTCAGGGAGCGCATAGCGCGCCTGGGCCTGGACCTGCGGCTGGTGGACGAGCAGTTCACCCGCGGCAGCGGTAAGGGCGGCCAGAAGATCAACAAGACCTCCAACGCGGTGCAGCTGCGCTACCCTGCCCTGGGCCTGGTGGTGAAATGCCAGCGCGAGCGCAAGCGCTCGCTCAACCGCTTCCTGGCCTTGCGCGAACTGGTGGACGAGGTGGAGGTAAGGATCTCCCCCGGCACCTCGGAGCGCCTCAGGGAAATAGCGAAGATACGCAAAAAGAAAGCCCGCGGCCGCAAGCGCGGCGCGGGCCCGGTCCCCCCGTCAGCTGCCTGACACAGCCGCGCGCCCCGGCCTACCTGGTGAAGCGCTTGGCCTCTTTCTGAAATTTTACGATCAGCGGCGACAGCGCCGCCGCTTCTTTAGCCGGCAGCTCCCGGTATTGCGCGTCGAGCACCCGCAAGCCGCCCTTGTAGGCGGCCAGCGGCATCTCCAGTATGCGCTCGCCGGTCAGCAGGCCGGCCGTGTCCCAGGAGGCCGCGGTGATGTAAGGGCGGCCCTCCGCCTGGAGCAGGCTGACCCCGCTGGCATAATCGGCGGCGGGGTTTTTCACCCCCGCCAGCGGCAGCAGCGTGGGGACGATGTCGAGATGACTGGTGGGGTAGTCTATCCTGGCCGGGGCGGCGCCGGGAACGTAGAGCACCAGCGGCACGCGCAGCTCCTCCGGGCTGAAGCCCTGGTTGTGCCCGTAGCGTCCGCGCTCGAGGAAAGCTTCGCCATGGTCGCCCAGGATCACCACCACGGTATCCTTCAGCCCGCCCCGGGCCGTCACTTCCCCGAGAATGCGGCCCACCAGGTGGTCGTCGGAATAGATGGAGTTCTTGTACCTGTTGAACAGGCCGCCTATATTATCCTTATCCACCTCGAGGTAGCTCACGCCGTAAGCCGGCTGGAATTTTTCCATGCCGGGCAGCGGGTCGTAGTTGCCGTGCGAGGCGTCGTAGAAGATGAAAGAGAAATAAGGCTTTTTTACGTCGCGGGCGCGCAGGTAGGAGATGAATTTCTCCGAGATATCGCTGTCGCGCTCGATGCCGTTGGCGCCGGGGGGCCTGTCATAGTAGCCGGCCCGGGGCACGTCCACGAAGCAGGTCTTGTCGAACTCGGGGAAGGTCAGCGCCGCGCTGGCGTACACCCGCAGGTCGTAGCCCTGCGCCTTGAGCTGGTCGATGAAGAGCGGGCCGCGCCGCTCTCCCAGCATGGGGAACCAGTAATTGCCGTACAGGCCGTAAAGAATGGAGAAGATGCCGAAGCGGGTGGCGTTGCCGCCGCTGTAATGGTTGGCGAAGACCCGCGCCTTCCTGCCGAAAGCCGAGGTTTCGGGCATGACCTCAGGGGTCAGCATGTCGGCGCGCAACGAGTCCACCACTATAAAGAGGAAGTTCAAGGGCTTGGCCGGCGGCTCCACCGTCAGCGGCGCCTTGGGATAATCGAGGCCGGAGTAGCGCAGGTCTATGCCGCCCCGAACCTCCTGATCCACCCGCAGGCCCAGGTGCTTGACGGCGAATTTCTTTATGGTCAGCGGCTGGTAGAGAGGGAACAGGCGCGAGACGCGGGTGATATAGGTGTGGTCGTAAAGGCTGCCCCAGGCGTACAGGCCTTTGTCGGCCAGCAGGAAGGAGAACAGCAGCCCCGCCGCCAGCAGCGCGCGCCGGCCGGAAACCAGGCCGGACCAGCGCCCGGCCAGCCGCCAGAACAGCCATTGCAGGGCTCCGAACAGCGCCGCCAGGAACAGGAAAAGCGCCTTGGTGCCCCAGCCCTGGTCCAGCGACTCAAGGCCGCCGGGGGTAAAGAACAGGTTGAGAACCATGGAATTCATGTGGAACTTGAAGAGTTTGAAGATGGCGGCGTCGGTGACCAGCCAGAGCTGCAGGACGGCCAGCAGGGCGCCGGCGGCCGCGGGCCCCCGGACCAGCAGGTATAGCGGCACGGCCAGCAGGGCGGCGGCGGCGTAGAGCATGGCCGTGTTCGAGACCAGCGCCACCGCCGCGAAGGCCAGCTCCAGCGGGTGCCCGCCGGTAAAGAGCAGGAAATAGGAGCAGATCAGCAGGGAAAGCGCGAAATTCAGCCCCAGGTAGGCTGAAAATCTTTTAAAGTCGGTTTTGGCGGCCATGTTGACGCTCGTCGTTGACAATAATCAATGATAACTGCTAGATTTAATACTAGTACGGTGTTATTCTACCACTTATGAAAACGTTAAAGACCGCGCTCTTCGCCGTTTTAGCCGTGTTAACCCTCAACGCCGCCGTCCAGGCCCGGGAACTGAACTCCCTGTCGGCCGCGGACGTGCGCGAAATGACCGCAGACCTGCAGGCGCCGGCCCCCAAACTGGCTTTCGCCGACGCCATTATCCCCAAGAACGGCCTGGACCCGGTGGTCATCACCGTGCCCGGCCTCAAGTTCGGAGAAATAGGCTGGGGCTCCCTGGAGATACGCAATATCCTGCGGGTCTTCGAATTCTTCTTCCGCAACAAGGATATCACCGAGGCCGATATCGTCAACGGCATCGTGGGATTCAGCCCGCGCTACTTCTTTCCCGACCCCGACGCCGTGGCCCCCGTCCGCGACGTGCGCCTGGAGGATAATTACCTGGAGCAGAAGCTCAAGGAGATCCCCGGCTACGAGAACCACGACGTCATCGTCATCCCTTTCGCCTGGTCCCGCGACCCCGGCGACAGCAAGTCCGTCATCCCGCAGCTGCAGGCCCGGATCACCGAGGTCTGCGACGCCTACAGGGCTTCCGGCCGCCCGGTCTATATCCTCGCCCACAGCTGGGGCTCAATGCTGGCCCATACCGCCCTGCACCGCGCGGCGGCCGTCCGCCCGGACCTGCGCATAGAAAAGCTGATCACCGCCGGCTCGCCGCTGGTGCCCGCCAATATCGTGGTAAAGATGTTCGTGAACCTGGAGACCAGGAAGGAAGGCCTTGAAAAGACGGTGCGCAAGCCGGCCATCGTCGGCGTGTGGCGCAATTTCTGGGCCGTTCGCGACGCCTACTCCAACGCCATCCCGGCCGCCGACTCCAACTACATGGCCGACGAGGCCGTGGAGAACGTGGAGCCCACGCTGATCGACATCATCCTGCACAAGAAGCCCCTGCGCAAAGAGGCCCGCAAGGACCTGTTCAAGATCCGCGACATCAAGGCCTGGCACAGCGCCTATTTCTTCGACTACCAGGCCTCGCTCAAATCCATAGAGAAAGAGATCTCGGTGGAGGTCTTCAGGCCGGCCCTCGCGCCGCAGGTGATGGACTGCAACAAGACCCCCGCGGTCAATATGTGCAAGCCCTGACCCGGCCCGACCCGCCGCTAAAGCCCGCCCGCCCGGCGGGCTTTGTTCTTTATGGCCGCAGATTTGGGATAATATAGATATGGACTTTAAAAAACTTTCAGCTTTCCTAAAAGAGAAGGGCCAGCCTGCCTTCCGCCTGAAGCAGGTGCGCGACGCCGTCTACAAGAATTTCGCCGCCTCCTGGGACGAGATCCCGGCGCTGCCCGCGGCGGTCAGGGAAGAACTCAAGGGCGAGTTCCGCATCCACAGCCTCGACACCCTCAAGACCCAGGCGGGCAAGAAGGGGGACGCGATAAAATTCCTCTTCGAGCTCAAGGACGGCCTGAAGATAGAGACCGTGCTGCTGAACCTGATACCGGAGAAATGGAGCCTCTGCATCTCCACCCAGGTGGGCTGCCCGGTGCGCTGCCCTTTCTGCGCCACCGGCCGCAAGGGCCTCAAGCGCAACCTCTCCCCCGACGAGATCGTGGACCAGTACCTGGCCGCGGCCTCCTACCTGAAGAAGACGCGCAACCACAAGGTCGCCAGCGTCATCTTCATGGGCATGGGCGAGCCCTTCTACAACTACGAATCGCTGGGCGAGGCCATCCGCACCATCACCGACCCGGAGCTCATCGGCCTGGGCCAGCGCCACGTCTCCGTGTCCACCGCCGGCCACGTGCCGGCCATCAGGCGCTTCGCCAAGGATTTCCCGCAGTGCAATCTGGCCCTCTCGCTGCACGCCACCGAGGACGACCTGCGCAACGACCTGGTGCCGCTCAACCGCACCTACCCGCTCTCGCAGCTGGCCAAGGCGGTCAACGACTACATCGCGATGACCAAGCGGCGCGTCTTCATCGAGTACGTCCTGATGGACGGCCTCAACAGCAGCCGTTCGCAGGCGGCCAGGCTCAGCTCGTGGCTGCGCTCGGTGGCGGCGCCCAAGTATTTCACCGTCAACCTGATCACCTACAACCGCACCGGCGGCCCCTACCGGGCCCCCGCCAAGGACAGGGTGCAGGTGTTCGCCGGGCTGATGGAGGAATACGGCTTCGAAGTGACCATCCGCAAGAGCCTGGGCAGCGACATCGAAGGCGCCTGCGGCCAGCTGGCCGGCAAATAATAACCGCGTCAATAAAAAAAGCCCCGGGAGAGCCCGGGGCTTTTTTATTGCCGCCAGCCGTCAGCGCGAGGCCTTCTTCATGGCGGCCATGTACTCGGTGTAGCCCTTTATCCGGCCGGCCCGGTCGTAATAGCCGTAGGCCATGTCCATGAACTTCTTGTACTGCGCCACCTTGGCGGCGTGCTGTATGCCGGCCACCGCCCGCAGGCCTTTGACCGAAACGCTGATGGCGCCCTTCACCAGCGCGCCCGTGCCCAGGCCGGTCAGGTAGATCTTGGAGAACTCCAGCATCACCTTGTTGGTTATCAGCTCGTTGCAGTCGGCGCGGCCCTCTATGTAGCTGCCGGTGGCGTAGATCACGTCGCCGTGTATCTGCCGGAACAGCGTGGCGGCCGTCTTGCGCAATTCGCAGAGGTCGCCGTCGTTTATCACCGGCAGCAGGCACTTCACCGAGCCGGTCTCGGGATAATCCCGGTTGGACCGCAGGTGCCGCCACGTCATGCCGCCGTTCTGCGCCAGCGCCAGGCGGGCGTTGACCAGCAGCGTCTCGTCTATGCCGTCGTCGTCGGGCAGCTTGATGACGGTGAAATTGCCGCAGGTGGAATTGTACAGGTGCGCGAAATATTTGAGCGCCGCCAGCGCCTCTGTGCCGGCAGGGCCGGGCAGCATGGACTCGAAAGCCTTTATGATAGAGGCCTCCAGCGACCAGGAGGATTCGTCCTCCTCGTAGCGGAACTTGCCGCGGCCGATGAAGTCGTGCGAGGCCGCCAGCGCGCGCGCGGCGGCTTTTAATTTTTCCACGGCGTATTTCTGGCCGGAGCCGGCCAGCGCCATCACGGCGAAGCGCCGCACCTCGAATTCCTCGGAAGCGTAGCGCACGGAGGAGGCCAGGCTGTCGAGCGCCTCTCGGGCGGCGGCTGCGTCCTTGGCCGCCAGCACCACGCCCAGCGCCAGCGCCGCGGCCCCGCGCGCCTCGGCGTCGGGGGCGTACTTCAGGACGGCAGAAAGTTCCTTGGGCAGCCAGTAGAGCGTGTCGCCGGAAACCAGCGGCTGCGCGCCGGCGCCCAGCACGCTCAGAGCCCGTACCGAGGCCAGCGCGTCCTGCAGCGGGGGCCTGGCGCCGTTGGCGCCGCCGCGGCGGTAAAGGGACAGCAGGTCCATGTGCCAGACCGCGTGCCGGTTGAAGTCCTGGCCGTACAATTCAAACAGGTACTCGGCCGAACCGGGCTGGTTCACCCGCTCGGCCAGGGGCGCGGGCGGCAGCGGCCGCTGCACGCGCGTATTATCCTGCGCGGCCGCCATGTCCTGGCGGATGGAGCCCAGCGCGGCGGCAAAATCCTCCTGGGCCGAGGCTGGCAGGCCCGGCAGGCAGCAGAGGAAGAGATACAGTAACGGTCTCATAGTGTTTATCTGTATATAGCCTACAGCATGACTTGACGGATGTCAACCCGTGGAAACATTTTCAATCGAGAATACTTATTTTCATATGAGAATACCTCGCCGCGGGCGGGCTAAAAGCGCCAGCGGCCCCTGCGTCCGCACCGGATGGTCCATTGGCACTTAGATTTCCCGTAGTGGTCACTAAGCAAGATCACATAGGGGTGAACAAAGCTATGATCAAAAAGACGCTCATGACGGTATTTTCGGCCCTGGCCCTGACAGCGACGGCCGGCGCGCAGCCGCCGGTTTCCGGAGACACGCTCATCGAGAGCGGCGACATCCTGATCTCCCCAGGCGCCAGGGCCGCGCCGGAAACGCTGCGGGATCCGTTTTCCCCACGCCCCGCGGCGGACCGGGAAGACTAGTATCCGGACGATAAAAAAGAGCCCCGGTTTCGCCGGGGCTCTTTTTTATCGTCAGACCGCGCTTATTGGCGCTCCACGCACATCGCTATGCCCATGCCGCCGCCGATGCACAGCGTGGCGAGGCCCTTCTTCGCGCCGCGCCGCTTCATCTCGTGCAGCAGCGTCACCAGGATGCGCGCGCCGGAGGAGCCCACCGGGTGGCCCAGGGCTATCGCGCCGCCGTTGACGTTGACTATATCCATATTGAAACCGAGCTCCTTGGCCACCGACAGGGCCTGCGCGGCGAAGGCCTCGTTGGCCTCTATCAGCTCCACGTCCTTGAGGGACCAGCCGGCCCGCTTGAGCGCCAGGCGCACGGCCTCCACCGGGCCTATGCCCATAATGGACGGGTCCACGCCGGCCCAGCCGTAGGAGACGATCTTCGCCAGCGGCTTGAGGTTGTATTTCTTCAGCGCCTCTTCGGAGACCACCAGCACGGCGGCCGCGCCGTCGTTGATGCCGGAGGCGTTGGCCGCCGTCACGGAGCCGTCCTTCTTGAAGGCGGGGCGCAGCTTGGCCAGGCCCTCCGCGGTCACGCCGGCCTTGGGATACTCGTCCCGGGCGAAGACCACCGGGTCGCCCTTGCGCTGCGGGATCATCACCGGGGCGATCTCGTCGGCGAAGCGGTTCTCTTTCTGGGCCGCCTCGGCCTTGTTCTGCGACGCGGCCGCGAACTTGTCCTGCTCCTCGCGGGAGAGGCCGTACTTGGCCGCCAGATTCTCTGCGGTGACGCCCATGTGGCAGTTATTGAAAACGTCCCACAGGCCGTCGTTGATCAGCGAGTCCACCAGCTCGCCGTTGCCCATGCGGTAGCCGGCGCGGGCTTTCTTGAGCAGGTACGGCGCGTTGGTCATGCTCTCGGTGCCGCCGGCAATGATCACCTCGGCGTCGCCGCATTTCACCTGCTGCGCGGCCAGCGCCACGGCCCGCAGGCCGGAACCGCACACCATGTTTATCGTCAGCGCGGTCTTCTCTTTGGGGATGCCCACGCCCAGTTCCACCTGGCGCGCCACGTTCTGGCTCATGCCGGCCTGGTAGATATTGCCCAGCACCACCTCGTCTACGTTCTCAGGCTTCAGGCCGGAGCGGTCCAGCAGCGCCTTGGCCACGGTCTTGCCCAGTTCCACCGAGCTGATATCCGCCAGCGCGCCGGAAAAGCTGCCTATGGGGGTTCTCACGCCTTCAGCGATAAAAACTTCTTTCATTATTTTTTCCTCCGTAAAGTCTGCGGCCGCAAAATCTCTTTACTATATCTTACATCTTCAACGGCCCCGGTTTAAACCCGCAAGGAAAACGCCTGCGGAAGAGGGCGCGGCGCGCCTCAACTCCTTTCCTTCCTGTTCATGGCTGGCGCCAGGCAGGCCGAACTGGTCCCGCAAGGGGACCGTTCTTATTTTCATGCGAAAATGTGTGTTTTCGCATGAAAATATAAGCGCGGAATTCAGCCTGTTGCCTGGGAAAAGGCTGTTTTTTTTGCTTGGCATATAAAATGCTCTGTGTTGGGTATGCTGGCCGTGAATAAAGTGGGGGTTGGGTACGGCCAGCCCGGAGCTTAAGGAGCTGACATGAAAAACCTTGTAAAAATAGCGGTTATAACTCTTGCGGTGCAGGCCGGCCTGGCTAACGCGGCGCCTGGCGCCGCCCTGCAGTCCGGCGCTGCGCGCCCCGTGGCGGTGAACATCGCCGTCGGCGAACTTTCGGACGCGTCCGGCGCCATCTCCGGGGCCGTAGCCTCGGGGGACAATTATAAAGCCGAGGAACTGCTTTCCAAGCTGTATTCCGGAGGCCTGAAGGCGGAAAAGGCCGCTCCCGTGTACGCGGAGAAGTGCTGCCCGTACGCCCACCACGCCGCCCCGGCTCCGGCCGCCGGCGACCAGTATGCGGCCGCCCCCGCCGCTCCCGCTGTCAACGAGCCTCCGGCCGGCACCATGACCGCCGCGCAGCGCGCCGAAGCCCAGATGCGGTCTATCCGCGCCATGGACGCGGCCCGGGCCGAAAAAGAGAAGGCGGACAAAGAGAAGAAAGCCAAGGACGAAGCCGAATCGCAGAAGAAGTTCAACTTGGGCATCACCATACTGACCGTAGCCCTGCTGATCCTGATACTGCTGTAACCTTGCCCGTAAAAAAGGGCGCAGGAGCCGTAAAAGCGGGCCCGAAGGCCCGCTTTTGCGGCTCCAGGTCGCCCCCACCATGCTGGCACAAACTTATTCCATAAGTTGCAGACGTGTGAGCAATGCTAAAAACCGGTCAGTTTTTCGTTAATTCGGACAGGTTCCTTCCGCCCGGCGGAGCGCCGGGCTGGTGAGTGTAAGTGCAAAGCTTCAGGCGGATTTAGGCTGCCGTGGGAAATAGTTTACAGGTCAACCCGTAAAAGGTGCGCAGCTCACCAGAGTGACCCGCCAGAAAGCCGGGAAGGCACCCTTTCTGCCGCTCGGCAGGCGCGGTTTTATTGCACGGCCGGGCCGGGCCGGGAGGCCCTTTTGTGCCTGGCGTACTCTATCACGCCGGGCAGGACGGAGATGAAGATAATGGCGAGGATCACCGCGGTGAAATTGCTTTTGACGATGGGGATATTGCCGAAGAAGTAGCCGGCCAGCGTGATGGAGAACACCCACAGCAGGCCCCCCGCGACGTTATAGGCCAGGAACTTGCCGTAGGTCATCGCGCCCACGCCCGCCACGAAAGGGGCGAAGGTGCGCACGATGGGCACGAAGCGGGCGATGATGATGGTCTTGCCGCCGTACTTCTCGTAGAAGGCGTGCGTCTTCTGCAGGTATTCCTTTTTGAAGATGCGGGAATTCTCGTAATGGAACACTTTCGGGCCGATATAATTCCCTACGGCGTAGTTGACGGTGTCGCCCAGTATGGCAGCGGCCGAGAGCAGCGCCAGCGTCCAGTAGAGGTCCAGGTAGCCCAGGCCGGCGAAAGTGCCGATGGCGAAGAGCAGCGAGTCTCCGGGCAGGATGGGGGTGATCACCAGGCCGGTCTCGCAGAAGATGATCAGGAAGAGTATCAGGTAGGTCCAGGCGCCGTAATCCTGTATGACGGCCCCGAGGTACTTGTCGAGATGCAGCAGCACGTTGAAGGCGTGCACGAGGTAGGAGAAGAGCTGTTCCAGTATTTCCATTGGCCACCCTAAAACAAAATTGCCGCCAGCGGCGGCAACTCTGAAAATTTGGTGGGTGGTACAGGATTTGAACCTGTGACATCTGTCGTGTGAGGACAGCGCTCTACCGCTGAGCTAACCACCCGCTAAACTACCTTATAATTTTACCACATTTCCGGCCCTGGCCGGAACAACCCGGCTATACGTAGAACAGGACGGCCGCGTAATGGCAGACGCTGCCGGCCAGCACGAACAGGTGCCAGATGCCATGGAAGTAAGGGAAGCGCCGGTCCATCAGGTAGAAGGCCACGCCCGAGGTGTAGAAGACGCCGCCGGCCATGAGCAGCAGGAAGCCGCCCAGCGGCAGCGCGCGCAGCAGCGGCCCCAGCGCCAGCGTGATCAGCCAGCCCATCAGCAGGTAGATGACCAGCTGCGGGATGCGCCGGCCCTTGTTGTGCACCGCGTCCAGCACCACGCCGAAGGCCGCCAGGCCCCAGATCACGCCGAACAGCGACCAGCCCCACGGCCCGCGCAGCGTCACCAGCGTGAACGGCGTATAGGTGCCGGCTATCAGCAGGTAGATGCTCTGGTGGTCTATCACGCGGAAGATCTTTTTGGCGCGGCCGCCTGAGCTGTGATACAGGGCGGAGGAGAGGTAGAGCAGGAACAGCGTGGCGCCGTAGACCGAGAAGCTGGTGACGCGCCAGGCGTCGCCGCGCTCCGCGGCCGACACTACCAGCACCACCAGCCCGGCCAGGGCCAGCGCCGCGCCGATTATATGCGTGACGCTGTTGAGCACCTCGTCGGTCTTCACGGCGTCACCACCTTTACCGCCCCGGGCAGCACCTCGAAGACGGCAGGCAGCCGGCCGTCGGCCTCGCCGTCTATATTAAGGTAGACCGTCTCGTCCGAATCGGCCTCTAGCCGGCGCAGCCGGGTCAGCGTTATGCCCGGCCTGCCCAGGTGCGTGCCGCTGTAAAGCGAGGGCAGGCTGCGCGCCAGCGCCAGACGGCTCATGTCGGCCACCAGCACCAGGTCCATCAGCCCGTCGTCATCGCGGGTGCCGGGCGCTATCAGCATGCCGCCGCCCATCGACGAGGTGTTGGCCAGTACGCCGAGATGGTAGCGCCCCGAGATATCGCGGCCGTCGGCTTTCAGGCGCAGGCCGCGGGCGCGCGCCGTGAGGATGGCGCGCAGCGAGGAGTAAGCGTAAGAGAGCGTGCCGCCCAGCGGCTTGCCGGTTTCCTTTATATGATGAGCCACGTCCCCGGCCAGGCCGAAAGCCGCGATGTTGATGAAATGACGGATGCCCGGCGAGCCGTCCTCCCGCGCATAGGTGAGGCGCCCGGCGTCCAGCAGGCGCGTGCGGCCGCGGGCCAGCATGGCCAGCAGGCCGTCCCTGTCGCGCGGGCAGCCAAGGTGCCGGGCCAGGTCGCAGCCCGAG
>PHAL01000025.1 GCA_002840355.1 Elusimicrobia bacterium HGW-Elusimicrobia-3 | reverse complement strand
GGGACACTTCGTCGGCGAGCGCGTCTCCGGCGAGGGCCACATCGTCTGCGGCCACTGCCGCAACTGCAAGGCCGGCCACCGCCACCTGTGCATCAATACCCGCGGCGTCGGCGTGAACCGCCCCGGCTGCTTCGCCGAGTACCTGTCCATCCCGGCCGAGAACGTCTTCTCCATCCCCGAGGGGGTGTCCGACGACGAGGCCGCCATCCTGGACCCGCTGGGCAACGCGGTGCACACCGCGCTCTCGTTCGACCTGATAGGCGAGGACGTGCTGATCACCGGCGCGGGCCCGATCGGCATCATGGCCGGCGCGATAGCCAACCACGTGGGCGCGCGGCACACCGTGATCACCGACGTGAACGACTACCGCATGGACCTGGCCCGCCGGCTGGGGCTCAAGAACGTGGTGGACTCTCGCAAGGAGAAGCTGCCGGACGTGATGAAGGCGCTCGGCATGACCGAGGGCTTCGACGTGGGCCTGGAGATGAGCGGCAACGCGGCCGCCTTCAACGACATGATCGCCAACGTCAAGATGGGCGCCAAGCTCGCCCTGCTCGGCATCCTGCCGCCCAACACCACCATCCCGTGGGGCAACGTGATCTTCAAGGCGCTGACGCTCAAGTGCATTTACGGCCGCGAGATCTTCGAGACCTGGTACAAGATGTGCGCCATGCTCACGAGCGGGCTCGACATCAAGCCCATCATCACGCACCAGTTCCGCGCCCAGGATTTCAAGGAAGGCTTCGAGATCATGAGTTCGGGCAAGTCCGGCAAGATCATCCTGGACTGGACCACATTGTAGCACCAGGGCCGCCCGACGGGATGGGTTCGGAAGGCCCTCACGGAAGGAGGAGCTTGCGTAAGCGCGACGACTGAGTGAGGAGGGGCGAGCACGGTGTGCGAGACCCCGTGCCTGACGGGCCCGTCCCGTCGGGCGGGCCATTAAGGGAAAATTATGCGCTACGACGAACATTTTAAGGAGCTGTGCGGGGCGCTCGAGGGGGCCGGGGCCTTTCTCGTGGTCGCCGACAAGAAGGGCCGCGTCAACCTCATGACCATAGGCTGGGCCCAGCTCGGCGTCATCTGGGGCGAACCCGTAATGAGCGTGCTGGTGCGCCCGTCGCGCCATACCCACGCGCTGCTCGAGACCGCCACCCACTTCTCGGTCTGCGTGCCGCGCCGGGGAGAGCTGGAGAAAGAGCTGGCCTTCTGCGGCACCAAGTCCGGCCGCGATTACGACAAGGCGCGCGCCTGCGCCCTGACCCTGAAGGACGGGGCGTCCGGCGTGAAATATATAGACGGCTGCGCGCTGGTCTACCAGTGCGAGCTGTACGGCCGCGCCCCCCTGGCCCGCGGGTCGCTGGCCCCGGCCGCGCTGAAAAAATACTACGAGCCCGCGGAGACGCCGCATACTCTCTACTTCGGGAAAGTGCTGAAGGCGGAGAACTTCTTATGAAACCCGCGCGTTTAATTTCCATAGCCCTGGCCGCCGCGCTGCTGGCCGGCTGCGGCATGCTTAAAGACAAGGCCGCCGAGTACTATCTGAACAAGGCCCGCAAGACGGCCTCGGCGCAGAACCCCGGCCAGGCCGCGGTGACCGGCGCTTTCGCCGACATAGACCGGGCCCTGAAATACGCCCCGGATTCCGCCGCGGCCATAGAGCTGCTCGGGCGCCTGGGCGAGACGGCCGCGAAGAGCGGCTTCGCCGGGGCGCAGGAACTGGAGGCGGCCGCGCTGAAGAAAGCCCTGGCCGCCAGCCCGCACAACTGGACCGCCCGCGAGGCGCTGACCAATTTTTATTCCGCCCGCGGCGATACCGGCGGGCTGTCGGCCCTGGCGGCCCAGGCGCAGGAGCTCTACGGCTCCGGCGGCGCCGAAGAGAAATACTACGCGCTGCTCTCCGGCCTGGCCGCCCGCGCCTCCGCCCTGCCCTGGATAGAATCCGAGGCCTACATGAGCCTCAACAAGGCTCCCGAGACATTGTTCGAAAAAGCCGCCGCCTACGAGGCGGGCGCGCGCAAGGTACTGGCCATGAAGGCGGAGCTGGAGAAGCTGGGCGCCACCGACCCCTCGCTGAGAAAAACGGCCCCCTCCGCCCTGGCCTCCGCCGCCGAGGTGGCCTCCGCCGACGCCCTGCGCGACCCCGCGGCGCTGGCGGCCGTGTACGCTTTCAACGCCAGACTGGCCGCCGAGCCGGCTTTTAAAAAAGCGGTGGAGCAGGCCGTGCAGGGCAACGCCTACCTGGTACGCAAGGACTACGCCCAGGCCCGGGCCTATTACCAGGGCGCCCTGAACCATTACCCCGCCCTGATAGACGCCCGCCGGCAGTTGGCCGAGGCGGATTTCCAGGAGGGAGCCGCGCTGGCCGCGACCGGCGCGGACCGCAAGGCGTCTTCGCAGCTGCTCTACAAAGCCTATGGCGGCATTTCCGCCGTGATACGAGAGGCCGCCGCGGGCGGCAGCCTGGTCCCTTTCATAAAGCCCGCGCGCTTTCTGGGCGAGTCCTATTCGCTGAAAGCCGCCTGCCTGGCCGCGCTGCGCGCCGTGGAGGGCGACAGGCTGCGCAATCCCGCCAGGCTGGAGGCCGAGTTCAAGGCCGCGTTGGACGAGGCGCTCAAACTGAACCCCGAGGGCCGCCTGGCCAGGGAACTGCTGGAGCGCTATACCAAGGAAGGTTTCTAGGAGGGCGCGTGGCGGTGAAAGCATGAGGTTAACCGTTCTCCTGGCCGCGCAGGCGCTGCTGCTGCCTGCGGCCGCCGCGCAGGAGGCCCCTGTGTCCACCGCCGCTCCCGCGGCTGTACAGGCCCCGGCGTGGGAGCAGAGCCCGTTGCAGCTGGTCATCTCCAAGGATTCTTATCGCTCCCGCGTGGGGCTGGACTACCGCATCAGGTGGGACTTCAAGGACCTGCGCTCCCTCCCCAGCCTGGGTTTTATCTATACAGGCCTAAAAGCTTTTTATAACTGGGACATCACCGAGAATACGCGGCTGGAATATTACGGCCTGAGGACCAACCCGTGGCGGCTGATCATCGCGAGGGAAAAGAAAAGCGGCGCCGCGCCGCCGCCCGGCGGAGAGGAAGGCGGGGGCAGCCCGGTGGTAAAGCGGGAGACCCCGGAGTACCGCAAGCGGCTGCGGCTTTCCGTCTCGCCGCTGGTGGACGATCTTAAACGGAATCTGGACGACAGCCTGCGCGATTTCCTGCTGCGCAGCTCGCTCAAGGACGCCTCCCCTGAATGGGAGCGCGCCGGCGGCGAGGGCCGCAGGGCTTTCGTGAGGGACGTGCTGTCCATCGGTATCTGGGACTCCGGCTTGCCCGGGTTCAAGCAGGCCGGGGAAGGGCTGGAGTACATCAGCGAAGAGGGCAAGAACAAGAAAAGGCCGCGGCGTAAATACTAGCGCCGCGCCGGAAAATAAAAAGAGCCGCCACGGGGCGGCTCTTTCCTTTTACAGCCCGGGGTTAGAGCGCCACGGCGGCGCGGCCCTCGGAACCGTCTATGCGTATGTCCAGCGGCCCGGGGAAGCGGATATGCCGGATGTAATTCGCCTCGGCCAGGGGCCGCTCGGCCTTGATCTTGTCCCAGTTGATGAAGGCCTCGGGGCCGGTCTCGTTGATGGTGAAGTAGCCTATGCCCAGCGACGTCACGTTGTGGAAGAAATGCGTGCCGTAGGACGGGTCCACCACGAAGTCGCCGTAGGCCGCCTCGATGATGATGCGCGAGCCGGAGATGTGGTGCCATTTGACCGGTATGCCCAGGGAGGGGTCGCTGGAGCCCCAGCGGCCGGGGCCTATCACCAGGTAGGGGCGGCCCTCCTCGCGCAGGCGCGCGTTCATCACGCCGATCTCCTCGGCTATCTCGCGGGTCTTGAGCTGGTCGAACTTCTCCGGTATCACGTAGATCAGGTCGGCGATATCGCGGTGCGCGCCGTTGCCCAGCGCCTGCGCGCTGAGGCAGAGCAGGTTCTCGGGCCTGAGGTCCTTCAGCGAGACCTTCTTGACCGGGCTGCGCGAGACCATGGGCCGCATCTGCAGGATGTTGAAGACGGCGGCGCCCGAGGCCTGGTCGTAATCGCAGGCGAACTCCACCTCTATGTTGCAGCCCATCGCCTCCTTGCCCAGCGCCGACACGGCGTTGAGGATGTCTGCCAGCGGCAGCACCTCGTTCTTGAGCAGCGGGGCGAAGGTGACCAAGCGGTGGCCGGGGTCGGCAATGCCGTCATTGATGCGGTCGTCCTCCGCCGAGTAGGTGGACCCCACCAGCTCCAGCGTGCCGTCCTCCTCGGCGTCCTGCACGGTGGCCGTGGTGAGCGCGGGCTCTTCCTCGAAGCTCAGGCGCGATTCCGGCTGGCCGGTACGCAGGGCTATCAGTTTCTTCTGGGAGTTGCCCAGGAAGTCGGCCGTGGTGGAGAACTGGTGCAGGTTCTGCGGGTGGGCGGGCGAGAAGCGCAGCGCGTTGAAGCCCTCCACGATGGTCTTGCCCAGCCCCAGCGCGATGTGCGCTATCGGGTCCTCGGCCTCCAGCGGCGGCACCGGGTAGTAGTTGTAGGACTGCATCACGCCGGCGAAGGCCGGGTAATGGCGCCCGCTGCCGTACTCGCGGCCTACTACGCGCTGTACCACCACCGCCATCTTCTCCTCGTCTATGATCAGCGGGTTCAGCCGGCGGTAGGCGCGCGCCTCGCGCGAGAAGACCGAGGCATAGACGAACTTGACCGCGCGGGCCAGTTCGTCGAGGCGGCGCGCCGGGTCCGGATGGTTATTGGCGAGCATGTAGGTCTTGTAGACGCCGGCGAAGGGCTGGGTCTTGGAGTCCTCGAGCAGCGAGCTCGAGCGCACGGCCAGCGGGCCTTCCAGTTTGCCTATCAGCGCCTGCAGGTCGCGCAACACGTAGTCGGGCAGGCGGGCCCGCTCGAAGAGCGCCGCCGTGTCGTCGTTGGAGCGGCCCTCGTTGATCATCGTGTCCAGGCCGTTCTGCTCCATGAAGAAGTCGAATACGTCCGAGGCGATCACCACGGTGTTGGGCACGGTGACGGTGACGCCGGGCCAGCGGTGCTCCAGGTCCGTCTTGCTGAGCAGGAAATCCACGAAGGCGAGCCCCCGGGCCTTGCCGCCGATGGAGCCGGAGCCGATCTTGCTGAAAGGGGTGGAATCGTCGAAGAGCTTGCGGTCGAACTTGAGCACGGTGCCCAGCTGGGTCTTGTAGATGAACTGGTGCAGCGTCTCGATGAGGTACTTGCGCAGCTGCTCCGGGTTGCCGAACTCGGAGATCTTCTTGGGCCTGATGTTGTAGGCCATCTCGAACTCGGTGCGGGCGAACAGCCACTTCGAGAAGTGGTTGCGGCCGGCGTGGTAGAGGATGGACTCCAGCGGCACCACCTTGAGCAGGCGCAGCATCGCGCCCAGGTCGGAGGCGCGGGCCAGCTCGGCGCCGTTCTCGTCGGCGAAGACGAAGTCCCCGAAGCCGAAGTAGCGGGTGATGAAGGCGCGCAGCTGCTTGGAGAGGTCGGCGGCGGCCTTGTGCATGAACGAGGCCTCCAGCCGGCCGGCGTTGTGCGCGAAAGCGGCGTTGGAGGACTGCAGCAGCACCGGCATGTCGGGGTTCTCCTCCTTGATGCGGCGCGTCAGCTCCAGGCCCGCCTCGGGATGGCAGGCGCCGTCCTTGGGGTACTCGATATCGCTGATGACGCCCAGCAGGTTGGCCTTGTATTTCTCGTAGATCGCCCAGGCCTCGTCGTAGGTGCTGCAGAACAGCACCTTCGGGCGCGCGCGCAGGCGCAGCGTCTTCTTGGCGGGGTTCAGCTCCTCGGCCATCACGATCTGCGTCTGCTTCATCAGCTCGGTGTAGATGATGGGCAGGTAGGTGGAGTAGAACTTGATGTTGTCCTCCACCAGCAGCACGGCCTGCACGCCCACCTTGGCGTCGCATTCGAGGTTCCGCGCGTCCTCGATGAGGTTGATGATGGCCGAAAAGATGCGCGTGTCGCCGCTCCACAGGTAGACGCCGTCGGCCAATAGGCGGGTCTCGTCGGGGATGTTCTTGATGTCCTGCACGTTGAAGGAGAGCAGCACCACCGGCAGGCCGGGGCGGCCGTCCTTCACCGCGCGGAAGAATTCGGCCATGTCCGTCTCGCCCACCTGTATCATGGCTATGACCAGGTCGTAGGAGCCCGCGGCGAGCTTCTCCAGCGCCTGCTCGGCGGTGGCCACGCGGGTGATCTTGGGGGCCGAGCGGGGGGAGGAGTCCAGCATCTCGCCGAACAGCGCCTCGTTGAGGCGGTCGTCGTCGGCCAGCAGGAAAGAATCGTAGAGGGAGGCCACCAGCAGGACGTTCTTGATCCTGTAGGGCATGAGCTTCTCGAAGCCGCCGAACTCGATCTCGTAGTCGCCGGGTTTCTTGGTCGTGGGCATGCGGATATTTTACAAAAGTAGCGGCCCGCGCGCCCGGCAGCGGGCGGTTTTGCGGCTTCTCCGGGAGGGATTGTCAAAGGATTTATATTATGTTTATATATAAACACCGGTTTTTTATAATACGAACAGGAGACCCCCAGAACATGGAAAAACCCACAGTAAAACCCAACTGCCCCAACTTCTCTTCCGGCCCCTGCGCCAAGCGCCCCGGCTGGACCGTGGACGCCCTTAAGAACGCCCTGGTGGGCCGCTCGCACCGCTCCAAGGAAGGCAAGGCCCGCCTGCAGGAAGTTTCCGACCGCATGAAGAAAGTGCTCAATCTCCCCGCCGACTACCGCATAGGCGTGGTCGCCGGCTCCGATACCGGCGCGGTGGAGCTGGCCATGTGGACCCTGCTCGGGCCCCGCTCCGTCGACATCTTCGGCTGGGAGGCCTTCAGCAAGGGCTGGATCACCGACGCGGTGAAGTACCTCAAGCTCAAGAACGTCAACGAGTACAAGGCCGATTTCGGCAAATTGCCGGACCTCTCCAAGGCCAATCCCCAGAACGACATCATCTTCACCTGGAACGGCACCACCTCCGGCGTGAAGGTCCCGGACCTCAACTGGCTCCCCAAGAACCACGAAGGCCTCGTGATCTGCGACGCCACCAGCGGCGTGTTCGCGATGGACATCGACTTCGCCCGGCTCGACGTGGTCACCTTCTCCTGGCAGAAAGTGCTGGGCGGCGAGGCCGCGCACGGCGTCATCGTCCTCTCCCCCAAGGCCGTCAAGCGGATGGAGGAGCAGAATTCTAAAATTAGCTGGCCCGTGCCCAAGATCTTCCGCCTCGTAGACGAGAAGAAGCTGCTGCCCGGCGAGCTGGAGTACAGCACCATCAATACCCCGTCGATGCTCTGCGTGGAGGACGCGATAGACGCCCTGAAGTGGGCCGAGACCGTGGGCGGCCTGGCCGGGCTCGTCCGGCGCTCCACCGCCAACCTGGCCGCCTTCGAGCGCTGGGTGGAAAAGTCCGACTGGATAGACTTCCTCGCCGAGACGAAGGAAACGCGCTCCAGCACCTCGGTCTGCTTCAAGATCAAGGCCGACTGGTTCGGCAAACTGCCCGACGAGGACAAGGTCAAGGCCGCCAAGAAGATCACCTCCATGCTCGACAAGGAAGGCGTGGCCAAGGACATCAATTCCTACGGCAAGGCCCCGGCCGGCATCCGCGTCTGGTGCGGCGCCACCGTGGAAACTTCCGACATAGAAGCCCTGATCCCCTGGCTGGACTGGGCTTACGAGGCTGTTGCCAAAGAATACTCCAAGGAGGCAGTGAAATGAGCAAAGTTCTTATAGCCGACAAGGCCGATCCCCTCTGCGAGAAGACCCTGAAGGACAGGGGCCTCGAAGCCATAGTGAAGACCGGCATGAAGCCGGAGGAACTGAAGGCCTGCGCGCACGAGTTCGACGCCATCATCGTGCGCTCCGCCAGCAAGCTGACCCGCGAGATCATAGAGGCCGCCACTAACCTCAAGGCCGTGGCCCGCGCCGGCGCCGGCGTGGACAATATCGACGTGGCCGCCGCCAGCGAGAAGAAAGTGCTGGTGATGAACACGCCGTTCGGCAACACCGTCTCCACCGGCGAGCACGCCATCGCCATGATGTTCGCGCTCGCGCGCCACATCCCCCAGGCCAACGCGTCCACGCACGCCGGCAAGTGGGAGAAGAGCAAGTTCGAAGGCGTAGAGATCACCGGCAAGACGCTGGGAGTGGTCGGCTGCGGCAATATCGGCGCCGTGGTGGCGGACCGGGCGCGCGGCCTGAAGATGAACGTACTCGTGTTCGACCCGGCCATGACCACCGAGCGCGCCCGAGAACTGGGCGTGAAGATGGTCACCCTCGACGAGCTGTATGCCAAGGCAGACTTTATTACCTACCACGTGACCATCAACCCGGCCACCAAGGGCATGATCAATAAGGACAGCATCGCCAAGATGAAAAAGGGCGTGCGCCTGATCAACTGCGCCCGCGGCGGCATCATGGTGGAGGCCGACATCAAGGCCGCCATCGAGAGCGGCCACATCGCCGGCTTCGCCGTGGACGTGTACGCCGAGGAGCCCGCCACCGCGCACATGTTCTTCGGCATGGAGCGCGTGATCTGCACCCCGCATATCGCCGCCTCCACCAAGGACGCGCAGGTGACGGTGGCCCGCCAGGCGGCCGAGCAGATCGCCGACTTCCTGCTCTGCGGCAAGCGCACCCACGCGGTAAACGGCGACAAGATATAAGTCTTGCCGCCCGCGCCCGGGTCCCCGCGAGGGGGCCCGGGCATATTTTCAACCCAAGGATCCCGACATGGCAAAACTACCCCTTTTCTCCCCTATTTTCGGCATACGCCCCGCTCCCGGCAAGGCGGCCGAGATCATAGCCCCGCCCTACGACGTGCTGGACTCCGAAGAGGCCCGCGAGATGGCCAAGGGCAAGCCCAACAGCTTCCTGCACGTGTCCAAGGCGGAGATAGACCTGCCGCCCGGCACCGACGTGCACGACGAGTCGGTCTACAGGAAGGCCGCGGAGAATTTCGAGAAGATGCTGAAAGACGGCCTGCTGATACGCGAGGGCAAGCCCTGCTTCTACGCCTACCGCCTGCAGATGGGTTCTCACATACAGACCGGCCTGATGGTGGGCGCCTGCGTGGAGGACTACGACAATAACCGCATCCGCAAGCACGAGTTCACCCGTCCCGTAAAGGAGGACGACCGCGTGAACCAGATCAAGTTCGTGAAGGCGCAGACCGGCCCCGGCATCATCGCCTACAAGCAGGTGCCCGAGATCGACGCCGTCATAAAGAAGAACGTGCGGAAGGAACCGCTGTTCTCCGCCGCCGGCAGCGGCGGCGTGATCCATACGCTCTGGCTGATAGACGACGAGGCGGACATAAAGGCCATCGCCGACGCTTCCGAGAAACAGAAGAACGTCTATATCGCCGACGGGCATCATCGCTCGGCCGCGGCCAGCCGCGTGAAGAAATTCATGGTGGAGCAGCGCGGTCCGGCGCATAAGGGCGACGAGCCCTACAACGTCTACCTCGCCGCCGCCTTCCCCGTCGATGAAATGAAAATATGGGACTATAACCGCGTGGTGAAAGACCTTAACGGCTTATCCCCGGAGCAGTTCCTCGCCAAAGTGAAGGAGAGCTTCTCCGTGACGGAAACCAGCGGCCAGGCCAAGCCGGCCGCACGCCGCGAGTTCGGCCTGTACCTGGCCGGCAAGTGGTACCTGCTCAAGCCCTCGGTGAAAACCCCGACCAGCGGGGAGGACCCGGTGAAGGCGCTCGATGTGAGCGTGCTCAGCGACCTGGTGCTCGACCGGGTGCTGGGCATCAAGGACCTGCGCAAGAGCGACCGCGTGGATTTCGTGGGCGGGATACGCGGCCTGGGCGAACTGGAGAAGCGCGTGGATTCCGGCGAGATGGCCGCGGGATTCGCGCTGTTCGCCACCTCGCTGGACGAACTGATCAGCGTGGCCGACGACAACCAGGTGATGCCGCCCAAGTCCACCTGGTTCGAGCCCAAGCTGGCCGACGGCGTGGTCTCCAACCCGCTGATCTGAAGCGGCCAAGAGGAAAAGCCCCGCCCCGCGGGGCTTTTTCATTGACGGGCGGGGTAGATATGCCCCGCCCGGTTGTTATACAATAGGTCCGAGGGTTAAAGATCATATGGCGCATAAAATTCTGATAGTGGACGACGAAGCCAACGTGCTGTTCCTCGTGAAGCAGGCTTTCGAGGGGCATTGCGAGGTGCTGACCGCGCAGGACGGCCACACGGCCATAGAGCTCATCAAGAACGAGCAGCCCGTCTTCGTCTTCCTCGACATCACCATGCCCGGCATGACCGGCCTGGAAGTGCTGGCCGTGATCCGCGACCTGGCCCCGGCGCCCATCATCTGGATGCTCACCGGCGACGAGGATATAGATACCGCCTCGCTGACCCTGAAGGGCGGCGCCAAAGGCTATATCACCAAGCCTTTCGATATAGACCGCCTGCGCAGCGTGGTCTTCAACGCGCTCCTGGACCTGGAGAAGGCCAAGACGCCGCACGATTCCACCGACAAGCCCTGGCACGTAAAAAAAACCGATCAGTGACCTCCCGCGACGCTTTCTCCCGTTTTTCCCCGGACCAACTGGCCCTGCTGCGGCGCATGGATACTCCGCGCAAGGTGCAGGACTTCATCGAATACCAACTGGCTTATAACGACTCCAAGCCCAATACCTGCTGGTCCCCGCTGGAAGTGCTCCGGCGGGGCAGCGCCCATTGCATAGAGGGCGCGATGCTGGCCGCGGCCGCCTTCCTCTACCACGGCCGCCGCCCGCTGCTGCTGGACCTGCGCGCCAACCCCCGCGACGACGACCACGTGATAGCCCCTTTCATTGAGCACGGCCGCTGGGGCGCCGTGGCGCAGTCGCATTTCTGCGGCCTGCGCTACCGCGAGCCGGTCTACCCTTCCTTCGCGGAACTGGCGCGCAGCTATTTCGAGTTCTACTACAACGGCCGCGGGGAGAAGACGCTGCGCGAGTACTCCGATCCGCTCGACGCCGCCGCCCTCAAGCCGGAGTGGCTGCATTCCGACAAGAACGTCTTTTTCGTCAGCCGCCGCCTGGACGCGCAGCGGCATTACCGGATAGTAGGCCACCGGCTGGAGGCGCAGCTGCGCCGGGCCGACTCGCTGCTGCTGCAGGCCGAGGTGCTGGGCGGTTCGCGCCTGCCGCTGGTGCGGCGCCGGCCGCGCCCTTACGCGAGGCTGAAACTGGGGAGGGGACATGGAAGCGCCGTCTGAAAATCCGGCGTCACCCCGGAGGGCCTCCTGCTGGGCCTGCGGCTCTGAAATAGGGGCGCAGGACCGCTACTGCCGCCACTGCGGCAAAGGCCAGGGAGAGCATATCCCCTGGTATTACCGGCACTGGGGCATAATCCTGATGACGCTTTTCGGCCTGGGGCCTTTCAGCCTGGTCCTGGTCTGGCGCTCGCCGCTGCTCTCTCGCGAGTCCCGGGCCGCCTACACGGCCGCCATTCTGCTGGTCACCTGGTTCGTGGCCTACCGCCTCTACCGGGTCTGGACTTTCTTCCAGGCGGCCATGGGCGACCTGGCCGGCTATTAGCGCCAGGGCGTGCTTGCCCAAGGTCATAGGCCTAAAAACAGCGGCAGTCTGGGCCCTTTGGGCCTAGGCGCGGCCCCGGGTTTATCGTACGATATAGGGGTAGGGGTTGGGCTGCGAGGAGCTAGAGTATGGCAATGACCTGCAACTTCGAGAAAGACGAGCACGACGTTAAAAGAACAGACAAGATGATAGTGCGCATCGCCCCCGGCCAGGAGATCGGTACCGATACCCCCGGCCTGAAGCCGGCCAGGAACGGCGCCTACCTGTGGGTCATGAACCCCCGCCGCCGTTCGGGCAAGAGCTGGCGCGAGATAAATTCCTTAAACTGAGCGCGTGAAGGAGCGGCCCCCTTCATTGTTTCCAGGTCAGAACAGTCCCCCGAGAGGAGCGCCGCTCCTAGCGGGGGTAAATTTTTATCGGGATTTGCGCCGCGGCGCGGATAGTGCTAACATTTCCGTTAGCGAAATGTTTTAAGGAGGAAATATGAAAAAGAGCACCAAGGTGATAGGCGCGGGGATAGGATTGGCGGCGGTGGCGGCGGCCGGTACATATTTCCTTTATGGAGAGAAGGGTGCCAAGAACCGCGATAAAATACGCGGCTGGGGCCTTAAGATGAAAGGCGAGGTCCTGGAGAAGATAGAATCCATGAAGAAGATAGACAGGGACACTTACCTGCGGCTGGTGGACAAAGTAGCCGACCGCTACGCCAAGGTGGAAAGCGTCAGCGCCGCGGAACTGCGGCACATGACCATAGACCTCAAGAACGCCTGGACCGAGATAGATAAGAAACTGAAATAGGGGGAAACCCTCACAGCCCCGGCAGGCCGCAAGCCCGCCGGGGCTTTTTTTGGGCCGGGTGCGGGCATAGGACTTAAGGCCCAGGAGCGCCTAGGGCTTTTTCCCCTTATGGCTGGGCCGGGAAACTGGTAACCTATGGCAGGAGCAAATATGAAAATCATCGCCACTGCCCTTGTACTGATTCTCGGTTCCTCGGTGCTGCTGCAGGCCCGCAGCATAGAGAACATGCGGGTCTCCGCCCGGGACCTGAGCGTGGACACCGGCAGCCTGCGCAAACAGGCCGCCGCCGACCGCACCGAGATAAAGCCCGTCCCGGTGCTGGTGCAGCTGATAGTCAATTTTTTCAAACTCCTGTTCGCCCCCAACGGCGACATAGAGATCGCCAACCCCACCACCTCGCTGCCGCAGTACGACGGCATACTCGACGACGACACCGAGCAGGAAACCTACGAGGAGGGGCAGACCTACGACCCCGTGGACCCCGCCGACATCCCCGAGGACCCTTTCCCGCAGCAGCCTCCGCAGGTGGTCTACCAGCCGCAGCGTCAGGAACAGCCCCGCGCGGAGATCAGCGGCCCCGGCGGCGGCATCCCCGCCGACCTCAAGCGCAAGGCGATGGAGTATTTTAATTCCAACTCCGGCCGCATACAGAACAAGCGCTATATCGGCGTAGTCGATTTCTCCAGACATTCCAGCCAGGACAGGTTCTGGATCCTGGACGTGGAGAGCGGCGCCGAGCACGCCATGCACGTGGCTCACGGCGCGGGCTCCGATCCCGACGCGGACGGCTTCGCCACGCGCTTCAGCAACGTCCCCAACTCCAAGGCTTCCTCGCTGGGCTTCTACGTGACCGGCGAGCTCTACCGCGGCAAGCACGGCCGCTCCATGCGCCTGCACGGCCTGTCCTCCACCAATTCCAACGCCCTCGCCAGGGCCGTGGTCATGCACGAGTCCGACTATGTGCGGGAAGCCAGCGTGCGGCAGGGCCGCTCCTTCGGCTGCCTGGCGCTGGCGCCCACCGAGATAGGCAAGGCGCTGGCCTCGCTGCGCGGCGGCGCCCTGATCTACGCCGGCCTGAGCAACAGCGAGTTCTAAAGCGCGGCCGATAAAGAAGCCGCGCCAGCGCGCGGCTTTTTTATTTGCGCGCGTCCGGATTTAGGTGCTAAGATTCATAGTAGTCAGGGGGGGCAATGACCCGTAGAGAACCTGCCGGAACCGGCCGTTTTATCATAGCCGCGCTGCTTTTATGCTTCGCCGCCGGGATCGCCATGGCCGCCGGGCCCGGCGATTGCCGGGGTTTAGTGCGCGGCCTGCTCAAGAACGCCCCGGCCGCCGGCGGCAAGATAGCCGTGGCCGATTTCTCCTACGCCGACGGGCGGGCCTCCGCCGACGGCGAGGTGATAGCCGGCCGCATCACCACCGAACTGGTGGAGCTGGAAAGATACAAGGTGGCCGAGCGCAGGGAGATAGAAAAGGTTTTCACCGAACTGAAGCTGCAGGGCTCGGGCGCCATAGGCCCTAACTCCATAAAGGATATCGGCGCGCTGCTGGGCGCCGACTGGCTGATCCTGGGCACGCTCACGGAACTCTCCCGCGGCCGCATAGAGGTAAACGCCCGCCTGGTGGAGGTGGGTTCCGGCGAGATCATGGGCGCGCGCCGCGTAAAACTGCGCAAGGACTGGCGAGAGAAGCCCGCCGCTGGGGAAAAGGGCGAAAATTCTTTCAACGACGGGACCGAACTCAAAGAGTACGACAGGGCCATCCGCACCTACATGGACAAGAAGGCCGGCGAGGAGAAGCGCGTGGTAAAGGAGCCCCCGCCATCCTTTTGAGGTTGACCGATTACCTTGCGCCATAACCCGGTATTTGGAAGAATACCCCGGGGACTAAAATGAAAAGAAGAGCCATCTATATCGTTCTGGCCGCGCTGGCGCTGCTGCCGCTGCTGCTCAGCCCGGACCTCCTTTCCTCGTTCGGCCAGGACGAGGCGCCGGGACTGGAACTCTCGGCGATGGAGCAGCTGTCTTCCGACCCGGCCTCCGCGCCGGTAAAATTCACCATTCGGTATCGCGCTCCGTCCGAGGACTTTTTCGCGGCCAGAGAGGACGGGTTGGCCCGGGTGCGCGCCTGGCAGATACAGGTTTTCGACGGCAGCGGGCGCGAGGTGGGGCTGATGCAGGGCGCGGGGCGGCCCCCTGCCGGCGGCATCAATTGGGGCGGGGTCACTTCCGAGGGGAAACCCCTGCCGGATGGTTTTTACAGCGCCAGGCTGGCCTGGCTGGACCAGGAAAAGCGCCCGCATACCGCCCCCAGGGTTTCGCTCAGCCTTTTTACGCCGCTGGAGGTGAAGCGGCTGGCCGGCAAACAGCTGCGCCTCGATTATGTGGACGAGGGCCTGATAGTGGCCATCCTCGAGAGCATGATCTTTAAACCCGGGCAGAGCCGCATAGAACCGGAGGCCCTGCCTGCCCTGCGCGAGATGGGCCTGCTGCTGAAGGCCTACCCGAAAAAACGGGCCGTGGTGCGCGGCTATACCGACTCCACCGGTACGCAACAGAGCAATCTGGCGCTGTCGCGCCTGCGGGCCGAGCGCGTTTACGATTACTTGGTACGGGAGGGAATAAGCCCGGCCCGCCTGAAGTACAGCGGCCTGGGCTCCGCCCATCCCGTGGCCTCCAATGACACGGCCGAGGGCCGCGCCCGCAACCGCCGCATAGAAGTGGTGGTCCTGAAAAGATCCGTGTAAGTCCCGAGGAAAAATAAAAAACCTGCTGCGGCTCTCCGCCCCGCTCCGTCTCCGCCGAACCGCTGAAAACTATGGTTGGATGGCTGAAGGACCGCTCCGCCCCGGAGCGGAAGAAGTAGAGGGAGTATCTTTTTCGGCCGCGCCCCACGCGGCCGCGCCTATTATGCACGCGGCGCCGGCGGCTAGTAAAAACCAGTCCGCCGGCCGCATGGCCGCATAAGCACCCCAGAAAATAACCGAAACCAGCACCGCCAGCGGGCTCTTGAGATTGTTCATGGCCGCCAGCGCTCCGGGCGTCACCCGCGTAGCGCCGGTGTTCCATAGGAAGAAGCCAGCGCCGGAGGCTATCAAGCCCAGGTAGAGCAGTGCAGCCCAGCGCTGCGGCGAGTAAGCCAGCAATTCACCCCAATCCGAACCCAGGGCAGCCCAGGCCAGGGCAACCAGGGTGCCGCCCAGATACAGCCAGCCGAAAATATCCAAGTCTCGCTCCGCCGGGTTGCGCCGTCGCCAGTCCCTGTAGGCCACCTGCCCCCAGGCGAAAGCGGCGTTGGAAACCTGCATCACCGCGAAGGCCTGCCAGAAGGCGCGCCTGTCCACCGCCCAGCGCTCCACCAGGGCCGCGCCCAGCAGCGCCAAGCCGGCCGCGGCAAAAAGGCCGGCCGGCGCCCGGCGGGAGCGCCCGGCGTGTATGGCGGCCACATACAGCGGCGTCATGACCGTGAACAACGCCACCTGGTAGGCCTGCAATACTATGAAGCAGTAGTTCAGCGCCACGTACATCAGGCCGAACTGCACCGCACCGATACCCATCAGTTCCGCCGCGCCGCGGCGGCCCGCTCGCGGCAGCCGCAGCCAGGGCAGCAGCGCCAGCAGGGCCAGGCCCAGGCGTATAAGGGTAACCAGCACGGGGTCCGCCCCGGCTATCCATTGTTTGTTGATGCCGAAGGAGAAGGCCCAGAGCCAGGAAACTATTATCAGGCGTGTCATCAGCGGAGTTGAGAGTTGAGCAGGCGCTCGGCCAGCCTAAGGGCCCCGGCGTAGCCGAGGAAAGGCTGGTCGGTGAGGCAGTGCCGGCCATAGGACGGGAAGCCCAGTTCCAGGAACGGCACTCCGGGGGCGAAGTCCTCGGACTTGGCGAAGGAGTTGCCTATAAGCAGGGCTGGCTTTTCAAACCCCTGCAGGGCGGCTACCGTGTCTCTGGCTTCCCGTACCGCGGGAGCGAACAGCAGCCTGGCCGGGGCCGACGGCAGCCTGCGGTGGGAGCTGCAGCAGAAGGCCGTGTCGGGGCGCATGCCCAATTCTTTGAGGAAGGCCGCGAGGGCGGTGTAAAGGTAAGGGTCCCCGGCGAAAACCGCGGGCTTGTAGTTGAGCGGGGCCCTGGCGGGGAGCAAGGCCGCCTGCGCCCCGGCCTGCGCCAGCGCCGCCGCTTTGCCGGGTTTCACACCGGCCGCGGCGCAGACCTGGGCCAGCCAGGCCGCGGTGCCCCGCACGCCCAGCGGCAGACCCGTCTCGACCAGCCGCGCTCCGGAGCGGGCGGATATCAGGGCGGCGGCCTCGCGGCCGTAAGGCAGCGAAACCACCACCTCCGCCGTCAGCGCCCCGGCCAAAGATTTAAAATTACCGCCGCCGGGAAAAACGCAGGCCAGTTCCAGGCCGCAGAGTTCCAGCAGCCCGCGGAGTTCCTTGAGGTTGGCGGCGTGGTCCCCTTCGTTGCGGTCCATTAAATAGCCGACCAGGGCCACCGAGCGCTTGCGCCGCTTCGCCTTGCCGGGCGGCAGCGCGCGGGCCAGCGCGGCCAGGCCGCGGGCGTAGCCGTCCAGCCAGTCGCCTTCAAGCGAGCCGGCGGGCACTTCCGTCACCGGCGTCCGGCCCGCGGCGCCGGCGGCCAGGCCGTCGTAGTCCTGCCCGGCCAGCTTCATGAACGGCAGGGCCGTGACCATGATCACGCCGAAGAGTTCCGACCTGGAGGCGGTGGCCAGCAACACGGAGAGCAGGCTTTCGGGATTGCCGCTCTGTTTTAGCGGCTGGGTCATGGTGTAGAAAAGCCGGTGCTCGCCTGCCGGTGAGAACAGGGTGGAGCGCAGGTCGTGGTTGCCGTAGATGAATTCGGCCTTGGGGATGGAGCAGTTGGGGCCGTCCACGATCAGCGCGGCGTCGGAGACGGCGTTGACCGTTAGGTAGACGCCCAGCTGATAGGGCAGCTTGAAAACTTTGTCCTCCGCTAGAGTGTCGGCGCTCATCAGTATTCCGCCTTCGCCAGCTCGGCCAGGCGCCGCAGCGTCTCCACGGCGCCGGCGTAGCCGTATTCCAGCAGCGCGCAGGAGAACGGGCTTTTGCCGACGGCGGTCAGCCTGGCGTCGGCGCGGATGTCCGAGTAGACCAGCCTGGTCGCCGCGGCGCGGCTCAGCGCGCGGTAGAGGCCGGCCTGGTCCGTGAAAGTATCCACCTTCGGGCGGCAGGGCTTGAGCAGCCGCAGCAGGGCCGGCGGCAGCTGCGGCTTGCGGCCAGCGGTCTTCACCAGCAGGTGCACGCCCACGCCGGCCCACGCCAGTAAAGGCAGCGCCAGCGCGGCGGGGAAATCGCTGTCGGCGGCGGCCAGGCGCTTCAGGTCGGCTTCCTCCAGGATGAACCCGGCGTAAACAGGCTTGAGTTCTCGCAGCAGCGCGGCGGCGGCCTTTTTTTCTTCGGCGGTCGCGCCCGGAAGCTCTTTGCCGAGGCTCGCGCCCACGGAGCGCCGCCAGGCGTCGGCGGCGGCGAAGCCGTAGGGCAGCGGCGGGGCGATCCATTTCTTTCCAGCGGCGGTGAAAGCCGCGGCCTTGATGGAAGACGCGTCGGCCAGCACGCGCAGGCGGGCCCTCGCGGCTTCGGGGGTGAAATTGGCGTGCTGCGCGCGGGTAGTGACGCCGTGCCGGCCCAGGTAGTCGGAGAGCGCGCCGGCCCCGGGGCCGAAATCCACCAGGCAGGCGTCGTAAGCGGGTTTGCCGGCGGCGCGCCGCAGCGTGCGCACCATGACGGCCAGCCGCTTGGCGTCGCGCTCCTCGTCTTCGGCGTCGAAGCCGTGCACGTCCTCGAGCGAGATCTCCGTGCCGGTGGCGGCGCTGACATCCTTGACCGCCTGTTCCAGGTCGGAGCCTATCATCAGCGGCGAGCAGCCGATGTGCAGCTCTATCAGGCCGTCGGCGGTCTGGGCTGCGGCGGCCTTGCGCAGGCAGCGTTTGAGGTTGGCGTCGTCGCCGCGCACCGCGTCGGCCAGCCTGAAATCGGTGTTCACGTAGGCGATGCCGGAGGCGGGCAGGCGCGGGGTGAGCAGGTCCCTGTTGCGCGGCAGGTCATAGAGGCCCAGCCCGCCGCCTTTGGTGGCGTCGTTGAAGCGGCATTCGGCGTCGGCGTAGTCCAGCAGCGCGGCCGGGGGCAGGCAGTAGCCGGAATCGCGCAGGATAGGGAAAGCGAAGCGGTGCCAGCGGCCCAGGTGGTTGTCGGGGTAGGGCACGCTGTGCGGTTTCTTGCAGGGCCGCCCGCAGAGGGCGTAGATGGCGGCGTAAGGGTCTTTGCCGCCGACGAAAAGGGCGAGCAGGTCCTTGTAGGCGGCGGCGGACAGGGCGGCCAGCGACTTGCGCAGCTCGGGAGCGTACTCCTCCGGTCTTTCCGGGCCGTTCCCGCCGGGTGCGGCGCGGGCGGCCCAGTCTGAATAACGGAAACTCCCTTCCCCGGCCCTGTCGGCCGGCTCGATCTCCACCGTCAGTTCGCCGCGGCTGCAGCGCCAGGCGCAGATCAGCCGGCCGTCGCGCAGCCCGGTGAGGGTGAAGCCCGCGGCGCTGAGGGTGGTGACGGAGAGGGGCGCGGCGCCGGCGCGCGCGGCGCGTGCCGCCGCGGGCGCGGCCGGGGCATCCCCGGCAAAAGCCGCGAATTCCGCGTCGGAGAGCGGTCTGGGCGGCGCCGCGGGTTTGCGGGCCGCGCTGATGGCCAGGCACAGCCGCTTCAGATTCTTTGAAAATTCGCTGCCGGGGAAGGCCAGCACCGCAGGCTTGCGCAATTTCTCGGCGCGGGTTACCGCCTTGTCCCGGAAAGTGACGCCGAGGATCTTCACGTTGGCCGCGCGGGCGAAGCGCTGCGCCGTCTTCAGGCCTTCCCGGTCCCTGACGTTCAGCGCCAGGCCGGCGAGAAAGACGCCGTTGCGGGAATAATTATTGAGCATCTTAAGCAGGTTGTTGGCCGCGTAGAGGGAGAGCAGTTCCTCTGAAGTGACTATCACGGCCTTCTCGGCCACGCCTCGCTTGAGCGGGGCGGCGAAGCCGCCGCAGACCACGTCGCCCAGCACGTCGTAGACGAAGGCGTCGTACACGTCCCTCTCGGCGAAGTTCTCCGCGCGCACCGCGTCGAGCAGCGTGCCTATGGCTACGCCCGCGCAGCCCACGCCCGGTTCCGGCCCGCCGGCCTCGACGCAGCTGACGCCGGCTATGGGCGGCTTGAAGATCATGGACTTGAGGTGCGGCCCCGAGGCGCCGCCGGAGACGGAGGAGAAAGGGGGAATGGACCGGCCCATCAGCGACAGCGTGGAGTCCATCTTGGGGTCGCAGCCCACGTGCAGCACGCGGCGGCCCAGCGACGCCAGGACGGCGCTGACATTGGCGGAGATAGTGCTTTTGCCTATGCCGCCTTTACCGAAAAATACTATGGATTCCATTCGTAATGGCCCCGCAGGGCGGACGCTAAAGATAATTATATTAAGAATAGGCCGGGCTTTGGGGCCTTTGCCGTGTCCGGCTAGGCCTCCCGCGCCAGCGCGCGCGCGAGTTGGCGGAAAGCGGCGTGGAATTCGGCCGCGTTGCGGCGCGAGAAGCCGGCGCTGGAGAGTATATTGTCTTTGCCGGCGTGGCTTTTGAGATAATCGCGGCAGGTGCGGGCGGTCAGGGCGCCTTTGAGCAGCCAGCGCGCGAGTGCCAGCGCCAGGAAAAGGTGCGGGTGCGGCCGGCGCAGGCGCGCCGCGGCGGCGTAAAAATCCCGGGTGAAAGCCGGCGAGGTGCGCGCGGCGCTGAGGGCCAGGAACACCAGGCGCGTCTCCCGCGTAAGCGCGGCCAGCCGCGGGGCGCTGAGGGCGTCGCTGTTAAGCACGTAGTAGGGGCAGCCCGTCTCGCGCCGCAGGCCGCGCTCGTCGTAGAGCCTGTCCAGCTCCGTGCCGGCTATCGTGAAGAGGTGGTTGACGAAGAGCTCCAGGCCGGAGGCCGCGCACCACTCCAGCGTGTCGCGGTAGCTCTTCTCCGTATCTCCCGGCAGGCCGCGTATAAGCTCAAGCCCCACGGTAGCGCGCGGCGCGCCCGCCCTGATCCTCAGTATATTGCGCTTCAGGCCTTCGGCGTCTGCCCGGCGCCGTATGGCGCGCAGTACGCCGGGGGCCAGGGACTGTACGCCTATGCGGATGTCGAAGCAGGGGGAATCGGAGAGCTTGAGCAGCGCGGGGGGGATGGCCCTGCCGCCGTTGGTGCACAAGCAGATCTTTATGCCGTCGCGCTCGGCGCGCGGCCTGAGCCAGGCCAGCAGCCGTCGCGCCAGCGGCCGGTCGGCGTAAATGTCGGAAACGGTAAGCAGTATTTCGCGCAGCGCGGGGGCGTTCTCGAGTATGTACGCCAGTTCGGCCTTAATTCTGCCGAAAGAATGGTAGCGCAGGCTGCTCTGGTTGATGGAACAGTACAGGCATTTGTTGTCGCAGCCCCTGGCGACTATCACCTGGGCCGATTTGAGCGCCGCCATGTCGAAATAGCCGTTCAGGTAGGGAGAGGGCAGTGTGTCCGGGTCGCTCACGCCGCGGCCGGCGTAATGGATCTCCGGTTTGCCGGAGCGGGGCCGGCCGGCGGTCAGGTCGGCGAGTACGCGCTTCAGGATCTTCGCGGCTGGCAGTTCCGCCTCGCCGCGTATCAGGTAGTCCACGCCGTGCCTGGCGGCGTCGGCCAGCGACACCTTGTTCACCGGCTCGCCGCTGAGGAGTATATACAGCCCGGGCCGCCGCCGCCGCAACCGGGCGCAGGCCCTGAGGCAGTCCGCGGCGCTCCACTCTATGTGGCTGTGGAATAAGACCGCGGCGGGATCCAGTCTGGCGACCTGTTCGGCTACACCGGCGAAGGAGCCCTGCCGCCGCGGAAAGAGCAGCGAGGTTTTCAGCCTGCGCCCGACCGGCGCGCAATGGTCCAGGTAAGCCTTGGTGTAGGCGATATTGATCGGGGGCTTTTTCAGGTCGCCGGTGGCGACTATTATGAAGGTCTTTTGCGCCATAGGGCCGCTGCCTAGGACAGCTTCAGCAGGTCTCTTACGGCGCCGGTCAGGATGCCGGGGGTGATGGGCTTCTTGAGCACCAGAACGTTGAGGTTGCGGGCCAGGTCCTCCACGGCGGCCGGCGAGGCGGTGGAGAACAGTATCGGCACCGGGGAGGCCAGCTGCAGGCGCAGGCGCTCGAACACCTTGCGGCCGCCGCCGGCGGGCATGTCCACGTCCAGGATCACCAGGTCGGGGTGCAGTTCCTGGAACTTGGTGACCGCGCCGATGCCGTCCTCGGCCGTCTGCACGTCGAAGCCGGCCTTGGCGAGTATCTCGGAGTACATCTCCAGTATGGTCTGGTCGTCGTCCACCACCAGCACCTTGCGCCTGACCGTAGTGCGGGCTATGAGTTCGGGCGGGGGCGGCGGAGGGGGCACCAGGCTCGGGGCCTTGTTGAAGAACTGCGGCAGCAGGCGGCGCACCTCGCCCAGCAGGGCTTCGGGCGCTATGGGCTTGCCCACCACGGTGACATTGTGCAGGTTCTTGAGGCTGTGGGGCAGCATCTCCGGCTTGCCCGTGGAGAAGATGATCGGTACGGGGTCCTGCAGGCGGGTGCGGATGGTGTCGAACACCAGCTGGCCGCCGCCGGCCGGGATGTTGAGGTCGAGCACTATCAGGTCGGCTTTGAACTGCTGGTAGAGGGTGATGGCTGACAGGGCGTCCTCGGAGGTCTGCACCTCGAAGCCCATGTCTTCGAAGAATTCGCGGTAAAAATCCAGTATGGCGGGGTTGTCCTCCACCGCCAGGATCTTTATCTTGCCGCTTTTGCCGGAGCCTGTTACCACGCCGCCTCCATACCCTTTAATTCATAAATAATACAAAACAAAAGGACAAAAAAAACAAGGCGGCGGGGTTTTAGTACCGCCGCCCCGCGCCGCGTCCGGTGCTAGGCCGGTTCGTGCTGGTAGCGCTCTATCAGGCCGCGTATGGCCTGCGCGTCGGCCTTGTGGTGGCCGTGGCTGAGTATGGGGTTGGTGCCGCCGCTGGAGTCTATGCGGATGTCGGCCCAGAGCAGGCCGGACTTGATGTTGACCGAGGCCACCTTGGACATGGAGATGCTCTCTTCCTCGAGGGTTAGGAGGCCCGGCTTTATGCGCGCTACGCGGTCGTGGGTGATCTCGATGCGCGTGGGGAACAGGAAGTTGCCCGCCGTCCACCTGCTTGCCGAGAAAACGTTCTTTTCGTCCGCCATGGCTGTCTCCTTTTAGCGCGGGAACTTCGGGGGCGGGGGAGGGTTGGGGTTCATCGGGCGCTCGTCCGCGGCCGGAGCGGCCGGGGGCGGAGGGGGCGGCGCCGCGGGGGCGGCGGCCTGGCTGGCGGCGATCCGCTTCTGCACCTCGGCCATCAGCACGTCGGGGTTGGTGGGCTTGCGCAGCGCCGAGACGTTGACCATCTTGGTCAGGTCGCCGAGGGTCTCGGGCTTGCCGGTGGAGAAGATGATCGGCACGTTGTCGCCTTCGGCGCGCAGCGTCTCGTAGACGTGCGTGCCGCCGCCGCCGGGGATGTTGAGGTCCTGCAGTATCACGTCGGCCTTGAACTCGTGCTGGGCCGCTATGGCGGTAGGGGCGGTGTCGGCCGTGCGCACGTCGAAGCCGGCGTCCTCGAAAAATTCCTTGGAAAAATCCACTATCGCGGGGATGTCGTCCACTACAAGTATCTTTGGCATAGTCTCTCCTGTGCTACAGATAAATTATAGACGATACGGAATGAAAAACAAAGAGGGCGGAGCTTTTGGCTCCGCCCTCTTCTTAAGGTTTGGTCCGCTTGCTGCTTAGACCAGGCCCTGGGCCATCATCGCTTCGGCTACTTTCTTGAAGCCGGCCATGTTGGCGCCCGCCACGTAGTTGCCGGGCATGCCAGCCTCTTTGGCGGCCGTCACGCAGGCGTTGTGGATGTTGACCATGATGCCGCGCAGGTGCTTGTCCACCTCTTCGCGGCTCCAGCTCATGCGCAGGCTGTTCTGGCTCATCTCGAGGCCCGAGGTGGCCACGCCGCCGGCGTTGGAAGCCTTGCCGGGGGCGAACAGGATGCCGGCCTTCTGGAAAGCCTCTACGGCTTCCGGGGTGCAGGGCATGTTGGCGCCTTCGGTGACGCACATCACGCCGTTGGCGATCAGGGTCCCGGCGTCCTCTTCGTTGAGCTCGTTCTGGGTGGCGCAGGGCAGGGCCACGTCGACCTTGACTTCCCACGGGCGCTTGCCCGCGAAGAACTTGCCGGTCTTGAACTTCTCGGCGTAAGGGGCCACGATGTCCTGGCCGCTGGAGCGCAGCTCAAGCATGTACTCCCACTTCTCGCCGGAGATGCCTTCGGGATCGTGGATATAGCCGTCGGGGCCGGAGATGGTGACCACCTTGCCGCCCAGGTCGTTGACCTTCTGCACGGCGCCCCAGGCCACGTTGCCGAAGCCGGAGACGGCCACGGTCTTGCCCTTGAAGCTGGTGCCCTTGGTTTTGAGCTGCTCTTCCGCGAAATACACCACGCCGAAGCCGGTGGCTTCGGGGCGGATCAGCGAGCCGCCCCAGGTGATGCCTTTGCCGGTCAGCACGCCGGTGAACTCGTTGGAGATGCGCTTGTACTGGCCGAACATGTAGCCGATCTCGCGGCCGCCCACGCCGATGTCGCCGGCCGGCACGTCGGTGTCGGGGCCGATGTGGCGGTACAACTCGGTCATGAAGCTCTGGCAGAAGCGCATTACTTCAGCGTCGGACTTGCCCTTGGGGTCGAAGTCGGAACCGCCTTTGCCGCCGCCCATGGGCAGCGTGGTCAGGGCGTTCTTGAAGATCTGCTCGAAGCCCAGGAACTTGAGGATGCTGGCGTTGACGGAGGGGTGGAAGCGCAGACCGCCCTTGTACGGGCCGATGGCGCTGTTGAACTCGAAGCGGAAGCCGCGGTTCACCTGCACCTCGCCCTTGTCGTCGGTCCACGGCACGCGGAAGGTGATGGAGCGCTCGGGCTCGACGATCCTGTCGAGGATCTTGGCCTTCACGTATTCGGGGTGCTTCTCGAGCACCGGGGTAAGGGTTTCGAGGACTTCCTTGACCGCTTGGTGGAATTCTTTCTCGCCGGGGTTCTTGGCGATGACGTTCGCCAGCACGCCGTCGACATAGTCGTGAACGGACTTCTTGCCTTTCTCCGCTACAGCTGAGGGTTTAGACATGATTTCTTTCCTTATCTTATCCTTTTTTTGTTTTTCCGAGGTGTGAACTTAAAACAGAACTAAATCTCTATTAGATTTATATTACAAACCTAAATTATGGGTTGTCAACTCGGCGCGGAACGCCGAAAACCGACGGGAAACATCCGATATACCGGCGCTCCGGCTGGTGTGATCTGCGGCAAAATCAGCGCATGGAGCGCGGCCTCGCGCCGGCCGCCGCCATTCTGTCCGCGCCGTTCATGCTGGCCGGCCGCGGCGAGGCGTTGAGCTTGAACATTTCTTGATGTGACTCAGGTTACATAATATTCTATACTTTTAGAACACTTCGCGAATTTACTTTAGAATTATATGCGGACAAAAAACATCCTGATTTCTCTGCTGCTGCTCGCGCTGCCGTTTTGCGCCTCCGCGGCCGAGTTCAAGGATAAGGGGGAGACTATCGCCGTGGATTTCCCCTCCGGCTGGGCCGCCGGCAAGAGCGACGATCCTACCGTCACGCTGAAGCTGGAGAAAGGCAAGAATTCCTTCGAGTTTTCCAAGCAGGATTCCGAGCTGGGAGATTATTACCTTAAAGCCCGCGTGAAGGAACAGGTGGACTCTCTGCGCTCCAAGGGGACCTCGCTGGCCGGCGACGTACGCGCGGTGGGCCTGCACGGCGTGAGCACCGCCTACTACACCTCCTACGAGGCCATGGGCGCCGAGGCCTACATAGCCTTCTTTACCTACAATTCCGCCTCCTTCGCCGTGAGCGCCCGCGGCCTGTCGGACGGCGAGTTTCGCGCCGTGCTGGCCAGTATCCGCAAGCCGGGCGAGGTGATAGCGCTGCCCAAGCCCAAGAAGGTCCGGGTGGCGCGCCGTAAGAAAGCGCCGGAAGAGGTCTCCGCCCCGCAGATCTTTAGAGACGGCGACGCCGAAGTCTCCACGACCGCCGTGGCCGCTTCTACGGATTCCGTGCTGAACGCTTTCGCTCAGTCCTCCACCGAAACCGCCCCCGCGGTAGCGGCTTCCACGCAGCCCGCGCTAACCGAGGCTGCCGGGGCGGCCGCGCAGAACTTCCTGGAGGAACTCTCCCGGAAACAGGAGGGGGACACGGGCAAGCCGCCGTACCTGCCCCGCAAGCCCCTGCCGATACTAGTCTGGGGCGCGCTGATAGGCCTGTGGGTGGCCGGCTCTTTCGCCGCCCGTTCGATGGCCGCGGCGTACCAGAACCCCAAGCTGCCGCCGCCGCCCGCCGACGTGCCGCCGGACTTCTTCTTCCCGTTCGTGATCTCCAAGAGCTCCACCATGAAGGACGTGACCTACCAGGTAGTCACGCGCCAGAAGCAGCGCCTGATGGCGGAGTTCATTTCCGAGCACGACGTGTATATCGCCGGCGCCGTCTATGGCTGCGCGCTGTTCCACGTGGTCTGGAGCCTGCTGGCCTCCGTCGGCTACGGCGCCGCCGTGACGAACGCCCTGCTGATGGTGCCCCTGCTGGGCCGCGCGCTGGCCTCGCTGCCGGAGGCCGTCTTCGCCGTCCCGCTGCTCGTCGGCCTGTCGATCTATTTCACCAAGAAGAACCCGCTGCAGCTTTTCGACGCGCAGAACACGCTGGTGCTCGAGGTCAGGCCCGAGATCTCCTATGGCCTCATCCGCGACGGCAACGGCAAGGAGATAGCCCGCCTGGTGGCCAAGGGCTCCTTCCTGTACCGCTACTGGGAATTCGTGGACACGGACAACCTGGTGGTGTTCGCCATCCGCGACGACTTCCCGAAGGGCTACCTGCTGCGCAAGCTGTTCGGCAGCCTGGGCGGGGCGCTGCGCTCGCGCTACGGCATCTTCGCGCAGGACCGGCGCGCCGGCTTTGTGTTCCTGGACCCGTCCTCGGCGGACAGGTTCCAGATACACATGGATTTCGCTTTCGCCCGGCTGGGCCACCCCGCCCACATCCTGGCCGCTGTGCTCTACGTCATCTCCAGAGAGAAAGACCCCGGCTACCCGTCGCCTTTCTAGCCGCAAAAAAACTATGGCCACTGAACTGCTGTTCGGAATAAACACCGCCGAGGAAGTGCTCAACGCCGGACGGCGCCGGGTGCTGCGCCTGCTCATTTCGCGCGGCGAGACCGGACCGCGGGTGAAGACCGTCTCCGGCCTCGCCCGCGGCAAGGGCGTGCCCGTGGAATTCTGCGACCCGCGCGTGCTGGAGAAGCTGGCGAACGGCGGCAACCACCAGGGCGTTATCATCGAGGCCGAGCCTGCCCGTAAATTTTCACTGGACCAGGCGCTGGAGGCCGAGCGCGACCTGAAGAAGACGGTTTGGGCCGCGCTGGACGGCATCACCGACCCGATGAATCTGGGGGCCATAGTGCGGTCCGCGGCCTGTCTGGGCGTGTCCACCGTGGTGCTGCCCGCGCGCCGCTCGGCCAGCCTGAACGCGGCGGCGCAGAAGACGGCCTCGGGGGCCGTGGAGCGCGTGAACGTGGTGGAGGTGGTGAACCTCAACCAGACGATCATAAAGCTCAAGGAAAAGGGTTTCTGGATCTACGGCCTGGCCATGAACGGCCAGGCGCTGCCGAAGGTGGATTTTACGCTGCCGGCTTTCATCATCATAGGCTCCGAGGGCGAGGGCCTGCACCAGAAGACGCGCGAGCATTGCGACGTGATAGTCTCTATCCCGCAGAAGGGCGGGGTGGAGAGCCTCAACGCCAGCAACGCCGCCGCCGTAGTCTTCTACGAACTTTCCAAAAGACTGTAATTAGTTCCCGTGGAGCGCCCGAGGGGGCTGGAACGCAAAACACGGGGTCGCGTACACCGTACGCGCCCCTCCTCACTCAGTCGTCGCGCTTACGCAAGCTCCTCCCTCCGTGAGGGTTTTGCTAACCCATCCCCCTCGGTCACTCTGGCTCAATGTATAGGTGGGTTGGAAGGTTCGCGGAAGACTGCTTTGGCTATATAAAAAGACACCGCGGGCACTTGCCCGCGCTGTCTCCCTCAAAGTTAAGGAGCGGAAGGCGACCGTCGATAAGGTGTTCCGCTCCAGAAATAGTATAGCAGATTATTCTTACTTGTCAAGGGGTAATGCCTTGACATGTCAAGGTGCGCGGTTATTTCTCTACTAGCAGGTACAGTTCGCCGGAGGCTTTCATGGAGGAGGCCTCGGTCTCTGCCGTCGGGCCCGTGCCCCAGAAAAGGTCCACGCGGCCGGGGCCGCGTATGGCCGAGCCGGTGTCGTGGGTGGCGATGAAGCGGCTGAAATCTTTGAAGGTCAGGCTCTCGCCGTCGGCCACGGGCCGGCGGGACTTGAGCAGGCCCAGCAGGCCGTAGGGGATATGTTTGGGGTCGATGGCGATGGAGCGGCCCGGGGTGAGCGCGCGGCCAATGGCGCCGTAGGGCCGGCTCTCCTTGGGGCGCTTCTGGAAATAGACATAGCGCGGGTTCAGGGCCGTCAGGCGCTCCTCGCGGGGGCCCTGCGTGGCGAGGTATTTGATGAAATTCTTGAACGACATCGACGGGGTTTCTCCGCAGTCTATCAGGGCCTTCTGCACGCTGCGGTAGGGATGGCCGTTGGCGCCGTCGAAGCCGGCGCGGATATGGTCGCCGTCGGGAAAGCGCAGCACGCCCGAGCCCTGTATCTGCAGCAGCATGATCTGCCCGGGGTGCGCCGACCAGACCAGGTCCAGGCCCTGGCCCGCCAGCGCGCCCGCGTGTATCTCACCCGTGGAGTAATGCCGCACCAGCGCGCCGGTCTCGTCGTAGCGGCCGTAATCGAAATCCACGCCCATGTCGGCGTTGGTCTTGACCAGGTCGGCGGGCCGCAGGTGCACCGGGTACTTATGCTCGGCGTCTGGGGCCCGCGTGACCGGGATCTCCGCCTCGTAGTAGCCGGTGATGACGGTCTTGCCGGTGCCGTCGTCGGCGGAGGCGCGGTAGATCCTGAAGCGGTCGGTCAGCGCCTTGCGGAGTTCGGCCGGCGGCAGGCCCTCGGAGAAAAGGGCGAGCAGCGCACGGGCGGTGGCGCGCAGGCGGGGAGCGTAGAAAACGTCGCCGCCGATCTTTACGCTGGCCGAGTCGGGGCGGGCGTTCCAGTATTCCAGGTTGGTATTGAGTATCTCCATCAGGCCGGCGCGGTCGAGGTCGTCCTGCGGCAGCGGCAGGGCCGCGGCGTCGACGTGCGCCACCTCGCGCACGGCGGGGGCGTCGGCGTAGCCTTCGTTCGCTTTGAGATCGAGCTTGGGGCAGGCGTCCAGCGTGTCGGCCGGCAGGCCCGGTTCGGGCGAGGCCGGGGCTGAGCGCTGCGGGGCGTACCAGGGGGGCGGCGCCGCGCCAGCGGGCAGGGAGAATAGCAACAATAGCAATGCGGCCGCCTTCATATCAGGAATACTACATAAAGCGGTTGATGGAAATCAACTATCGAGGGCGGAGAAGCCGCAGGAGGCGCAGTAGGCCGGCATGGCCGTTTTCCCGGCTATGCTGTCCTTCAGCGCCAGGGCGCCCGGGGCGGACAAAATTTCGGCCAGCGGCCTTTCGTTTATGTTCCCGAGGGCCAGGGCGCCGTCGAAGTCGGCGCAGCAGGGCACTACGCGGCCGTCGCTGAGCACGCCGAAATGGTGCCTCAGCCCCAGGCAGCCGCTCTTGGGCCTGCCCCGCTCGCCGCCGGGCCAGTCGAAGAGGCCGCCGAAATTAAGGAATACCCCGTCGGCCAGGCGCACATAGTCGGGGCCGGGCGCGGCCGTGGTTTTGAAATGAGCCAGCAGGGCTTTTACCGCCTCCTTGTAAAAATCGTCCTGCTCACCGGAGCGCAGGCGGAAGCCGACTATCAGCCCCGGCGGCTTGGCCAGCGCGAAGGCCGCCAGGCGCGCCAGGGCGGCACTCCGCCGCTCCGGTGGCAGGCAGGCCAGCGACTGCAGGGAGATGGAGACCTGAGCCAGGCATTTTTCCAGGAAGAGGGCGGGGGGATAGTCCCCTAGCAGCGTGCCGTTGGTGACCAGGTTGACCCGCAGGCCCAGCCTGGAGCAGGCGCCGAGTATGGCGGGAAAGTCGGAATGGGTCAGCGGCTCTCCCAGCAGGTGCAGCGAGACTACTTCGGCCAGCGCGCCGGCCTGGGCGGCCGCTTTCTCGAATAGGGCCAGCGGCATTTCCCGCCGCGGCCTGGAGGAGGCGGCGCAAAAGGGGCAAGCCAGGTTGCAGCTGTTGGTGATCTCTATGAAAGCCCGGCGGTAATTCTTTTTCATTTGATTGGAAGCGAGAAGTAGAAGACCGCGCCCTTGCCCGCTTCGGCCTCGGCCCAGACGCGCCCGCCGTGGCGGGTGATGATGCGCTTTACCGTGGACAGGCCTATGCCGGTGCCCTCGAATTCCTCGCTGCGGTGCAGCCGCTGGAAGACGCCGAAAAGCTTGCCGGCGTACTCCATGTCGAAGCCTACCCCGTTGTCGCGTACTCCTATCACGTGCTCGCGCCCCGTGCAGGAGTAAAAGACCTCCACGCGCGCCGGGCTGCTGCCGCGGGAATACTTGGCGGCGTTGCCGAGGAGGTTGATGAAGACCTGCCGGAGCATGGCCCTGTCACATTTTACCACGGGGAGGGTTTGGAAGCCCCATTCTATCTCGCGGCCGGGGTTCTCGGTCTTCACTTCGGTCAGGGCTTCTTCCAGGAGGGCGGTAAGCGAGACCGTCTCCAGTTCCAGCGGCCTGCGGCCGGTGGTGGACAGCGAGAGCAGGCCGTCCACCAGGCGCGTCATCTGGTTCACGGATTTGTGTATGTTGGCCAGGTATTCCTGCGTGCCGTTCTTGAGCAGGGGGGAGGCTTCTTTCTGCAGCATGTCGGAGAAGACGTTGATGCGGCGCAGCGGTGCCTTTAGGTCGTGGGCGGCGGAATAGGAGAAAGCTTCCAGTTCCTTGTTGAGTTCCTCCAGCTGGGCGGTGCGCTCCGTCACGCGCTCCTCCAGCCGCGCTTTGGCTTCCAGCAGCTGGTCGTGGGCGGCCTTGAGTTCTTTTTCAGCGAGCTTGCGGGCGGTGATGTCCTGCACGATGGCCATCAGGCAGCGCTCGCCGCGGTAGATCAGCGGTGCCGAAGTCGTTTCCACGTCCACCACCGTGCCGTCCTCGGCTATAAGGCGCTCCTCCGCCGCCGGCAGCGGCGCGCCGTCGGCCATGGCCTTGCTTATGCGCCCGGAGGCCAGGTCCCGCGAGTCCGGGTGCATGAATTCCATTGCGTTCCGGCCGACCAGTGCGCCGGGCTCGCCCACGCGCACGATCTCCGCCATCCTGCTGTTGACGAAGCGCATCGCTCCGGCCGCGTGCACCACTATGCCCACCGGGGCGTGGTCGACCAGCGTGCGGTAGCGCTCCTCGCTCTCGCGCAGGGCCTCCTGCGCACGCTTGCGCTCCGTGACGTCCAGCAGGGTGCCGATGACGGCTGGCTGGCCGAGGTAGTCTATGCGGGTGCCGAAAACTTCGGCGTAGATCACGGCGCCGTCCTTTCTGACGCCGCGGAAACCGTAGTTCAGGGACTTGATCTCGCCGTCCAGCCGCCGCCGCAGGCTTTCCTGCACCAGCGGCCAATCTTCCGCCTGCACCAGGTCCTGCGGGCCTTTTCTGTTTATCAATTCCTCCGGCGAGTAGCCGAAGACCTCGGACATTACCGGGTTGACGTAGCGGAACAGGCCGCCCTGTATCAGGTAGACGCCCACTATGGATTTCTCCGTGAGCGTCTTGAACTTGAGCTCGGATTCCTTCAGCGCCAGCTCCGTCTTTTTGCGGGCGGAAACGTCGCGGAAAAAGCCCTGCAGTACCTTGCGGCCCTTTATCTTAATGATCTTGGCGGTGATCTCTATCGGCACCTCGGTGCCGTCCGCGCGCAGCGCGTAGTGCGCCTCTGGGCCGCCGTGAACGGTCTCGCCGTCCGAGGCGGAGTGTTCCTGGAAGATGCGCTGTGAGGCCTTCTCCCGTTTCGGGGGGTGAAGGGCGGTCTGGTGCATACCGATGATCTCCTCGATGGGCCGGCCCAGCAGGCGCTCGGCTGCCTGGTTGGCGTCAAGGATGAGGCCGGTCTTGGGATCGGCCAGGAAGATGGCGTCCGGTGAGCCGTCGAAAAGGGCGCGGCAGACATCCTTGCCCTGCGACTGCGCGAGCGATTCTTCCAGGAAACCTTTTTGTTTGTCCATTCCCCCACCCCTGCCGGGGACCACCGGCTAGGGGAATTCTACTATATCTGCCGCGCCGGTCAAGCCTATAATTTGAGGGCGGCGGTGATCTCCATCAGGTCGTCCTCGCTGAGGGGCCGGTCCGTTTCGGCCAGCCACTCGGCCCTGACCTCGGGCCGCCAGGAATTCTCAGAGGAGATCCTGCCTATCAGCGCGCCGCGGCTGCGCAGCTCGAAGAAGTTCTTCAGCCCGCTCAGGCCCGAGCCCCAGTTCGGGCGCTTGTAGATGAACACCGTTTCCCCGTCCTCGCGCGCGGCCACGTAACCGCCGCAGATCCAGCCTTTTATTTCCCACATAAAACCCCCCGTACCCTTCAGTCTAGCGGGCGGCGTAGGCCGCCGAGAGGCGCTGCTGCCGCTGCAGGGCGGCCTGCCAGAGTTTGAACGAGAAGTAGATGTCGGCCTCCGCCCCTTCCCCTATCGAGTAGACGCGCAGGCTGCCCCTGAACCTGCCGCCGAGTATCCCCGCCCTGGCGCTGATTATTGACCTGTGTTTTTTGTTGTTCATACCGATAGCATAGCAGGCGAACCCGACAAGGGCCTGTCGGGTTGTTGGTGGCAAAATAATGAAAAGGGTGAACCCGGGTGGACTACGCTATCCTGCGCCGCTACGGACACAAACACAAGGGTGTGTCGGGTTTAATTGCAAAGTGTTTAGGGTGTAGGGCTGTACCGGGCCTGGTTCCGAGCGACTTTGGGGAAGGTGAGGACCGGCTTACGCCGGTCCGCAAGGGCGGAGGCGGTTCCTTGCGCAGCGGAACCGCCGAGCCGGGGTCGCGCAAAGCCGCTATGCGGCTTATGCGTGACGGCCCCGCTTCGGGGGGGAACCGCGCAACGGTTCCCTCTTCCAGGAGCGAGGGACCAGGCCCGGTACGGCCGTGGGTGCCCAAATAAAAACGGCCCCGCTGCCGGGGCCGTTCTCCGCGCAGGCGGGCCGCTTACTTCATTATCTCTATCTGACCTATGGAAGGCTGCGGCACCAGGGCTTTGGAGATGGCGCTCACGCCCTCGCCCACGTATAGCGCCGCCACCAGCACCACGGCCGACAGCACCAGGCCCACGGCCAGATTGCCCTTCTCCAGCTCCTTGCCGGCGTGCAGGTGGTGGCGCACCAGCCGGCCGAACAGGCGCAGCGTCACCGAGATGGTTATTACCGCCAGCAGCAGGGAGAGGCCCAGGTGCGCCGCAGTGAGCAGCGCCAGCTTGCCCAGCCCCAGCGCGCTCTCGCCGGGCGCCGACAGGTGCAGGCGGAACATGCTGACCACCGAGCCCAGGCCCTTCTGCAGTATCAGCGAGGCCGAGACCAAAATGAAGGAGACCAGCGTGCCTACGGCCACGTTGCCCTTCTTTATCTCCGCCTCCATGTCGAAGTCCGGGTTCGCCTTGATGAAGACCCTGTAGGTCAGGTAGATGATGAAGCCGCTCATCACCACCGACAGCAGGAACTCGAAGAAACTTACCAGTACCCTTGTTGTGAACATTACCCCTCCTAAGTTTTTAGAAAAACGGTTCCAGCTTGTAGCCCTCGTTGCCGGCCAGCAGCGCCGTGGTGGCCTGCCCTACCATGCCGGGCTCCAGCCAGGCCGGCCCGGCCGGCTCCACCAGCACGTACTCCAGCCCCTCGTAGCGCACGAACAAATCGCCCTTGCCGGGCAGGCGGCGTATGGCCATCAGGTAATGGCCCGGCACGGCCACGCCTACCATGCGCATGGCGTTCCAGTTGCCCAGTATGGAGGCCAGAACGCCGGTCTTGGTATCGCAGTCGCCCCAGCCCGAGAGCAGCGCCCTTGCCGGCGGGAGCAGGCCGCAGGTGTGCAGGTCTCCCTCCAGGGCCGGAGGTATCTTGTAGCGGATGGCGGTCTGCACCATGGAAAGGACCGCGCCTACCAGCTCCTCCTCGGTGTAGCGCCGCTCGGCCGCGGTCCGCTGGAAGGCCAGCGCCAGCGGCTTGAGCAGCGCGATATTGCGCTTTACCACCACGGGCATGTCGGCTTCCACCAGATTGCCGGCGCGCAGCGCCAGGCCCCGCGCGCGCAGCATGCCACGCAGCCGGGTCTCGTAATCCATGTCCACTTCGGCCAGGGCCTGCTCGGCAGCCCGCTTGCCGGCGGCCCTGAGGGTGCGCTCCCAGGTCTCCTGCCGGGTGGCGTCGCGCCAGATCTTCAGCCTGGCCATGTCGGAATCGCGGTAGCCGTAGCCGGCGAGGTAGGTTTTGTATTCCCTGGCCGTCATGCCGAAGGTCACGCCCAGGCGGTCCCTGTTGAAATTGATGAAGCCGTACCGCGCCTTCAGCGAGGCGCCCTCGCGGTAGACGCGCTGGGAGGTGCCCCGCTCGTTGCGGGTTTCGCGGCTGGTATAGTCCGCTCCGCCTGCGGCCTGGGCGCGCAGCAGGTCCCGGCCCTGAGGCGATACCGCCAGCCGCCCCTCCCATTCCCGGCCAAGCCCCGCCGCCAGTCCCAGGCAGGCTGCCAGGAGGACCAGGAAAAGGGGCTTTACGCGGGGGGCTGTCATTATTTCTTAAGGTAGGCTTCTATGCGGGTCTTCACTTCCTCGCGCAGGTGCGCGGGTTCGGCGATGGTTATTTCCGGCATCCAGTGCAGCACCAGGGGCACCACTTCCATCGGGTGGTGTATAACGGCCTTCACGGTGACAGCGCCGTCGGGGCCCGGCTTGGAGACCCGCTGCCGCGGCAGGATCTCCTTGCTCTGCAGGAAATCTGCGGCGGCGCCTTCGGCGCGCAGCGTCACGGCGGTCTTTTTGCCGTCGTTGACGCCCCAGATGGTGGTGGCCGGGCCTATGATCTTCCGGATCGCCTGCGCGGACGGCGGGGTGAACTCGTCGGGCAGGATCTCCAGGCGCTTTATCCTGTCCACGCGGTACTTGGCGAACTTGTCCGCCTCGCGGCCGTCGCAGGAGGCCATCATGTAGAAGAAATTCTCGCTGGTCAGGATCTTTACCGGGCACAGCACGCGGTCCTTCTCGCCGTTGACGGAGGCGTAGCGCACCTGTAGTTTCTTGCGGCGCTCTATGGCATAGACTATGTCCTCGTAGAACCTGCGGGTGAGGGGGTTCAGCGAGCGCGGGCCCACGGCGTAGAAGGGGGAGTCTGTTTCGGCGCTGGCGGTGGCCCGCTCGAAGACCTTGTCGAAAGCTTCCTTGATGGCGCCTCCCATGCCGCCGGCCATCTCGCGCATGAGCACCAGCACGGAGAGCTGCTCGCTGGTGAGGTTGAAATTCTTCAGCGATACGCCCCCGGCGAAGGTGTAGGTCCCTTTCTGCGGCGCGTCCAGGTGGAAGCCCGTGAGGTTGATGCGCTCGATGTCGCGCTGTATGGAGCGCTCCGAGACGCCGAACTCTTCGGAGAGGTCCGCCACGCGCACGGGGCCTTCGTTGAGCCTGTTAAGGATGTTCAGGACCCTGAAGTACTTTTTATCTCCGGAATCTTTTTGGTACATGCTGCCCCCTTGGCTGGTTCAATTATATAAATTAAAAGGAAGGCGGCGCAGCCAGCATTTTCTTGACTAAAGGGGGGGAAATAAATATAATTTACTCTCTTGCGGGCGTAGTTCAATGGTAGAACGTCAGTTTTCCAAACTGATCACGTGGGTTCGATTCCCATCGCCCGCTTATAGAGTTTGAGGCGATGTAGTGATCAGTCTGGCAGTAGTGTGAAGCAAGGTTTTAGCCTTGGGGCGATGGGAATCGTTCCTTAAGACAGAAGTTCGCTGCCGCTCGCGTGTCGCCCGCTTATAGAGTTTGAGGCGGTGGAAGTGGTCGGCCGGGTTGCAGGAGCAGGCAGGATTTCAGCTTCGGGGCGATGGGAATCGTTCCTTATAGCAGAAGCTCGCTGCCGCTCGCGTGTCGCCCGCTTTAAGAGAAGTTGTTTTTGTGCTGGGGTAGCTCAGCTGGTAGAGCATCTCCATGGTAAGGAGAAGGTCGTGGGTTCGATCCCCATCCCCAGCTTACACTTTTGTAAGCATCCGGTTCCCGGTTTTAAAGAGACTAATAATTCAGGAGAGATTAAAATGGCAAAAGCTAAGTTTGACCGCAGCAAGCCCCACGTCAACGTCGGTACCATCGGCCACGTCGACCACGGCAAATCCACTCTGACCACCGCTCTGGTCAAGGTCCAGTCCGAAAAGGGCCTGGCCAACCTGAAGTCTTACGCCGAGATCACCAAGGGCGGCACGGTGCGCGACGACTCCAAGACCGTCACGATCGCCGTCTCCCACGTTGAGTACTCGACCGCCAACCGCCACTAC
>PHAL01000024.1 GCA_002840355.1 Elusimicrobia bacterium HGW-Elusimicrobia-3 | reverse complement strand
CGCCGGCGATGGTGCTGGCGCCGTAAGGCGAGCCGCCGGTCATCTCCTTGATGTCCATCTGGCCCTGGTAGGTGTAAGGCAGGCCGGCTATCACCATGCCGTGATGCAGCAGCGTGGTGTGGAAAGAGAGTATGGTGGACTCCTGCCCGCCGTGCTGGGTAGCCGCACTGGTCAGCACGCCGCCGACCTTGCCCACCAGCGCGCCCTTCGCCCACAGGCCGCCGGTGGAATCCAGGAACTGCCGCATCTGCCCGCACATATTGCCGAAGCGCGTGGGCGTGCCGAAGATTATGGCATCGGCCGAGGGCAGGTCCTCCGGAGTGCAGACGGGGACCGCCGCCTGCGCCTTCTGCGCGTCGAGCGCGCCCATCTTGCCCAGCACTTCGGCCGGCAGCGTTTCGGGCACGCGCTTGATGACCACCTCGGCGCCCGCAACGCCCTTGGCGCCTTCGGCGGCGGCCTTGACCAGCTCGTAGACATGGCCGTACATGGAATAATAAACCAGCAATATTTTCATTTTGCCCCCTTAGCGCTAACCTTGGGGCAATGCTATACCTTTAACCCCGCGCAGTCAACCGCGTATAATTCCGGATATGACAGCAGACGGCGCTTTTACTCTAATCAGTGTAGGGGGAGACAATGAACTCAATCGCTATCGCCGGCCTGGGCCGGATGGGCGCCAATATGGCGCTGCGCCTGATCGCCAACGGGATAAAGCCCGTAGTGTGGAACCGCACCCCGGAAAAAGCCGACGCACTGGCCGCCAAAGGCGCGGTAGCGGCCGGCACCCTGGCCGAAGCGGTGGCCGCGCTGGAGGCCCCACGCATAGTCTGGCTGATGCTGCCAGCCGGCGAAGTTACCGAAACTATTTTCCAAAGCCTGCTGCCGCTGCTCGGGCCCGGGGACATGATCGTAGACGGTGGCAACTCCGAGTGGAAAGAAGCGCTGCGGCACGCCAAAGAAGCCGCGGCCCGCGGCGTGGAGTTCCTCGACGCCGGGGTTTCCGGCGGCATCTGGGGCCTCGCAGAAGGCTACTGCATAATGGCCGGGGGCACAAAGCCGGCTTATAGGAGGGCGGAGCCGTTCCTCAAAGCGCTCTGCCAGCCCGGCGGCTGCCTGCATTGCGGGCCGGCCGGCGCGGGTCATTTCCTGAAAATGGTGCACAACGGCATAGAGTACGGCCTGATGGAAGCCTATGCCGAGGGCTTCGAGCTGCTGAAGGCCTCGCCTTACGGCGGCGCCGACCTGGCGGCCGTGGCGGGGCTCTGGAACCGGGGCAGCGTAATCCGCTCCTGGCTGCTGGAACTGGCGCAGGGGGCCTTTCGGAAGGACCCCGGGCTGGAGCAGGTAGCCGGGCGCGTGGGCGACTCCGGAGAAGGGCGGTGGGCGGTAGAAGAGGGTGTGCGCCTCGGAGTGCCGCTGCCCGCCATTTCAGCCGCGCTGTTCAGGCGCTTCAGTTCCCGGGCAAAGAGCAGCTTCAGCGACCGCCTGACCGCGGCGCTCCGCCGCGAGTTCGGCGGGCACGCGGCGGCTAAAGAATAAAGGGCCCGCGGCTGCGGGCCACCCTACGCCAATGACCGACACTATAGGTTTCTGCCAGGAGACACGCCCGGACAACTGCGGCTTCGTTCTCTTCGGCGCCACGGGCGACCTGGCCGGGAAGAAGATCCTGCCGGCGCTCTTCGGCCTCTGTCAGAAAAAGCTGGCGCCCCATAATTTCTACATCCTGCTGATAGCGCGCACCGCGCTGACCCGCCCTGAGCTGGAAAGCCGCCTGACGGGGCTCCTCGCCCGCGCCGGCCTCAGCGCCGAGGGGGACTGTCTGGCCGATTTTCTCGGCCGCGTGGAGTACCTGCGGGCCGACTATACGAGCGTTGACTTCTACCGCGGCCTGGCGGCCCGCCTCGACGAGCTGGACGCGAAGCACGGCGTAAGTAAGAAGCGCCTGTTTTACCTGGCCATCCCGCCCGCGGCCTTCGGCACGGTAACGGACGGGATCCGGGACGCGGGCCTGCTGGCCGACCCGGGGGACTGCACCTGCTGGTCCAGGCTGATTATAGAAAAGCCCTACGGCGCCAGCCTGGAGCGCGCCTGCGCCGTGGACGCCGGGCTGAAGCAGGGCGCGGACGAAAGCCAGATCTACCGCATAGACCATTTCACCGGCAAGGAAACCGTGCAGAACGTCCTGGCGCTGCGCTCCGCCAACAGCGTATTCGACGAAACCTGGAACAGCCGCTGCATAGACCACGTGCAGATAACGGTCTTCGAGGCGCTGGGCCTGGAAGGCCGCACCGGTTTTTTCGAGAACCTGGGCCTGGCCAGGGACATGATGAGCCACCTGCTGCAGCTGGCCGCCATTACGGCCATGGACCTGCCGGCCTCGTTCAGGGACACCGATTTCAAGGCCGAGAAGCTGCGCTTTTTCGGCAGCATCCCTGCGCGGGAAAGGGCCGCCGCCGCGGCCTGCGCGGTGCGGGCGCAGTACGAGGGGTACCGGCGGGAGCCGGGCGTGGCCGCGGGCTCGGCCGCGGAAACTTTTATCGCCTTCAGGTTCTTCGTCGACAACGACCGCTGGCGCGGCGTGCCGTTCTACGTGCGGGCGGGGAAAAAGACAGGCGCCAAACGGACCAAGATCAGCCTGGTCTACAAAAAACCGGAACACGGGGTATTCCACGGCACGGATATCGGCTACCCCAATGTCTTCACCTTCAACATCCATCCCGAAGAAGACATGACTTTTTCCCTTATCGCCAAACACCCGGGGCCCAAGCTTTGCTTCGTGCCCAGGACCATGCGGCTGGGTTACAGGGAGCACGCCGAGGAAGCCGCGGCCCCCACCGATTACGAGCGGCTGCTGATAGAGGCCATGGCCGGCGACCAGACGCTGTTCCTGAGCGTCTTCGAGATGCAGTTCATGTGGGAATTCCTCTCGCCCCTGCTGGCGGCCTGGCAGGCGGACCCCGGCGGCGGCTCGCTTTACACTTATCCGGAGGGCTCGGACGGCCCGGCCCAGGCGGCGGCCCTGATAGAAAAGGACGGCCGGGCATGGCTTTGAAAAAGCGCGTCATAAAGAGGTTCCGCGAGCAAGGAGCGCTGGCGCGCTTCGCCGCCGGGCTGCTGACCAAAGCCCTGCGCGAAAGGAAAGGCCCCCTGCTGGTCGCCCTGCCCGGCGGCAGGACACCGCTGGCGCTCTTCGAGGCCCTGGCCGCCGCTAGGGCGGACTGGTCCCGCGTCCATTTTTTCATGGCCGACGAGCGCCTGGTCCCGCCCGGTTCGCCGGCCTCCAATTTCGGCCAGGCCTCCAGGTCTTTCTTTTCAAAGATAGCCATACCGCCCCGTAACCTGCACGCGGTAAAGCCGGGCCCGCCACGGCGGGCGGCCGCCGCTTACGGGCGGGAGATAAAGGAACTGGCCGGCCGCGCCGGCGTACCGGATCTGGTCTTTCTGGGTCTGGGCGAGGACGGGCATATAGCCTCCTTGTTCCCCGGCTCCGCCGCCCTGCGCGCCGCGGCAGGGCCGGTGCTGCCGGCCAGGGCGCCGGCGGGCGTAAAGCCGGTCTCGAGAATTACGCTCTCTCTCCCGGCGCTGAATGCGGCCCCGACGGTGGCGCTGATGGCTATTGGGCGGGCTAAAAAAGCGGTCTTCGCCAGGGCCGCCGCCGGCGACGCGGCGCTGCCGGCCGGGCGGCTGCGCCCGCACGGCGAGCTTTACCTGCTTTACTCGGACGAAAGCCCGGCGCGACAGCGGCCGGCGCGGAGGAAAAAATGAGCCTAGAGATCAACGTACGTATTTCCGGCGAGGCCGGGCAGGGCGTAGTGTCCGCCGGGATGATGCTATGCCGCATGTACAAAGACAGCGGCAGGCACATCTTCGCCATACAGGACTACATGTCCCGCATCCGGGGCGGCACCAATTTCTTCCAGGTGCGCGCCGCGGCGGTGCCGGTGCATTCTCCGAGGGAGAAATGCGACCTCATAGTCGCCCTCGATAAGGACGCGGTGGCGGCCAATCAGGCGGAGCTGGCGCCCGGGGGGCTGATGGTGCTGGATAAGCAGAAATACGGCATAGTGGAACTCCGGGAAAGATGGGTGGACGTTCCGCTGTACGCGCTGGCGCAGGAGGCGGGCGGGACCATATACGCCAACTCTGTCGCGCTGGGCGCGGTAGCCGCGCTTACCGGTGAAAGTTTCGACGACGCCGCTAAAGCCGCGCGGCGGGAGTTTTCGGCCAAAGGCGGCGAGACGGCCGAGAAGAACGCGGCAGCCGCCCGCAAGGGGTACGATTACGTCTCCGGGCATATCAAAGAGCGCCTGGCCAGGGTAGACGCCGTGCCGCACGGCTGCGACTGCCTGCTGGCCGGCAGCGAAACACTGGCGCTGGGCGCGATCTCGGCCGGCTGCAAATTCTATACCGCTTATCCCATGTCGCCCTCCACCGGAGTTATGAACACCGTGGCGGACTACGCCGCCAGGTTCGGCATAATAGTGGAGCAGGCCGAGGACGAGATAGCGGCGGTGAACATGGCCGTGGGCGCGGCTTATGCCGGCGTGCGCTCCATGACCGCCAGTTCCGGCGGCGGCTTCGCGCTGATGTGCGAGGGCGTCAGCCTGGCCGCGATGACCGAAACCCCGCTGGTGCTGGCCGTGGTGATGCGGCCGGGGCCGGCTACGGGTTTTCCGACGCGCACCGCGCAGGAGGACCTGGAGTTCGTCCTGCACGCCGGGCACGGCGAGTTCGCGCGCGCCGTCTATACGCCTGGCTCGCCGGAGGAATGTTTCCTGGCGGCCAAGCGCGCTTTCAACACCGCCGAGCGCTGGCAGGTACCCGCGCTGATCATGTCCGACCAGCACCTGGCCGAATCTTTCACCAATATCGCCTTCCCGGACCAGGCCGCGGAGCCCCCGGACCGGGGCAGGCTCTTAAGGTCCGGCGCCGACGCGCCGGCGGACCGCTATGCCTACGCCGCCGACGGCGTCTCGCCGCGGCCAGTGCCGGGACGCCCTGGCCCGCTGGCCGCGGCCGACAGCGACGAGCACGGCCCCGAGGGACATATCACGGAACTCGCGGAGGTCCGCGTCAAGATGACGGGCAAGCGCCTGCACCTAAAACTCGCCGGCCTGGCCAAAGAAGCGCTGACGCCGACGATAGTGAACCCGGGCGCGAAGACCATGCTCTGCGGCTTCGGCTCCACGCTGGGCGTGCTGCGCGACGCCTGCGCCGCCGTCAGGGACGCGGGCTTCGTGCATTTTCCGCAGGTCTGGCCCTTGCCGGCGCAGGCCGCGCTGGCCGGGCTTCAGGGCGCGGTGCGGGTGCTGACCGTGGAGAACAACGCCACCGGCCAGCTGGCCCGGCTGCTGCGCCGCGAAACGGGCCTGGAAGTCACCGGTTCGGTGCTGAAATACGACGGGCGCCCATTCACGGTGGACGAAGTGACGGCCGCGCTGGAAAGGGGGGACTGATGGAATTAAAGGATTTCAACTCGACCGACCCGGTGGCCTGGTGCCCCGGCTGCGGCAACTTCGGCATACAGGCCGCGCTCAAGACCGCGCTGGTGAAACTGGGCAGGAAGCCGCAGGAGCTGCTGCTGGTCTCGGGCATAGGCCAGGCGGCCAAGATGCCGCATTACATCAAGGCCAACTTCTTCAACGGCCTGCACGGCCGGGCGCTGCCCGCCGCGGCCGCGGCGAAGATAGCCAACCGGGAACTGACGGTGATAGTCACCACCGGCGACGGGGACTGCTACGGCGAGGGGGGCAACCACTTCATCCACAATATCCGGCGAAACTCGGACATCACGGTGATAGTCCACGACAACCAGATCTACGGCCTGACCAAGGGCCAGGCCTCGCCCACGTCCGAGCCCGGCATGCGGACCAAGATACAGCCCGGCGGGGTGATCCTGGCCCCCTTCCCGCCGCTCGAGACCGCGCTGGCGCTGGGCTGCGGTTTCGTGGCGCGCGGCTACGCGGCGGAGAAAGAGCATCTGGCAGACCTGATACTGGCCGGGATAGCCCACAAGGGCTTCTCGCTTATAGACGTGCTGCAGCCCTGCATCTCTTTCAATAAGCTGAACACTTTCGACTGGTACGGCAAGCGGGTATACAAGGTAGGGCCGGAGCATGACTCCGCCAGCAAGGCCGCCGCGCTGGCGCTCGCTGAACAACGCGACCGCCTGCCCATAGGCGTCATCTACAGCAAGCCCCGGCCCGACTACGGCGAGCTCAGCGGCCTGGACGCCCTGCCGCCGCTGGCCGGCGCCGATATTTCAGCCGTCGACATTGCCCCGCTGCTGGCGGACTTCAGGTAGCACGACAAGGAGAAGATAGATGAAAAAGACCATCGTAGCGTATGCTTTAATAGCGAGCGTAGCGGCCGCGCTCGCCGTGAACGCCCAGCAGAACGCGGACAAAGGGGGGAAAATGCAGCTTACCATACAGGGTTACAAAGCAATCGGATACCCGGGCCTTGCCGGGATGCCCGGCTTCAGCGAAAAGCTGATAGCCGACCACGTGAAGCTCTACCAGGGCTACGTCACCAACGTCAATGCGTTGTCGGAGAAGCTCTCGGCGCTGCTGGCCGACGGCAAGGAGCGCACTCCGGAATACGCCGAACTTAAGCGGCGCTTTGGCTGGGAGTTCGGCGGCATGCGGCTGCACGAACTCTACTTCGGCAACCTGGGCGGCGCCGGCACGCCGAGGATGGACAGCCACGTGCTCAAGGCGATACAGGAAGGTTTCGGCAGCTTCGAAGCCTGGAAGAAGGACTTTACGGCCACCGGCGCCATGCGCGGCATAGGCTGGGCGGTGCTCTACAAGGACAAGGTCTCCGGGCGGCTGTTCAACGCCTGGGTGAACGAGCACGACGGCGGGCAGCTGGCCGGCTGCGTGCCGCTGCTGGTGATGGACGTGTTCGAGCACGCCTATCTTACCGACTACCGGCTGGAAAGGGCGAAGTACATAGAGGCCTTCATGAACGCCATAGAGTGGGAGGCGGCGGACCAGCGCTTCCACGAATAGTCGCGTCTGGCGTAATGCGCGGCGCTACGGCCGCGTATAGCCCGAATGAAAATACTCGTTGTCGCCCTCAACCGCAGCCGCCAGCCGATGGCCGTGATGCCTTACGGCGCCTGCGCGGCCGCCCAGGCCGCGCTGGACGCCGGGCATGAGACGAGGCTGCTGGACCTGATGTTCGAGCCTGCCCCGCAGAAAGCGCTTGAAAGGGCCTGCCGCGAGTTCCGGCCCGACGTGGCCGGCTTCTCGCTGCGCAATATCGACAACAACGACATGCGCGCGCCGGTCTTGTACACGCGCGAGGCGGCCGGGCTGATAGCCGCGGCGCGCCGGGCCTGCGGGGCAAAGCTGGTGCTGGGCGGGGCGGCCGTGCCCATAATGCCGGAGGCCATTTTGCGGAGCACGGGAGCGGACTGCTGCGTTACCGGGGACGGGGCCGCTGTTTTCCCGCGCCTTGTCGAGGCGCTATGCTCGGGCGCCGACCCGCTTTCGGTCCCCGGCGTGGGCGCGCTGGTGAACGGGAAATACGCCGCGACGCCGGCCTACCGTTCGCCCGGCTGCGGCCCGGAGTTCTTCCCGGACTTCGCCCGCTGGCTCGACTTGAGGGCTTACGCCCGGCAGATGAGCGCCGTGCCTTTAAAGACCAAGCTCGGCTGCCCTTTCGGCTGCGTCTACTGCACCTACAACGCCGCCGAAGGCCGTGACTACCGGCTTTACCCGCCGGCCGACGCGGCGCGCGCCGTGCGCAGGCTGGCCGCCGCCGGCGTGCGGGACATAGAGTTCGTGGACAACGTTTTTAATTCGCCTTATGCCCACGCCCTCGAGCTCTGCGCACTGCTGGCGAAAGACGCGGCCGGCGTCCGCCTGCACACCATGGAACTGAACCCGGAGTTCACCGACGCCCCGCTGCTTGACGCCATGGAGCGGGCCGGGTTCGCCGGCATAGGCATCACGGCCGAGAGCGCGGACGACGGCGTGCTGGCCGCGCTGGGCAAGAACTACAGCAGCGCGCACCTCGAGCGCGCGGCCCGGGCTGTGGCCGGGCATAGGATCCCGACAATGTGGGTCTTCATGCTGGGCGGGCCCGGGGAAACGCGCGCGACGGTGGAGCGCACGCTGGAATTCGCCCGGAGCCGGGTCCGGCCTTCGGACTCGGTGTTTTTCAATACCGGGATAAGGATATACCCCGGGACGCCCCTCGAGGCCGCCGCCAGGCGGGAGGGCGCGCTGGAAGTACCGCCCGCCGGCATGCTGGAGCCGGTATTCTATCTTTCGCCGGGGGTGAAGAAGGATTGGCTGCTGGAAAGGGTCGCGGCGGCGACGAGGGAAAACATGAACTTCATCAATACCGATTCGCTGGCCCTGCCTTTCCTTTCCCGGCTGCACCGGCTGGCGCATTTCGCCGGGGTCAGGCAACCGGTTTGGAAGCACACCCGCCTGTTAAGGCGGGGGCTGCGGGCAATGGGGGTAAACGCATGAAGGCTCCGGATTGTTTCGTGGACGGGATAGCCACGGCGCTGCCGCCGCTGGCGATAAACCAGGCCGCCGGTTCGGCCTTCCTTAAGCAAAATTATACCGGCAGGCTTAAGCCGGGCAGCCTGAAGCTCATGGAGCGGGTGTTCGCGCATCCGTCGGTGCAGAGCCGGCGTTTCGCGTTCGAGGACCCGCGCGCGCTGGTGGACGAAGACCCGGACAGGCGGGCGGAGCGGTTCGCCCGCTGGGCGCTGAGACTTTCCGCCGAGGCGGGCCGCGCCGCGCTTAAAAAGGCCGGGCTGGCGCCGCGCGACATAGACGGGCTGGTAGTGAATACCTGCACGGGCTACCTGTGCCCCGGAATTTCCACCTACCTGGTGGAGGAGCTGGATCTGAACCGGTCGGTGAGGGCCTATGACCTGGTAGGCAGCGGCTGCGGGGGCGCGGTGCCCAACCTGCAGCTCGCGGGGGCGCTGGCCAGGGAGCGGCCGGGCGGGGCGGTGCTGAGCGTCTCGGTGGAGGTCTGCAGCTGCACCTTCCAGATGGGCGACGACGCCAGCCTGATCGTTTCCAACGCGCTGTTCGGGGACGGGGCGGCCGCGGCCGTGGTGCGGGCCAGGCCCGGCGGGTTCGCCATGGTGTCCTCGGCTTCGCGCTACGCGCCGGAGTACAGGGAGGACATCCGCTTCGTCCACAGGAACGGCCAGCTGCATAACCAGCTTTCCGCCAGGCTGCCGGGGCTGGCGGCCGAAACGGCCGGCGCGCTGGTAGAGGAACTCCTGACCGCCAACGGGCTGAGGCGCAGGGATATCGGCCGCTGGGCGATACACCCCGGCGGCGAGAACGTCATAAAGGCCGTGCAGGAGAAACTTGGCCTGGCGGACGAAGACATGCGCTGCACCCGCGAGGTGCTGGCCGGGCTGGGGAACATGTCGTCGGCGACCGTCTGGTTCATCCTCGAGGAACTGCGGCGCGACGGGCTGAAGCCCGGCGAGCTGGTGGTAATGCTGGCCTTCGGCGCCGGCCTGTCCGCGCACGCCTATCTTCTGAAAAATGTATCGGGGTCAGGTCTTGATTCTTGACCTGCGGAAGACTGGCGGCGATCAGCGCCGCCGCCCGGTAGACGGGCGGAGGGCGATATTGTAATCTATATGCGGTGAAACAACCGCTGGCGCGCCGACTGACCCCGGGCCTATTCGCCCTTACGCTGTTCTGCAGCGCGGCGCTCATTTTCTCCCTGCAGCCGCTCTTCACGCGCCTGACCACGCCGCTCTTGGGCGGGGCTCCGGCGGTGTGGAACGCCTCCATGGTGTTCTTCCAGGCGGCACTCCTGCTAGGTTATATTTACGCTCACCTGCTGGCGCGGCTTAGGGACCTGCGGCTGCAGGTGGGGCTGCACGCCGCCGTACTGGGGCTCGCGGCGCTGGCCCTGCCGCTGCGCGTCAGCGGCGCCTTCGGGCCGCCCAATTACGAACATCCCGCGCTCTGGCTGCTGGCCGTGCTGGCCGTCTCCGTAGGCGCGCCGTTCGCCGCCGCCTCGGCCACGGCCCCGCTGCTGCAGGCCTGGTACGCGCGCACAGGCCGCGCCGACGCGCACGATCCCTATTACCTCTATGCCGCGAGCAATCTCGGCAGCTTTGCCGGCCTGCTGGCCTACCCGGCGCTGATAGAACCGCTGCTCGGCACCCGGGCGCAAAGCGCCGCCTGGCAATGGGGCTACTGGGCGGTCATCGCCCTGATCCTGGCGGCGGCCGCCGCCGCGCTGGTCTCCGGTGGGGCGCTGAGGGGACAAGAGAAAGAGCTGGCCGTTTCCCCGGCGCCGTCCCCGGCGAGGCGGCTCTACTGGCTGGGCGCGGCCGCCGTGCCTTCGGCGCTCGTCCTGGGGGTGACGCTGCAGATCGCCAACAGCGCCGGCTCCACGCCGCTGTTCTGGGTCTTGCCGCTGGCCCTCTACCTCGCCACTTTCGTCCTGGCCTTCTCGCGGAGCGCCGAGAGACTTGCACCTGCCGCCGTCACGGCTTACCCGTTCGCGCTGCTTTTACTGCTCGCCTCCTACCTGCTGGCGGGGCAATTGCTGCCGGTAGCCCTCGGCAACCTCGCCGGTTTTTTCCTGAGCGCCCTGATCTGCCACCTGGCGCTGGCCCGCTCGCGGCCGGCCGCCGACAGGCTGACCGAATTTTATTTTTTCGTCTCCCTGGGCGGCGTGCTGGGCGGCGCGGCCGCCGCGCTGCTGGCGCCGCTGGTATTCAATAATGTCTACGAGTATCCGCTCGCCCTGGCGGCGGCGGCGCTGTTCCTGCCGCGCGGCGGGCCAACGCCGCGCCTGGCCTCGGCGGCGGTCATGGCCGCGCTGGCGCTGGGCCTGGTGATGGCGCTGCTGCGGCTCGTAGATCCCGGCTGGGCCCTGCGGGTGATAGGACAGCATCAGCGCACCCTGACGCTGGCAGCTTTCTGGACCTGCCTGGCCGCCGTTTTCCTGAATCGCGCCAGGCCGGCGAGACTGGCGGCCCTGGTGCTGCTGACTTTCATGGTGCTCTTCCTCACGGAGGACAGAGCGGGGCGCTATATCACGCAGGAGCGCGGTTTCTTCGGCATACTGCGCACGCGCGAGATCTACGACCCGGGCAGTCCCGGCACGCCGATCTTCCGCATCATGACGCATTCCAACGTGGTGCACGGCGCGCAGCTGACCAGCCCCGGCCTGACGCGCATACCGATGACGTATTACAACCCGCGCACCGCGCTGGGCGAGGCGATACTGGCCGGCCTCAGCGTCGGAGAGCCGGGCCGGGTGGCGCTCGTCGGCCTGGGCGCGGGCGCCAGCGCCTGCCTGCTGCGGCCCGCGGACCGCCTTACCATCTTCGAGATAGACCCCGCGGTAGTCCGCCTGGCGGCCAGTCCCGGCGGGGATTTCACCTACGTCCAGGAATGCCAACCGGGGGCGCGCGTAGTGCTGGGCGACGCGAGGCTGAAGATAGCCGGCGAGCCGGACGGCGCCTTCGACGTGATAGTGGTAGACGCTTTCTCCGGCGACTCAATCCCGGCGCATTTGCTTACCCGCGAAGCCCTGGCGCTTTACCTGCGCAAGACCAGCGAGCGGGGGATAGTGGTGCTGCACCTGTCCAACGCCAGCCTGGCGCTCATCTCCGAGGCGGCGCGGCTGGCCCGCGACCTCGACGTCCCGGCGCTCTTCCGCGTCAGCCCGGCCTACGACCATCCGTACGCTTCTTACTTCGGCGCGCTGGGGGCGGGCGCCATGATAGTGGCGAAGTCGCCGGCGGTGCTGCCGCTGCTGCCCCTGTCCGCCATGCCCGGCTGGGCCTTCATCGAGGCGCCGCCCGGGCGCGCCTGGTCCGACGATTACATAAACATCCCTCGCGCCCTCTGGCGCAGCCTCATAGGCGAAAACTACCGCCTCACGCCGTTATAGCGGCGCCCGGCCCAGCCTTGACTTGCGCGGGCCAGAGAGTTAGAATTCCAGCAGGGTTAGGTTAAGGGTTTTTCCGAAAGGAAAAGGGGGAAGAATGCTGCGAGACATTAACGGCCTTAAGGGCCTCACGATACACGCCACGGACGGCGAGCTGGGCGAGGTGGACGATTTCTGCTTCGACGACCAGACCTGGAACCTGCGCTACCTGGTGGTGCGCACCGGGGGCTGGCTGTCCGGCCGCAAGGTGCTCATCTCCACGGCGGCGCTCAAACGCGAGCCGGACTTGCGGGCCAGGGCCCTGCCGGTACTGCTGACGCGCGAGCAGGTGCGCAACAGCCCGGACATAGACACAGACAAGACCGTAACGCGCCTGCACGAGCTGGAACTGCACAAGCATTACGCCTGGCCGCTCTACTGGGGGGAGGGCTTCTACGCCGGCAGCATGTCCGGCGGCACGCTGTTCCCGGAGAGCCCCGAGGCGGAGGAGCGCGCCGGGACCACGCAGGACCGCGAACCGCCGCCGGAGACGCACCTGCAGAGCACCCGCGCGGTGACGGGCTACCGCCTGCACGCCGCCGACGGGACCATCGGCCACGTGGAGAATTTCATAATCGACGACGCCAGGTGGGCTATCCGCTACCTGGTAGCCGACACGGGCAACTGGCTGCCGGGCAGGAAGGTGCTGGTGTCGCCGCACTGGATAGAGAGCGTGGACTGGGAAACCTCGGAAGTGTACGTGGACCTGACGCGCCTGGCTATCGAGGCAAGTCCTGAATACGACCCGTCGCAGCCGGTCAGCGAGGACTACGAGAGCGCTCTCTACGACCACTACGGCCGCCCCAAGCTGGAAAAAGCCGCCGAGCGAGACGCGGCCGCTACCCGGACCGGGCGCCGGTAGCCGGACAGGCGGCATAGAATTACGGAACCGCCGGCAGGCCGGCGGTTCCGCTTTCCGCGAGGCAAAAGCGCGGGGCATTTTGTATCATGTTCAGGAGCGCGAGAGCGCCGTTATTTTAAGCGGGCGGGAGGCAACATGGACAGAGCAGCATGGGTAAGCGTTCTGAAGAAGCGGTTCCAGGTGATACCGGACAGCCCCGAGGCGCTGCCCGGCGAGACCACCTACCATGTCCAGGACAGGATGTTCGTAGTGGTCATACGGTCGGCCACGCCGGCCGGCGCGCTGCGCGCCGAGTCCCTGACCGACACCGAGGAATGCCTGGTGGTCAACCGCGGCCAGGGCAAGCGCTCCTACGTGGACTGGACCAAGATAGACGCCATCGCCACCGCCGAGATCTGACGGCGCGGGGGGAGAAATGACAGAGCCAGTTTCAGCGGCCGACAAGCTCATACTGATAGTAGACGACGATGCCGCCGTCCGGGAATTCCTCAGGATCGTAGTGACCCGCGAGGGGTTCAGGGCGGAGGCCGCGGCGGACGGCAGCGAGGGGCTCACCAAGGCCAGGACGGTCTCGCCGGACCTGATACTGCTGGACCTGATGCTGCCCAAAGCCGGCGGCTTCGAGATAGTGCACGAGCTGCAGAACGACGAGACCGGTCAGATACCGGTGGTCATCATGACCGGCCGGATGATGGACCGCTCCACCGCGGACCTCATAAAGCGTGAGAGCAATGTGCGCGAGTACCTGGAGAAGCCGGTGAAGACCGAGACGCTGGCGGCCCTGCTGCACAAGCTGCTGGGCACCGTACCGCCGGCCCGGATGCCGCGCAGATAGCGCGGCCGCCCGCCGGAGAGAAAGCCGCCTCTTTTTAACCGGAAGGGGCGGCTTTTAAATTTATACAATATAGGTCAAAGAACTATGGAAATACTCATAACCAACGACGACGGCATTTACGCCGAGGGCATAGGCGCGCTGGCGACCGCGATGAAGAAAGTGGGCAACGTCACCGTGGTAGCCCCGGACACGCAGCGCAGCGCGGTAGGGCACGCCATCACCATCACCGACCCGCTCCGGGTGACCACGGCCAAGCGCAACGGCCAATTCTTCGGCTACGCCGCCAGCGGCACGCCGGCCGACTGCGTAAAGCTCGGCATCAAGGCGCTGATGAAGAAGCGCCCCGATCTGGTGGTCTCGGGCGTCAACCTGGGCGGCAACCAGGCCTACAATATCCTCTATTCCGGCACCGTCTCGGGCGCCACCGAGGGCGCGCTGCTGGGCATCCCGTCCATCGCGGTCTCGCTGGACACCTTCAAGAACCCCGACTTCGGACCGGCCGCGGCCTTCGCCGCCCGGCTGGCGGGCACGCTTAAGAAGCGCAAGCTGCCGGCCGGCACGCTGCTCAACGTCAACGTGCCCAACCTGCCTACCTCCAGGCTCAAGGGCGTGCGCGTGACCAACCAGAGCCGCACCTGCTTCAACGACTGGTTCGACAAGCGCACCGACCCGCACGGCAACACCTACTACTGGATGACCGGCGACTACAAGCCCAAAGACCCGGACGCCGCCAGCGACCTCAACGCGCTGAATGCCGGCTACGTCTCGGTGACGCCCATACAGTTCGACCTGACGGACTACAAGTTCATCACCGAGCTGCAGAACTGGGAACTGAAACTTTAACCCCGAGGAGAAACAATGAAAGACCTGCTATTCACCGCCGCGCTGCTGCTGAGCAGCGGGGCCCACGCCCAGGAGGCCCCCGCGCAAGCCGCCCAAGCCGCGCCCTCCCGCCTGGACCCCGCGCTGGAGCGCACCGGCAGGAACCTGGCCATACTGGCCGAGAAGTACGCCGAGATCCCGGCCGAGCGCCTGCGGAAGCTGGCGCCGGAGATGGAGAAATTCAACGCCGCCGTCCGCGAGGCCCTCGGCGAGGAGATCCTGGCCGAGATCGCCGCCAGGGAGAAGGCGGCCGACGAGAAGGCGCGCACCGAGTCCGCCATGAAGACGCTGCAGGCCTTCCGCGGCGCGCTGCAGGTCTACTACTCGCAGACCGGCGGCAGATATCCCAAGTCCCCGGCCGACCTGGCCCCGGACAGCATCTCCGCCGTGCCGGAGCTGCACCTGCCCGGCCATGAGCGCACCGCGGGGATAAAGATCGTGGATTCCAAGAAATTCGACAAGGACCTTTCCAAGGCCGTCACCGGTTCCGGCGGCTGGCTGTATTTCTCCAACCCCAACTCGGCCTATTACGGCCTGCTGCTGCTGGACTCGGCCAACCCGGGTCCCGACGGCATGAAGTTCTTCGAGCACTAGGAGCGCGCTTGACCAGGGAACTCATTAAGAAATCCTACCTGGCCGCGGCGCTCTCCTCGGCCGGGATCATAGTCGCCATCGTCCTCTACGCGGTAGTGGGGGAGGTGCTTGCCCGCGCGGGGCACAAGCCCCCGCTCCCGCCGCCCGCGGCCTACGCCGTAAAATACGCCGTCTACATCCTCTCCATCGCTTCGGTTTTCGCCCTCAGGTTCGCGGCCGCCCGGCTGGACGCGCGCCGGGCCACGCCGGAGGCCGCCGTAAAAGCCCTGACCGCGCGGGCCATAGTAACGGCCGCCCTGTGCGAAGTGCCGGCCGTGGCCGGCCTTATCCTCTTCATCCTTACGGGCTACAAAGCGGACTTTTACCTGCTGCTGATTTTCTCGGCCGGGCTGGAGGTCTACCATTTCCCGCGCCTGCGGCTCTGGGAGGAAAAATTAAGGACGGACTTCGGACAACTCCCATGAACACTAAAGAATATAAACAGATAGCGGTGGTCGGCGTCTCGGGCGACGCTTCCAAGTACGGCCACAAGATCTTCCGCGACCTGCTCAACGCCGGCTACCCGGTGGCGGGCGTCAACCCGAAGGGGGGCTTCGTGCTGGGGCAGCATATCTACAAGAGCCTTTCGGACATAGAGAAAAAGCCGGACCTGGTCATCACGGTGGTGCACCCCGGCGTCACCGAGCTGGCGGTAGAGGAATGCAACCGCCTGGGCGTAAAACATATCTGGATGCAGCCCGGCTCCGAGTCCGACGCCGCCGCGGCGAAGGCCAAAGAATACGGCATAAAGACCACGCTGGCCTGCTTCATGGTGGCCAAGGGAGTCTGGTAGTGATACAAAAGATACTGGGCCAGCATTACGACGCCTACCTGGGCTTCATCCGGCGCCAGATGATAAAGGACCAGATAGAGGCGCGCGGCGTTAAAGACCCGCGCGTGCTGGCCGCCATGGACAAGGTCTGCCGGCACTGCTTCGTCACCGAAGACATGGTGACGCGCGCCTACGAGGATTACCCGCTGCCCATCGCCGGGGGGCAGACCATCTCGCAGCCCTATATAGTGGCGCTGATGAGCGAACTGCTGGAACTCAAAGGCGGCGAGCGGGTGCTGGAGATCGGCACCGGCTCGGGCTACCAAACCGCCGTGCTCTCCGAGCTGGCCGCCGAGGTGCGCACGGTGGAGCTGCTGCCGGAACTCTCCGCCGCGGCCCGGGAGAAACTGGCCGGGCTCGGCCGCAAGAACATTAAATTCCGCGTCGGGGACGGCGCCGCCGGCTGGCCGGAGGAAGCGCCCTTCGACGCCATCGTGGTCACCTGCGCCGCGCGCGAGGTGCCGCCCGCCCTGGGCCAGCAGCTTAAAGAGGGGGGCCGCCTGGTCGTTCCCGTCGGGGTAGGAACGCAGGACCTGCGCCTGATCCGCAAAACCCCGGCCGGGCTCGAAACCACTTCCGTCTGCTCCGTGCGCTTCGTGCCGCTGGTGGAGCCCAAGTGAACGGGCTGGCGTTCAAGGTGGCCTGGCGCCTGCTGCTGTACCCGCTGCTGGCGCTGGCCGCGCTCGCCTTCTTTTTCTTCTGGCTGTACGCGCATCCGCGCCGCCATATCGGCAGTTACACTCCGGAGGATTTCGGCCTGAAGGCCGAGCCGCTGCGCCTGCGCACCTCCGACGGGATAGAACTGGACGCCTGGTTCATACCGCACAAGACCTCGCGGAGCACGGTGATAATCTGCCACGGCTACCCGATGGACAAGAGCGACGTGCTGGGGCTCACCTCTTTCCTCGCGCGCGAGTTCAATCTGCTCTATTTCGATTTCAGGGCCACCGGCCGCAGCGGCGGCTTCTTTTCCACCGGCGGGGCCAGGGAGACGCGCGACATAGACGCGGCCGCGGCCTTCGCCGCCGGCCGCCTGCCCAGCGGCGCCATAGGCCTGTTCGGTTTCTCGATGGGGGGAGCGGCGGTGCTGCTGTCGGACAACCCGGCCGTGAAGGCCCGCGCGCTGGACGCCCCCTTCGCCGACCTGCACGGCGAGCTGGAACATATCTTCGCGGGCTGGGGCCCGCTGCGCCGGCCCCTGCTGCTGCTGATGCGCGGCTGGATGCTGCTGTTCACCGGCGTCGACATCCGGGCGGTCAGCCCGGTAGGAAACGCCGCGGCGTTCGCCGCGCCGATGCTGCTGGTGCACGGCACGCTGGACGGCACGGTGCCGCCCTCCAACTCGGCGGCGCTCAAGGCCGCCAACCCGGCCGCCGAGCTGTGGCTGGTGGAAGGCGCGGACCACGGCCAGAACCACTACACGGCGCCGGCCGAGTACGAACGCCGCCTAGCGGCCTTTTTCCGGAGCAGTCTCTAATTGCTAGAATCCATATATGGCCGCCATCGTCACCTCTGATCTGGTAAAGCGCTACGCCGAAGTCACGGCCGTGGACGGCGTATCGCTGGAAATACCGGAAGGCGAGGTCTTCGGCCTGCTGGGCCCCAACGGCGCCGGCAAGACCACGCTGATCAGCATGCTCTCCACGCTGGTCAAGCCTACGTCGGGCACCGCGGTGGTGGCCGGCCGGGACATCAACCGCGAGCCGCTGGAAGTGCGCCGCAACATCGGCATAGTCTTCCAGGAGCCCAGCGTGGACGACCTGCTGACCGGCCGCGAGAACCTCTACCTGCATTCCATGCTCTACGGCGTGCCCCGCGCCGAGATCCCGGGCCGCATAGACCGCATGCTGGAAATGGTAAAGCTCACCGACCGGGCGGGCAGCCTGGTAAAGACCTATTCCGGCGGCATGCGCCGGCGTCTGGAGATAGCCCGCGGCCTGATCCACAAGCCCAGGATCCTTTTCCTCGACGAGCCCACGCTGGGCCTCGACCCGGCCAGCCGCAAGGCGGTGTGGAGCCATATCCGCGAGCTCAGGGCGACGCATAACACCACGATCATCCTGACCACCCATTACATGGAAGAGGCGGACAGCCTGGCCGACCGCATCGGCATCATCAACCGCGGCAAGATCATAGAGCTGGGCACCCCGGACGAGCTCAAGCGCAAGGTGGGCCGGGACCTGGTCTTCGTCACCGGCGCGCTCGACGAGGCCGCCGTCAGGGCGCTGCCTTTCGTGCAGAGCGTGGAGCTGGAGAACGGCCGCTACAAGATCAGCATAGAGGAGTCCGGGGTCAACCTGCAGGCGCTGCTTAACGCGGGCGGGCGGATAGACGAGGTGGAAGTGCGCCGCGTCACGCTAGACGACGTGTTCCTGAAGTTCGCGGGCCAGCAGATCAGCGACGACGCCGAAGAGCACGCCGAGGGGATCTTCGAGCGCGTGGCCGTCAACAAGGCGGTGCGCCGGTGAACTTCAACGCCGTCTGGGCCCTGCTGCTGCGCGAAGCCAAGATCTTCTTCCGAGAGAAGGAACGAATCATCTCCATCCTCATCTCGCCGCTGCTGTTCCTGTTCGTGATGGGCAAGGGCATGTCGGGCGGGCAGAGCCCGGTGGCAGGCTACACCTACCAGCAGTTCATCTTCCCGGGCATCCTGGCGATGGTGATACTCTTCACGTCGATCACCTACGGGCTGTATATCATCTGGGACAAGCGGCTGGACTTCCTCAAGGAAGTGCTCGCGGCGCCCATCTCGCGCGCCACGCTGTTCTTCGGCAAATCGCTGGGCGGCATGCTGGGCGCCCTCATAGAGACGCTGCTGCTGCTGGTCATCGGGGCCCTGTTCATCCTGCCCATGGGCCCGCTGCAGGTGCTGCTGGCCCTGGCCGCGGCCTTCCCGGTGGCCTACATGATCACCAACCTCGGCCTGACCATAGGCGCCAGGATGAAATCCATGGAAGGCTTCGGCCTGGTCATGAGCTTCCTGACCTGGCCCATGTTCTTCTTCAGCGGGGCGCTGTTCGACCTGTCCGGCGCAGCGCCGTACATCCGCGCCGTCAGCCTGGCCAACCCGGTCACCTACGCCGTGGACCTCATGCGCATCATCATGCTGGGCCAGGGCCATTTTTCCGCCTGGACCAACCTCGCCGCCATAGCCGTCTTCTGCCTGCTCACCACCGCCGTCGGCGTAGCCGCCTTCGGCAAACTCCAGCAGGAAAAATAGCCCCGCTGTATAGCGAGCGTAATACCGGGCCGCCCTCAAGCGGCCCGCTTTTATGAATGGTCCGAAGGGAGGGGGCGGGAGAAGCGGCGCAGGACGGCCTCTTTCTCCTCGGGGAGCAGCAGGCCGCCGTGCCAGGCCAGCAGCGGGAAAGCCAGGAAAGCCGCGGCCCGTACCGCTGCGCCGGCCGGACCGCCGTAGGGCAGCAGGAAAGCCGGCAGCGCGCAGGCGGCCGCCAGGCCGACCGCGGCGCCGATACGGCCGAACTCGTAAGGCACCGGGTAGAAGGAGCGGCCGCGCAGGTGCACCATGACGACCATGACCAGGTAGGAGAGCAGCAGCGCCCAGGCGGCGCCGTACATGCCGAAAACCGGGATCAGGGCGAAGTTGCCGCCGATGCTTACGGCGGCGCCGGCCAGCGTCACCGAGAGTATTATGCCGGTGCGCTTGGCGATGATCACCGGCGCCAGGAAATTCACGTAGACGCCGTTGAGCAGGTAGGCGGCCAGCACCACCGGCACTATGCCCAGGCCCGACCAGTAGTCCGGGTGTATCAGGTTGACCCCGGCCACCCGCAGGCGGGCGAGGTCGCCTATGAAGAACGAGAGGCCCAGCCACAGCCAGAGGCCGCCGACGGTGAAATAGGTCAGCACGCGGGCGAACACCGGCGCGGCGTCGGGGCGGTGCGAGCGCTCTATGAAGAACGGCCGCCAGGCCTGGTCGAACATCGTCACCACCATCATCATGAAGATGCCCAGCCGGTAATTGGCCTGGTAGACGCCCACCGAGGCGGTGTCGGTGAGGTGCAGCATGATGGGCCGGTCCAGCACCTGCACGGCCATGGCGCCCAGCCCGGCGGGCAGGAGCGGCAGCGCGAAGGACAGCAGGTTCCTGAGCACGGGCAGGTCGACCCTGGCGGCGGCGGCCCGGAACTCGGGCGCCAGCAGCGCGGCGGCCGCGGCGGAGGAGATCACGTTGGCCAGGAACACGCTCTCCAGCCCCAGCCCCAGGTAGGAGAGGAAAACGACGTTGAGCGCCACGTTGATAACGATGGAGGCGGTGCGCACCCCGGCGAAGCGCAGCGCACGGTGGCGCATGCGCAGGTCGGCGAACGGGATAATGGTGGCGGTATCGAGCAGCAGGATGGCGGCCGCGTAATAGACCAGCCTGGAGTTGCCGGCGCCGATGCCGGCGGCGCCGGCCCAGAACGGCGCGGCGGCGCAGAATAGCAGCGTCAGCAGCAGCGTGGTGACGCCCAGGCAGGCGACGGCGGCGGGAAAGGCCTTCTCCCGGTCCGCGTAATGCCGCATGTAGGCCTGGTCGAGGCCGTAATGGTAGACGATGTTGAGGAAGGCGACATAGGAGAAGACCGCCGCCACGACGCCGTAATCGGCCGGCACCAGGTAGTGGGTATAGAACGGCAGCAGGATGAAATTGAGCAGGCGCGCGCCCACGGTGGAGAGTCCGTAGATCAGCGATTCTTTGCCGAGGGCTTTAAGGTCTTTGAACATGGCGCGAGTCCTATTCTATCAAATGACGACGGGGGGGCAAATAAGATATAATATAACCAGCAGCCCGGTGTGAGGCCGGGACGGGGGAATATGAACAGATTCAAAAAAGACCAGGCACCTGACTGCGGCCCTTGCCGCTTCAAAGCCATTTGTTTTTACAGCCGGCTGGACCCGCAGGCCCAGAAAGCGTGGAACCAGCTCAAGACCGGCCGCAAATTCGCGGACGACGAGGCCATCTACAACGAGGCGCAGGTGCCGCAGGGCATCTTCACCGTCTGCAAAGGCCGCACCAAGATCTTCTCCACCGACGCCAAGGGCCAGCAGATGATCACCTGGATCCGCCATCCCGGCGAGACCTTCGGCCACATCGCCTTCTTCTCCGGCAAGGAATATTTCTGCAATAGCAGGGCCATGGGAGACACCATTCTCTCCTTCATGGACAGCAAGACCCTGGAGCAGTTCCTCACCGACCACCCGAAGACCTACAAGGTGCTGCTGCACAAGATCGCCACGGAGATGCGCGGCCTGCAGCTCAAGCTCAAGGATACCGCCTACAAGCCGGCCCGCTCCAAGGTGGCCAGGGCGCTGATCAACGCGATCTCCTTCAAATCCAAGGACACCGCCAACCCGGCCATACACGGCCTCAAGCGCACCGAGATCGCCGAGATCACCGGCCTGGCGCTGGAGACCGTCGTGCGCACGCTCGCCGAGCTGGAGAAGCGCAGCGTCATCAAGCGCGAAGTGAAGTCCATAAAGATCCTGGACCACAAGACGCTGGTCCGCATAGCCGACCCGCACGCCAAGGCCCTCGAGTAAGCGGCAAGGCTCAAAAAAAAGCCCGGCTCGGAGCCGGGCTTTTTTATTTATCCACAAAAGGGATCCAGGGGGTCAGGTTAGCAAAACCCTGTCGGAGGCCCGAGCTTGCGTAGCGCGAGGGCCGGGTGGCCGAAAGCCACTGCAGCGACGGGGAGTGGCGAGCACGGTGTGCGGGTGGAGCACAGCGACACAGCAGTGACCACGTTTTTGCGTTCTGACCCCCTGGAGCCCATTAGGCTGTGCCGAACATCCTGTCTCCGGCGTCGCCGAGGCCGGGCACGATGTAGCCGTCGCCGTTAAGGCGCTCGTCGACGGTGCCGACGTAGATGGGCATTTCCGGGTGCGCGGAGGAGAGGCGCTTGATGCCCTCCTTAGAAGCGATCATGCAGACGAAGCAGATATTCTTCGCGCCGCGGCTCTTCATGATCTCCACGGCCTCCACGGCCGAGCCGCCGGTGGCCAGCATCGGGTCGGCTATCACCACCAGGCTGTCGGCCACGTTCTCGGGCAGGCGCACGTAGTACTTCACGGGCTTGAGCGTCTCCTCGTCGCGGTAGATGCCGATGTGGGCCAGCTTGGCCTCCGGGTACATCTTCAGCAGGCCGTCCACCATGCCGAGGCCGGCGCGCAGGATGGCGACGAAGACCAGGTCGTGCGACAGGCGCAGGGCGTCGGCCACGCCGACCGGCGTGCGCACCTTGGCCTTCTTCACGCGGGCGTTGAGCAGCGCGTCGTGGGCGAGGAACATGGCGAGCTCGCCCATCAGCCGCCTGAAGTCGGCCACGCTCGTCTTGCGGTCGCGCAGCCTGGCTATCTTGTCCAGCACTACCGGGTGCTTGGAAACATGGACGTTCTTCATAGGCCTCCCGGGCTTACTTTATGATCTCGCGTATCAGGGGCTCCTTGCGGGGCGCCCGCGGCCCGTAGGCCAGCGAGGACTCGAACATTTTCACGCCGTCGGCGAGCTTGCCCGGGGCGGATGCGTAGGCGGTGGCGATCACGTCGCCGGGCTTAACGCGGTCTCCGGGCTTCCTCTCCAGGATGAAGCCGGCGCCGAAGTCCACGGCGTCCTCGGCCTTGGCGCGGCCGGCGCCCAGCGCCACGGCGGCGAACCCTACGGTGCGGGCCTCCATCGCGGTGAGGAAGCCGGCTTTCTTAGCGAGTATTTTCTTCGAGAGTTTGGCCTTGGGCATGTGGCGGTCCGGGTCGTCGGCCACCTTGGGGTCGGCGCCCTGCCACTTGGCCATCAGGCGGTACTTCTCCAGCGCGCTGCCGTCGGCGACGACCGCCCTGGCTTTTTCAATGCCCTCTTCGGCCGTGCGGGCCTTGCCGCCCAGGTGTATCATCCAGCCAGCGAGGGTTTCGAGCACTCGCGTGAAATCCTCCGGGGCTTTCTCGCCCTGCAGTATCTTTATGCAGGCCGAGGTCTCTATGCCGTTGCCTATAGCCACGCCGAGAGGTTCGTTCATGGCGGTCATCACTGCCACGCAGCGGATGCCCAGCAGCTTGGCGGTCTTCATCAGCGCCACCGCGAGCTCGCGGCTGGGCTTGAACTCTTTCAGGAATGCGCCGGAGCCGTATTTCACGTCCATCACCAGGCCGGTGATGTCCTCGGCGTACTTCTTGGAGAGGATGCTGGCCACGATCAGCGGCAGCGCCTCGACCGTGCAGGAGGCGTCGCGCAGGGCGTAAAGCTTCTTGTCACTCGGGGCCAGGCGCTCGGTCTGGCCGAACATGGACAGGCCGGTGGCCTTGAGCTGCTTGACCACGTATCCGGGCTTCAGGCGCACGTTGAAGCCCTTCATGGCTTCGAGCTTGTCCAGCGTGCCGCCGGTGTGGCCCAGGCCGCGGCCGCTCATCATGGGCACTACCACGCCCGCCGCGGCCGCTATCGGCGCGAGCGCTATGGAGACGCCGTCGCCCACGCCGCCGGTGGAATGCTTGTCCACCTTGATGCCTTTTATGGAAGAAAGGTCCAGCCGGTCGCCGGACTGCGCCATCGCCTTCGTCAGCGCGGCGGTCTCGGCGGGGGTCAGCCCGTTAAGGAAAGAGGCCATCAGCCAGGCGGAAAGCTGGTAGTCGGGGATGGAGCCGTCGGCGGCGCCCATCGCTATGAACTCTATTTCGGCGGGGGTGTGCTCCAGGCCGGAACGTTTTTTCAGCAGCAGGTCGAGCATTCTCATGATTTTCCCTTTACCCCTTGATCGCTTTGGACTTGAGCAGGCCCTCCAGCAGGCCCTGCATCTTCCCGGAAACTTTCTGGCCGAGCTCCAGCACTTCCTCGTGCGACAGCACCTGCTTGGAGATGCCGCTGCAGAAATTGGAGATCCAGCAGACGCCGGCCACGCGCAGCTTCAGCTGGCGCGCGGCGATGGTCTCGGGCACCACGCTCATGCCCGCTATGTCGCCGCCGAGCTGCCGGTACATCTTCACCTCGGCGGGCGTCTCGTACGACGGGCCGGTGACGGCGGTGTAGACGCCCTCGCGGGCGCGGATGCGCAGCTTCTTGGCGAGCCGCATGGCTTCGCGGCGCAGCGCGGCGTCGTAGGGGCCGTTCATGTCGGGGAACATCTCGCCGAAGGCGGGGTGGTAGTTGCCCATCAGCGGGTTGGAGCCCATCAGGTTCAGGTGGTCCCTGAGGATCACCATGTCGCCGGGCTTGCCGGCCGGCTTGAGCGAGCCGACGGCGGCCGTCAGCAGCAGATTCTTCACGCCGAGAGCGCGCAGCACGCGGATGGGGAAGGCGATGAACGAGAGCGGCCGGCCCTCGTAGTAGTGGAAGCGGCCCTTCATCATCACCACGTCGGCGCCGCCCATGCGCCCGAAGATCAGCTCGCCGGCGTGGCCTTTCACGGTGGGGGCGGGAAAGCCGGGGATGTCCTGGTAGGAGACGGATACCTTGCCCTCCAGGCGGGGCAGCGCGCCGCCCAGGCCGGACCCGGCGATGATGGCGGTTTCGGGATTGAAGCCTGCGGCCACTTTTTTAAGCCAGCCCGCGGTTTTCTCTACGTCCCTGAGTATGTCGGAAGGTTCCATGTAGTCTCTCCTTACCGCGTAGGCGCTAGAAGCCGAAGCCGTCGGCGCCGAACGCGTTCTCTATGTGTTCCGGCGATTCGCCGGGCACGATGCCGATAAAATCGAAACGGTACTCTTCCGCCCGCGGGCGCGCGGCCTTGATATAGGCCTGCGCCGTCCTTATGATCCTGCCGCGCTTGGCGGCGGTCACGGTCTCCGCCGGGCTGCCGTAGGCGCTGCTGGACCTGGAGCGGACTTCGACAAAAACCACAGCGGATCCCTTGCGCGCAACGATATCAAGCTCTCCCAGCGGGCAGGCCCAGTTGCGGGCCAGGATCTCGTAGCCCGCGTCCTTCAGGAAGAGGGCCGCCCGCTCTTCCGCCGCGGCGCCGCGCCCGTTCACGCCGCCCCGGCGGCCCTGCGCACCGGCGCGAAGCTTCTGCGGTGCTGCGGGCAGGGCCCGAGCCGCCGCAGCGCCTCCAGGTGCGCCGCCGTGCCGTAGCCCTTGTGGGCGGCCAGGCCGTAGCCGGGATGGCGGGCGTCGAGCACGGCCATCCAGCGGTCGCGGACCACCTTGGCGTAGATGCTGGCGGCCGCGATAGAAAGGGATTTAGCGTCGCCGTCCACCAGCGGCTGCTGCGCGCAGCCCTCCAGGCGCTTGATGCGCAGCGGCCCGTCCACCAGCAGCAGCGCCGAACCGGGGGCCGCGCCGGTATAGGACAGGAGCCGCCTGACGGCGGCCCCCATGGCGTTAAAAGTTGCTTCCAGGATATTGACCCCGTCGATCTCGGAGGGGCCGGCGTAGCCGAAACCGAAGCGCACGCCGGAGGCGCGCATGAGGGCCAGCGCGCGCTCGCGCCGCTGCGGGGAAAGTTTTTTGCTGTCGTTGACTAGCGGGGAAATGGCGCCGTGGGCGGAAAGAGGGACCCAGGCCGCGCAAGCGGTAACGGGGCCGGCCAAAGGGCCGCGCCCGGCTTCATCGACGCCGATAAGGAAAGCCGGCCGCCTGGTTTCAAGGAGTGCAAGGTCGAATTTGGCGAGGGGCACGATATTTATGCCTGAGACCGCCTGCCCCCCCGCGCCCGGCGCGGGGGGGAGAGGAAACCGGCTTAGTTACCGGCGCCCGGCTGGGCGGCGGGGGCAGGCTCGTCCTTCGGGGCGGGCGCGGACACTGCCTTGTCCACTTCCGCCAGCCTGGCCGCTTTGCCGGAGAGGCCGCGGAGATAATAGATCTTGGCGCGGCGGACCTTGCCGGTCTTCATGACTTCGATCTTGTCGATGCGGGGGGAGTGCAGCGGAAACACGCGCTCCACGCCCACGCCGTAAGAGATCTTGCGCACGGTGAAGCTGGCGGAGATGCCGCTGCCGCGGCGGGAGATCACGACGCCGTCGAAGATCTGGATGCGCTCGCTGTCGCCTTCAACGACCTTGGTGTGCACTTTCACGGTGTCACCGGGATTGAAATCGAAGTTATCGTTCTTGATGCCCAGGTATTTAGCAATGTCTTTCATACTGCCTCCTCGTTAGTTGAAACAAATCTATTTCTTCTTCGCCGCGCTCCGCGCTTTCTTGGGGGCGGGGGCCAGGTCGGGCCTCGTATCGCCGGTCAGGCTTTCGGCCTGCCTGCGGCGCCACTCCGCTATCAGCTTGTGGTTGCCGCTCACCAATTCGGGCGGCACCTTTTTGCCTCTCCACACCGCCGGCCGCGTGTAATGCGGCGCTTCCAGCAGGCCGTCGGTAAAAGTCTCGTTGACGGTGGCGTCGCTGCGCTTGAGCACGCCGGGGATCAGCCTGGTCACCGCGTCTATCACGGCTACCGCCGCGGGTTCGCCGCCGGTGAGCACGTAGTCCCCTATCGAGAGCTCGAGGTCGGCCAGCGGTGTTACCCGCTCGTCTATTCCCTCGTAATGCCCGCAGATAAAGATCAGGTGCTTCTTCTTGGCCAGCTCCAGCGCCGTGCGCTGGTCGAAGCGCCGCCCCTTGGGGGTCAGCAGGATCACGGTGGACCCTTTCTTCCTTACGGCCTTGAGCGCCCTGTAGACCGGCTCGGCCATCATCAGCATGCCGGTCCCGCCGCCGTACGGCCTGTCGTCCACGGTCCGGTGGCGGTCCTCCGTGAAATCCCTCGGGTTGGAAAAACCCAGCTCGAGGAAGCCTTCCTGCCTGGCGCGGCCCACGATGCTTTCCGAAAGCGGGGCGTCTATCATCCCCGGGAAGAGCGTGACCGCGTCAACTTTCAGGGCAGGGGGCATGGCCCGGTCAGTCTATGTCGAGATAGACTTTCTTGTTCTGCCTGGCAGCGGCGGTCTGCAGCACGGTGCGGATGGCTTTCACCACGCGCCCTTCCTTGCCGATGACCTTGCCGCGGTCGGAAGAGGCCAGCGTCAGCTTGAAGCGGGTGATATCCCCGTCCTCATTAACGCCTACCTTTACCTCCTGCGGCTTCTCCACCAGGGAACCTATGATGAACATTAACACGTCTTTCATTTTGGTCCCCGTTATTTCTGCGCCGCGGCTTTCTCTGCCTTGCGGGCGCGGACGATAAGGGAGCCAACGGTCTCGGACGGCTTGGCGCCGTTCTTGATCCAGAGGTCCACCTTCTCGTTCTTGAGCGTGACCTTCGACTTGTCCTTGGCGGCCTTAGGGTCGTAATGACCGACCACTTCCAGCGGCTGACCGTGCGGGCCGCTCGATTTCTCGATGGCCACGATGCGGTAATGCGGCTGGGTGCGCTTGCCTATTCTCTGAAGCCTCAAAACAACTGCCATGTTGTCCTCCTTGAATACCTAACAGAAAAAATCGCCCACGCGCCCGTTTTTCGCGGGTTTGCGCGAACAGTTATTATATTATATTTGGGCGGGGTTTGGGAATGGGCCCGGGCGTCAGCCTATCAGGTCCTTGATGTGGCCCATCAGGCGCTGCCACTCGTAGGGCTTGTTTATGTAGAGGTCCGCGCCGGCGGCGAACGAACTTTCCATGTCGCCCATCAGCCGCTTGCCGGTCAGCATGATGACCTTGACCTGTTTCGTCTCCGCTCCGGTCTTGATCAGCTCGCAGAGCGTGTTGCCGTCTATCTTGGGCAGACCTATGTCGAGGATGACCAGGTCCGGCTTCTCCTTTCTCACCGCGTCGAGCCCTTCCTCGCCGTCCATCGCGGAAACCACCTTGTAGCCCAGCCCTTCCAGGCGGATGGCCAGCACTTTCACGATCAGCGGCTCGTCCTCGACGATAAGAATTTTTTTGGACATGTCAGATCTTCCTCAGCCCCTTCAGCATCGCCGCGGGATTGCGGGCGGAGAACAGGGCGCTGCCGATCACCAGCGCGTCCGCGCCGGCCGCTACGGCGGCGGCGGCGGTCTCGGCGTTGATGCCGCCGTCCACCTGCAGCCAGACCGGGCGGCCGGATCTGGCGATAGCCGCGCGCGCGGCGCGCACCTTGGGCAGCATTTCAGCCATGAAGGCCTGGCCCCCGAAGCCGGGCTCTACCGTCATTATAAGGAGAAGGTCCAGCTGGCGCAGGTACGGCAGCGCGCGCGACAGCGGGGTTTTGGGGCGCAGCGACATGCCGGCCCTGAGGCCGAGGGCCTTGATCTGCCGGAGGCAGGCGGCGGCGCCGCGCGCTTCCGCGTGGATGGTGATCAGCGAGGCGCCGGCTTTGGCGAAAGGCCCGATGAACATAGCGGGGTTCTCCACCATCAGATGCGAGTCCGCCGGCAGGCCGCCGGCGCGCAGCACGGCGGGCACGATGACCGGGCCGAAGCTGATATTGGGCACGAAGCGCCCGTCCATCACGTCGACGTGCATCCAGTCCGCGTTCTTGCTGACCCTGGCCAGGCTGCTCTTGAGGCAGGAAAAATCCGCCGACAGCACCGACGGGCAGAGGGCCAGGCGCCCGGAGGGGAGGGGGAAGGCCGGGGTCATTTTACGGGGCGCTCCTCTACCAGTATGCCGTTCTCAAAAATTCGGATCTTCTGCGCGCCGGCCTGGGGCACGGAAAGGTCTATCTTTGAGCCGGGATCGCGCAGGCCGTTGAAGATCTCCCTGTCGCCGCTCTTGCCGAGCGCGACCACGCGGATGTGGCGCTGGGAGCCGCTCTGCGATACCTCGTAATGCACCCTGAATTCCTTATCCGAGGCGCCCGCCTGCCCCTTGCGGGAGCTGACGGTGAAAGCGACCTTGCCGCCGGCGGGCACGACGGTGTCGGGCTGCGGGTCCTGGTCGATGACGGTGCCGCCGGGGAAAAGGGAATTGGAATCCTCGAGCAGGCTCATCGTGACGCCGCTCTGCGCCGCCCACTGCTGGGCCTCGTCGCTCTTCTTCTGGCGGAAGTCTGGCATCATGATGATGCCGGCGGGGGGCGCGCCGGCCGAGACCGCCACCTGCACCATGGTGTTCTTGGACACGCTCAGTTCGGACTTGGGGTCCTGCGAGAGCACGGTGCCCTTCTCGGCCTTCAGGGAATAGGATTCGCTGACCTCGCCCAGCATCAGCTGGCGCTGGCGCAGCAGCAGTTCGGCGTTGCGCAGCGGCAGGCCGATGAGGTTGGGGGTGAACACGGACTCGCCGCCCTGGCTGAAGACGACGCGCACGATCTTGCCCTCGCGCGCGGTGGAGCCGGCGCCGGGCACCTGGCGCAGCACGGTGCCTATCGGCACGGATTCGTTGAACTCGTAGCCTTCGATCTTCATGGCCAGGTTAAGCTCGGAGAGGGCCTGCAGCGCGTTGACGGAGGACTTGCCCGAGATGTCGGGAACCAGCACTTCCTTGCGGTTGTGGATCACGGTCTGCATCGTCCAGGAGAACAGGAAATAGGTCATCACGGAGAGCCCGAGGCCCACGCTCCCGACGCGCAGCACGAAGCCGAGGCTGACGATCTTCTCGCTGGAGTTGGAAAAATGTTTCTGCCAGAATTCTTTGAATCCCACGATTGTCTCCTTGAACCTTACCGCAGCAGGTCGCCCGGCTTCAGGCGCAGACCGTTGAGGAAATCCGCGGCCGGCATCTCTTTCTTGCCCTCGGGCTTCAGCGTTTTCAAGAGCAGCCCCCCGACGCCACATTTTACTACAAAGCCGCCGCCGGGCTCAACGGCGAGCACCGAGCCGGGCGCGCCGCCGCGTTCCGGGCCGGTCGGCAGCGCTGCCGACATCACCTGGACGGCCGTCCGCCTGCCGTCGCGCTCGAGGAAGAACCGGGCCCTGGCCCCGCAGGCCAGGCCGCGCACGCGGCCCAGCAGTTCCGGGGCCGGGCGGGAGAAATCCAGCAGCGCGTCGGCGGCGGTGAGTTTGGGCGCCGGCGAGGGCTCGCCGGCCTGCGGCTCGCGGGCGATGTCGCCGGCGGCCACGCGCGCCAGGCCTTCGGCCAGCAGGTCCTCGCCGACGGAGACGAGCCGGGCGAACAGCGACGCGGCGTCGTCGGACTCCAGCACGGGCTCCTCCCGGCGCAGGAAGACAGGGCCGGTGTCCATGCCCTTGTCCAGCCAGAACAGCGTGACGCCGGTCACCTTTTCGCCGTTGATCAGGGCCCACTGCACCGGGGCGGCGCCCCGGTACTTGGGCAGCAGGGAAAAATGCACGTTGAGAAAACCGTAGCGCGCCAGCGCCAGCGTCTCCTCGGGGATCAGGCGGCCGTAGGCCACCACCACTCCGAGGTCGGGCTTGAGCTCCGCCACCGCGGCGTGCAGCTCGCGCCTGTTGGCCGGCTTGTAGGCCCTGAGTTCGAGCTCGCCGGCGAGCGCGTTGACCGGGGCGCAGCAGAGTTTGAGGCCCCGGCCCACGGGCCGGTCGGGCTGCGAGATCACGCCGGCCACCTCGTGGCCGGAGGCGGCCGCGCGGCGCAGGAACGGGCAGGCGATGTCCGGGGTCCCGAGGAAAGCGAGGCGGAGTTTTTGCATGAGTGGCTGACGCCGCGGCCGGAGAGCCGGCCCGCGGCCTAAAGGGTCTCGGGCTTCATCTTGCGCTCGTCGATCTTCTTCCACTGGGCCTTGAGCTTGAGCAGCGTGGGCTTGAGCTTCAGGCGCGACAGCAGCGGCAGGCGGTCGACGAACGTGACGCCGTCGAGGTGGTCCATCTCGTGCTGCAGGGCTTTGGCGAAAAGCCCTTCGGCGTTGATCTCTATCGGCAGCCCCTTCTCGTTGAGCGCGCGCACCTTCACCTTGGCGGCGCGGCGCACCTTGGCGAACAGGCCGGGGAAGGAGAGGCAGCCCTCGTCCTCGTACATGCTGCCCGATTTCTCCACCAGCTCGGGGTTGATGATGACGATGGAGAGCGGGTCCTCGTCCTCGCGGTGGATCTTGATGACGGCCAGGCGCAGGTCCAGGCCCACCTGGTTGGCGGCCAGCCCGGCGCCGCCTACGGCGTCCATCGTCTCGAACATGTCGGCCAGGAGCGCCGGCAGCTCTTTCTTCATCTCGTCGAAAACGACCCGCTTGGTTTTTTTGGCGAGGATCTTCTCGCCGTACTTGGTGATGCGCCTTATTGCCATATATCCCTCTCTTTATACCCTACGAAAGTTGGAACGTCATCTGCCGCCCCTCCCAGACCACCCTGGCGAGCACCGGCTTGGCCGGCGCGTCGGGCTTCTTGAGCATGCCCCAGGCCATGGCCAGGCGCTCCATCTGCACCTCGGCGCCGGTGGAGCCTGAAACGCCCATCACGATCTCGTCCACTCCGGCGGCCTGGGCCACCTGCGCCATGGAGAAGAACGGGTCGTTGGAGAAAACAAAAATGGGCTTCACGGTCTTGCCGTATTTCTCGGCCAGCAGCACGACGGCGCTGAACACTTCCTTGTCCTCGTCGGACATGGTCTCGCCTCCGGACTGGATGCCCTTGGCGATCTTGGCGCTGAGCACGATGATGTCGGTAGTCTCGTCGTCGGCGGTCTCCAGCACCTCGGTCAGGTGGTGCAGGTTGTTGGGATTGCGCACGGGCACCAGCACGCGGCGGGCCTTGGTGAGCTCCGGCACCACAGTGTGGATATCGTCGGCCCGGCGCAGGTTCAATTCCTCGTCCTTGTCCTCGTCGGGCTTGTACAGCTGGGCTTTCTTCTCGTTCATCTTCTCCGAGACCTGGAAAATGGTGAAGAAGACGGCCGTGAAGATCAGGCCAGCCACGGTGGCCGTAGGCTTGGTGATAAGGTTCATTACGCCGGTGATCAGCAGCACCACCAGCACAGACATGAGGCCCACCGGCACCTGGTAGCGCTTCACCCGGATATTCAGGGGGAACATGAACTCCCGTTCCATATCCGCTTCCTTGAACCGCAGCACCACCAGCGAAAGCGTGTCGAAGACCAGGCTCCAGAGCACGCCGAAGGCGTAGGCCTGGCCCAGCAGGAAAATGTTGCCGCGGGAAATTATTATTATGACGATCTGCAGCGCCGCGACCATGGTGATTATGCGGGAAGTGGTGCCGTATTTGGGATGGAGCTTGCGGAACCAGTCGTGCAGGATGCCGTCCTCGGCCACGCGGTTGAGGATGCCGTTGGCGCCCACGAAGGAGGTGTTCACCGCGCCCATCAGGATCAGCCCGCCGGAGATGACCACCAGGATCTGGAGGGCCAGCCGCGCCAGGTACGGGCCGTGCAGGTGCAGGGCCAGGCCGCTGAGCAGGTTCTCCGAATACTCGCCCGCCACCAGCTCGGCGGGGATTATCAGGGAGGACAGGAAAGTGAGCACCCCGGTGAACAGCACGCTGAAGATAAAAACGATTATGGCGGTGCGCTTGAGGTTGGGGACTTTAGGGTCTTCTATCTCCCGGTAGACCTGCGCCATGCTCTCCAGGCCGGAAAGGGCCAGGATGGAATGGCCGAAAGCCATGAAAATGCCTATCATGCCAATGGGCTTGAGCCAGGAGAAATGTTTGGACCAGCCGAGCGCCTCCTCGCTGAACTCCAGTTTGAAAGGCGGCAGGGTGAAGCCGCGGACATAGATGGTAATGAAAGACCAGACCAGGAGTACCGCGGCTATGGCCGCCACGAAAAGGACTATCTTGACGTTGGTGTCCCCGGATTCCTTGACGCCCTTGATGTTCTCCTTCCAGAAATAGGCGATAACAGCCACGCCGAAGACCACGGCCAGGATATTGGGGGAGAAGGGGAAATGCATGCCGGCCATCTCCAGCAGGCTCTTGGCCAGGTAAGAGATATACAAGCCGGCGCTGATGGCGCTGATGGGGCCGGTGAGCACATAGTCGAAGACCAGCGAGGAGACGGCGATCTTGGCCAGGAACTTGCCCATGGCGTGGCGCACCACCACGTACACCCCGCCGCGCACGAACATTGAGCAGGATTCCACGTAAACGGCCAGCATGACGCCGGCGAAAAGCATGACGCCCAGGACGAACCAGGGAAAGGCCGGGCCGTAGGCCCGCATGGCGATGCCGCCGGAATAATAGGCGCTGGAGCCGAAGTCGCACAGCACGATGGCCGCGGCCTTCCAGAAAGAGATGAAGCTGAGCATGGCCGTGCTCAGGACGAAAACCTGCTTAAACCTCTGGTTGGGAACCATAATTAAATTATATATATTACGCCGCCGCGCTGGGAAGCGGCGGGGCCGGGCTACTTGCCAAGTATAAGGGAAGAGGCCGCGGCCGGGTCCTTCAGCGCGGCGAGCTTGTCTATCAGCTCGGGCTGGAAGGTCTGGCTGAGCAGGGACAGCATGTTCAGGTGGCGCTGAAAAAAAGCCGGCTTATGGGGGGAGAGCAGCAGGATCAGCGCCCGCACCTTGAGGCCGGTGGCCTGGTCGGTGAAGCCTTCCGGGATGATCCCGAGCACGGCGTGGAAGCCGTCCAGTTCAGGGAACTTGGCGTGTGGGATGTAGAAGCCGCTCTCCAGCACCTGGTTGAGCTTCTCTACTTCGGCCACCCGGTCGAAGAGGGCCTTGCGGCCGATGAGGCCGTCCACGCGGGGCAGCATAGCCTCGGTAAGCTGGCGCACGGCCTCCTCCTTGGAGGGGGAGCCGGATATAAATACCACTTTTTCGGGGCTGATGATGGCTGAAAGGCCGATGCCGTCTGACTGTTTGATCATATAGGACTACGTAATGCTTATATGTTATCATTTAGCCGTTCCCGTCGTCAAGGAACCTGCATGAAACGCGAAAAAAAAGCAGTAGCGGCCATCGGCACGGACCGGGGCGGTACCTGGACCAGGGTGGCCGCGCTGGACGCCTCGCTGCGGCCGGTGAAAACGGCCCGTTTCCGCACCCGGCCCCTGCGCTCCCTGCCCAAAAAACTGGTGCCGCTGATCTCCGCCTGGCCCGGGGGGACCGCCGCGCCGCTGGTAGTCGCCACCCGCGGTGCCTTCAGCAAACCCTGGAAGAGCGCCTACCTTCAGAAGGCGCTGGCCGGCAAGCTCAATCTCAAGGCGGTGATCTCGGACGCCGAGGCCGCGCATTACGCGGCCTTCGGGGGCAAGCGGGGCTTCCTGCTGATAGCCGGCACCGGCGCCGTGGTGTTCGGCGGCAGGCCGGGGGATTTTAAAAAGACCGGCGGCTTCAACCCTGTCTCGGGCGACCCCGGCTCGGGCCGCTGGCTGGGCCGCCACTACCTTAAACTGCGCGGGCGCCTGGGCGAAGCCAGGGCCATGGGACATGGCCGCTCGGCCGCCTACGCGAAAAAACTGCTGCTGCTGGCGCTGGACGGTCACTACCACGCCGCCGGCATAGCGGCCCTGGCGCAAGAGGAGCTGGCCGGGCTGCTCAAAGCGGCGGCCGCGGGCGGGCGGGGCCCCGTCAAGGTGGCGCTGGCCGGCGGGCTGATAAAGAATTTCCACTTCAGGGCAGGCTTCATCAAGGCCGCCAGGCTGGCGCTGGCGCCGCGCGCCGTTTCGTTCATAGAGGCCGCGCTGCCGGCCGAGCAGGCGGCGGCCCGCATGGCGCTGGGGCTAAAAAGGACACCATGAAAGAACTGCAAGTACTAGAGCGGGCCGCGCTGGCCGGCGGCCGGGTGCTGGCCGCCAAGTTCGGCAAGGTGGGCTACAGGCTAAAGGGCAGGGCCGACCTGCTGACCGAGGCCGACCTGGCCTCGCAACGCGCCGTCATAGACCTGATAAGGAAAGCTTTCCCCGAGGACGGCTTCATGGCCGAGGAGAGCCCGCTGGAAGCCACGCCCAACCGCAGGCTCTGGATCATAGACCCGCTGGACGGCACCACCAATTACGCCCACGGCTTCCCGGCGGCCGCCGTCTCCATAGGCTTCGCCGAGCGCGGCGTGGTCCGGGCCGGCGGCGTGTACGACCCTTTCCGCAAGGAACTGTTCCTCGCTAAAAAAGGCGGCGGCGCTACCCTCAACGGCAAACCCCTGCGGGTCTCTAAGACCGCGGCACTTTCGGAGTCGCTGCTGGTGACCGGTTTTCCCTACGACCGCGCCGAACGCGCCGAGTTCTACTGCGGCTTCTTCGCCGAGTTCATGAAGATCTCGCACGACGTGCGGCGCATGGGCTCGGCCTCGCTGGACCTAGCCTGGCTGGCCGCCGGGCGCACCGACGGCTATTGGGAATTCGGCCTCAGGCCCTGGGACGTGGCGGCCGGCGGCCTCATAGCGGCCGAAGCCGGGGCCTCCGTCACCGATTTCAACGGCCGGCCGTGGACCGTGGACGCCGGGATGGGCGCCCAGACGCTGGTCACCAACGGCCGCATCCACGCCGAGATGATGAAAATAGTCAGGCGCAGGCTCAAGGAGGCGGGCGAATGCGGCTCCTCCAGGCGCTAGCCTATTCCACGTTCTTCGCGCTGGCCTACTCCTGGGTGCTGGTGTGGGTGCTCGAACGCCGGGAGAAGAAGTACGGCCAGGGCGCGCTGTCGTTCAGCGACGCCTTCCTGGCCGGTTCCGTGACCCTGGTCCTCGTCTACCTGTCCAACATCTTCGTGTTCATCATCTGGCCGCGCTCTGCCGCCAGCTTTAACGTCCTGCTCGTCACGGCGCTGGCCGGTTTCTGCCTGTACAAGGAGAGCACCTACAAACTGCAGCAGAAGCGCATCGCCCACCGGTGGCGGGCCGAGGTGCGGCTGCTCAACATCTACATCTCAAAAGACCCGGCCAACGCCGCCTACTTCGGGCGGCTCAGCGACCTGCACTGCAAACTGGGCGAAAAAGACCGGGCGCTGGAAGCGGCCCGGATGGCGGAAAAACTGGAACCCACCGAGCGCAACCGCTGGCGGATCAAGCAGTTGAATGAAGATTGAGGCCTAGTCGGCCAAAGCGGCGGCCAGGGTCCTGGCCGCTTCCCTGAACAGATAATCCTCGGCGGCAATAGCCGTTTCGCTGCGGAGCACGGCCGTTGTGACCGGGTCCGCGAGGCTTACCATGATATGGTAGCCTTCGGCGTCCCGGCGCACGCTGCCGAAAACGGCTATATCAGCCCCGGTAACCCTGGCCAGCTCGGCGGCGGAACCCGCGGCGCTCAGGCCGGAGTAGGCCAGGCGCTTTTCGGCCAGGATGAAATCCAGCTTGGAGCGCTCTACCGTCCTGAACCGCCCGGTCCTGCGCAGCTCGGCTTCCACCAGGTTGCGCACCACGGCGGCCTCGGTGTCCGTCACGCCGGTCTCACCGGAGAAGGGGGCCACGGCCAGCAATGCCGCCTGCGGCAGGCGCTCCGGGCGCTCCGGCCCGGCGGCGCCGCCCCAGTACAAGCCGGCGGTCAGGCGGTGGGCGGAGCCCAGGTCGCCGTAGGGGGAGAAAGCGTAGTCCGCCGTGAAGCCGCCCCAGCGCAACCCGAAACCGCCGGCGAAAGCCCCCATCGCGCCGTGATCGTCGTAATTCCTGAAATTGAGGCCCGAGCGCAGGAAGAGGCCGTTGCCCGCCGAGTAAGGCAGGAACCATTCCCCGGCGAAGACCAGGTACGGGGCGTGGTCGGCGGGCAGGCGCCCCTCGAAAAGGATGTTGAAATCCGGGGTATACTTCCACTTCAGGCCGCCGGCCAGCTCGAACGGGAGCGGCGCTTTTTCCGACCCCAGCCGCAGCGGCGGGCCGAAGTTGCGCACGGCCAGGGCGAGCTCGGTGCGGGACGGGTAAGGCTCGCGCAGCACTACGCCGGCGTCGAGCGCGGCGGAATTACCGGAGGCTTCGGCCAGGCGGGACCGGATGAATTTCAGGTTGATCCCCAGGTCCAGCCAGCCGTAGCGGCGGGCCCAGCCGGCGCCGAAGGCGGCGTCGTAAGCGGTGATCTCCGCGCCCGAGCCGCCGCCGGCGCCGTC
>PHAL01000023.1:37903-73058 GCA_002840355.1 Elusimicrobia bacterium HGW-Elusimicrobia-3 | reverse complement strand
TTGGCGGCAGTTTTGCGCGCGACGACCGGGGCCTTGGCGCTCACTGCCTTGCTCACCGCGCTGGTCTGCGGCGCGCTGGCCATCTTCCTGTCGGCCGCGCTGGGCTGGAAGGTGTTCCTGGCCGCCGCCTTCTTCTGGGGCGTAGGCATGCTCTACCCGTACAAGCTCCCGCTCGGCCTGGAAAAGTTCGGCAATTTCCCCGCCTCCAAAGATCTGGTCACCGCCCTGGGCTGGGCCTTCATGTGCGCCTACGCGCCGGGGCTGTGGTACAAGGGCGGGCTGAGCGATTCCACCCAGCTGGCGGCCTTCTTCGCTTTCCTGCTGGTGTTCACCCGCTCGGTGCTGTTCGGCGTCAGCCACGCGCACAGCGACATGATAGTGGGCCGCGAGAATTTCTACAAGGCGGCCGGCCCGCGGCTGACCTACTTCACGCTGTTCTCCATCTTCCTGCTGCTGGCCGCCGTGCTGGTGACGCTCAAAGGCTCCGGCTGGCGGGCCGACCTGGCCTCCGCCCTGCTCACCGGCATGCTCTACTACCTGGGCCTGATGCTTTTCTTCTTCCTCGGCAAGATCCCGGAGCGCATCACCGCCGAAACCCTGATAGACACCCAGTTCCTCCTCCTCGCCCTGCTGGCCTACGCCGCGTAAATAAGAACGGCGCCCCGTTACGGGCGCCGCGGCATGAACCGAAAGGGGCGTGCCTGGTTATTCTACGTATTCTTTTTTGAGCGCCTGGCGGGCGCGGAAGAGGCGGGTTTTGAAGGCGGGCACGGTGATCTTGAGCACCCGGGCGGCCTCCTCCATCGTCAGGCCCTGTATGTCGGCCAGCGTGATGGCGAGGCGGTAATCCACGGAAAGTTTGGAGAGGGCTTTGGCCACGCTGGAGGACAGCTCCTGCTTGATCACCTCATCGGCGTGCGTCAGGTCCTTCAGCTCGGTCAGGTCCTCCATGCTCACCAGTTTCTCGCTCTTGCGCTTGCGGTACTTCATCCAGCAGTTGTTGGCCGCGATGCGGTACAACCAGGTGCCGAAGCCGGAATTACCCTTGAACTTGGAGATGTTCTTGAAGGCGTTGATGAAGGTTTCCTGGTACACGTCGTCGGCCTCGGACTTGAGGCCCATGCAGACATAGTTGGCCAGGCCGTAGATCTTGTCCTGGTACTTCTTTACCAGCGCCTCGAAGCTGGCGGTGTCGCCGGCCTTGGCCTTCTCAACCAGTTCCGAGTCGTTCTTGTCCATATATAACCATTATAAAAAATTGTAGAATAGTTTCCGCAGAAATACCGCGCGGTTAGCTCAGCGGTAGAGCGCCTCTCTTACACAGAGGATGTCACAGGTTCGAGCCCTGTACCGCGCACCACTTTACACCCCACATCAAAGGATACCACAATGGCCGACGAAAAACGCGACGACCTCCCCCGGGAAGAAGCCCTGGCGGAGGAAGAAGTTGAACTCGTAGAGGAGCCCGAAAAAGATCCGCACGTAGCCTCCGGCGGCCCCGAGGACATAGAGCTCAAGTGGTACAGGGAAGTCTACCAGGGCGACAGCGTGAAGCAGCTGACGCTGCGCGCCATCATTATGGGCGGTTTCCTGGGCGGCTTCATGTCGCTGTCCAACCTCTACATCGGCCTCAAGACCGGCTGGGGCCTGGGCGTGGCCATCACGTCGTGCATACTCTCCTTCGCCATCTGGAAATTCCTGCGCGTCACCATGCCCTTCCTCTTCAAGGAGGACATGACCATCCTGGAGAACAACTGCATGCAGAGCACGGCCTCGTCGGCCGGCTACTCCACCGGCGGCACCATGACGTCGGCCATCTGCGCCTACCTGCTGATCACCGGCTCGCACATGAGCTGGCAGGTGCTGGCCGCCTGGACCGTGTCGCTGGCCGCGCTCGGCGTCTTCATAGCCATACCGATGAAGCGCCAGATGATCAATATCGAGCAGCTCAAGTTCCCCAGCGGCATAGCCGCGGCGGAGACGCTGCGCAGCCTGCACGCCAAGGGCGGCGACGCCACCGCCAAGGCGCGCGCCATGGGCATAGCGGGCCTGTTCGGCGGCCTGGTGGCCTTCTTCCGCGACAAGGGCATAGGCGGGCCGCTGTTCCCCGGCTCCATCCCCTTCCCGGGCTCCATCAACGGCATCCCCCTCGGCAAAATGACGATCTCCTTCGACATGAGCGCCCTGATGGTGGCCGCCGGCGCCATCATAGGCTGGAAGATGGCCTGGTCGCTGATGATAGGCGCCGCCGTCAACTACTTCGTGCTGGTGCCGTGGATGATACAGCTCGGCGCGATAGACGCCACCAGCATCGGCCTCAGCGCCATATTGAAGTGGAGCGTCTGGGCCGGCGCCTCCATCATGGTCTCGTCGAGCCTGGTCATGTTCGCCCTGCAGTGGAAGACCGTGGTGCGCGCCTTCGGCGGCCTTACCAACATCTTCCACAACCGCAAGGACAGCGCCGCCGACCCGCTGGCGCATATCGAAGTGCCCAATTCCTGGTTCGTCACCGGCACGGCCCTGGCCGGCCTGGCCTGTATGTCGGTGCTGCACTACGCCTTCCAGACCACCTGGTGGATGGGCCTGGTGGCCGTGGCGCTCACCTTCCTGCTGGCCATCGTGGCGGCCCGCGCCACCGGCGAAGCCGACATCACCCCCGTGGGCGCGATGGGCAAGATCACGCAGCTCACCTTCGGCGTGCTGGCCCCGACCAACATGACCACCAACCTGATGACCGCCTCGGTCACCGCCGGCGCCGCCGGTTCCACCGCGGACCTGCTCACCGACCTCAAGAGCGGCTACCTGCTGGGCGCCAACCCGCGCCAGCAGTTCATAGCGCAGTTCCTCGGCATCTTCGCCGGCACGCTGGTGGTGGTGCCCGCCTTCTACGTGCTGGTGCCCGACGCCTCGGTGCTGGGCACCGAGCAGTGGCCCGCCCCGTCGGCGCAGGTCTGGGCCGCCGTGGCCAAGCTGTTGTCCAACGGCATAGAGTCGCTGCACCCCGCGGCCCGCATGGGCATGCTGGTGGGCGGCATCATCGGCATCGTGGTGCCGCTGATAGAGCTGGTCTTCCCCAAGCGCAAGAAGTACATCCCCTCGGCGATGGGCCTGGGCCTGTCGATGGTGATCGGCTTCTCCTACACGCTGTCGATGTTCCTCGGCGGCCTGATAGCGCTGATCATCGAAAAGAAGGCCCCGGCCACGGCCGACAAGTACATCATCCCGGTCAGCTCCGGCATCATAGCCGGCGAGTCGCTGATGGGCGTGGGCGTGGCCCTGTACGACGCGCGCGCCATGTTCTCGGCCTTCCTGGGCCCGGTCAGGGCGCTGCTGGGCCGTTAAGCTCGGCCGGTCAAAAGAAAGGCCCGGGCGACCGGGCCTTTTCTTTCCCCTCCCGACGCCAGCGCCAGAATTTCGTGGAAAAATATTTAATTTTTTAGTATCCTATACAAATACCGCGGGGTCGTGGTGTAGCCTGGTTTAACACGTCGCCCTGTCAAGGCGAAGACCGCGGGTTCGAATCCCGTCGACCCCGCCACCGATTTCTCAGCAAGGTGGCAACAAAAAAGCTCCCCAACATGGGAGCTTTCTTGTTTTACAGCTGCCGCAGGGCTTTAGAAGATCACCCTGAAGCCCACGGCTACGGCCACGTCCACGTCGGTGTCGGGCGCGACGTTGAGTATCGGCACGATCTCGCCGAAGGCGGTGAAGCGCACGTCGGAGAAGAAGTACTGCAGGCCCACCGGGAAGCGCACGCCGGCTTTGGATTTATCCTCCAGCTTGAGGCGCCCGCCTATGCCGTAGTACATGGGCAGCCGGCCCTCGCTGACCGCGATGACGTCGTGCTTGTACCAGAGGCGGTCAGCGTGCAGGGTGAGCCTGTCCTCTCCGGAGAAAGACCAGGCCAGCGCCGCGGCCACCGCGCCGCCGCCGGCCAGGTTGGCCTTGCCGCTGATGCCGGTGGGCTCGCCCACTATCAGGCCCAGCTCGTATTTACCCGCGGCCGAGGCGCACAGCGGCGCCAGGGCCAGAACGAACGCAGCTACTATTAGTTTTTTCATTTTGTATCCTTTATTCCTTCCTATCGTTTTTATCAGTTTTCCCTATCCCGAAAAACCGCTTGAACCAGCCGCCGATGCCGCGCGGGTGCAGCCGGCACTTCTCCCTGGGTTCGGTGCCGGCCGCGAAGACCTCCTCGCGCCGCGCCGGGCAGCCGGCCACGGCGAGCAGGCCGCTCATCGGGTCCACCTCTACCGTCACCAGGCCCTCGGGGGGCGGCTCGAACTTATCGGGCTGCGCGCCGCCCAGGGCCGAGCGCATGAAGGCCGTCCACAGCGGGGCCGCGTCCCCGGCGCCCACGGCGCCCACGGCTTTATTGGAATCGTCTCCGGTCCACACTCCGGCCAGCAGCCGCGGCGTATAGCCCACGAACCAGGCGTCCCGGCCCTTGTTGGTGGTGCCGGTCTTGCCGGCGGCGGCGCCTATCCAGCCGTAATAGCGGCCCAGCGCGCTGCCGGTGCCTTCGGTCACCGCGCTCTCCAGCAGCGAGGTCATCAGGTAAGCCTGGGCCGGCGTGATCACCGGCACGCGCGAGCGGTCGGCGTATTCCAGCACGCGGCCGCGCTGGTCGGTCACCGCCGTAACGATCACCGGCGTGATGCGCATGCCGCCGTTGGCGAAAGGGGCGTAGGCGGCCGTCAGTTCGATCAGGCTCACCTCGGAGGCGCCCAGCGCCACGGCCAGGCTGTTCTCCAGCGGGCTGTCTATACCCAGCCGCCGGGCATAAGCGGTTATCTTGGCCGGGCCCACCCGGCCGGCCAGGTCCAGCGTGGCCAGGTTCAGCGACCGCGCCAGCGCCACGCGCAGGGTGACGGTACCGGCGTAGACGTTGTTGTAGTTGCGCGGCTCCCAGGTCTCGCCGCCCGGGTTTTGATAGGTACGGGTGGCGTCCTGCAGCAGCGTGGCCGGCGTAAACCCGGCCTCCAGCGCCGCGCCGTAGACGAAAGGTTTGAAAGCGCTGCCCGGCTGGCGCCGCGCCTGGGTAGCCCGGTTGAACTGGGACTTGGCGAAATCTCGCCCGCCGGCTATGGCCAGCACGCCGCCGCCGGCGGGGTCCAGCGCCAGCACCGCGGCCTCGTAGCGGCCGGCGGCCGCGGCGCGGGAGGCCGCCGCCTGCAATTTCGGGTCCATGGCGGTATATATCGACAGGCCGCCGCGGAAGAGCTCTTCCTCGTCGTAGCGCTGCAGCAGCTGCCGCACCACCTCGGCGGTGTAGTAGGCGGCGCCGCGGTCGTCGGGGCGGACGGAGAGCGTCACCGGCGCCAGCGGCGCGGCGGCGGCCTCGGCCAGCTCCCCGGGGGTTATCATACCTTCGGCGCGCATGCGCGAGAGCACATGGTCGCGGCGGCGCTCCGCGGCGGCCGGGTCGCGCCGGGGGTTATAGAGGTAAGGCGAACGGATCAGGCCGGCCAGCGCGGCGCACTGGCTCAGGGTCAGCGCGGCCGGGTCCCGGCCGAAATAGAAGCGGGCCGCGGCCTTCATGCCGGCCACACCCGAAGGCCCGTCCTGGCCCAGGTAGATATGGTTCAGGTACAGCGTCAGGATCTCGTCCTTGGTGAAGCGCAATTCCAGGTACACGGCCAGCGCGGCCTCGGCCGCCTTGCGCTTCAGCGTGCGCCGGGGCGTGAGGAACAGGTTCTTGGCCAGCTGCTGGGTGATGGTGCTGCCGCCCCAGAGGCCGCGGCGGGTGAGGGTGTAGAGCAGCGAGCGCGCGGTGGCGCGCAGGTCCAGGCCGAAGTGGGAGTAGAAGCGCTTGTCCTCCACCGCTATCACGGCGTCGCGCAGCTCCACGGGCAGCTCGTCGAGGGTGGCGGGGTCGCGGCGCACGCGCAGCGGGCCCGACAGCTCTTCGGCCAGCTCCGGCTCCAGCAGCACCGCGCCCGGCGCGCCGCCGGAGGAATCGCGTATCTCCCAGGCGCCGCCCTGGTCGGTCAACACCGCGGCCAGCGGCGGCTGCGCCGCCAGCGGGGTGCGGAAACCGCGCAGGTTTATCTCTACGGAGGCGCCCGTCCGGCCGTATTCTCCGGGCGCGGCAGGGGCCTGCGCCTCGCGGTAGTCCAGGCGCGCCAGCCGCTCCAGCAGGCCGGGCAGGTCGGCCGGGGCGCCGGAACGCAATTCATGAGGGGCGGAATAGATGCGGGTGGAGAAAGCCACGCCCAGGCCGCCGGGCGCCAGCCGCGCCAGGCCGCGCTCGGCGAAATAGGCGGTGAGCATGGCGGCAGCCGCGGCCAGCAGGCCGGCCGCCGCCGCGATACGCCAGAAGTATTTTTTGATCATGCGCTGCAAATCCGCCCTTTAAAAGCGGCGGGCGAAACCTGCGCTTACGCCCACCTGGGGGCTGCCCTCGGACAGGCCGAGCAGCAGGCCGGCGGAAACCTGGTCGTCATTTGCCAGCGTGCGCACCAGCGTGGCGTTCACTTCGCGCTGGTCGGCGTTGCCGGACACCAGCGCGCTGCGCGTCTGGTAGTAAGCGGTCACTGAGAGGTCCTCGCGCAGCAACCGGTAGAAACCTATGTCCAGCGACACCTGGTTTTCGTAGTCCACCCCCTCGGGATCGCCGATGATGGTGTAGTAGCCGTCTATCAGCAGCGTCCAGTTGCGCGACATCTTTTTGGCGAACTCCAGGCCGGCGCCCTGGTCTATCTCGCCGGTGCCCAGGCCCTTCTTCTCGTTGGCCGTGGGAAATTTCAGGCTGCCGGCGAAAGCCAGGTCGAAGCGGTGCAGGCTCTCCTCCTTGATGGCGTAGGTGCCGCGCAGCAGCACGTCCCCGATGCCGGCTTCGGAACTGCCTGCGGCAGCGGCAGTGTCGCTGCGGCTGGCGCGCACCGGGTTGCCGCCCACGCGCGTCACCGCCCCGGAGGAGCTCTGCCGCAGCCAGGGCACGGTCAGCGAAACCTGGCCGCCGGTGTAATAGCGGGTCAGGGTGAGAGGGATATAGACCGAGTCGGTCCTGGTGCCGGTGCCGTACTTGCCGGTGTCGTAGTTCAGCGAGGTGCCGAACTTCCAGTCGTAGGCCCCGGCGCCCGGCGCGGCCGCCAGGCAGAGCGATAAAATGGCGAAGGCTGAGAGATAAGGTGAACGCATATTTCCCCCATCAGTGATTTCCATTCCGCCCGGGTGCGGCGGCCGATATAATCCTACAATATCCGCGCGCGGCCGTGAAATACGGACTAACACTGAGGCCGCGCCGGCCGATTTTTAGTATTATTGTCGCAAGTACAGGAGGGCATATGGAAAAATCCAAGAAAGCGGTAGGCGCGGGTATAGCGCTGGCGGCCATAGCCGCGGCGGCCACTTATTTTCTCACCGGGCCGCGCGGCCGCGAGAACCGCGAGAAGATAGCGGCCTGGACGCTGGACATGAAGGCGGAGGTTCTGCGCCGCATGCGGCAGGTCAAGCTGCTCAACCGCGAGGCCTACCACACCGTGGTGGACGAAGTGGCCGCCCGCTACCAGCGCGTGGGCCGCGTCAGCTCTTCGGAGATGCAGCACCTGACGCAGGAGCTCAAAGGCGCCTGGTCGCATATCAGCCGGCAGCTGAAATAAAGCCGCCACCCCCCGGTCCCGGCCGTCCGCCGCTAAGGGCGGAATTTGGTAAAATTGGTGCTGGGGGAACCATGCAAAAACTGCCGATAACGGATAACGAGAGCATCCTGTTCACGAAGATCGTGCGCAAGATAAACTTCTTCGCCTCGATGAACATGGGCCTGCTGGAGAAGATACTCGGCCATATCGCCTACTACAGCTTCGATAAGGGCGAGAAGATCTGCCGCCAGGGCGATCCGGGCGACTCTTTCTACGTCGTGGCAGAGGGAAAGCTGGGCGTGAGCGTCAAGAGCGGATTTTTTTCTTTCTCCAGGAAAGTGGCGGAGCTGGGGCCGGGCAGCTGCTTCGGCGAGATGGCCCTGCTCTCGCGCGCCCCGCGCACTGCCACGGTGGCCTGCGAGGAACCCGCCAAACTATTCGTACTGCTGGCGGACCATTTCGACGCGGCGATGGCGCAGAACCCGGCCTTCGCCGAAGAGATACGCAAGCTGGCCGCAGACCGCAAGTTCGATCTGGACCACAAGTAAATCTAACCGGAGCAGGCGCCGGCCTTCCTGAAAGTGACGGTGAACACCGTCCCTTTGCCCGGCTCGCTCCTCACCGTAACGCTGCCTTTATGCGCCTCGGCCACCCGCTTTACTATGGCGAGGCCGAGGCCGAGCCCGCCCGTTTTCCTGGTCAGGTAGTCGGCCACCTGGTAGAACGGGTTGCCCAGGCCGGAGAGCAGTTCCTTCGGTATGCCGATGCCGCTGTCGCTGACGGTTACCTCGGCATAGTCCGGCTTGTCCAGCACGGAGATCTCCGCGCTGCCGCCCTTCTTGTTGAAAGCGATGGCGTTGAGCGCCAGCTGCCGGAAGGCGCTGCGCAGCCAGTCGGGGTGTCCCTCCACCACGGGCGCGCCCTCGGAGCGGCGCAAGGTCAGCGTCACGCCGGCCGCCGCCGCCCGGGGGGCCAGCTCCGCCGCCACCCCCGCCGCCAGTTCGTCGAGGTTGACGCCGGCGCAGTTCTCAGGGGCGGCCTCCTTGCTGGACTCGGCGTAAAGTAACAGGGATTCTATCACCTCGCGCAGTTCCCTGGCCCCGGTCAGGGCCGTGCCCATCAGGGCGGCGCGCTGGGCCTCGGGGGCGTCCCTGAGCAGTTCCAGCCCGCCATGTATCTTGGCCAGCGGCGTGCGCAGTTCGTGGCCTATCACGGACAGGAAAGCCTCCTTCATGCGCTCGGCGCTCTTGAGCTGCGAGTAAGCGGCCGACAGCTCGCCCTGCGCGGCCTTGATCAGCCGCAACTCGGAAGAGATGGCGCGCTTCTCCACGCAGCGGTCCACGGCGGTCTCCAGGCTGTCGTAGGAAAAAGGTTTGGTGAGGAAATCGTAGGCGCCGGCCTTGATGGCGGCCACCGCGTTGTCCAGCGTGGCCTCGCCGGTGATCACCACCACGTCGCATTGCGGGGCCACGCGCTTGATGTGGCGCGTCAGGCTGAGGCCGTCCTGCCCGCCCGGCATGTTGATATCCACGAAGACGATGTCGCAGCGCTCCAGCTCGGCGCGCGCCAGAAAATCAGGCGCGGACGAATACGACACAAAGGACTTGGCTCCTTCGAAAGCGCGCTTGAGAAAGCCCAGCAGCGCCTCGTCGTCGTCGACGGCTATTACCGAAAGTTCACGATCTTTCATTCCCCCCCCTGACCCGCCCCCGCCCCGCTAGTCCCTGATATAGTGGCAGGTGTAACCGCCGGGATGCTTCTTGAGATAATCCTGGTGGTACTGCTCCGCCGGCCAGAATTTGCCGGCCGGCACCACCTCGGTGGTGATAGGCCGCCGCCAGCGGCCGCCGTCCTGCGCGCGTTTTACCGCCGCCTCGGCCTCCAGCCGCTGTCCCTCGTCATGATAGAATATTACGGAGCGGTACTGCGTGCCCACGTCGTTGCCCTGCCGGTTGGGCGTGGTCGGGTCGTGCATCTTGAAGAACAGGTCCAGGATGGCCGCGTAGGAAATTTTGGCCGGGTCGAAGCGGAACTGTATGGTCTCGGCGTGGCCGGTAGTCCCGGTTTTCACCTGCTCGTACACCGGGTTCTCGGTATGGCCGCCGCAGTAGCCCACCACGGGGTCCTCCACCCAGGGCAGCTCGCGCAGTATCTCCTCCATGCCCCAGAAGCAGCCGCCGGCCAGCGTGGCGGTCTCGAGTTTAGCGTTCTTGTCCATAATGTTCTCCTCGGCCTGGCGGCCGCAGCCGCACAGCAGCGCGGCGGCCAGCGTTAAAACGATCTTCCTCATGCTCTCTCCCTGAACCTCGGCTCCAGCAGCCGGAACCACAGCGCGTTGGCGGCCGTGAAGGCCAGCAGGCCGTACCAGGCCCAGGCGAAGTACGGCAGCTCTGCCGACAGGTCCCCGCCCAGCTCCAGCTGGTGGCCCACCGAGAGCGCCAGGCCCAGGTAGACGCCCAGGTGCAGCCGCTGCCAGAGCGCGTAGGGCAGGCGGCGGCGGAAACAGTCCAGCGACAGCAGCGCCGCGGCAACTATCAGCGTCAGGCCCGCGGCGGCCTGCGGCACGTCCTCCCAGCGCAGTATGGCCAGGTACTGTTCGGTAAAAGGCAGGCCGGACATCAGCGAGTGATGCCAGGCCACAAGCGGCGGGTGCGCCAGCAGCAGCAGCGGGATAGCCAGGCCGGCCCGGTGATGCCATTTCACGGGCGGCAAGCCGCCGGTGAGCGGCGCCAGCCAGGAGGCGCGCGACATCAGCAGTATCTGTCCCATAACGCCTAAAGCTCCCAGTATGCCGGCCAGGCGGGCCAGCGCCATAACCCAGCCCGTTCCGTCGGAGAAGAAGCTGCCCATGGGGGCCGTGAGGTTGTCGTAAACCCACAGGCCCAGCGCGGCCAGCGCGAGAACGGGGAACAGCAGCAGGGCGGCTTTCTTCATCAGCGGTACTCGAACTCCAGCGCTATGTCGGGGTGCAGGCTGCGGCTGACCGGGCAGGCCCGCACCGCGGCCAGGAGCTTCTCGCGCTGTACGGGGTCCAGCTCCGGCGGCAGCGTGATCACCCCGGTCAGGCGGGCTATGCGCCGCGGGTTCTCCTGCATGTGCTTTTCTATCTCGAAGGAGGAACCTTTGAAATCTATGCCGTTGCGCTCGGCTATCTTGGCCATGATGGTCAGCACGCAGGAAGCCACCGAGGCCGCGGCCAGGTCGGTAGGCGAGAAGGTTCGGCCCCGGCCGCCGTTGTCGGGCGGCAGGTCGGTGAACATCTTGTCGCCGCTGAGACCGTGGGTAAGTTCCACGCGGTCGTCACCGGCATATTCGGCGCTGATCTTGAAACCCATATTTCCTCCTAAAGGCCCGCTTCTATTTATTATAATACTTATCTCTCGTCACCTTCCGTTAAGGAGGATACAGTAAAATGAACATCCGCCACTTAGCGATACTTTCTGCCGCGTTGCTTGCCGTTTCCTGCGCCCCCAAGGTGCCGGAAATGCAGGAGCCCGAGCAGCAGACCGTTCCCGCGGCGCCGCCGGTCTCGTCGGCACAGGGAAATTACAAGGAGATGACACCCGAAATGGACATTCTTAAAAACCCTTCCAAAGCTACCGAAAAAGCTCCCGATAACTTCAAGGTCAAGTTCGTCACCACCAAGGGCGACTTCGTCATAGCCGTCACCCGCGACTGGTCGCCGCTCGGCGCCGACAGGTTCTATAACCTGGTCAAGGCCGGCTTCTTCACCGACGTCGCCTTCTTCCGCGTCATACAGGGCTTCATGGCGCAGTTCGGCATACACGGCGACCCCGAGGTGGCTTCCGCCTGGCGCGGCGCCCGCATACAGGACGACCCGGTGAAAGAATCCAACGGCCGCGGCTACGTCTCCTACGCGATGGCCGGCCCCAACACCCGCACCACGCAGTTCTTCATCAACTACGGCGACAACAACCGCCTCGACGGCATGGGCTTCTCCCCGTTCGGCATGGTGGCCGAGGGGATGCCCGTGGTGGACACCCTCTATTCCGGCTACGGCGAAGGCGCCCCCTCCGGCATGGGCCCCGACCAGGGCCGCGTGCAGATGAAGGGCAACGCCTACCTGAAGGCCGACTTCCCCAACCTCGACTATATCAAGAGCGCGCAGCTGCTGGACTAAGGAAACAACCACTCCCGGCCTCCCTCCTCAGGGGGGGCCGGGACGTTTTAAAATGGCTAAAATACTTATCATCGACGACGACGAGACCATACACCTCATCTGCCGGGCCTACCTCACCAAGGCCGGCCACACCATCGAGGAGGCCTACGACGGTCCCGAAGGCCTGGCGAAGGCGGAAGCCTTCCAGCCCGACCTGCTGCTGCTCGACATCAACATGCCCAGGATGTCCGGCTTCGACGTGGCGAAAAAACTGAAGGAAAACCCGGCCACCAAGGGGATACCCATTTTCATGATGACCTCCCTGAAGCAGGAGTCCAACATAAAGCGCAGCTATGGCCTGGGCATAGAAGAGTACATCACGAAGCCGACCAACGTCGAGCACCTGAAACTGAGGATCGAGAAATTCCTGCAGAGCAGAAAGTAACTAGGTAGGGCGCCCCGGCGCCCCGAGGCGAACCTTGCTGGAGATACTCACCCAGTCCCCGCATTTCTACGACTACGTGACCGCCGCCGTGCTGCTGCTCGGCGTGTTCAACGTGGCCGAGGTCCTTTTCCTGCTCTGGAACAAGGCCCGCGTGGAGCGTTCCGAGCTGAAGCGCCAGGACCTCAAGCGGCTGGCCTCCACGGCGCTCATCACGGCCACCGATCCCGCGGAACTTCTCCCCAAGCCGGCCGACGAGGAGGATTTCGCCGCCTACAGCGAGGCGATAGCCAGCGTGCTGGACAGCTTCGAGGGCGAGATCGCGGTAAAGGCGGTGGGACTCATCTCCGACCTGGGCATCGACGAGCATTACCGCCGCCTGGCCAGACACCGGGTCTGGTACAAGCGCGGCAACGCCATAGACATACTCTCCTCATTCAGGCTAAAGGCCAATAAGGAATTCTTCCTGGCCGTCTTCCGCAGCGAGACCTCCCTGGACGTGCGCTACCGCATCATCTACGGCCTGAGCCTCCTCACCCGGGAGCATTCCGACATCCGCGCGCTGGCGCGCATGCTCTCCGGCCTGCCCTACCTGACGGCCAAGTATACCGAGGATATCTTCTACAACATCATAACCGCGCTCAAGGCCGCCGGCAACGAGGCCGAGTTCGGCATCTTCATGCGGGAGATCATGCACGACGGCGCCGTGCTGAACCTGGTAAAGCGGGACTGCATCACGGCTTGCTACGCCGCCTCCTGCGAGAAGGGCCGCGGCCTGCTCATGGAGTATTACGCGGCCTTCCCGGAAGAGCCGGAGATACTGATGGCGGCCGTCAAGGCGCTGGCGCGCATAGGCGATTTCTCCGTCATGCCCGCGGCCATCCGGCACCCGGACTGGCGCGTGCGCCTGGCGGCCCTGAAATACGCCCATCTCTGCTGCATGGACATGATCCCGGAGATACGCGCCCTGCTGCGCGACCCCAACTACCACGTGCGGCTCAACGCCGCGCTGGCGCTGGCGAAGAGCGGCGAAAAAGGCCGCGCGGCGCTGCGCGAAGAGGCGGCCGGGGCCGACGCCTTCGCGGCCTCTACGGCGGCCTACGCCCTGGGCCAGGAGGCCGCGTGAAATTTTTCCTTCTCTGGGCCGCCGTCCACGTCTCGCAGTACGTGCTCTTCCTCTACTTCCTGGCCATCAACTCGGTCTATACCGCGCTCATCCTGCTCGCCCTGCGCGACATAGTGCGCCACGCCTACCTCACCACCTCTCGCGTGTCCCGGCGGCAGCTGGCCAGCGAGTTCTATTTCAAGCCGGTCTCCGTCATAGTCCCGGCCCACAACGAGGCCGCCGTCATCACCCAAAGCGTGCAGGCCCTGCTCAACCTGCATTACCCCGAATTCGAGGTTATAGTGGTCAACGACGGGTCCACGGACGATACGCTGGAGCGCCTGCGCCTGGATTTCAGCCTGCTGCCCTGCGCCAAGCCGGTGCGCCTGCAGGTGCCGCACGAGGCCATCCGCGGCGTCTACCGCTCGTCCGTCTACCGCCACCTGATAGTGGTGGACAAGTTCAACGGCGGCAAGGCCGACGCCATCAACGCCGGCATCAACGTCTCCGCCTATCCCATCTTCTGCTCGATAGACGCCGACTCACTGCTCGAGCCCGACGCCCTGCTCAAATCCTCCAAGCTGTTCCTGGAGGACGACGAGCTGATAGCCACCGGCGGCATCATCCGCATCCTCAACGGTTGCATGGTGCGGGACGGCGCCGTGACGGAGATAGGCCTGCCCCGCGGCTTCCTGGAAGCCATGCAGGTGCTGGAATACACGCGCGCCTTCCTCTCCGGCCGCACCGGCTGGAACGCTTTAAAAAGCCTGCTGATCATCTCGGGCGCCTTCGGCGTGTTCCGCAAGGACATGGTGGTGGCGGTCAACGGCTACCGCAAGACGGTAGGCGAGGATATGGACCTGGTAATGCGCCTGCACCGCCACTGCCGGGACCGCGCCATTCCCTACAAGATCCTCTTCGTGCCGGACCCGGTCTGCTGGACCCAGGCCCCGTACAGCCTGCGCATGCTGCTCAAGCAGCGCAACCGCTGGCACCGGGGCATGATAGACGCGCTGCTGACCAACCGCGAGATGATACTCAACCGCAAGTACGGGGCCACCAGTCTTATCGGCATCTCCTACTTCGTCTTCGTGGAGTTCCTGGGGCCGCTGATAGAGCTCTTCGGCTACCTGTCCATCCCGGTGCTCTATTATTTCGGCCTGCTCAGCACGAAGTTCCTGGTCATGCTGGTGCTGCTGGCCGTGTTCTGGGGCATCTCCATCAATATCGGGGCGGTCTTCCTGGATATTTATAATTTCCGCCGCTACAACAGGACGTCGGACATACTGCGGCTCTGCGTGCTGTCGGCCGCCGAGTTCTTCGGTTACAGGCAGATCATGCTGCTGGAACGGCTTAAAGCCACCCTGACCTTCAGGAAGAAGGACTGGGGCACTCAGGACAGGCGGGTTTTCGAGAAAAAGGGGACCGCGGTATGATAGAGAATATAGGCATTAAACGCGCCGCGCTCTTCCTCTGGCACTGGGTGCTGACGGGCTTCTTCCTGGGCACGCTGACGCTGATGGGCCCTGTACGCTGGGCCACCAACTATACTCGCGGCGCCGGCTGGAGCGCCCTCGCCGAAAAATTACTGGTGCTCTCCTTCATCGGCGCCTTGGCCGCCGTCTCGCTGCTGCTGGCCCGGCTGCTGACGCTTAAGACCGAGGCCATGCCCGGCCGCCGGCGCTACGCCCTGCCGGCCCTGTCGCTGGCGCTGTTCGCCGCCGCGCTCTTGGCCTGGATGAACCCCAAGCTGATGATAGACGCCGGCATGAAGACCAGCTCGGACACTTACGCGGGGGCTGAATTCGTTTTCGGCCCTTACCCGGAAGCCGCGCGGCTGGCGGAACTCAAGGGCGAGGGTTACACCGGCGTAATCTCCCTGCTCAGCCGGGCCGTGGTGCCTTTCGAGCCGATGCTGCTCAACACGGAGATCTCCGCGGCGGGCAAGGCGGGCGTGGAGCTGATACATATACCCATGCTGCCCTGGGTCTCCTCCAACGACCACGTGAAGGCCAAGTTGGAAGAGCTGCTGGCCAGGGGCGGCCGTTACTACGTGCACTGCTACCTGGGCAAGGACAGGGTGAACGTTTTCAGGAATATGCTGGTCTCGATGGCGGGAGACGCCAGGGTGTCCGGCGCGCAGCCCGGCTCGGCGCGCAGCCTGCGGGATATAACCAAATTCGAGAGGGGCGCCATAACCGCCCTGGCGACGGACGTTTTCTTCACCCCCTATCCCACCGACGAGGAATTTTTCGGCTACGTGCTCAACGGCACGGTGGCCTCGCTGGTCTCGCTGCTGGACCCGAAGAATCCCGAAGACCTGCCCTGGATACGGAAGGAAAAGAAAATAGCCGCCGAGTACGGCCTCAAGTACGCCAACTACCCCTGGCGCTCGCTGGGCCGGCTGGAAAAGGAGAAGGCCGTCAGGGAAATGACGGCCTTCAAGAAACCGCTGGTGGTGCACGCCTTCCTCTCCCGCTCGCCGGAAAGCTCGGACTTCATAGCGACCTACAAGAGGGTAAAGCAGCGCTAGCCCAGGCGGGCCGCTATCTTGGGCAGAAAAATAATGCAGCCTACCGCCGCCGCCATCATGGCGGAGAGGAGCACCGCCCCCGCGGCCATGTCCTTCACTGTCCCGGCCTCGGGGCGGCGCCCGGGCGAGACCAGGTCGGTAAGTTTCTCCACGGCGCTGTTAAGCGCCTCAGCCGACAGCACGGCGGCGAAGCATAGCAGCACCAGGCACCATTCCACGGCCGAGATGCCCAGCAAAAAGCCCAGGAAGAGGGCCGCCGCCGCCGCCGCGACGTGGATCTGAAAATTGGCCTCGGTGGAGGCCACGCAGATTATCCCGTTGAAAGCGTATTTAAAGCTGCGCAGTCTCTTTTTCATTTCCCTTTCCTTTTTTTGCCGCCCTGCGCGTCCAGCCAGGCCCGGTAGCTCTCGTAATGGTGCAGCACGAACCCGCTGAAAGCCGGCTCCCGCGCAAAAGCTTCCCCGGCTAGCGCCAGTTCGCGCTCCAGGTCGGCCTCCGCCAAGCGGCTGAAAGAAATTTTTTTCACCTCGTTGGGCGTCACTTCCACGCCCACAGCCAGCCGCTTGCCGAGGCTGCCGGCGTAGGCCAGCTCGGAGGCAGACAGAGCTATGATCCCGTCACGGCCGGCGGCCCGGTCGCGATAGGCCATCAGCGCCGCGTAATCGTAAATATCCAGCACGTGCTCGCTGGCCGGCTTCCTGCGCCCCTCCCATTCCAGCTCTATCCCGTCGAGCCAGAACGGTATGGCCGGCCCCACCTCGAGGGCCAGGCCGGAGCGCGCCTTCAGCGCCATCAGGTCGCGGCCCAGGTCCAGGAAATTCAGCAGCAGCCCCTCCCGGTCCGTCTCCCAGGCGTCGAGCATGTGCGGCTCTATGTCCAGGTTCACCCCGTCGAAGCGCTCCCCCGGCCGGGCCGCCGCGTTATAATCCAGCACCCGCTGGAACATAGCCCGCGCTTCCGCCCGGCGCTCCGGCAGCACGTACTCGTGCGTGCGCAAATGCCAGGAGCCCAGCAGCGCGTAGGCGTTCAGCCCTTCCTTGTTCAGCCGGCGGAGCAGGTTGCGGTACAGCTTCGGCTTGTTCTCGATGAGGCTGCGGCCCTTGTAGGCGTCGGCGTAGAGGTACAGCGTCCCCACCCCTTTGGACTTCAGGAACTTTATGGCTTTCTTCGCCGCCCGCGGGCTTTCCAGCAGCGCGTAGGACTCGGCTTCCCACATCCAGACGGCGCGGAGCGGCGGGGCCGCGTACAGCGCGGCCGGCCCGACCAGCAGCAGGACGGCCAGGGCCAGGCTCTTCATTTAAAGCTGTAGCGGGCCTGCAGGCCGGCCGACCAGGAATGGCCGCGCCCGCCGGTGGTCCTGCGCCGGCCGGTGAATTTCAGCGAACCGCGGTCGGAGTACCATTCGGCCTCGGCGGTGTAGACGTCGGCGTGGTAGGAGAGCAGGCTGTCGGTAACGTAGCCGTGCTCGTAGCCGGCGGCGGCGGACCAGTTGTAGCCGGCGCAGCGGCGCCAGCCCGCGCCGAGCCAGTGGCCGGTCTCGTCCACCGTATCGTAGCCGGAATAGGCCCGGCGGAAGTCCAGGTTGGAGTAGCGGTAGCCGGCGGAGAACTCTTTCTGCCAGGGCAGCCAGGCGGTAAGACTGGCGCCGGTATCGAGCAGCCTGTTGGAGTCTGAATAATAGGTCTGGTAGGCCGAAGCCGAGGCGCGGTAGGCCCCCTGCGCCAGGCGGGTGACGGAGGCGCCGAGGCGGTCGGCGTGCACGTAGCGCAGCCGGCCCGAGGCGGCGGCGCTGTAAAATTCCTGCTGACCGTGGGAGTAGGAGGCGGCCCCGGCGCTCCAGCCCAGATCGCGCAGGCCGCGCAGGTAGAGGTTGCCCAGCGTCCTGCCGCCGGAGAGATTACTGAAACCGGCGCGGCCGAGCAGGTCCAGGCCCAGCAGCATGCCTTCGGCTTCGGCCCGGGCCGTGCTCTCGCGCAGCAGCCGGTAGAAGCGCCCGCCGCCGGCCACGCGCACCAACTTGGGCTGGCTGGCCAGGTCCAGCGAAGAGGCGGCCCGCCGCAGCGACAGGCGGCCCCGGCCCATGGCCAGCGGCGCTCCGCCGGGCGCGGAGACTTCGGTGAAGACAGACTGGCCGGCTTCGGCCTCCCACCGGGCGCGCCCGCGCAGCCGGCCCGTGAGGCCGGCCGTGTAAGCCTGCTCCTGTATCTCGAAATAAGTGAAGCCCCGGCCGTCGTTGCGCTGCGCGTCGGTGCGGATCTCGGCGCCGCCGATCAGGTCCAGGCCGCCGGTGAGCGGCGCGCGGAACCTGGCCCCGGCCGAACTGCCCTCGTAAATGATGCGCTGCGGGCTGGCGGTATCCAGGTCTTCCAGCGAAACCGACCGGTAGGCCCTGGCTTTGGGGGTGACGGCGCTGCCGGCCCGCTCGGCGCCGTTCTCGGCGCGCTGCCGCGCGGCGCAATCGCGGGGGTCCAGCCCGGCCAGTTCCCTGTTGGTGCGCAAGGCGCCGCGCTCGTCGCCGGCGCCGGCCTGCGCGCGCTGCAGCAGGCCCAATATATAAGGTTTGCCGGGCGACCGGGCGTTCCATTTCTCCAGGTAGACGGCCGCTTCGTCATACTGGCCCAACGCCAGGCAGGCCAGGCCCAGGCCCTCCAGCGCGCCGGCGCCGGCGGGATCGGCGATGAGCAGGCTCACGAAGGTTTCCTTGGCCCCGGCATGGTCGCCCTGCCGGTACTGCAGCATGCCGTAGTCGTAGCTGCCCGGCGCCGGGGCGGCGGGCTGCTGGGCCGCGGCGGACGGGCAGCAGCAGGCGAACAGCAGGAGGAATAAAATATTTTTCATTATGTAACGGAGCCGCGGACAAGGATATTCTACTAAAAGGCCAGCAGCGCGGGGAGCAGGTCGCAGGCGTCGCCTTCCAGCCTGACGTCGGCCGCGGCGTCCTGGGCCGTGGGGCCGCGGTTCACGATTATATAGGGCTTGCCGGCGGCGGCTGCCAGCGGCACCGAGGCCGCGGGTTCCACCGACAGGGTAGAGCCCGCCGCCAGCACCAGGTCGCAAGTCTCGGCCGCCCGGAAAGCCCGCAGCAGCGTCTCCTGGTCCAGCGGCTGGCCGAACATGATAACGGCCGGCTTCAGCCAGCCGCCGCAGGCGCAGAGCGGCGGCGCGCCGTCGGCGTTGAATTTATCCAGCGCCTCCTCCATGGAGGTCCAGCCGCAGCAGTCCAGGCATTCTGCGTACAGGCCGGAGCCGTGCAGCTCCACCAATTTGTCGGCGCCAACCCCGGCCGCGCGGTGCAGGCCGTCTATGTTCTGCGTCACCAGGGCCAGCAGCCGGCCGGCTTTCTCCAGCTCCGCCACCGCCAGGTGCGCGGCGTTGGGCGCGGCCCGCCTGAGCGCCGGGAAAGTGGCGGCCTTGTAGCGCCAGTAATCCTGCTTGGCCCTGGTGGAGGCGAGGAAATCCGGGTACAGTACCGGCTCGCGCCGGGCCCATTCGCCGTCCGGGCCGCGGTAATCGGGGATGCCGCTGCCGGTGGAGACGCCGGCCCCGGTGAAGACCAGTATCTTCTTCGCCGCCGCCAGCAGCTCCCTGGCTTTCTCAAGTCCTTCGGTCATGGGTCAGGCCTGCAGCGGCCGCGCGCAGTCGGGGGAATCGTTCACCGGATCGTTGACGGTGTCGGAGACGCGGTAGAGATGCATTTTAGATGAGTCGTAGGCGCGCAGCAGCGGCAGCAGCGTTTCGCTGTCGCGCATCCTGGGGTCTACCCACAGCGCCTCGTGGCGAGGCTCCAGGATCACCGGCATGCGGTGATGCACGGTGCGCACCAGGGCGCTCGCGGCCGCGGTGATTATGGCGAAGGTGCCGGTCTTCTCCTCGTAGACGCCGGCCATGCCGAATAGCCCCTTGTCGCGCATTTCGAAGCGGTACGGCGTCCGCGCGCCGGCGGAGGTCTGCCACTCGTAGAAGGCGTCAGCGGGGACGATGCAGCGGTTGCGGTAGAAAGCGTTGCGGAAGGCCGGCCGGGAGGCTATGCCCTCGGCGCGGGCGTTGATGAAGCCCTCGCGCTCCGGCGTGGCGGCGCTGTCGGGCGCGGTCTCTTCGGAGAACTTCCGCTCCAGCGTGTTGCCGGCGGAGAAAAGCGGCACGGAGGTCCCGGCGCCGAAGGCGCCTGCGCTCCAGGCGGGGACGAAGCCCCATTTCATCTGGCGCAGGCCGGCCGCGCAGATCACGGGGACCTGCGCCCCTGGCGCGATGTTGTACGAAGCCTTGGCGTTGAAAGGCGCCTGCTTGAGGCCGAAGCGCTTGACCACCTCGGCCAGGTCGAAAGATTGTGAGTATCTGCCGCACATAGTTCCCCCCGGAATTATACAAATTCCCCCGCCGCCGCCCTAGAAATCCGCCTTACGGACCGCCGCCAGATGCGCCTTCAGCCGCCGGTGCCACAGGAAAACGGCCAGCAGCATGCCGGCCGCTCCGGGCCAGCGCGCCAGGGACCAGAAGCGCGGCCCCCGCTCCAGTATCTCTATGTCTCCGGCGGAACGCACGTAGAGCAATTCGCAGGCGCCCTCCCCCCTGTCCTCGCGGGTGACGCTGCTGTGCCAGGAGAGGATCTTGCGCGGGTCCGTCTCGCCCGGCTCCTTGAAGGCCCTGGCGTTCACCAGCCAGCCGCGGATGCGCACCTGGTCGCCGGGGCGGATGCGCTTGGCCGCCGCGAAAGCCCCGTCGTCGCAGGAAACCAGGTGGGTATTAGCCGCGTCAGCCAGGTTGAAGCGCTGCCCGTCCTTCCACCAGACCTCGTAATGGTCCATCATCACGCGCAGTTTTACGTCGCGGTAGAGTTCCTTGGCGGCGTTCTCGCCCCACAACAGGCCCACGTCGGCGGCCATCACGTCGTCGAACTCGCTGGACAGCTTGTGCGAGATGCCGAAGGCCATGCCGGTGACAGAATACTCGTAGAGCGGGCTGAACTGCCAGCAGTACGGTCCCTTGCAGCAGCCCGGTGCCGCCGCGGCGCCTGTCAGCGGCCCCTGCAGCGGCGCGGCGTGCGTGGCCGGCAGCAGCGGCCCCACGCGCTTATAGGTATCGGAGTACATGTACCAGGAGAGCAGGAGCAGGGCCGCGGAGCAGAGGAAAAGATATTTAAGGTTGAGCCCGCCCATACCCCATTATCCCAAATAAAAGGGCAAAAAAATACCGCCCGCGGAGGCGGGCGGCATTCTCCGGGCTCAGGCTTTCAGACCATGGCCTTCAGGCGCGCTATGCGCTCGTCCAGCGGCGGGTGCGTGGCGAACAGCGAGAACCGGCGCTTGCCGGAGATCTTCAGCGTGGCCAGCGATTCCTTGCCGGTCAGGTCCACCAGGCCGCTGGCGCGCTGCAGCGCCTCGAGGGCGCCTATCATCTTCTCGCGGCCGGCCAGCTCGGCCCCGCCGGCGTCGGCGCGGTACTCGCGGTAGCGGGAGAAAGCGGCCACGGCTATCATGCCGAGCGCGCTCAGCGCTATCTCCAGGATGAAGATGATGAAGTAGCTCGGCGCGGCGCTGCTGTCGTCCGAGCGGCCGCGGTTGGCCAGGAAGAAGGCTATCACGCGGGCCAGGAACATCACCAGCGCGTTGATCACGCCCTGCACCAGCGTCATCGTGACCATGTCGCCGTTGGCGACGTGGGCGATCTCGTGGCCCAGCACGCCCTCTACGGCCTGGCGGTCCATGCGCTCGAGCAGGCCGGCGGAGACGGCCACCAGCGCGCGGCTCCTGGTGGGGCCGGTGGCGAAAGCGTTGACCTCGGGGCTGGGATACCAGCCCACCTCGGGCATCTCGGGCAGGTTGGCCGCCCGGGCCAGGCGGTGCACGGTGGCCACCAGTTCGCGCAGTTCGGGCTCGGAGGTGTCGGGATCTATCACCTTGACGCCCATCATCCACTTGGCCAGCACGCGCGACAGCGCCAGCGAGATGAAGGCGCCGCCCATGCCCCAGACCAGGCAGAACACCAGCAGCGAGCGGAAGTCTATGCCGCGCTCGGTGAAATAATACCCGACGCCCAGCAGGTTCAGCGTGACGGACAGCGTCACCAGGATCAGGGCGTTGACGCCCAGGAAGATCATAATTCTTTTTCCGAAGCCCATCTTACCTCCGTAACTTACCCCTATATTTTACAAAATCCGTGGCCGGGGTTTTTTGCTATCATTTAACGACGGGCAGTTTAGGGAGGAAAAAAATGAATAAACGGACAATTCTCGTCTCGCTTTCGCTGCTGCTGCTGGCGGCGGCGCCGGGCTACTGCGCGGGCAAGAAGATCATCTGCGTGATGGAGCTGCAGGACAAATCCAGCCACAGCCACGGCTGGCGGAACGTGGGCACCGGCGTGGCGGACATGCTGGTTACGGCCCTGGCCGGGACCAAAAAATATACCCTGATAGAGCGGGAGAAGCTCGACAAGGTGCTGGACGAGCAGCGCCTGGGCGCCTCGGGCGCGGTGACCGCGCAGACCGCGGCCAGGATAGGCCGCCTGCTGGGCGCCAACTACATCATTACCGGAGCTATTACCGAATTCGGCGTGAAGGACAGCAAGATCGGCGTGGGCGGCCTGGAGAAAGTGCTGCCGTTCGGCGGCGGGGCCAAGGTGGCCAAGAACACCGCCCGCGCGGCCATAGACGTGCGCGCCATCGACACCACCTCCGCGCAGATCGTGGCGGCGGCCAAGGGCGAGGGCAGCAAGTCCAGCGCCGAATTCTCCGGCAACCTCAGCATAGCGCCCAGTTTCGACTTCGGCAAGGACGGCTTCGACGAGACCATCATCGGCAAGGCGGCCCGCAAGGCCGTGGAGGACGTGGTCAAGGAGATCACCAAAGCTTTCGACGAGGGCGGCGGCGGGGCGGTGAAGATCATCAAGATCAGCGGCAATCAGGTCTACATCAACTCCGGGAGCGCCGACGGCGAGAAGGTAGGCCGCGTCTACGGCGTCTACCGCATGGGCGAGGACATGGTGGACCCGGATACCGGCGAATCGCTGGGCTCCGAGGAGGAGAAGATAGGGACGGCCAAGGTGGTAAAGGTTAACCCCAAGTTCTCCGTTGCCGAGACCAAGGCCGCGGTGCAGAAAACCGACATCCTTAAGTAACCCCCCTGCGGGGTCAAAGAACGCGGCGGCTCACCCCGCCGCGTTTTTTTTGCGCCCGCCCGGCAGGCCCTTGACAAGTCTTGACACGTCAAATACACTATTCCGAGGCGTTTTATGAACAAATACTTCCTGCCCGCCATACTGCTCTGCGCCGCCGCCCCGGCCGGCGCCCAGTCCATTTCCCAGCTCGAAGAATACGGCGACGCCGCCTGCATCGAGGTGCCGGCCGCCGCTCCCGTCAGCGCCGAAGAAGAACTCGACCCCGAGGCGCTGCGCGCCGACTTCGATTTCCTGGTAAAGCCCGAGGCCGAGCACGAGCCCGGCGCCGAGCTTTATCTGCCCTGGGAAGAAGACGGCGGCTTATCCAAATCCGTGTCCGGCGCCAAACCCATACCGTTCCTGGCTGAAGCGCGGGCCGAGGCCGAGGCGCAGGGCGTGGACCTGGCGCTGGTGCTGGCCGTGATACAGAAAGAATCCACCTTCAACCCCAAAGCCCGCAGCTCCGCCGGAGCGGTAGGCCTGATGCAGCTGCTGCCCTCCACCGCCCGTTGGCTGGGCCTCAAGGACACCTCCAAGCTTACCACGCCCGCCGTCAACATCAAGTACGGCGTCAAATACCTTAAATTCCTCTGGGGCGAGTTCGGCGACAAGGAGCCGGCGGACCTGTCGCCCGAGGACCTGGCCAGGAAGGCCTCGCGCATGTCCATCGCGGCCTATAACGCCGGCCAGGGCAATGTGCGCAAGTACGACGACGTCCCCCCCTTCAAGGAGACGCGCAACTACGTAAGCAAGGTCACCGAGTATTTCGCCTACTACGAGGGCCGCCTGGCCACCGCCCCCTGATGCCTGCCTTTACCGCCATAGATTTCGAGACCGCCGACCACGGCCGGGATTCCGCCTGCGCCGTGGGCCTGGCGCGCGTTGAGAACGGGAAATTGGTGCGCACGGCCTACAGGCTGATACGCCCGCCGCGCCCCGAGATCCTGTTCACCTATATCCACGACATAGCCTGGGAGCACGTGGCCGGGGAACCCGACTTCGCCGGGGTCTGGCCGGGTCTGGCGGATTTTTTCGAAGGGATAGATTTCATAGCGGCGCACAACGCGCCTTTCGACAGGGGCGTGCTCTACGCCTGCTGCGCCGCGGCCGGCCTGCAGCCGCCGCCGCAGCCTTTCACCTGCACGGTGCAGCTGGCGCGCAAGGAGCTGCTGCTCAAGCCCGCCACGCTGTCGCATGTCTGCCACCACCTCAGCATACCGCTGAAGCATCACAACGCCCTCTCGGACGCAGAAGCCTGCGCTAAAATAATGATAACCGTGGAACAGGTTAGGGCCGAAAAAGCCGCCGCCGGCGCTACTTAGCCGGGGCCGGGGTCCAGTTCGTAAAATCCTCTATCACTGCGGCGGGAATGCGGGCCGGGCGGCCCGTCTTGTAGTTTATCCACACCCAGAGCGTCCGGCCCGAGCAGGCCAGGCGGCCGTCGGAAACCCTGAACACCTCGTAGCGCCGTTCGGAGGAGGCCCGCTCGGCCGTCTCTATCCAGGTGCGCATCCGGAAAGAGTCTCCGGGCAGCACCGGCAGCAGGTAGTCCACCTCGTGGCGCCGCACCACCCAGCCCTCGCCCATCGCTATGAGCTTCTCTATATCCCAGCCCACTTCTTTGGAATGCCTGGTAGCGGCGCTCATAAGCCAGTCCAGGTAGACCTGGTTATTCACGTGCCCGAGGCCGTCTATGTCCCCGGGCTGTACCGCCTGCACGTACTCAAAAACCTTGGATATGGGCATACCTATATATTATTAAAATTGAACCGCCGGCAAAACCTTAAAGGGCTGGCGCCCCTGAACCGCTAAATTTCCTTCTTGCCGCCTGCCCTGTAGATGGAGGACCGGCCGAACTTCTCCCTGATGCCCTCTATGGCCTTGTGGGCCTTCTCCCGCCGCCCGTCCTGCTCGTCCTCGAACAGGCTCTCGCGCTCGCCGGCCGGCATCAGGCCGGACACCTTCACGCCCAGCAGGCGCACCCGCCGGCGCCCCCGGTCGAAGGCGCTGTAGAGCGCGAGCGCCTCGGCGGCGATGACGTCGGTATAATTGGTGGAAAGCGACAGCGTATGGGCCCGGGTATAGGTCTCGAAGCCTTCCAGCCGCAGTTTCAGCGTCACGGTGCGGCCTTTCAGGCCTGCCTCGCGCAGCCGCGAAGAGACCTTGTCGGCCAGCGCCAGCAAGGATCCTTTTATCTCTCGCGCGTCCCCGGTGTCGGTATCGAAAGTGGTCTCATTGCCCACCGACTTGGTCTCACCGTCCTCTATCACCTCGCGCGGGTCCTCGCCCAGCGCCAGCGCCCGCAATGCCGGACCTTGCGAGCCCATGCCGCGCAGCTGTTCCGGCCCGGCGGCGGCCAGCTCGCCCACCGTGTTGACGCCGCGCTCGCGCAGCAGGGCGGCCGTCTTGGGGCCCAGCCCCCAGAGCCTGGAGATATCCAGCGGGGCCAGGAAGGCGCGCAGGCCGGCCTCGCGCACCTCCACCAGGCCGTCGGGCTTCTCAAGGTCGGAGGCGATCTTGGCCGCCATCTTGGTGGGGGCCAGGCCCACGGAGCAAGAGAGGCCGGTGACGGCGCGCACGCGCGCCTTGATGCGGCGGCAGGTCTCCGTCGGCCCGCCGAACAGGTGGGCGCTGCGGGTGATGTCGAGAAAGGCCTCGTCTATGCTGACCTGCTCCACGTCGGGTGTGAACTCGAAGAAGGCCTCCCGTATCTTGCCGGAGGCCTCCTCGTATTTATGGAAATCCGGGGGCAGGAAGACCCCGCGCGGGCAGCGGCGCCAGGCCTCCGAGATGGGCATGGCCGAGCGCACGCCGAACTTGCGCGCCTCGTAGGAACAGGTGGACACCACGCCGCGGCCGCGCCCCCCTTTAGGGTCGGCCCCGATGATGACGGGCTTTCCGGCCAGCGAAGGGTTGTCGCGCTGCTCTATGGCCGCGAAGAAGGCGTCCATGTCCACGTGCACTATGCGGCGTTCCATCGGGGGGTCAGGGGCGGGCCAGATACACCAGGATGGCGGCGATCAGGACTATAAGGACGGCGGCAACGCGGGCGATCGGGACAAAACGGCTCATCTGTGCTCCGGCAGTATTTCCAGCCAGTAGCCGTCAGGGTCCTCTATAAAGTAAATGCCCATGGCCTCGTTCTCGAAACAGACGCAACCCATGCGCTTGTGCAGGGCGCGCGCCGCCTCGTAGTCGGGGGTAGTGAAGGCCAGGTGTATCTCGTTGTCGCCCAGGTCGTATTTCTCTTTCCTGTCGCGCAGCCAGGTCAGTTCCAGCTTGTGCGGGGTGGTCCCGTCGCCCAGGAAGACCAGGGTGAAGCTGCCGTCGGCCGCCTGCTTGCGGCGGGTCTCGCGCAGGCCCAGCGCCTCGTGGTAGAACTTCAGGCTTTTTTCCAGGTCCAGCACGTTGAGATTGTTATGCGAAAAGGTGAATTCCATGTCGGGTCTCCTTGCGCTAATGTTAGCACTCGAGGCCGGCACTACACAAGCCCCGCGGTATTTTATATGCTTCTAGACAGGAGACTATATGAAATATTTACTCACTGCCCTGTTGCTGGCCTGCGCCCTGCCGCTGGCCGCCCAGACCGCCGCGCAGACCGGCCCCGGCAAGGACATACGCCTGCAAACCCCGGCCGAGCTCAACAAGACCGCCCTGGAACTGGAGCAGGCGCTGACCCTGCAGCCCGCCAACGTGGAGCTGCACGTGAAGCTGGGCTTCACCTACACCCGCCTGGGCCGCGCCGACGCCGCGCAGCGCGCCTTCGAGAATGCTGTCAGGCTGGACCCCCGCCGGGCCATAGCCCACTACATGCTGGGCCTCATCTACGAGAAGAAAGGCCTGAAGGACAAGGCCATAGCGGCCTGGAAGGCCTGCCTGGAAACCGCCGCGGAGCAGAAGCTCAAGGATACCGCGGTCAAGCACCTCAACAACCTCAACGCCCGCTGACAACATGAAAAAACAACTATTGCTGCCGGTACTGCTGCTGCTAGCCGCCTGCGCCGCCCCCAGGGTGGCCGTGAACCCCCGCTCGGACTTCTCCTCGGTAAAGCGGGTGGCCGTGATCTCCTTCAGCGGCCCCAGCGGCGAGCTGGCCGCCGACCTGATGACCCAGAGCCTGCTGATGCACGGCGCCGACGTGGTGGAGCGCCAGCGCCTGGACGCCGTACTGCGCGAGCAGTCGCTGGCCGACTCCGGCTCTTTCGACCCGGCCACCGCCAAACAGCTGGGCAAGCTGCTGGGCGTGGACGCGCTGTTCGTGGGCACGGTGGCCGAGAGCACGCCGCAGAGCTCCTACATAGTCAGCCAGTCAGACAACCCGCGCCACACCTCGATGACGCAGGTCAGCGGCGGCACCGTCTATTCCGAGGGCTCCGTGATGGGCATGCCCAACTCGCAGCTGCTCAGCACCACGGCCAACGTGTCGCTGCTGTCGCGCATGGTCGACGTGCAGACCGGCTCCATCATGTGGTCGGCTTCGATGGCCTACGAGGGTTTCGACGTGGCCTCGGCGATGACCGGCATCACCGACGCTTTCGTGCGCTCGCTGTCCCCTATCTGGCCGGGCCTCTACAAGCCCAAGTAAGCCCTCTCCATACAAAAGACGAAGCCGGACTGTTGTCCGGCTTTTTCTTTAATGCTCTCACGCAACCGAGGGCAAGGGTACCGCGCTCCTGGAAGAGGGGAACCGTTGCGCGGTTCCCCCCGCCCCGGAAAAAGAGGGGCGGGCCCCCCTTCCCCAAAGTCGCGCGGCCCCCTTGCCCTCGGTCGCTAGTCCATCAAACGTTTTTGGCCCTGCAGGTCCCTGATGGCCTGCACGTCCTGCGTGAATTCCATGCAGCCGAGATACTTGCCTTTCTCGTCGCGCAGCGCGTAGAACTCTATGAAGATCTTGTGCTTCGGCTCGCCTTTGGCCACTTCCAGGTCTATCCAGAAGGTGGCCTTGTCGCGGGCGCCGGACTTCAGGTCGGCCACCAGCTTTTCCACCATGGCCAGGCTGTGCTCCGGGTGGCATTGACGGAAGTTCATGCCCATGGCGGTCATAGGGCGCTTGAAAAGGCGCGTCTCGTGCTTGTTCCAGCCCACCACCTCGTCGCTGGCGTCTATGACGGTCAGCTCGGCCGGCACGGCCTCTATCATCGCCTTCACCATCTCCGCGCTCATTCTGTCGAAAAGCATGTTCCCTCCTGCCGCAGTAAGACTCATAAGATTATAGGAAAATCGGCGCGCGGCGCCGCAAAAAAAGAAAAGCCCCGCGCCGGGCGGGGCTTTCTTTACCGGGACAGCGGCTCAGTTGGCGGTCTGCAGCTTGATGGCCAGGCCGGAGTCGCTGAAGGAGAAGCCGGTGAGGTGCAGGTCGCCGATGAGGCCGGCGGGAATGAAGTGCCCCATTATCCTGGAGGACAGCTGCGCGTGCAGCGTCCAGGCGGCCTTGTCGTAGCGCAGCGCCACCACGTCCTGCGCCCTGAGCGGGATGTTCTTGGCCTTGAGCTTGGCGTCGAGGGCGGAGTAGACGCCCTTGATCAGCACGTCCATCACCTGCACCATGATCTGCTCCTGGTCTATCTGCGGCGGCGCGGCTTTCACCGAGGGCTCCATGGAGGCGTGCAGCTGTATGCGCTGCACCCGCACGGCCAGCCGGTCGGTACCGTTGAAATAGGGCTTGAGCGTCAGCGTGGGGATGATGATGATGCCGCCCTGGTCTATCTTGAGGTTGCTGATGCGCAGGAATTCGCCGTACTTGAAGACCACCGCGGCGTTGCGGTCGATGATCGTCAGGCGGCTCTCTGTGGCGGCCATCGCCGTCACGGCGTTCTTCATCAGCTTGTAGGGCACGCGGACGTTCACGTCCAGGCCCAGCAGGTCGCTGCCGGTCTGCGCGGCCTTCTCGGAAACGTCGGCCAGCGGGGCCGGGGCCCGGAAGTCGTACTGCGCGGCGCGCACGTCGCCGGCGTCAAGTTCGGAGAGGTCGAACTGCTGCGCGTAGGCGGTGCCGGCTCCGAGCAGGGCCGCTATCGCTATCAGGAAAGTGAGTTTTTTCATAAATTTTCCTCTTGCCGTTCCGCTCACAGGTCGAAGCCAAGGTACAGCAGGCCGTTGGCTATCTTGAGTCTCTGGATCACGGCGCCCTTGGCGAAGGAGGGCATGAAAGCGCTGCTCTTGAGCACGATGCGCACGGTCTTGTCGTCGAGCTTGCTGGCGGTCATCACCTTGGCCATGGCGGGGTTGCTCACCAGCGTCTCGGTGATGGAGCGGATGACCTTGCCCTGTATCCAGTTGTTGAGGAAGCCGGGGATGCCGATGCCGTAGGCCTTGTCCACGTCCACGCGCTCCACTTTCACGCGCAGCGTGTTGGGCCCCACGCACTCGGCCAGGATGGTCGCCTTGAAGTAGACGTTGGGCTTGCCGAACACGTCGCGGGCGTAGATCTTGCCGGCTATCTCCAGGCGGCCGTCCGCGCGGAACTTCAGGCCGCCTTCCTTGCCCTGCGGGTGGAAGGTGAAGTCGGTGCCCTGCGTGAACTGGTTGATGAAGTTGTCGAGCAGGCCGTCGGACAGCGTCAGGTTGTAGCCGGCCAGCTGGGCGGCGTTGGCGGAGCCGGTCTTCACGCTGAGGGCGAAGCCTTCGGCGTCGAAGCTGAAGTTGGAGAGGCTGACGTTGCTGATCAGGCCGGGCATCAGCGGCGCGATGAAATTGGGGTTCACGGTGGCGCGCAGCGTCCAGCTGCGGCGGTCGTAGGCGAACACCAGCACGTCCTTGGCGCGCAGGTTCACCTTGTTCTTGGCGAAGGCCTCGTCCATGGACTGCAGCATGCCGGTGGTGAGGCTGGTCATCACCATCTCCATCAGGCCGTCCTTATCCAGCTCCGCGGGCAGGGCCTTGGCGGGGCCGAAGGCTATGTCGGCCTCCACCCTCATCACCTTTATGGAGAGTTTATTAAGACCTTCGAAGGCGGGCTTGATGAGGATGGTGGGCTCCACCTCTATGCCGTTATAGTTCACGGCCACGTTGCTGAAAGCGATGTGGTCGGCCTGTTTGAAGAGGATGGGCGCGCCCGGGTTGATCGGCTGTACTTTCACTCCGGGCAGCTCGGCGAGGCGAGAGCTCAGCGAGGCGAAGGGCAGCTTGATGGTCAGGTCCAGGAAAGGGGAGGCCAGGTTGGGCGACTTGTTGACGCCCTCGATGTCCTCGGGGGTCGGCACGCCCAGCGCCAGGTTCTCCTGCGAAGCCTTCAGGTCGGCTACGCTGAGAGACTCGAGGCCGAAATCCCCGGCGTAACCAGAGGCCGTGAGACCGAGCGACGCGATCAGGGTGAGGATAATTTTTTTCATAAAAGTCCCTTTCATGCTTATAGTCTAACAGCCCCCCCTTGAATCGGCAAGGCCTAAAGGGCCTACGCGCCTGGGCCCTATATACCCAGCAAAAAAAGACGCCCGCGCTGGCGGGCGTCCCTTCTATCGAGGCTTGCCTCGATAGGAAGCTCGATAGTTCAGTTGCGGCGCTTTTCCATGAAGGCTTTCAGGGCCTCGGCCATGGAACCGGCCGGGGCCTCGGCCTGGCGCGGGCGGTTGTCCGGACGGCGGTCGCGGTTGAATCCGGGCCTGGGGCCGGCCTGGGCCTGCGCCGGCTCCTGGCGGGGGCCGCGGCTCTCGCGGGGCCCGACCAGCGGGTTGGACTTCATCGAGAGGGCGATGCGGTTGCGCGGCAGGTCCACGTCTATCACCGTCACGCTAACCCGCTGGCCCACTTTCACCACCGCCGCCGCGTCCTGCACGTAGCGGTCGGAGAGCTCGCTGATATGCACCAGGCCGTCCTGGTGCACGCCGATGTCCACGAAAGCGCCGAAGGCGGCCACGTTGGTGACTATGCCGGGCAATTTCTGACCGGGCTTGAGGTCGCCTATCTTCTGCGCCTCGCCGAAGACGAAAGCCTCGAACTGCTTGCGCGGGTCGCGGCCGGGCTTGGCCAGCTCGGCCAGGATATCCCTGAGGGTGGGCTCACCCACGCCGTCGGAGATGTATTTCTTGATATCGATCTTCGAGCGCAGCTCCGCCTTGTCCATCAGGTCGACCACGGTGCAGCCCAGGTCGGCGGCCATCTGCTCCACAATGCCGTAGCGCTCGGGGTGCACGGCGCTGGCGTCCAGCGGGTTCTTGCCGGCCGACAGGCGCAGGAAACCGGCGGCCTGCTCGAAGGCCTTGGGCCCGAGGCGCGGCACTTTTTTCAGCGCGGCGCGCGAAGGGAAGGCCCCGTTCTCGTTGCGGAATTCCACGATGTTCTTGGCCAGCGCGGCGTTCAGGCCGGACACATAGCTCAGCAGCTCGCGGCTGGCGGTGTTCACCTCCACGCCCACGCTGTTGACGCAGCTCTCCACCGTGGCGTCCAGGCTCTTCTTCAGGCCGTTCTGGTCCACGTCGTGCTGGTACTGGCCCACGCCTATGGATTTGGGGTCGATCTTCACCAGCTCGGCCAGCGGGTCCATCAGCCGGCGGCCGATGGACACGGCGCCGCGCACGGTGACGTCCTTGTCCGGGAACTCGTTGCGGGCCACTTCGGAGGCGGAATACACCGACGCGCCGCTCTCGTTGACCATCACTATGGTCACGCCTTCGAGCTTAAGGCCGCGGGCGAACTCCTCGGTCTCGCGGCCGGCGGTGCCGTTGCCGATGGCGATGACCTCGGTCTTGAACCTGGCGGCGAGCTCCTTCACCTTGGCGGCGGCGCCAGCGGCGGCGCCGTCGCCGTTATGCGGATACACCACGTCGTCGTGGATCAGCTTGCCGTTGCTGTCGAGGCAGACCAGCTTGCAGCCGGTGCGGAAGCCCGGGTCCAGCGCCAGGATATTCTTGTGGCCCAGCGGCGAGCTCATCAGGATCTCGCGCAGGTTTCGGGCGAACACGCCTATAGCCTCGGCGTCGGCGCGCTTCTTTGTCTCCAGGCGGGCCTCGCCCTCCATGGAGATGGCGAGCAGGCGGTTATAGCCGTCGGTCACGGCTTCTTTTACCTGCTGGCCGCAGGCGCCGCCGTTAAGAACGAACAGCGGCTCGAGCAGGGCTATGGCCTCCTCGGCCTCCACCTCTATGCGCATCGACAGAAAACCCTCGGTCTCGCCGCGCCGCATCGCGAGGATGCGGTGTGACGGGGCCTTGGCGGCCGGCTCTTTCCAGTCGAAATAGTCTTTGAACTTCGCGCCTTCCGCCTCTTTGCCGCTCAGCACCTTGGAGTGGAAAACCCCTTTCTGGGCGAAAAGCTGGCGCAGGCGGGCGCGGGCGCCCTCGTCCTCGCTCACGCGTTCGGCTATAATGTCGCGCGCCCCGGCCAGGGCCTCGGCGGCGGTCTTCACGCCCTTCTCCTCGCTGATAAAAGGGGCGGCCAGCGCGGCGGGGTCTTCATTGCCCTGCGCGTACACCTGGTCGGCCAGGGGCTCGAGGCCTTTTTCCTTGGCAATCGTGGCGCGGGTGCGGCGCTTGGGGCGGAAAGGCAGGTAAATGTCCTCCAGCTTGGAGAGTACTTCGGCCGCGTCTATTTTGGCCTTGAGTTCGGGCGTAAGGAGGTTGCGCTCGGCCAGCGACTTCAGGATGGCCTCGCGGCGGGTGTCCAGCTCTTTGAGCTGCTCCAGCCGCTCCTGTATCTTGCCGATGGCCACCTCGTCCAGGTTGCCGGTGGCTTCCTTGCGGTAGCGGGCGATGAAAGGGATGGTGGCGTCTTCCTTGAACAGGCCCATGACCGCGGCCACTCCGGCCGGGTTCAGTTTCAGTTCTCCGGCTATTTTGGATACGTATGCGTCGCTCATTTTTCCTCCGGGAAATCGCAGCTTCCGGTATAGGATATAAAAAAGCCGGCCCGCCGGGCCAATGCGCCGACGGGCGGAGGCTACATCAGCCCTTTCTGCTTGAAGCTCATGAAGCCCTCCCGCGTCACTATCACGTGGTCCAGCAGCTCTATGCCCAGCAGCTTGCCGGCCTGGGCCAGCCGCTTGGTCAGGCTCAGGTCCTCGTCGGAAGGCTCCAGGCAGCCCGACGGGTGATTGTGCGCCACTATCACGCTGGCCGCCAGGTTCTTGACCGCCGGCTCGAACACCTCGCGCGGGTGCACCAGATTATAGTTCAGCGTGCCGATGGAGACGATGTCGCGCTTGATCTCCTGGTTGCGCGTGTCGAGGTAGAACACGATGAAGTGTTCCTTCTTCTGGTCGCGGATGTCGCGCAGCTCCTCCCAGATGTCGCGCGGCTTGAGGTAGATGCCGGCCTTCTTGCCGTGCAGGTAGCGGCGGCCCAGCTCGAAAGCGGCCAGGATCTCGCAGGCCCGGGCCGGCCCCAGCCCGTGCGCGGCCCGCAGCTCGGCGAAGCCGGCCTTGGCGATGTCGCTTCGGCCGAATTTCCGCAGCAATTCCCCGGCCAGGTCCAGCACCCCCGTTCCCCGGTTGCCCGTGCGCAGCAGTATGGCCAGCAATTCCTCGTCGGCCAGCTTCTCCGGCCCGTAGCGCATCAGCTTCTCGCGCGGGCGCTCTACCCTCGGCATGTCCTGTATGGCTCCTGCTCCTCTCATAGTCCCCCCTTCGCCTTTCGGCCCCGTTATAGCCTAGCAGGTCACCCCGTCAAGGGCTTGTCGGGTTGCAGGAGGAAGGGCTCCCTATCGAGGCGAAGCCTCGATAGGGAGCCTCGATAGAGAACTTTTGTAGAATTATGGGAACTTATGGAACCTACTACTTTCGAAATTTACGCGCCGGTGCGCAATACCATCAACAAGGCCCTCGGCGTGGTGGTGAAGGTGGCCGGCGACAATGTCACCGTGCAGCCGCTCTCCGGCGAGCGCATGACCTTCAAGTCCCAGTACCTGGCCCCCGCCACGGAGGCCGAGGCCGCCGCGCTGCGCGACCTGGCCACCCGCCTGAAGCTCGAGGAGGAGAACCGCGAGCGGGCCAAGACGGTAAAGACCGATCCCGCGCTCATCCGCGAGGAGTTCGAGAAATTCGTCAAACATATCGGCGTCCGCTACCCCAAGTCCGCCGAGGCTTTCCGCGAATTCTGGGCCGAGCTGATGGCCGCCGCCGGCGACATCCCCGGCCAGACCTGGGAGATGCGGCCCAATACCTCCAAGAACCCCGGCCCGGTGCTCAAGATCTTCAACAAGAGCACGCAGAAATGGGTATATTGCCTGTCGCTGCTGGCCGGCTGGGGGCTGCGCCTGGAGATGAAGAAGGAATTCCTGCCCGCCGGCAGCGAGGCCCTGTTCCCCATAGACCACGCCATGTTCGGCTCGGGCAGGGCCGTGGAACTGGTCTACCGGGATTTCACCCCCGAGAAGCGCAAACCCTACGCCGACTGCGTGCGCGAGATCTACGCCAGGTACGGCCTGAGCGCTATAGCCGCTCCCGCCGCCCCGCCCGCCCTTGACAACCCGGTGGCATGAGGTAGACTATATTACCTATGAAGGCGCCGCGCTTCCTGATAGCCCTGCTTATACTGGCCACGGCCGGCGCGCCGGCTTTTGCCCAGGAGGCCGTGGAGTGGAAGCATCCGGACTTCCTGCCCGAATTCGCCTTGTTCACAGAGAGCGAAGCCTACACCCCCGAAACCTGGACGGCGCTGCCCCCGGCCGAACAGGCCCGGCTGCTCGACGAGGCCGCCGTTCCGGCCGGCGAGCGCCTGGCCGCGATGACCGAATATTACGAGGCCGCGATGCGCCCCTGGAATACGGAGCAGCTCAACGGCTACGCCGCCGGGGTCAAGGACGCCGATACCGCGGCCGTAAAGCTTTGGCTGGGCCGGGCCAAGACGGAGGCCTTCAAGAAGAAGCTTCTGGTGACCAGGGCTATGATAAAGAAGGCGGCGGCCGAAGGGCTGGACTCGGAGGACAGGGACGCCCTCAGACCATACCTTACCGCCGGGGCCATAGCCGACCTGGTCGCGCTGCGCGCCGCGGCCTCGCTGCAGCGGCAGGCCGCGGTTACAGCCGACCCCGCCAGAAATGAAATTCCAAAAGGCACGGCGAACACCGCGCTGCATGGCGTCACCAGCCAGACCGGCGGCTCGGCCGGCGGCAATTTAGCCAGGGCTTTCGACGGTTCCACCGCCACCGGAGACGCCGTCCCCCTGCCTGCGGCGGCCGCCAGGCACGATCTCCCTAAAGGCGCGGCGGGCACCGCCGTCACCGGCTCCGCAGCAGGGACCGGGGCGCCGGCCAATAAAAGCGCCGGGGCCGCCCTCGCGCGGCGCGG
>PHAL01000023.1:0-37855 GCA_002840355.1 Elusimicrobia bacterium HGW-Elusimicrobia-3 | reverse complement strand
CCGTGCAGGTGGCCGGCCGCCCCGAGCCGCTGACCTTCCGCCAGGCCAGGGACGCCGAGGCCGCCATCCGCCAGCTGCCCGACGGCTCCATCTCCCGGATAACCCTGTACGGCCACGGCTCGCCCGGCATGCAGACCGTCGGCAACGACGCCTACGATCCCGACTCCGCCGCCGCCATGCTCCGGGGCAAGATGGCCCGCGGCGGCGTGGTACAGTTCTCCGGCTGCAATACGGCCTCCATCGGCGGGGCCTCGGTGAACCCGGCGGTGGGCATCTCCATGGCCGCGCGCCGGCTGCTCTATTTCAGCCTGCCCTATTTCCAGGACCGCCTGGACGGCGTGCCCGCGGCGCAGGCCAGGGAACAATGGGAAAAGACCTGGGACGCGGACCTGTCGCGCGACACCAGCCTGCAGATGCGGGGCACCGTGGTCTGCGGCTACCGCACTTTCGGCCTGGTGCCGGGCCGCCTGCCCGGCCTCACCCGCCTGCTGGGCAACCAGGAAGCCACCACCCCGGGTTACGTGGCCGGCAAGAAAGTCTGCTACCAGGACGGCAGGGAGGTGCCTGAGCCATGACCGACCTGGGCTACCTGCTCGAGGCCATACTGCTGCTGGCCTTGCCTTTCGTCCCCATCGCGGTGGGCGTGCTGCTGCGCAGAAAGTTCTCAGCGGCTCCCGCCGCAGAAGGCGCGGAGGCACCTGCGCCCACAGGCGCCCAGAAGGCCGGGCGGGTGATAGGCGCCATACTGATAGGCATAGGCGCCGCCTCCATACTTTTCATGATAGTAGTGCTGCTCAACTTCAAAGGCTATCTCTAGCGCCCCGGGGCGCAAAAAAAGCGCGGCCGCCGGCCGCGCTTTTTTTATTTATGCCGACGCTAGCGCGCCGGCGGCCTCGCTGATTTTGCGGGCAGCCGCGGTGCGGCCCACTCGTAAACCCTGGCGGCCCAGGCGTCGGCGATGGGCAGGCCTTCCTTGAACCAGTAATGTATGCCGTCGCCGCCGGTCTCGGGATACTTGGTGACCAGCGTGCTGTCGAAGACCGGGCATTTCCCCTCCGCGGCCTTGTAGGTGAGCTCCAGTATGCGCGGTATATCCCCGTGGTTCTTGCGCGAGTCCGGCTTGGTCACCCACAGGCAGGAGGCGCCGGCGGCCAGTATGGCGTCGGCCATGGCGCGCATATCTTTAACGGCGAACTCGTCCGACGGGTTGCCGGCATAATTGGCGCCCAGTTCCACTATCACCGTGTCCGGTTTGACCTTGGCCAGCAGGTCGGCAAAGATCGGCGTGGGCCCCTTCTGCCCTTTTTGTGTGTCCCCGGCCAGGTCGCGAAAGAAGTAGCCGCAGGGCGTGGGCTTGCCGGTCACCCACCACTGCGCTATGGAACCGCAGGAGGCGTAGGTGGCGGTGCGGTGGCCGGCCTCGCGCAGCAGCGCGTCCAGCCGCCACCCGAAAGGCCCGACGGAATGCGAATCCCCGACGAACAGCACCGTGCCGGCCGCGGCGGGCAGGGCGCCCAGCAGCAGCGCGGCGCAAAGTATCAGTCGCTTCATAAGTCCCCCGTGTCTTCCTGCGTTCTGCCGCCGTCGCCGGCGGTCTTCAGCTCCAGTATGCGGTCCACCCGGAAGGTACGGCGCTGGCCGCGCTCCAGGCAGTCGGCCACCAGGCCCTTGAATTTGGTCTTCTGGTAGGCGCAGTCGCCCACGCTCACCGGCCGCACCACGCGGCGGCTCTTCTCGTCGGTGGCCTTCAGGTAGGTGAGCTCCAGGCAGCGGCCGGCGGCGATGGCGCGCTCTATCAGGCGGATCTTGTCTGCCGCCGGCATCAGCTGCTCGCTGGCGCCGTACTGGTGGCCGGTGACGTAGCGCACGATGCGCCAGTCGGTCATCACGTCGGAAGGGCGCACTGCCCGCGCCAGCGACAGCCCCTCCAGCGCGGTGCAGCGCGAAAGCGCCACGTAGGTCTGCCCCGCCGCGAAAGCCCGGCGGCCCAGGTCTATCACGGCGCGCTCGAAGGTCTTGCCCTGGCTCTTGTGTATCGTTATCCCCCAGGCCAGCTTCAGCGGGAACTGCCGGAAAGTGCCGGCCGTCTCGGCCTTGATCCTGTCCTGCGCCGGGTCGAAGGCGAAATGGAAGAGTTCCCAGGCGTGCGGCTCTACCGGCTCCACCGAGCCGTCGGCCAGGCGCACGTGTATCACGTCCTCGGCGCCCGGCCGGCCCTTCATGATATCCTGCAGCACGGCCATCGTGCCGTTCACCCAGCGGCCGTCGGGATCGTTGTTGAGCAGCATCACCTGCGCGCCGGCTTTCAGGTGCAGCTCCTCGTCGGCCGGGTAGGAGTCGCGCGAGAATTCGCCGGCGATCTCGGCCTTGTAGACCTGCGCCCGGCCGTCTATGGCCCGCAGGCGCTCGTTGTTGATCTCCGCCGCGTCGGCGTTGGTGGTGAGCAGCCGCACCACGATGCCGCGCCCCTCGCTCTCCACGTCGGCGCCCACGCGCCGGTTCAGGAGCTCCAGCTGCACGGGGCTGACGCGGTTGTTGCGGATGGCGTTGAGGATGTCGATGAAGCTCTGGTCCCGCTGGCGGTAGATCTTCTCCAGCTCCAGGTACTCTATCGCGGCCCGGGCGAAGACCCGCGCGTTGAAGAAATAGGGGCCGGGGTAATAGGAGCGGAACAGTTCGCGCTCGGGGCCGGTCACCACCGGCGGCAGCTGGTACAGGTCCCCGAACAGCGCCAGCTGCGCCCCGCCGAAAGGCTTGCCCGGATCGCGGCCGTTCAGGCGCATGAAGGCGTCCACGCAGTCCAGCAGGTCGGCGCGCACCATGGAGGCCTCGTCTATCACTATCGCGTCGAGCGCCTTGTAGAGCTCGGCGTCGCGCTTGCGGGCGCGCCGCACCTTGTCGGGCGTGGTGCCCGGCCTGAAGCGGAAGAAGGAATGTATGGTCTCGCCGCCCACGTTCAGCGCGGCCACCCCGGTGGGGGCCAGCACCACTATCTTCTTGGCCGTGTGGGCGCGGAAATAGCGCAGCAGCGTGCTCTTGCCCGTGCCGGCCTTGCCGGTCACGAAAACGTTGCCGGTGCCGTGCTGCAGCAGGTTCAGCGCGCGGCTGAACTGCTCGTTGAACTCTATGTCCTGGTCTTCCATGGGAGGACCCTATTTTACCATTTAACAAAAGTCCCGCCCGGGCGCAAAAAAACCGGCCCCTTTTAACGGGGGCCGGTCTTTGTGCCGCGGGCTAGTTGAAGCTGACGTTCACCAGCTGCAGGCCGGCGGTTTCCAGCCTGGTCGCTTCGCGCTGGTCGCGGGCGTTCTTGAAGGGCGAGCCGATCTCTTCCATCAGGCCGTCGCCCTGCACATAATAGATGGCCTTGGAGGAGATGTCCTTCACGGCGGTGTGCACCGACCACTTCAGCTGCACCTGCATGGCGGCCACGGGGTCCTCGTGCGTGCCCACGTTGGCGATGGTGGAATCCGGCACCTCGGAGACCAGGCTGACCTTGTAGCCCCAGGCGGTAGTCACGCTGACAGGCTCCACGGTGACGCCGGTGAGGAATTTGCCTTTGCCCTGGAAATTGCCTTTATAGGTATAGTGCAGCTGGTAAACCACCTTGACCACCTGCGAACCGAAGCCGTTCTTCATGGAGAAGCTGTACTTCTTGGTGCTGGGCCGGCTCCAGCCCTGCAGCTGGCTCCAGTGGCTGGTGCCGAAGGGCACAGCGTTGGCGTAGTTGGTGGTGATATTAACTACCGGCTGGTTCTTCTCTATGATGTTCCAGACCTTCTCGAAAAGGTTGACTATCTTGTCGAGCGAGTCTATGATGCCGCCTATTTCCACTTTGGGGGCGGAGGCGCCTATGGGCAGGAGCGGCGGTACCGCTTCGCCTTTCAGCTCCTCTATAATTATGGAATTTTCATCTACCGCGAAGTACCGGGGATCGTTGATGTCCTCGGCGGAGGCGCGTCCGGCCAAGAGCGCCGCTGCAGCTACGGTCAGGGTAAGTAGTTTTTTCATGTTGTTCTCCTGCTCCGGCTAGGCTACACCTCTAGTATACAGGCCTCAGAACACAGGCGTCAGTCCCATAGTGCCCAGGCCCGCCAAACAGTTGACCTATACCCATATAGGCCAAAGGACCTATGCTTATATAGGCCCTTTGGCCCTTGAGCAAAGTCAATGTCCAGCGTAACCTATATATGGCTACTGTGTAATTCCCGGGATTGGCCGGGAAGCATCCACCTCCGGACCTTAATCCGGATTCACCACTGGGCCAGAGCGAGCGGCGCGCAGCTTTTACTTCAAGCGCCGGCGCAACAGTGGGAGGTGGATATGCATCGCGTGAACCAGAACTCTCCAGTCCCCGCAGTCTTTAAGGCAGCCCTTTCGGCCGCTCTTCTTTTCCTAACCGTATTCCATGCCCCCTCCGCCTCCGCGCAGGCCTACGGCCAGCTGCTGGCCGCCGCCCCCGCTGTGGAGATACCGCTGGCGCCGCCCCCGCAGGACGCCACCCTCTACGCGGCCGGCCCCGGCCTTAATGTATATTTCCTTAATGTCGGCCAGGGCGACGCCATCTACATGGAACTCCCCGGCGGCCGCAACGCCCTGATAGACGGCGGCCCCTCCCGCTCCGCCACCGGCGGCCTGGCCAAGTTCCTGGCGGCCAAGCAAGTCACCAAGATAGACCATGTGGTGCTCACCCACCCCCACAGCGACCATTACGCCGGCCTGCAGTACGTCTTCTCCAACATAACCGTGGAGAACTTCTACGACACCCGCCTGGACAACAAGGGCGCCACCGCCGACAACACCCTGCGCGACCAGGTGCGCGCGCTGGGCGTCAACACCGTCTACCCCGCCCCCGGCGACCGGCTGGACTGGAGCGCCCCCGGCGTGGAGATCAAGGTCTTCAACTCCTGCCCTGCCGAATCCGCGAGCAAGACCAGCAAGGTCATCAACAACTGCTCCATCATGTTCAAGCTTTCTTACAACGGCTCCTCCATGCTGTTCACCGGGGACACGGAGGGCGAGACCGAGGAACTGCTGGCCGCCAGGTACGGCGCCGAGCTGCGCGCCGACGTGCTGAAGGTCGGCCACCACGGCAGCAAGTACTCCTCCACCAGCGCCTTCCTGAAGGCCGTCCGTCCCGCCAGGGCCTACATAGAGGTGGGCAAGAACAACTACGGCCACCCCACGCAGGACGCGCTGGGCCGCCTGCTCGGCGCCGGCGCCAAGGTATTCCGCACCGACCTCGACGACACCCTGGAAGTAGTCGTGGACGGCGCCTTTAAGGCCGTGGAAGCGGCCGCAAGACCTGTTTAATATCCCCTGCCCCATACCCATAGCATAGCAGGTGACCCCGACAAGGGCATGTCGGGTTCTTAGAGGCAAAACACTGAAGAGGGTGACCCCGGGTGGACTTCGCTATCCTGCGCCGCTGCGGACACAACCACAAGGGCCTGTCGGGGTGTTGGAGACGGATCTATCGAGGCGAAGCCTCGATAAAAAAAGAACCCCGCGTTAAAACGCGGGGTTCTTCTTTGGCCGGGCAGGCCTAGCGGATCTCGAAACTGCCGATGATGGTGGCCTCGGCCCCGGAGGACAGCGGGCCGGAGCGGGAGAACTTCACGGTGACCATGTACTTGCCGGGCTTGGGATTGTCGGAGAGCTTCAGCTCGTAGGTGCCCGCCACGTCGAAGGTCTGCGTGACGTTGTACTTGGTGAAGCCGTCGAGCAGGTCCTCCACCGGCATGTTCTGCGTTATCTCTGGCAGGCGCATGCAGTCGGCGGTGATGGTGATCCGGCCGTCGCGGAAATACTCGGCGCGGCTGTCGGCCAGCACCATGCGCACGTCGCCGGCGGCGGTCACGCCGGTAAAGCCGATGGCGAGCTCCCTGGAGTCGGGCCTGGCGGGCTTCTTGGCGCCCGGGGTGAGCGTGAAGACGGTGGAGCGCTTGAAGATGCCGTCGTCGTTGCGCACGGCCACCGCGTAATCGTAGAGCATGCCGTCGGTATTGGCGTCTATGCGCTTGGGGTCCTTCATGCAAAGTTCCAGGCGCTCTGTCTCCCAGGATTCCAGCTGGCGGCGGCCGACCTCTATGGTCACCTTGCGCCGGTGGTAGCGGCTGGCGGGGCGGCAATGGCCGCTGAAGCCCTGGCCGAAGTCCTGGCATTCCTGGCCGTACTCCTCCAGTATCATTTCTTCGTTGATGGTCAGGGGGCTCTGCGCGGTAAAGGTGAAGGTGCGGCAGCTCTCGCGGTAGCCGCCGAAGTTATACTGCGTGGGGGGCGGAGGCGGGGGCGGCATGTTCGGGTTCCAGCCGGGGTGGCCGGGATGGCCCGGCTGCGGCGGCTTCGGGGGCTTGGGCGCCTGCTGCGGGCCTTGCGGCGGCTTCTGGGCCTTGAGGTCGGCGGCCTCCAGCATAAGGTCCAGCGTGCCGCTGGCCTTAGCTCCGTCAAAATTCACTTCGGCGGCGCTGGCCGCGGCGGAAAAAGACATCAACGCCGCCAAGACAAAAGCTGCTCCGTTCTTCATGTTGCCTCCTGACACTATATAAGAATGATATGAAAAGCGGCCGGCCGCCAATAGGTGCTTAGTACCCAGGCGGCCGCCGTTATTGTACCCAGGCCCGGGGGGGTCTTAAGGCAGGGCAAAGAAAAGCCGCCGGACTCCCGGCGGCTTTCCCGAGGCGGCTGGCGCCGCTAGCGGAACTTCTCCCCCACCCGGCGGTAGGCGTCGCGGAAGGGCAGGCCGCCCTTGACCAGTGCATAGGCTTCCTCGGTGGCGTACAGCTCGGGGGCCGGCACGCAGCGTTCCCGGTCGAACTCCAGGCCGGCGGTCACGGTGGCCATTATGTTCAGGGAAGTCAGCGCGGCATCCAGGCAGGCGAACAACGGTCCTTTGGCCAGCTGAGCGTCCCGGTTATAGCCCGAGATCAGATTGCCCGCCAGCGACAGCGCCTTGAACTCCTCGCCCAGCACGGCGTGGTACTTGCCGCGCACCAGCTCCAGCACGTCCGGGTTCTTCTTCTGCGGCATGATGGAACTGCCGGTGCAGAACTTCCCGGGCAATTTCACGAAGCCGAACTCGGGCGTGCTGAACAGCACCAGGTCGCTGGCCAGCTTGTTTAGGGTCAGCATGACCTGCGAGCACAAATGCATGACGGCCGGCTCGAACTTGCTGCGGGTGAACTGCGCGTAGACGGGGTTCTCTATGGCTTTTGAGAAACCCATAAGTTTCGCGCTGTAGTTTTTGTCGATGTTGAGTACCGGCACGCCGAAACCGGCGGCCGAGCCGAGCGGCGATTGGTCCATTATTTTCAGCAGGGCGTCGGCCAGCCGCGCGTCATCTTTAGCTGCGGCGGCGAAGCAGCCTATCCAGGTGCCCACGGTGGTGGGCATGGCCCGGCGCGTATGGGTATAGCCGGGCATGGGGATGCGCCCCTGCTTGCCGGCCAGCGTTTTGACCGCCGCGCCGAAGGCGGCCAGCCTGGTTTTCAGCTCTGCCAGCGCCTCGCGCTCGTAGAGGCGCAGCGCCGTCAGCACCTGGTCGTTGCGCGAGCGGCCGGTATGCACCTTCTTGCCGGCCTCGCCGTAGCGCGCCGTCAGCCAGTTCTCTATGGCTGTATGGCAGTCCTCGTCCCCGCGCTTGATCACGAACTTGCCGCGCGCGTCCAGGTCGCTAATGGTCTTTAAACCGGCGAGGATGTCTTTTAATTCCTTCGCGCTCAGCAGGCCGGCCCGCCGCAGCGCGCGCGCGTGCGCGGCCGAAGCCAGGCAGTCGTACTTCACCAGCCTGCGGTCGAGGAGGTAGTCCTCCCCGACGGTAAAGGACTCTATGTCCTTGTCCAGGTCGCCGCCTTTGGCCCAGAGTTTCATCAGTTGTTATGCCGGTTCATGATGGCGCTGTGGGCCATCAGCCGGGTGGCGTGGATCTTGATGAACCCTTCCGAGTCCTTCTGGTCGAAGCCGCCGGCAATGTCCATGCTCGACAGGTCCTTGTTGTAGAGCGAGCTCGGGCTCTGCCGGCCCACCGCCATCACGTTGCCCTTGTAGAGCTTCAGCGTCACGCTGCCGTCTATGGCCCGCTGGCTCTCGTTGATGGCGGCCATCAGGAAGTTCATCTCCGGGCTGAACCAGAAGCCGTTGTAGACCAGCTCGGCGAACTTGGGCGAGAACATGTCGCGCAGCCGCATCACCTCGCGGTCCATCGCTATGCCCTCTATGTCCTTGTGCGCGGCGAACAGGATGGTGCCGCCGGGCGTCTCGTACACGCCGCGCGACTTGATGCCCACAAAGCGGTTCTCCACCATGTCGATGCGGCCTATGCCGTTCTTCGAGCCCAGGTCGTTGAGCATGTTGAACAATTTCAGCGGGTCGGTCTCGCTGCGCCCGGTATTGAGGTTAGTGACCTTCACCGGGGCGCCGTCCTTGAAGAATATCCTGATCTTAGTGGCCTTGTTCGGGGCCCGCTCCGGGGACACGGTCTTGGAGTAAATGTCCTCGGCGCATTCATGCGCGGGGTCCTCGAGGATGCCGGCCTCGTGGCTGATATGCAGCAGGTTATCGTCCTCGCTGTAGGGCTTCTTGATGGTGGAGCTGATCTCTATCTTGTTGGCCTTGGCGTAGTTGATCAGGTCGGTGCGGCCCTTGAATTCCTTCAGGAAGGACTCCATCTTCCACGGGGCTATCACCTTTATCTTCGGGTTGAGCGCGTAGTAGCCCAGCTCGAAGCGCACCTGGTCGTTGCCTTTGCCGGTGGCGCCGTGCGACACGTAAGCGGCGCCCTCCCTGGCGGCTATCTCTATCTGCCGCTTGGCGATGAGCGGGCGGGCGGCCGAGGTGCCCAGCAGGTAGCGGCCCTCGTAGAGGGCGTTGGCCTTGAAGATGGGGAAGATATAGTCGGTGACCAGCTCTTTCTTGAGGTCCTCGATGTAAACTTTTTTGGCGCCGACTTTCAGCGCCTTGCGCTTGGCGGCCTGGAAATCCCCGGCCTGCCCGACGTCGGCGATATAGGCTATCACCTCGTAGCCCTGGTTGATGAGCCACTTGAGTATCACCGAGGTGTCCAGGCCGCCGCTGTAGGCGAGCACCACTTTGTTGTTCTCTTTCATTTCCCTTCTCCTTAGTCCGCATCCGCATAATGTTATTGCATAACTATACATATTTCCGTATATTTATGCAACCAGCCTGTTTTTTGTGATATAATATCCCCGGAGCCAATATGACCAAAACAGAACGCCTCTACTGTATAAGGAAGATCATAGCCGCCGGCGCGGTGGGCAGCCAGGAAGACCTGAAGCGCGAGCTCGCCCGCGAAGGCTGCAAGGTTACGCAGGCCACGCTGTCGCGCGACCTCAAGGACCTGGGCGCCTCCTGGGTGCCCGGCCCCGGGGGCGGCCGCTACTCGCTCTCCCCCCAGAGCGGCGCCGCCGCCCTGCGCCCGTTCATGGGCTCCAACATTACCGATATCGCCGCCAACGAAACGCTGATACTGATACGCACGCTGCCCGGCGCGGCCGGCACCGTGGCCGAGTACATAGACTCGCAGCGCCTGCCCGAAGTGCTGGGCACCGTGGCCGGCGACAACACCGTGCTGGTGATCCCCTCCGGCATAAAGCGGTTGCCCGCCCTGCAGAAACTCCTAAGAGGAAAACTGCTGGCCTAAGCCAGCCTCCCAAAAAGAAAAACCGCCGGTTTGCCGGCGGTTTTTCTATTTTCAAGGCGCGCCTTCAGGGGAATATTTCCTCGGCCTTGGCGACGGCCGCCGCGGGGAAATCCAGGTGGCAGCGCTTGGCGGCCGAAGCGTTGAGCGTCAGCTGTGAACTTTCCGGGTAAACGATCGGCGGAAGGGTAGCCCCCGCGTGAAGTTTCATCACCGCGTCGCTGGCGGCCAGACCGATCTGCGGGAAGCTGACCCCGATAGAGGCGCAGGCGCCTTTCTGCGCCAGGCCCTTGGTGGAGACATACATCGGCATGGCGTTGCCGAGCGAAAATCCCTTAAAAATATCCAGGGTCGAAGGTGAAAACAGCAGAGGGTCCGGCGGCAGCCAGAAGGCGTCCGCTTTGCCGATGGCCGCGCGCAGCAGGCCGGGGATCTCTTCCTCCCGCTTCACCCTTGCAAGGCTGACTTCCATCCCTATGGCCGCGCCCGCCGCGACGTAATCCTGCAGGATGATGGAAAAACCAGGCGCCCGCCATAGGATGAGCAGCCGCTTCAGGCCGGGCTGCAACTCCTTCAGCCCCGCCAGCAGCTGCCCCGGAGGGTTGAGCATGCTGATCTTGACGGCAGCGCCGGAGCGCGCGCCCGCGCTTGCGATATAGCCGGGGGCCAGGGCGTAAACCAGGTTCAGCCCGGGCGGGTAGGGGTGCTTTGCCGCCGCCGAGCCGAAGGCCACTACCGTGCGGGTGCCGGGAGGGATGACCGGCTTTTTTACCGAGATGTCGAAATAGGGTGTTTTCTCCCCGTAGCCGGTACGGAAAGCCGAGAAGGCTTCCCAATATACCCCCGAGGCCTCGGAAAGCACCGCGATGGTATCACCGGCGGCCAAAGGCCCGGCGGCCGCCGTCAGCAGTAACAGCAAGGCGAGCTTCTTAAAAAGCATATTCCGCCTTTAAAAAGAACTCACGGGAAGCGTACGGCAGGGGCGCGTGCCCGCCGTCGTAAGACTGTATATAGCTGTAATTGGCGCCGAACATGTCGTGCACGCCAAGGCCCAGCGCCAGACCGCGGGTAAAGCTGTCCTGCAGCCTGAAATAGACATCGGCCAGGAGCAGTTCGCGGTAAGCTTTTACCGTCCCGGAGGCGTCATAGCCGTAGCGCCGGGAAAGGTAGATAAGGGACGGTGAGGCCGCCAGCCTTTCGGAGAGATGGTAGCGGGCATTGAGCACCGCCTTATGCCGCGGCGAACCCAGCATGGCCGAGGAGCCGGGAGCGGCCTGTGTCTTGGTCACCCGGTTCTTGGCCGCGGAGTACGCGGAATAGCCCAGTTCGAGCGAATCGCCGTCCTCGTGGAACTTCACATTAAAACCATAGCCGCGGCTGCCGGTCCTGGCGGAATTCTCGTAGTTCTCGGTGTCGGTAACGGGATCGTAGCGGTAGAGTATGGTGTCCTGTATGGTGATGTCGAAGACATTGGCCGAAACGAACAGGTTTTCGCCGAACATATAGCCGGTTTCGAACTCCATCGCGCTCATATGCTCCGGCTTGATCCCGGGCGTAAGCCTGATATTCTCCGCCGTAGGCGCGCGGAAACCGCCGCTGTAGATGGCCTTAAAATGAAGGTCGTCCAGCCGCTTGGTCAGGGCCAGCCTGGGAGAGAATTCGGTGTCGTTGTGGGAATGCGAGTCCAGCCGGCCGCCGGCCGTAAGCGAGAACAGCGGCAGGTCCAGGCCGGCCTGCGCGAAGAGGGCCAGGTTGTCGTACCTGGCGCCACTACTCGCGCCAGGGGTCGGCGCTCCCACCTCTATCTCGTCATGGGTGAATTCGGCGCCGCCCATCAGGGAGGTCCCGGCGGCGGGATTATAGAACGCCGTCAGGCCGCCCGTGTATTTCCTGACGGTCTTGTCGTAGGGGAAATAGGCGTCGGTCTCGTACCAGGGCCTGGAATACTGGAAGTCGAATTTGGACTCCAGCCTGAACTTATCCCCGGCCGGCAGCGAGTGCTTCGCCTCGAAGGAGTATACCGGGAATTTTATCCGGGCCGGGCCGGTGGTGAGGATAGTGGTGAAATGATCCCTCTCCTGCAGGGAATAGTCGTCGGCGATGAACCGCAGGCTGAGGCCGCCGCGCGCCAGGAAAAGATTCAGGTTCTTCGAGGCCAGCAGCGAATCCCCGTTCATCCCGTAGGCGCTGCCGGCGAAATCCCGGTAGGTCCTGTCGCTGCGCTGGGCGGAGGAGACATGCGCGAGGGCCGAGAAGCTGGTCTCGCCGTAGACCCGGCCGAACTGGTAGCCGGCAAATCTCCGGCCCCAGGCCTCTCGCATCTGCCCGTAGCCGGCGTAAACCCGGCCGCCGTCCAGGGCGGCCGGGGATTTCGTGACTATGTTTATTACCGCCATCTCGCCCAGGCCGCCGTAAATAACCGACACCGGCCCCTTTATGATCTCTATTTTCTCTATCTGGTCGATAGGGAACCTGTCGAATTGCACGGTGCCGTATAAAATCTCGTTATAGGTGTGCCCGTCCCAGATAACGCGCACTTTCCCCTCTATCGCCGAGTTGCCCCGCACCGCGAGCCCGGTATTGCCCTGCACGTCAGCCACGAATTCGAAATCCGGCACCAGCCGCAGCAGGTCCACCAGGTTCCGCGCGCCGGAGAAGCGGATATCCTCCCCGGTCATCACGGTGACAAGCCCCGGGGACTTCCTGAGTTCTACGGAAACGCGGGAAGCCGCGGAAGTCTTGATATTGAGGAGGTCCTCCAGCGAGGTGCGCTCGCTCTGGTAGAACAGGTCCTCCGCGCTGTCCGCGGCCGCGGCCGCCGGCGGCATGGCCCACAAAAGCGGTAAAAGTATCCAAAGTATGAATTTCATGATCCTCCGGCTGCCCCTGACCCCGGGAGATATCATTATATCCAAAATGCGGGAGATATAAAAAATGGAACCGCCGGGCGCGGGCCCGGCGGTCCTTCCCGCGCTGGGGCGGCGGCTCAGTCGTGGAGGCTGCGGACCCAGATGTTCATATCCTCGTAGGCCCCGAAGATGTCGCAGTTGTTGACCAGCCTGCCCATGAACTCGTAGCCGAGCTGGTAGAACACCATGTTCATGCCGAAGCTGCGGCTGCGGGCCATAGTGTAGGCGCAGCGGTATTTGCGGGCCAGCAGTTTGTTTTCGAGGAAGCCCAGGATATGGCTCATCAGGCCCTGGCCGCGCTTCTCGGGGAGCGTAGCGCAGTCGGTCAGCTCCGCCGCCAGGTGGGTGGGGTAAAGCTCGGCGCTGGCCGCGGCCACTATCCTGTCGCCCTCCACGCAGACGGCGAACAGGCTGTCCGTCTGGAAGATGGTCTCCAGGTAGCTCTGGTGTATCAGCGGCGAGGGGTAGGACTCGAAGACGCCCTTGTAGAGGTCTATCAGCTGGGTGATATCCTCTTTCCTGGCCATCCGGATGCCCAGCCCCGCCGGCAGCGGCTTCAGGGGGCCGGTGCGCGGTTTGGCCATCACCTTCTCGATAAGGAGTATCTCCTCCATCAGCGAGCCGGAGTTCAGGCGCTCCTGCGACCGGAACTTGCTGACCACGAAGGCGTCCTGCCCCTCGTGGTAGTACTTGAGCACGGCCTCCAGCACGTAGCCGAAGCGCAGGAACTGCTGCCAGTCGCTTTCCCTGGCCATGCAGATGATCTTATCGAATTGGTTGGCCTCTGCTATCCAGCGCACCTTCAGGATGAAGTTCTGAAAATCCTCCACCTTGTAATCCACTATCTTTATGCGCTGGTTGTAGATGTCCAGGAAAAGGGTGGCCTCGAAGCCTTCGCCCGAGATCTTGTGCTCGATGCCGTAGACCAGGCCCACGGCCTTGAGGGACTGGTCCTCGGAAAGGCGCACCTCGGCTATGCCCAGGCTGCTGCGTTCCTTGGCCGGCACCGGCTTCAGGTCGGAGATCCATTCCTTGTTTTCTGGTCCCATATGCGTACCGCCCTTCTAAGAGAATGGGAGAACATCCCCGTAAACTTTTAAGGGAACGTTTCCGCCGAACTATTGTTGCAACACGCAGGACAAAACCCCGTAGGACTAATGCCGCACCCATGCCGCAGAGAGGTTATTATTTTAACAGATGAAACGGCGCCGGACAACCCTTTTATCGTAAATCCCGGCGGCGAGCCCCGTCCCGGGCGGCCGGCGCGGCGGCGGGATAGATATCGATGGAGCGGAAGCCTATGGCCGCCAGCAGGAAACCGGGCTTGGCCGCGCCGGGCAGGGCCGTCTGGCTCACGCGCCGCAGGAAGGGGATTATGGCGGCCGCGCGCAGCGCGGCGCTGATGAACAGCAGCGTCATAAAAGCCTCGCCGGGCAGGTAATTGTAAAGCAGGCCGCCGGTCAGCGCTCCAGCGAACTGCCCGAGGCAGGCCGTGAAGCCGAACATCGCGTTGTACCTGGTCCTGCTGTGCCCGCCGGCCAGTTCGTAGATGAAATTATTGGTGCCCATGCCGTAGGCCGCCCAGACCACGCCGGAAAAGATCTCGACGCAGACCAGCCAGGCGAACGAGGGCGCCAGGGCCCAGAGCAGCGGTATCAGCGGTATACCGAGGAAAGCCAGCCGCAGCACCCGCACGCTGCCGTAGGCGTCAGCTATGGTTCCCCACCGGCGCATGAGCAGGTAGGTCACCAGCTGCCCCGCCGTCATGATCACCATGTAAGGCAGGTAGCCGTAGCCCAGGTCCTTCAGGAGATAGACGCTGAAATAAGGCGCCGCCAGGAAGGCCGAGAACATGACCGCGAAGACGCTGGCCAGGAAAGGCCGCAGGGCCGCGTCGTCCGGGCGCGCGGCGGGGCCGGAGGCGGCGGGGGGCAGGTGGAACCCGGAGACCGGTTCATACATCCGGCCGATGTAATGAAAGGAGAGCAGGCGGAAGATCCCGGCGGCGGCGAACAGCCCGGAGAAAGCCCAAAGCCCGGGGTAAAAATTCAGCACCCGGGCCGCGATCAGGCTGGCGGCGAAAAAAGTGACGCCTACGATCTGGTTGCGGAAACCGAAGAAAGCGCCGCGCTTGCGGGGCGGGATATACTCCCCCATCAAGGCGGCCCACGGGGGGCCGGCCAGGTTGCCGGCCGTGGTATAAACGGTCATGGCCGCGGCCAGGCAGAGAAAGGCCGCGCCGGCAGGCAGGAAAACCGCGGCCGCGGCGGCGAACAGCGAAGCCGCCTGCGCCAGCACGTCCAGGCGGACGGCCGAGCGGCAGCTGCCGAGGCGGCGCACCATGCTCTCGTTAAAGAGCTGCGCCACCGAGGCGGCCAGCGGCGGGGCAGAGCGCAGGAAACCGATGGCCGGGTTGGAGGCCCCCAGCGCCAGGGCGAACGGAACGATATACGGCTCCACGAAGCCGCTCATCCCGGCCCAGGCCAGGCCGTCCTTGAGCGAAGCGGCGACGCTTGTTCTTACCTTGTTCCTGACCATAGCTATTCGAAATTTGCGCAGAGCGCTCCCCGTTCATCTATGATATCAAAAACCGGGCGGAGCAAAAGAAAAACCGCCGGTTTTGCCGGCGGTTCTCTTTTCCCTTGGTCTAAGTCTTAGAAGCCCTGCAGCAGCTGGTCGACGGTGCTGGAGGAACCGCCGGTCAGCGGGGCCATGGGCACGGTGACGGCCATCTCCGAGAACTCGGGGATATCCGTCATGTCGACGGCCTTGCCGGGCGCGCCGGGGATGGTCTGCGTGGTGCAGTGTATGGAGCCGCCGGCGACTATGCTGTCGTCGGAAGGTACCGGCGCCACGGTGTAGCCGGCAGCCTCGTAGGCGGCCCGGGCGTTGCCCTCCTCGGTGGAGACCGAGTAGGACGGGATGATGGCCACGCCGTTGACCAGCGTGGAGTTGGTGTAGGTGTACCAGGCGTCGGTGGCCCAGGCTTTGACGGTGATGATCTTGTAGGGCCGGCCGTTGGGGGCCTTGTTGGCCTTGAACCAGGCCATGGCCTTGTCGCAGGCGGTCTTGAAGGGCTCGTCTTCCGTCACCGCCAGCAGCACGGTGTTATCGTTGAGCAGCTTCACATACATGTCGATGTGGCCGGTGCCGTCGGCCGGCTGGCCGGGGTAGCCGGCGTAGTCGAAGGTGACGATCTTCTTGACCTTCAGATAGTTCTTCAGGTGGTTGTCCACCTGCTCGCGGCTCATATTGGAGTTCCACAGGTAGGTGCGGTTGGTGTGGAAGAGGGTGCCCTGGCTGTCCACCATCAGGTTGCCGCCGTCCATGATGATAGGCATGCCGTACACGCCGATGTTCTTGGCGCGGCCGAGCACGCCGGGAACGGCGTCGTCGTTGCGGCGGTACTGGTAGTGGCGGTAAATGGAATCTACGATGCCGGGCCTGCCGTTGGAAACGCCGAACGGGCCGTAGTCGCGGATCCACACGGTGTCGAGCGGGGCGGGGATCCTGGTGTATTTAGCGGCGGGTACGCCGGAAATAGAGGCGGGGCCGCCCACGGCCCAGAGCTGCGCGTTGCCGAGGCCGGTCACGGCCTTGGCTATGCCGGTCAGCATGGGCGTGTAAGCCGCCCAGCCTATGGTCACGGCGGCGACCGGCTCGTACTCGGCCGGCATGCGGAAATCGGAGGGCGTCACGCCGCGGCGGGTGGGCGCCATGACCGGCGCTTTACCGTCGGCTTTTTCGCGGGACTGGTCTATCCAGTTCGGGAGAGGGTTGTTGAGGTCCAGGGCGAAAGCGTTCGAGGCCATGGAACCGAGGAGTATCAGGGACAGGAAGTTTATTTTCTTCATTTAGCCGCCTTTTGTCTGTTTTTAACGCCGCTATCTAATTATAGCGGTATTGCGCCGCCGCCCGCACGGGCCCTATGGTAAACCCGGGCCTAGGCCTAAAGGCCTATATACTTATATTAAGACTCCGACTGCAGCTGCCAGGAATTCAGCAGGGCCAGCAGCATGGCCGCCACTATGGGGCCGAAGATCACGCCCAGCAGGCCGAACATCCTGATACCGGCGAAGATGGAGACCAGCGCCAGCAGCGGGTGCATGTCGCCGTGGCCCTTCATCACGATGGGACGGATAACGTTGTCCATCAGGCCGGCCACCACGGCCACCAGGCCCATCAGCACCAGCTTGGCCATGGAGCCCTGGAAATAAAGATAGACGGCGGCCGCCACGCAGACCGGCATGCTGCCCAGTATCGGTATCCAGGCGAAAATGAACGTGGCCCCGCCGGCCAGGAAAACCCCGGGCACGCCCAGCAGCAGGAAGCCCAGCATCACCACGATCGCCTGCGCGGCCGCGGCGGCCGAGGTGGCCCATACGGTGGAAGCGGCGGTGGCGCGGAAAGCGGCGGTCAGGCGGCCCTTCAGCGCGGCGTCCATGGGCACCTTGCCTATCAGCCACTTCATAAAACCCTCTCCCTCGAACATCAGGAAGAACCAGGCCAGCAGCGAAAGTATCACCTTCAGCGCCAGCTCTGGCAGGGCCGCGGCCTGTACCAGGATCATGGTGCTCAGCGCGGCGCCGGCGCTCCGGGCGAACTCCAGGCCCTTGGCCTGCAGGTCCACGGGATTGGCGATCACCCACTGCACCGGCTGCAGCGCCGTGACGGCGGCCACGGCCTGGCGGATGAACTCGGCCCCGCGCTCGTCGGCCAGGTAGGCGGCCAGCGCTATGGCCTGCTTCACGGCGGTCACCGCGAAAGCGGTGAGCGGCGCTATGATGGCCAGCAGTATGACGGCCATGGTCAGGGCGGCGGCGGTGCGCGGGCCCAGCCGGCGGGCGGTCAGCATGCCGTAGAGCGGCCGGCTGAGTATGGCCAGCAGCAGGCCCATGAACAGGGCGAACAGGTAGGGCCAGACCATCGCGATGAAGATGCCCAGGAAGACGGCCAGCAGCGCCAGCAGCGTCAGGTTGGAAGATCTTTTAGAGTTTGCGGTCATGTCCCCTCCAGTATACAAAAGACTAATCGACCCATTGGCGGCCGCACAGGCGCCTGAACTGGCAGCCGGCGCAGTTCTTCTCTTCGGCGGCGGGATAGAAAGGCATTTCAGGGTCGAGGATCTCCTCCACCAGCGCCGTGATGCCGTCGCGGAAACTCGCGAAGACGGCCTCTTTCACCGGCGCCTTCCGGTTGCGGTCCCGGAACAGGGCTTCTTCGTTTATGTTCTCGGAGCCCAGCAGCAGCAGCGAGGCGTCCATGCCCGAAGCCTTGGTCCCGGGGTGCGCGGCCAGCCAGGCCAGGATATAGAAGGGCAGCTGCACCGACCTCAGCGTCTTGGGCCAGTCGGCGCGCATGCCGGTGTCGAAGCGCTCCCAGTTGGGCACGGCGGCCGTGGAGCCGGTCTTGTAGTCGAGTATGTGCACGGTGCCGCCGCGCAGGTCCACGCGGTCGGCGTAGCCCTTCAGCTTCACCGGTCCCCAGCGGGTGGGCAGGTCGGCCTTGAGCTCGGTCTCGCAGCCCAGTATGGTTATGCCGGCGAGGTTGTCGCGGTGGTAGTCCAGTATGTCGCGCAGCCGGCGCTCCACCTGGCGCTTGATGAGGTACTCGAAGCCGGCCTTGTGACCCTTGAGCTTGGCGTCGAACACCGTCCCGGCCGCGGCCTGCAGCTCGCCGTAATCCTTCTCCGTCACGGTCAGCGGCTTGCCGGCCCGCGCGGCGAAGAAGAGCTCCAGCGCCTCGTGCACGATATTGCCGATATCGCGCTGTTCTATATCGTCGGAGACGCCCTCTTTTTCGGCCAGGCGCAGGGCGTAGCGGTAATAGAAGCGCAGGTTGCAGGCCAGGTAGGTGTCTATGGCCGACGGGGAATACTCTCTCGCGCGCAGCGCGGCCACTATCTCCGGCGTCTTGGGCACGGGTTTCGGGTCGGCCTGCGAGAAGTTCACCCGCAGGTGCACCTCCTCCTCCGCGGGTTTGGCCCCGCGGCGCTCCCGCTCCCAGGCCAGCGCCTCCACGAACGGGCTGCGCTCCTGGTCGGCGGCGTCCTTGTAAAAGACGTGCGCCTCGCGCGCGCCGCCCAGCAGCGCGCCGAAATAGTAGCGGCTCAGGCGCTCGCGCGTCTTGTAGGTGGCCAGGCCCAGCCCCTCGCGCACGAAATGCGGCAGTATCGTGTCCTCCTTGCGGGCGGCGGGCAGCAGGTCGGCGTTGGCGTCGAGGAAATAGACGCGGTCGAACTTCAGGCCGCGCGTCTCGAGGAAGCCCAGCACCTGCAGCCCCTTGAGCGGCGTGCCGGGGAAAGGGTAGCTGGCGCCCTGCATGAAGGTCTTGAAGAACTTGAAGTAGCCCGCCGGCGCGGCGAAGCGCTCGCCGCCCAGGCGGCTGCCGCGCAGTTCCAGGATGCGCTCTATGGCGCGCTCGACGAAAGGCGCCCAGTACGGGTGCAGCGGCGCGGTGCTGTTCTCGGAGACCTGCGAGATGAAGGCCAGCAGCTTGCCGGCGAAATCGGCGATGTCCGCGAGTTCCTCGAAAGGCCGCAGCAGCCGGTCGTGCACGCTCCTGATATGCGCTTTTACCGCCGCGGCGTCGGGGCCGCCCTCGCCCAGGCGGGCGGCGGCCGAGCGCAGCAGGTCGGCGTCACCCTCTATCTCCTCCAGCGTCACGTATTTGTTCACGCGCCCGGACAGGCGCTCTTCCACGGCCTGGAAGATCACGCGGCTGGGCTCGGCGGCCCCGTCGAGATAGGTGTTCTTGATATAGGGATGGAAGACGAACTTTAGGTAGTTCGGGGCGAAGTAGCCCGCCTCGCCGCGCTTGTCCAGCAAATCGCCCAGCGCGTCGAGCAGCGCGTACACCGGCGTGGCCGAGAGCGGGTAGCCCATCGACACGTTGTAATCCCCGGCGGCCGGCAGCACGTGTTCGATGAGCGGGAACAGCGCGCGGGCCTCGGGCAGCACTATCACGTCGCCGGGGCCCGGGTCTTTCAGCGCGCGGGCCAGGCTGAAGATCTCGCCGTGCGCGTCGGGGGCTTTGTAAAAATGCAGGGCCGCCGGCGTCTGCCGTTCCGCCGCGAGCGCGGGCAGGCCGCCGCCGAGAAAGGCGAACTGCCCGGCCAGGCCGGGGCCCGGCTCCAGCAGCAGCTGCGCCCCTTCGCTACCCAGGCGGCGGAGTATGGTTTTCTCGGCGGCGGTCAGGGCGAAGAAGCCGGCGAAGACCATGTTCTCGTAGCCCGAGACGTCCAGCCGGTCCACGCCGGCGGCCACGGCGGCGTAGCGGGTGGAGCGGGTGAGCAGGCCCTCCGCCTCCACGGCGGCGTAGAAATTCCCGTAGAGGCGGCTGAAGCTCTCGAGCTTGCGCGCGAAGGCGTCAGTGCGCAGGTCCCGCGGCAGGATGGAATCGTAGGCGGAGAGGTCCTTGGGGGTCTTGAGCTCTATCCGCAATTCTTCGAAGTCGCCGATGAGCTTGAGGGCCCAGGGCAGCACGGCGTCGAGCGACAGGTCCACCGGGTCGCGCGAGATGACGCTGCACAGCTCGGCCTTGAGGCGGTGGTAGAGCAAATAGGCCAAGTCCAGCTGGGAGGCCTCGCGGCCGACAATGCCCAGCTGCTGCGCCGCCAGGTCCACGAAACCGTCCATCGAGACTATGACCGGGGCTTTCAGCGCGGCGCCTTTTTTTTCGGCCAGGTAGCGGCGCAGGAAATGCGCCGGCCGCTTGCCGGGGAACACGACCAAATTGTCCGCCGTTGACTTGGAGGCGAGCAGGATCTCCCCGGTCTTTTCGACCAGGCTGGTCTTGGGATCTAATATCGTGATTCGCAGAAACGGCCCCCCTGGAAACTTTTTTACTAGGCCGCGCCCCAGGACTTGAGGACTTCGCTCTCTTCCTCGGGTGAGGTCACCTTCTTGAATTTTACGCCGGGCACGCCGTGCACGCGGGCTTTGCACTGGTCCCAGGTGGCGTGGCGCTGCACCGTGCCGTTGACATAGCTGAGGTAGACGGCCGGGCCTTTCTTCACCCTCGGCTTGGAGGAGGAGGCGGACTTCGCGGCGGCGGGCGCGTGCAGGTGCTCGGCGCCGGGCTCGAGCAGCGAGTAGCCGCAGCCCACGGCGGGGCCGTCGTAAAGCTTTACCGGCGTCCCCTTGGAAAAAGCCACGGCTATCACGTCGCAGCGCTCGTTGAGGTCGTGGCCGGCGTGGCCTTTGACGTGGCCCCACGAGAGGCGGCCCTTGCGGGCGGAGGCCAGCGCGTCCAGGCTCTCCCACAGGTCCCGGTTCACCACCGGCTGGCCGGCGGCCGTCAGCCAGCCCTTGCGCTTCCAGCCGTGTATCCAGCCTTTTATGCCGTTGATCAGCAGGCCGGAGTCGGTATAGAGTTTCACCGGCTCGGGCCGGTCCGCCACCGCCACCAGGGCGGCTATGGCGCCGCTCATCTCCATGCGGTTGTTCGTCGAGGGGCGCTCTCCCCCGCCCAGTTCGCGCACGCGTCCCTCGGGGTAGATAATGACAGCGGCCCAGCCGCCCGGCCCGGGGTTGCCGGAACAGGCGCCGTCGCTGTAGATGTAGATGGTGTCGGCCATCGCGTTGCCGCGATGATTACCTGATCTTCCGGTCGTAGAGGGCTTTGGCCTTGCTCTCGATGTAGGTGCCCAGGCCCTTGCCGGTGACGGCGAGGGTCTTCATCTGGCGCACGTTCTCGGAACCGGCGCTCTGGTTGGTCCAGCGGTACACGCCCTGGTCGGCGAAGCGCACTTTTATGAAATCTTTCGCCAGTTCGTACATCGTCACGGTGGATTTGCCGCTGAGGTTCTTATAGGGTTTCATGTTTTCCTTTGATACAACTCTGCCATCTGGCCGAAAAGCCTCTACAATATTAACAAATACAGGGCCGCCAGTATACCGTTGAGGCGCCGGCGGCCCTAGTCGGCCTCCGGCAGGTCCCCGCCGCCGGCCACGGCGGCCAGGAAAGCGGCGCCGTATTTCTGCACGCGCTTCTCGCCCATGCCCTTGATCTCCAGCAGCGCCTCCGGCGTGGCGGGCCGGGCGGCGGCCATCTCCACCAGCGCGGAGTCGTGGCAGATGACATAGGGCGGTATGCCTGCCTTGTCGGCCAGCGCCCGGCGCAGGGCGCGCAGGCGGTGGAACACGGCCTCGTCGGCGTCCGAGAACTCCCCGGCCACGGCCTTGAGGGCCTTGGGCTTCTTCTTGGCCTTGCCGGCCGGGGCCGGCTGGCCCAGCTTAACGCTGCCGCGGTCCTGGCAGAGGGCGCGGCCCTCGGCGGTGATGCGCAGCAGCGGGTATTCGCTGTCCTCGGTGACTTCCAGGAAATCCTGCACTATCAGCTGGTCTATCCAGGAGCGCACGGCGGGCTCGCCGGCCTCCTTGAGCAGGCCGAACACCTGCAGCTGGTCGTGGCCGTTGGCGGCCATACGGTCGTTGGGGCGGCCCAGCAGCAGATTCACCACGTAGCCGGTGCCGTAGCGGCCCTCGGCGCGCCAGGCGGCCGAGAGCACCTTCTTGGCCGTCAACAGCGCCTCGTCGTCGGGCAGGCCCTTGGTCTCGCCCAGGCAGACGTCGCAGGCGCCGCAGCCGTCCCGCGCGGTGCCGTCCGGCGGGTAGGGCGCGCTGAAATGGGCGGCCAGCAGGCCGTGGCGGCAGACCGGCGCCGAGGCGTAGCGGCCTATATCGCGCAGCTGCTTCTCCAGCGCCTTCAGGCGCTCGGGCGGCAGCGTGAAATCCTTCTTGGCCAGCCAGCGGTGCGTGGCCAGGTCGGAGGCCGAGAACAGCAGCGTGCATTCGGCGGGCTGCCCGTCGCGGCCGGCGCGGCCGCTCTCCTGCTGGTAATGCTCCACGGAGCGCGGCGTATTGGCGTGGATGACATAGCGCACATTGGAGCGGTCTATGCCCATGCCGAAGGCGATGGTGGCCACTATCACGTCCAGCCGCTCGTTGACGAAATCGTGCTGGGCCTGGCGGCGCTCCTCGGCGCCGAGGCCGGCGTGGTAGGGCGCGCAGGAGACGCCCTCTTCTTTCAGCTTGGCGGCCAGCCGCTCCACGTCCTTGCGGGTCTGGGCGTACACTATGCCCCCCTCGCCGGGATGGCGCCGCACGGCCTCGAGCACCTGCTTGACCTGGTCGCGGCGCGGGAAGGCGCGGTACACCAGATTGGGCCGGTCGGGATGGCCCACTAAAATTTCAGGTGAGCGCAGGCCCAGCCGCTCCAGTATGTCCTGCCGCACGGCGGGCGTTGCAGTGGCGGTGAGAGCCATGCGTGCGGCTTTCGGGAACAGGTCCAGCGCCTCGGTCAGTTTGCGGTACTCGGGGCGGAACTCGTGCCCCCAGTGCGACACGCAGTGCGCCTCGTCCACGGCCGCTAGTATCAGGCGCGGGGCTATGGCCTCGTACAGGTCGCCGGCCAGCAGCCGCTCGGGGCTGACATACAGCAGGTCGGTGGTACCGTTATTGAGATTGGCGTAAACCTCTCGCTTGGGGCCGACTTTCAGATTGGAATGCAGCGCGTCGGCGGCCAGGCCCGCCTCGCGGGCGGCGGCCACCTGGTCGTCCATGAGGGCAATGAGCGGGGAGACCACCAGCACCAGGCCTTTCCCGGCCACGGCGGGCAGCTGGTAGCAGAGGCTTTTGCCGCCGCCGGTGGGCAGCACCACCAGCGAGTCGCGGCCGGCCAGCGCGGCCTCTATGGCCTCGCGCTGCAGCGGCTTGAAAGAGTCGTAGCCCCAGCGTTTTTTGAGTATTTCTTCCGGACTCATCATAGATAGTATAGCACGGCACCCCGCCAAGGGCGTGTCGGGCGGCAGGGCCGGCGGCGCCGGCTTTTAGATCAGGCCGGCGCCCAGGAAGACGGCTATGGCGGCCAGCATGGCGGCGGTGAGGCTCTGTATGACGGAGATCGTCACCTTGTGCAGGAACTTGAGGCCTATCACTACGCCGGCCACCGAGGCGATCACGGATACGGCGGCTATACGGGCCGGGAAGCCGTGAACACCGCCCGCGTCGCCGAGCAGGAAAATAGTATAGGCGTAGATCAGCATGCGGGCCAGGTCCACCATGAAGCCGATGACGGCGTTGGTGGCCACGAAGGCCTCCGGCGTGACGTCGGTCTTCACCAGGAAAGCCGAGCGCAAGGCGCCCTGGTGGCCGCTCAGGCCGCCGAAGAAACCCGACAGCAGGCCGCCCACCGGCAGGTACCGGCGGTCGAACTTCATGCCCTTCAGCGCCGGGTGTATGTCCACCGCGGCGAAGCCCAGCATCAGCAGCGCCAGCAGGAATTTAAGCGGCGTGACCACGGCGGTCTTGCCCAGCAGCACATAGCTGAAAGACAGGCCGCCGGAGACGGCGGTAAAGAGATGCAGCGCCCAGGCCCCGGCGAAAGCCGCCGCTATGGCCGGCAGGCCGAAGCGCAGCACCAGGTCCCTGTCGGCCCGCAAGCCGACCAGGACGATCTTGAAGAGGTTATTGGAGCCGTGCACCACGGCCGTGGCCGCGATGGCCACCGGCAGCGGGAAGAACAGGGCCAGCACCGGCATGAGCAGCGTGCCCAGGCCGAAGCCCGAGTAGAAGCTGAGCAGCGAGGCGATGAACGCCGCTGCGGGAATGGCTATGTATTCCATGGCGCTATTTTACCAGAAGCGGGTCTATGCTGACCACGTAGTAGATGCCGTTGAGGTTGGCCATGGTGTCGCGGATGAACTCGGTCATCGCGTGCGGCGACGGGTGGTCGCGGAAATCCTTCACCTCGCGCGCCAGCGCCAGGCGCAGCGACTCTTCGGGCGACTTGTACAGGCTGATGCCGCCGAAGACGTTCCAGTGGCGGCTCTTGTCGGAGCCGTCCTCTTTGTTGCCGGGCAGCAGGAAGTTCTCCAGCGCCACGCTGGCGGGCAGCTTCTCGCGCGGTATGGCTTTGACCCAGGTGAACGGCACGCGCACGGCCTCGTCTATCAGGCCCACGGCGGCCAGCTTGTTCCCCTCTTTTATCTCAAGCGCCCGGCGGAACAGCAGCACCATGGGCAGGTTGTGGTTCTCCAGCGGCGCGTCGCCCAGCCGGCGGGTGGTGCGGGCGGCGGCGCGCAGATAGCGCCGGTCGTACTGGGCGAACAGCAGCAGCCGGCGGAAATCGCGGCGGCTGGAGCTGCTCTTGTAGTACTGCCAGCGCGCGCGGTCGGCGTAATTCTTCAGCTCCAGGAAATCGCGCGGCGGCTCCAGACCGGCCAGGTCGGCCTCTATGTTCATGTCCGAACGCAGGTATTTCTGCATCTCGGCGAAGACGGCCCCCGCCGGGGCCCGGCCGGCCAGGTAATCCTTGTAAAGTTGCGACTCCAGCAGGCCGCGCAAATGGTCGCGCAGGTACAGGCTCTGCGCCACGAAGGCCGGCTGCCCGGTCACGGTGAGCGTCTCGGCGTCCTCGGTGAGGGCCATGAGCTCCAGCAGCAGCTCGTGGTAGCCGCCGGCGCGCCACAGGGCGGCGCAGCGCGCCGTCTTGAGCGCGGCGTATTCTTTTTCTTTCGGCTGCAGGCCGGGCGCGCGGCGGGCATAGGCCAGCGAGAACCTTATGCCCTCGCTGTAGATCTCGCGCAGCAGCTCCGCGCGGTAGCCGAAGGAGGCTTTTACCCTGGCCTGGCCCAGGAATTTCAGCGGCGAGGCGGCCTCGGCGGGATGCTCCAGGGCCAGCACCGGGTGCTGCACGTACTCGGTGTCGGGCACGTAGCGGAAGAAGTCGCGCGGGTAAGGGAACACTATCCCCTTGGCGGTGAAATAGTCGCGGGCCTGGTAAGGGTCGCCGGTCTTGTAGAGCTCGCGCAGGAAATACAGGTCCTCCTCGTCCAGCAGGCCGTTGCGGTTGGCGTCGGCGCGGTACACGGTCCCGGCCGGCTGCGCGAACGGGTCGGCCGCTATGCCGGCGAGCAGCGCGGCGTCGGCGGCGTCCCATTTATTGTTCCCGTCGAAGTCGCCCAGCATCACCAGGCGGGAGCGCATGTTCACCCGGTTGACCGGCAGGGTGTAGTAGCCTATGGCCAGCGCGCCGGCTATGAACAGCAGCGCGTAAGTGACCGTCCTATAAATGTTTTTCGTCATGCTTATCGTCCTCCGTCCCGCCGCGCACGGCGCGCCCGGCGAAATCTTTGGCTTCCTGCATTTCCCGCTCCGTCAGCAGGCGCTCTATCAGCCGGTCGAAATAAGGGTTCACCAGGTTATTGAGCAGCCGGAACAGGGCCGACTTCTCTTTGAGTTCCAGCTTCACCAGCCGCGGGCAGCCGCGGCAAGCCGGGCTGCGCACAGAGTAAGCGTTCAGGTCCGCGCCGTAAACCCTGCCCAGCAGCAGCATGGCCAGCCGCAGCGGCCCCCGCACCAGGCGGAACCACCAGGCGCGCGCGTAGGCGGCCTCTACCAGCTTTATCGTGCAGATCTTGCAGACCAGGTCTTTCATAGTCAGCCGAACAGGTACAGTTCCTCTTCGGCGCGCGTGACGCCGGTGTACAGCCAGCGGCGCCACATCTCGTCGTCCATCTGGGCGAAGCGCTCCTCGAACATCACCACGCGCCGGGCCTGGCTGCCCTGCGCCTTGTGCACGGTCAGCGCGTAGCCGAAGTCGAACAGGTCGCCAGTCATGGCCAGCCGGCGGTCCGCCGTGAAATTAATGCCGGTCCTGGCGCCGAACTGCGGCGCGTAGATGAGGCCCTCGTAGAGCCGCTCCCGGTCGTCGAGTTGTATCTCGGCCTGGTACCAGTCCTTCTGCGCGGGGGCGATGTTCACGATGGTGCCCAGCATGCCGTTGTATATGCCTTTCTTGTGGTTATTGCGCAGGCAGATCACCCTGTCGCCCGACGCGGGGTTGGGGGTTTCGAAGCCGCGGGCCGCGCGCATGAACTGGTTGATGCGGTTGCGGGTATTGTTGTAGCCGCACAGGATCAGCGTGTCGGGCGAGTAGGATTCCAGCAGTTCGCCGCTCCGCTCCTGGGCGTCGCTGTCTTCCTTGAGGTATTTCACCACGCCGGCGCCGTAGCGCTCGGGCGGTATCAGGCCGGTGGTGCGGGCGAACCGCGAGACCCGGATGATGGGGTTGCCCTCGGCCTGCCGGTGTATCTGGGTCAGCAGCAGCTGCGGCGCCTGCATCAGGTTGAATTTCCCGGAGATGGGCGGCAGCTGGCCGTGGTCGCCCACCGCGATGACGGGGATGCCGTAGGAGAGCAGGTCCGCCCAGATCAGGCCGTCCACCATGGAGGCCTCGTCGACGATTATCAGGCCGCGTTCCAGCGCGTCCTTGCGGTCCCAGCCGGCGATGCGCCCGTCGCCGCCCTCGCGCGGCGTGTAGATGAGGCCGTGTATGGTGCTGACCGAATCCTTCACCGAGAGGGCGGCGGCTTCCTTGAGCTTGTTCTTGAGGTTCTGCGCGGCCTTGCCGGTATAGCTGCAGAAGGCGATCTTCAGGTTCTTGTCCAGGCGCTGCAGCTCGTTCTTGAGCACGGCTATCAGCGTGGTCTTGCCGGTGCCGGCGTAGCCGCCCATGGTGATATAGGGGGGCCTGGCCGGGTCTTTGTACCAGGCCAGCAGCCGCTCCAGGGCTTTGCTCTGATCTTCGGATAGTTCCATCGTTAAACTTCTGACCGCCCGCCGCGGGGTTCCACATTCAGCGAGTCGTGGTAGACGCCGCCGTTCTTGCCCTTGGCCTTCACCGAGAGGCACCAGCCGCCCTCGGCGGGCGGGGGCATCCCCTCCGGGAATTTCACGGCTATGCGGTAGGACCAGCCCTTGGCCCCGGCCTCGGCCGGCCCCACGGCGGCGGGGTAACTGGCCAGAGGCTCGTCGCCGTTCTCGGAGTAGAGCAGCAGGCTGGCCTCTACCGAAGAAGCCTTCTTCTCGGTGTTGAGTCGCAGGCGTATCTCCTCGCCGGGAGAACAGACGATCTCGTCGCGGTCCAGGCCGGCCTCGCCCAGGCCGAGTTTGCGCCGGGCGCGGCCGAACTCCAGAGCGCCCCGCACGGTTATGCCGGCCAGCATGATGCCAGCGGCTATCAATATATTGCTCCTGGCGCCGACGCTCTGGTCCGGCCACGAGTCCAGCAGCACGGCGGCGGAATAAATGGACAGTCCCAGCAGCGCGGCACCGCCCAGCACCACGTTGCCCAGCAACCGGGTCAGCGCCAGGGCGGCCTCCGTGGAAAAGGACAGCGCGCGCAGCACGGCCGGCAGGCCGAGGACAACGGTGCAGACGCCGAAGCCCCCCATCAGCATGGCCCAGCCCAGCGCCGCCCAGCGCGCGCCGTCGGCCGCGAAGAGATCCGCGCGCAGCAGGCCGGCCGAGTAGAGCAGCAGCGCCACGGCGGCCGGCAGCAGCAGGCCGGACAGGCCCAGCAGGACCATGAAAAACATCATTCCCGGGCCGAGACTATTCTCCTTTTCCATATATAAAGTATACCTAAAAACAAAAACGCCGGGTCGCCCCGGCGTTTTACGGCGCGCTCTCCGGTCACTTGGCAGGGGCGGGCTCCTCTTTCACGGCCTCTATCTCCAGCGTGATCTCCACCTTTTCGCCCACCAGCAGGCCGCCCGCCTCCAGCACCTGGTTCCAGCCCAGGCCGAAGTCCTTGCGGTTGATGGTGGTTTTGGCCACGGCGGCCACCCGCTCTTTCCCCCACGGGTCCTTCACCGGACCGCTGCCCTCCACCTCGAGCACCACGGGCCTGGTGACGCCGCGCATGGTCAGCTCGCCGTGCAGCTTGCCCTTCATCTTCTTGTAGCCGGTAACCTTCAGGCTTTTAAAGGTCATCGTCGGGAACTTCTCCACGTCGAAGAAGTCGGGCGCGCGCAGGTGTTTGTCGCGGGCTTCTACGCCGGTGTTGATGCTGGCCACGTCTATGACCGCCTCGGTCTTCCAGGTCTTCGTATTGCCCGGCGTATAATCGATGGTGCCGGAAAACCTGTCGAACCGGCCGCTGACCTTGCTGATGGCCATGTGTGCCACCTTGAAGCTGACCGCGCTATGCGCCTCGTCTATCCTGTAGACCTCTGCCGCCGCGGGCGCGGCGAGCGCCGCCAGGGCCAATACCGCCAATATGTGTTTTTTCATAAACCCTCCTCCCCCGATATTATCAATTTTTTACGCCCCGGAGGCGGCGGCGCCCTATTCCTTGCCGGGCCGGTAGGTGAGCAGCTCTCGGAGGAACCAGGCCTCCACTTTCTGGCGCGCCCAGGGGGTCTTGCGCAGGAAGGCGAGGCTGGACTTTATGGAGGGGTCGTGCATGAAGCAGCGGATCTGCACCCGCCGGCCCATCTCTTCCCAGCCGTGGCGCTTCACCAGCCGCTCGAGTATGTCCTTGAGCGTGATGCCGTGCAGCGGGTCTTTGGGGTTCTGGTCGAAAGGGGTCATGTTTTTGCCTGCTCTAATTTTACCTTTTAAAAACCCGTAAATGAAAAAGGCCGCCGGGCGGCGGCCTGCGGTAAAAAACCGGGTTCAGTCCCGCGGCTCGAAGCCGCGCCAGAAGTCGCTCACGTCCGAACGCGTGGCGGTTTCGCACTCGGCGGCGCAGGCCTGCACCAGGTACAGGTCGTATTTCAGCGCGCCTTCCTTGCGCGCCATCACGCGGAATTTGCGCCCGCGCGGCAGCATCACCTCGTCCTCACCCTGGTCCACCAGTATGCCGCGCTCCTCGGGCCCGGCCAGGTAGAGGACGAAGACGGCCCGGCGCTCCGGCTTCTCCTCGTCGCCCATCTCCAGCGCGAAGTAGCGCGCCACGCTGTAGCTGACCGAGGTGGAAACATAACCCTTGTCCGTGAATTCTTCGCCAGTCGCCAGCGGCTTGCCGCCGTGCCAGCCCAGGCCCAGGCCGCGGAACAGTATCAGGTCGCCGGGGATGGCGGGCGCGCGGCGGAAGACATTGTCGAGGCGCGCCACTATGTCCCGCGCGTCCTCGGGGCCGGTGCCGTACCATTCGTAGGGCGCGGGGTGGAAGCGCAGGTAGCCGTTGATCTCGCCGTAGAAACTGTCGTACTTGCTGGTGTAGGTATCGAGGTCCATCACCTCTTCTTCGGTGGAGCCGAAATAACCGGGCGAGGGATAACCGAGGCTGCCGTAGAGGGATTTGAAATCGTAGACATGCGCCCCGGCCGGCGCCGGCGGCGGCGCCAGGGGCGCGGCTGTTTCCGCGCCGCGCGCATATTCAGCCAGCCCCGCAACGCCGGGGGTATCGAAGCGGATCTCGGCGGCCTCGGCCGCCCCGATAAATAAAGCGGCCAGCATGGCCAGGCCGCCGCTGAATATCTTTACCGGAAGTTTCACGAAAATATTATAGCCCCCGCGCCGCCCGGGCGCAGGGGCCATAAGTACCAGAACGCGGCGGCTTTAGGACCCAGGCCGGAAACCGGGCCGCGCCCCGGGCTCACTCGCCGTAAATTATATCGCCGGCGTTTTTGGTCTCGTCGTCGAAGAAGGCCCCGTAGTCCAGCTCCGCCCGGCCGCCGCCGTCGGCGCCGTCGGGGCCGTAGCTGTAGATCCTGAAGCCCCGGCCGGCCCGGGCGTAGACGAGCGGGGCGAACTTGTTGAAGGAGTCCCTGGGCAGCTCGGCTATAAAGCCCGGCGACACCTGCCGCAGCGCGGCCGGCAGGCGGCCTCGGGCGGCGCGCTGCCAGGCCTTCACGGCCAGGGCGGCCCTGAGCGCGCCCAGCATGACATAGGCGGCGTGGTAGCGCGGCACCAGCCGGTGGTACTGCGGCACGGCCATGGTGCAGACATTGTACACCAGCTGGTCCGCCATGCGGTTCTTTACGGCCTCGTCTCTGGTCAGGCCCGCTTTCAGGCCCTCGAAGAAGCCGATGCTGCCGCCGGCCTCGGCCCTGGCCTTGAGCGCGGCGGTCTGCTCGGCCATGAATTCGTCGAGGTAGGCGGCGTTATTGGTCTCGAAGGCCTTTATAAAGCCCTGCGCGCGCTGGTCCAGCGCGCCGTTCACGCGGGTGCGGGCCTGGTCGAAGAACTCCTTGTCCTGCAGCCGTTTCGCCATCAGCCGGCGGAGGAAAGGCAGTTTGGCGCGCTCCTTTTCCACGTTTGCCGGCGCGAAGGACTCGGCCAGCGTGCCCTTGAACATCTCGGTCTCTTCCAGCATGGCCCCGCGCATAAAGTCCATGGCGTTATAGGTCCTGGCCAGCGACGTGGCCAGCGCCTCCTGGTAGCCGGGCGAAACTTTTTTCCCGCGCAGGCTGGCCGCCATCACCGGGAAAGCTTTCTGTACGGCCAGGTTCAGGGACAGCGCGCTGAGCAGCCGCGCCGATCTTTGCGCGGACAACTGGCCCATGAAGCCGGCCGCGGCCAGCAGGTCGCGCTCGGCCTCGGCGCGCTTACCGCCGGCCAGGTGCAGCCTGGCGTCGAGCAGCAGCAGCCGGAACAGGATGAAGTGGTTCTTGAACCGGGGCAGCGGGGTCTGCGTGGTGAGCCGCTCCGGCCTGGGGGCGAAGGCGTAGCCGTCGCTGGGCGCGCCGGCCGCCTGCCTGAAAAGTTCCAGCGCCAGTGAGTTGCCGGCCAGCAGCGCGGCCAGGATGTCGCTGCCGGCCAGCTCGGCCGCGGGCCGCGACAGCAGCGGGTCCAGCAGCGCGGCCTGCGCGTCTTCCAGGCGCATGGCGCCGAAGGCCTCCGGGTACCCGGCGCGCGCCGGCGCGGCGGCGGCCAGCAAAAGACAAACAAGGAATGTTCTCATTTTTTTCTCCCCGCTAATTATGGCCAAAAAATGGCGGCGTTGGCAATGAGCGGCATTATGACCGAAGGACAATTTTCCGGCTATGTCCTTTAGGGTATTTCCTACCCCGCCCATTATATTTATAATTGTGATACAACAATGGACTACTCGCACCTCAACATCGGCGGCCGCATCAGGTTCCTGCGCAAGCAGGCCAGCCTCACCCTCAGCCAGCTGGCGGAAATGGCCGATATCGACGGCGGTTTCATCAACTGCATAGAGAACGGCAAAAAGACTCCCAGCCTGCGCACCCTGGTGAAGATCGCCATGGCGCTGAACGTCTCCATCGCGGACATCTTCTCGGAAGAGGACTTCGTCAAAGACGTTTTCGACCACCAGGTCTCCAGCCAGGTGCGCGCCATCCTCAAAGGCAAACAGCAGCAGGAACGCGAAAAATTCCTCGCGGTGCTCAAAACCCTGAAGAACAGGGAGATCCTGTCGGCCATGTTCGACATACTCCATACCGGCAACCGGGGAAGGCGGCCGGTAGGCTCGCGGTAACCACCCACCGGCTGGCCCGGCGGGTCTCTGCGCTATTCCCAGGAAACCGGCTCCCGGCCGGCGGCAGCCCCCTCGACGACCACACAACGATGAAAGACAACAGCATAAAGATACTGGCCATAGACGACGCGGAAGAGAACCTTGAGGCGCTGGCCGCGGCCGTGCAGGAGGCGCTGCCCGGGGCGGTCTTCTACTCCGCCTCCGACGGGGAAGCCGGAGTGGAGCTGGCCCGCGCCAAGGACCCCGACGTCATACTCCTGGACATCATGATGCCCCGCGTGGACGGCTTCACCGCCTGCCGCCGGCTCAAGGCGGAGGCGCGGCTGCGCGACATCCCCGTGATCTTCATGACCTCGGCCAAACCCAACGGCGCCATCTGCAAGGAGGCCTTCGAGGCCGGCGGCGACGCCTTTCTGATCAAGCCGCTGGAAATATGCGAGCTGGCCGTGCAGGTGCGGGCCATGATGAAGATAAGGGCCGGCAGCCTGAAGCAGCGGGAGGAGAACGGCCGGCTGCAGCAGATGGTGGACCAGCGCACGCGCGAACTGGAACTGCAGCTGGCGGCGCTGCGGCAGAGCGAGGAACAGCTGCGCCAGGCGCAGAAGCTGGAGATAGCCGGCGCCCTGGCCGGCGGCATAGCGCACGATTTCAACAACATGCTCTCGGCCATCCTGACCTACAGCGACCTGCTGGTGAAGGCCCTGCCCGAGGGCGACCCCAGGCGCGCTGACGCCGAGGAGATACACAGTACCGGCCTGCGCGGCGCCGCCCTGACGCGCCAGCTGCTGGCCTTCAGCCGCAAGCAGGTGCTGCAGCCCAAGATCCTCGACGTCGCAGCCGTGATCAAGGGCATGCGGGGCATGCTGGGCACGCTGCTGGGAGAGAGTATCAAGCTGACTACTGTGGCCCGGGGCGGCGCCGCTCTGGTAAAGGCGGACCAGGGCTACCTGGAGCAGGTGATAATGAACCTCTGCGTCAACGCGCGCGACGCCATGCCCCGGGGCGGCAAGCTTACGCTGGAAGCCTCGGTACTGCGCATGGACACCGAATACCGGCACCGCCACGGCACGCTGCTGCCGGGCGACTACGTGATGCTGGCGGTCACGGACAGCGGCTGCGGCATGAGCCCCGCCGTGCAGGCGCGCATCTTCGAGCCTTTCTTCACCACCAAGACGCGCGACAAAGGCACCGGCCTGGGCCTGCCCACCGTGGACGGCATCGTGCGCCAGAGCGGCGGCAGCATAGTGGTGTACAGCGAAGAGGGCCGCGGCACGGTGTTCAAGATCTTCTTTCCGCTCGCCGCCGACAAGGTCCCGTCCGCCCTGACCCCGCCGGCCAGGCAGTACGCCGCCGCGCGCGGCACCGTGCTGGTGGTGGACGACGACGGCCAGGTAAAGACCCTGGCCAGCCGCACCCTGGCCGAGGACGGCCTGGCCGTGCTGGAGGCCTCCAGCGCCGAGGAGGCGCTGCTGCTCTGCGAGCGCCGCCGGGACCCCCTGGACCTGCTGCTGACCGACATGGTGCTGCCCGGGATGACCGGCATAGAGTTGGCCGACAGGCTCAAACCGCTGTTCCCAGGGCTGAGGGTCATCTACATGTCCGGCTATACCGACCAGACCGTGCTGGAGAACGGCATGCTGGCTCCCGAAAAGTTCTTCCTGCAGAAACCTTTCACGCTGGACCTGCTCACCCAGAAGACCCGCGAAGCGCTCAGCCAGCCGGCCCGCTGACGGCGGCGGCCGGGCTTTTAGGCCTATCCCCGGCTGGGCCGTATGCCCCTGTCGCGCGAGTGTAACTTTTGTTACACTATTACCGTAGCCGGGGGGCTAAGCGGGCGGGTGAGGGACCACAGCGCAAGGCAAGGAACACGATGTCCAGGAAGATCCTAGTGGCTGACGACGACGCGGCGATGCTCAACATCTACGGGCGCATCTTCGCCGGCACAGGTCATACCCTTTCCAAGGCCGCCAGCTTCGCCGAAGCCGAGCGCCTGATAAACAGCAACACCTACGACCTGCTGATAACCGACCTGCTGCTGCAGGACGGCGTCGGCACCGACCTGATAAAGCTCTTCGAGGAAAAAAAGGCGGGCGCCAAGAGCCTGCTGGTGACCGGCTCAGTGCACGAGGTGGCCCCGGAAGCGCTGCCGGCGGTCTACTTCGAAAAACCCTTCAACCTGCAGGCCTTCATGGAAGCCGTGGAAGCGGCACTCGGCGTCCTCCCTTCCCCCGGCGATCCGCAGGCCGCCTGACGGTTCGCGGGACATAAAAAAACCGGGCCCTTTTCGGGGCCCGGTTTTTTTATTGCTCTCGCGCTATCAGCGGCAGTCGCTCTGATAGGTGTACACGGTCTCGTTCTGCTTGGAGCCGCCCTTGAAGGAACCAAGGGTGCGGCCGTTCTGCAGGAAGTTCGCGTTTATGTCGCGCAGCGTGCTGCGGACGAAGTAGCGCACGTAGCGCTGGCCCGGGCGGGTGACCCAGTTGGTGTAGCAGACCGGGGTATGCGGCACGTTGTTGAACTGGCCGGGGTTGGGGTGGCCGCGGTCGGCCATCTCGGGGTTGGAAGCCTCGGGGACTTCCACGGCCTCGACGGCGGCGAACTCGGACACGACGGCAACGGCCTTGGCGGACACGGCCTCGTCGGCGCTCTTGCTGGAGCGGCAGACGGTCTGGGGATACTGGTAAGAGCAGCCCTCGTAGCCGGAGTACTCGGGGGAGTTCTCCACACGGGTGGCCATCGTGCCGGCCAGGTCGAAGTTCTGATTGAGCTGGGCCGCGGTGATGCGGAAGGTCTCGCCGATCTCGATGTTCTTGTCGAACTCGAGCTTGACCTCGGTGGCCGGGTCGGCGTTCTTGATCTCGAACTTGATCTTCTTCTTGCTGTTGTTGCCGCTGAAGGTCACCTTGGAGGCGAACTGGCCGGGGGCGACCGTCACGGTCTTGCCCTGGCGCTGGCTGAAGCTGATCTGCTCCAGCACGTTCATGCTGCCGTTGAACTTGATCTCGTCGCAGCCGGCCAGGAAAAGCGCCATGGCGGCTATACCGATATTTTTAACCTGTTTCATCTATGTCTGTTCTCCTGTAGTTTGGATATGCCTTAAAAACTTCCAGCTCCCCTATGCCGATATTCAACAATTAATCCGCCCGGCCCCGTAAGAGCCGAAGGACCCAGGCCAGACCGGGACCTTAGGGCAAGACTTTGGTCAACCGCCGTAAGCGGCCGGCCGGCCTTTTGTTTTGTATATTTAAACGATGCCCCCCACCGACCCCTCGCAGCTGGTAAGCTGGCTGTACCTGGACATGAACTCCTTCTTCGCCTCGGTGGAGCAGGAGCTGGACCCCGCCCTGCGCGGCCGCCCGGTGGCGGTAGTGCCGGTGCGGGCCGAGAGCACCTGCTGCATAGCCGTCAGCTACGAGGGCAAGGCTTGCGGCGTAAAGACCGGCACCCTGGTGCGCGAGGCCAGGCGGCTCTGCCCCGGCATCAGGTTCATAGTGGGCGACCATGCCAACTATGTGCGCTGCCATAACAGCATCGTGGAGGCGGTGGAGAGCTGCGTGCCGGTGGAGGCCGTCTGCTCTATCGACGAGATAGCCTGCCGCCTGACCGGCCGCCAGCGCGACGCCGGGGTGGCCGCCGCGCTGGCGCAGGAGATAAAGGCGAAAATAAAGTCCTCGGTGGGCTCGTCGCTGAAATGTTCCATAGGCCTGGGCCCCAACCGCTACCTGGCCAAGATCGCCGCCGACATGAACAAGCCCGACGGCTTCACCGTCCTCCGCCCCGCCGACCTGCCGGCCGCGCTGCTGCCGCTGCCGCTGCGCGACCTGCCCGGCATCGGGGCCAGGATGGAAGTACGCCTGAACGCTAAAGGAATTTTCACCATGGAGCGGCTGCTGTCGCTGTCGGCCCGGGAGCTGCGCGAGGCCTGGGGCAGCGTAGTCGGCGAGGAGATGTGGCATTTGCTGCGCGGCGAGGACATTGCGGCCAAGACCGGCGAACAGAAGAGCATAAGCCACTCGCATGTGCTGCCGCCCGAGCTGCGCAGCGGCCAGAACGCCCTGCGCGTGCTCAAGAAACTGACCGACAAGGCCGCGGCCCGTCTGCGCCAGCAGGGTTTCTACGCCTCGGGCATAAGCATCTACGCCAGGCTCACCGGCCAGGACGGCTGGAAGGCCGGCTGCTCGGTGATGGAGACGCAGGACACGCTGGTTTTTATAAACGCCGTCCGCGAGATGTGGAAAGAAATACCGCGCGGCCAGGTCTTCGCCGTGGGCGTGGCCCTGGGCGGCCTGGTGCCGGAGGCGCTGCACGCCCCGTCGCTGTTCGAGGACGGGCGCGGCGGCCGGCTGTACCATACGCTGGACCAGCTCAACGCCAGGTTCGGCAAGGACGTGCTGCATTACGGCGCCACGCACGAGAGCGCCGCGGTGCCGCTGCGCATAGCCTTCACCCGCATCCCAGATCCAAGCGAGCTGTAAAACGCCGCAAAGATGTATCATGTCACTTAAGACCCGGCCCAGTTCTTAACGGAGACTTATGCGCGCTTACTTACTTGGAATTTTAATGCTTTCGGCCGCCCCGGCCGCCGCCGACCCGGTGAACGCGGCGCAGCGGCGCTGCTTCTGCCTGCAGTTCCCCCAGCCCGCGGGGGTGGTGCCGTATTTCCTGGGCAAGATGGACTGGCAGGAGTGCAAAAGCCGCAAACCGGATTTCCTGGAAGGCCGCAATGTCTGGGACCTGGGCCTGCTCGACTGCAAGACCCTGATGGCCTGCCTGGAAACGCCCCCCAAAGAGAAAGCGGTGCGCGAGGCGGCCATGAAGAAAGTAGAGGATGTAACGGAAGAATTGCTGGCCTGCTGCGAGAAGGGCAAGAACGACTGCGACAAGGCCTGCGTGGCCAGGCTGGAACCGGCGCTCAACAAGGCCAAGGCCAGGACGGCCAGGTTGGAGCAGAAGGCCCTGCGCCGCCAGGACGCCTGCATAGCCAGGACGGCCCCGGCAAAGCCGCCGGCCGCCATCGCCGTAAAGAACTTACCGGCGACCAGCGGCGGCAACCGCTAATATTTTATTTACAGAAACGCGAGACCAGGGCGGTCAGTTCTTCCACTCGGGAGGGCTTGCAGAGCACGTCCACGGCGCCTATGGCCTCGGCTTTTTTCTCCATGCCGGGCATGCCGGTGATGATGGCCACCGGGATGGCGGCCAGTTCCGGGTCGCTCTGCTGGGCTTTCCTGAACTCCCAGCCCGTCATTACCGGCATCATCAGGTCCAGCAGTATCAGCCCGGGCCGGCTGGCGCAGCCTTTCAAATAGTCCAGCGCCTCGCGGCCGTTGCCGGCCACCACGGTTTTATAACCCTGGCCGGCCAGCTCGCCGCTGATGATATCGCAGACGCTCTTGTCGTCGTCCACTACAAGGACCGCTGGCGGTTTAGACGCGCTCATAAAATTTTTCCCTCCTCCGAATCATACAAAAATATCCGGCGCGGAGGCCGGTCAGCGGGCACAGGCCCAGGCAGCCGACTGCGCCAGCCCAGGCAGGGCCGGGTCCAGCGCCACGCTGACACAGTCGCGGCCGTCGGCCAGCCTGGCCCGGCGGTACCAGCGGGTCAGGAAGCCGGCCACCGGGTCGAAGCGGAACACCGTTTCGAAAACAGATTGGGACCTGTAATGGAGGGTCAGGCCGCTGCGCTCGTAGGTGCGCTCCGCCAGCGGCAGCAGCGCTATGCTGCCGGCCATGACCGCCGCCCCGCGCTGTTCCGCCAGCGGCTCGGTGGACAGCGACTCCACCTTTACCCCCAGCACTTCCCCGCAATCCCCGCCGCAGGCCGCGGCCCCCGAACTCACCGGCAGTTCGGCCCAGACCAACCCGGGCCCCAGGGCTTCCAGCTCGAAATTACCGGTGGCATTGCCGCCGGCGCGCACGGAGGCTATTACCTCCCGCCGCTCCGGGTCATAGGCGGCCAGCCACAGCTGCGGCGCGCCCCCGGCGACCTGCGGGGCTTCTGTAAAGGCCAGCAGCAGCGCGCCGCCGGGCGAGCCGAAAGCGGCCACGGCGCA
>PHAL01000022.1 GCA_002840355.1 Elusimicrobia bacterium HGW-Elusimicrobia-3 | reverse complement strand
CCAGCGGATCACGGCAGTGGACCTTCGTCGCCTGCCGGTCTCATCACTCGAGGACGCGATCGCGCTGCAGGCGGGAGTGGTTGGAGAGTCGTTTCGTGGCGGTCGTGCGGGGCAGCAGAGTTTCCTGCTCGACGGCTTCGGGGTCAAGAACGCTCTCGACGCCGCGAGCAGTGAGGGATCGGGGCTCCGCATCCCGCCGGACCTCATAGCCGAGGCGCAGTTGGTGACCAACGGCTTCTCGGCCCGCTTCGGCCAGGCCGTGAGCGGGCTGGTGAGCGTGACGACCCGGGATGGCGGCGACAGTTGGCGCGGTCGCATCGCCTACGAGACCGACCGGCCGATGACCGGTGTCGCCGATCTGGGTCTCGACCGCTTCGTCTTCCAGGCCGACGGACCATTGGGTCGCGGGATCACCGCAGTGGGGATCGTCGATCTCTCGGCCAGAATCGACTTCGACCCCGTCAACGCCCCGAAACCCGAGGATCCGCGCGACCCGCGAGCCACCACCTCGCGGCCGCTGCCGCACAACAGCGGCGAGACCTGGACCGCGGGCGGCAAGGTCACCATCCCGCTCAGTCAGCGTTTGACCGGTCGGCTGTTCGGGCTCGCCACCACCGAGCAGCGCTATCTCTATGATCAGCGCTACAAGTACGAACCGGAGTTTGCGCCGGGACAGCGCACCGATGCGCTGCTGCTGACCAGCCATCTGCAACTGCTGCCGGCGCCGACGAGTCGACGCCCGATCATCGGTGATCTGCGCTTCGGCTATTTCGAGCGGGAGTTTGTGCGAGGCGACGTCGAGGCACCGGACTTCACCTTCGGCGCTTTCACGGGTCGGCCGCTCGACATCCGCGGCCAGGAGCTGGCCCGTTCCCAGGATACCGTAGCCGCCCGCGAGGCGCAGCCGGGCTTCAATACGCCAACGTTCTCCGACCGGACTCCCTGGGGAGTGCCCGGCTTTTTCCTCGGTGGTGCATCCCAGGGCGAGATCTCCTGGAACCGCTTTCGGGAATTGCGCACCCAGCTCGACATGAGCGTGGTGCTGGGCCAGTACGCCGGGCTGCTGCCGTACGCCAATGCCTGGGCCGCCGAGATCTACGCCAGCCTGCCCGCCACGCTGCTGATAGCCGGCGTCACGGTGCTCTACCTTTTCGTCATGCGGCGCCTGTCCCGGCAGATCTTCGAGAAGCTGAACCTGAAGCTGTCGCGGGAGCGGGAGCTGAAGGACGCGATGATGCGCAAGTTCTCGGAGCTCAACGCCACCGCGCAGCTGGGCGTGCTGGCGCACCGCATAGCGCACGACATGCGCGGGCCCATCTCCTGCATCTTCGGCTACCTGGAGATGGAGATGGCCAAGACCAAGGCCCCGGAGGACCTGGAAGTGCTGCGCGGGGTGCGCGAGACGGCCGCGGCGATGGTGGAGTCGCTGCAGGGCATAACGCGCTTCGGCAAGCAGGGCGGGCCGGGCTGCGAGACCATACACCTCTCCGACATGATGAAGGACCTGGTGGCCATCGCCTCCTTCTCGCCGCTGTCCAAGGGCGTCAGCTTCAAGCTGGACGGGCCGGAAATAAATAATATCGCCATCAGCGCCTGCCGGCAGGACCTGCAGCAGGCCTTCTTCAACGTCATCAAGAACGCGGTGGAGGCCGTCAGCGGCAACAACGACCAGAAACTCGTGGCCATTGGAATAGAGCGCGTCGGCCAGGACGCGCGCGTGACCATTTCCGACAACGGCCCCGGGATGAGCGAGGAAGCCCTGCGCAACGTCTTCAGGAAATCGCTGACCACCAAGAGCGACGGCACCGGCGTGGGCCTGATGATCACGCGCGACCTGCTGATGCGCAACAGCGGCGTCATAAAGCTGCGCAACAGGAACCCCGGCGGCCTTAGCGCCGAGATCACGCTGCCGGCGGCCTGAATACGGCCCGGCTAAATTTTAGTATCATAGTATCGTAGAGCAGAAGGAACGGGGTGAGAATCCCCGGCTGCCCCGCAACGGTATTGCCGCAAGGCTAAGCCCGGTCTACTGCGAACCCCGCCCCGGCGGGGATCCGAGGGGAGGGAGCCTTTTCTCTTTGGAGCGAGGGCTTTTTTTTATGGTAAAGATCTTAGCCGCCGTCCTGCTGTTTTGCTGCGCCGCCCCGGCACGCGCCCTGCGCGCCGTTTCGCTGCTCCCTTCCTATACCGAGATCATCTTCGAACTGGGCGCCGGAGGCGACCTGGTGGGAGTGTCCAATTTCTGCAACTGGCCGGCCGGGGCGGCCGCGATAGAGAAGACCGGCGACTACCTGCGCCCCAACATCGAGAAGGTCTACGCGCTCAAGCCCGACGTGGTATTCACCGGCGCCTGGGCCGGCGCCTCCACGGGCAGGCAGTTGGCCGGGCTGGGCGTCAAGGTTGTGGCCCTGCCCGAAGAGAAGAGCGTGGCCGATATCCTCAACACCGTGCGGCTGATAGCGGCCGCGCTGGGCCGCAAAAAAGAAGGGGAGGCCCTGGCCCGCAGGCTCGCCGCCCTGGCGCCCAAACCGCCCGCGGGAGAGCCGGTAAAACTTTATATCGAGGTGGACGCCGGCGGCTGGACCACCGGCGGGCTGTCCTTCATTTCGGACGCCGCGCGGCTGGCCGGCGGCCGCAATGTCTTCGGCGGGGAGAAGCGGGGCTTCTTCCAGGCCAGCTGGGAGGAGACGCTGCTGCTGGACCCGGAGGCCGCGCTGCTGTTCAGCGTCACGGAGCAGGATTTTCTGGCCAGGCCCATGGCCGGCACGCTGGCCGCCGTGGAGGACGGCCGCGTGATAACCTCGCTGGACCGCGACGCCTTCACCCGGCCCGGCCCGCGGCTGTTCGGCGAGATCGCCAGGCTAAGGCGCCTGCTGCATGGGAAGAATTAGCCTGCTGCTGGCCGCGCTGGCCGCCGCCTGCCTGTTCTCGCTGGCGGCCGGGCCGGCCGGCCTGGCCCCGGACATTATCTGGAACCTGCGCCTGCCGCGCACGCTGGCGGCGCTGGCCGTGGGCGCCGGGCTGGGGCTGGCCGGGGCCATGTTCCAGGGCGTGCTCAAGAACCCGCTCGCTGACCCCTACATACTGGGCACTTCCGCCGGGGCTACCGCCGCGGCGGTGCTCTGCTTCCTCTCCGGCGTGGAGCGCTCCTCCCCGCTTTTCTTCCTGGCCGTCTTCGCCGGGGCTTTCGGCGCCACCTTCCTCTCGTACTGGCTGGCGCGGCTGGCCGGGCGCCTGTCGGACGCGGCGCTGGTGCTCGCCGGCGTGGCCGTGAGCGCCTTCCTGTCCGCGCTGGTGATGCTGGCGCTGACGGCGGCGCGCGAGCGCTCCTTCTCCCTCTTCTACTTCGTGCTGGGCGGCCTCTACTCCGCCGAGCCCGGCGTGCTGGCGGCCTCGGCGCTGATCATCGCGGCCTGCGGCGCGCTGGCCATGGCGCGCTGGCGCGCGCTGGACGCGATGGCGCTGGGCGCAGAGGGCGCCTACCACCTCGGCGTGCGCCCCGAGCGGGAGCGCGCGCTGTTCTTCGTATACGCCTGCGCGGCTACTTCGGCCGCGGTGGCGCTGGGGGGGACCATAGGTTTTGTGGGGTTGATGACGCCGCATATAGTGCGGCTGATCACCGGCCCCTCGGCGCGCACCCTGCTGCCGGCGGCGGCGCTGGGCGGGGCCGCGCTGCTGACCGCGGCCGACGCAGCCGGGCGCACGCTGTTCTCACCTTCGGAAATCCCCGCCGGAGTGGTGATGGCGCTGGCCGGAGCGCCGTTCTTCATGTGGCTGCTCTGGCGCAGCGCCAGGGGGAGGGCCTGATGCCGGCGCTGAAAGTCTCGGGGCTTACTTTCTCCTACGGCGCGGCGCCGCTTATCGACGGGCTTTCCTTCGAGCTGCGGCCCGGGGATTTCATGTGCGTGCTGGGGCCCAACGGCTGCGGCAAGTCCACGCTGCTGCGGCTGCTGACCGGCTGGCTGCGCGCGGCCGCCGGCTCGGTGCGGCTGGGAGGGGAGGAGGCCGGCGCCATACCGCCGGCGCGGCTGGCGCGGCTGGCGGCTTACGTGGCCAGCGAGACCGCCACGCCCTACGACTTTTCAGTCAGGGATACCGTGCTGCTGGGCCGCACGGCCCGGGCCGGCCTGTGGCGCGGCTATTCGGCCGCCGACGGGGAGGCGGCTGATCTGGCGCTGCGCGAGACCGGCATCGCCGGCCTGGCGGAACGCTCCATCAACACGCTCTCCACCGGCGAGCGGCAGCTGGCCTTCATAGCGCAGGCGCTGGCGCAGGAGGCGCGCCTGCTGCTGCTCGACGAGCCTACTTCCCACCTGGACCTGAAATATAAAGCGGAGATCATGGGGCTGCTGGCCCGGCTGGCGGGCAGGGGCCTGGCGGTGGCGGCGGTGCTGCACGAGCCCGGGCTGGCGCGGCTGGGCTGCAACAAGGCCCTGCTGCTGCGCCGTGGCGGCGGCTATGCCTTCGGCCCCGCTTCCGAACTGGTCAAGCCGGCGGCCCTGGCCCCCGTCTATGGCCTGCCGCCCGATTCTCCCCTGCTCCCTTAAACCCGCGGCAAAAATAAAAACGCGCCCAGGCAGGGCGCGTTTTTATCTATAGCTTTTCCCTTTTATTCGGCGGCGGCTTCCTGCATGAGCTGCCTCATCGCGGCCGAGTCGGCCGGGTCCACCGTATGGTCGGTGACGCGGAACTCGGGCTGCGGGGTGACGGAGACCGGGAGGTTGAGCTGGCCGTTCATCATGATCTCCACGCCGCGCCTGGGGGCGGGGATCGTCAGCGACTGGTCGCCGTCGAGGGTGGTGTAGATCTGGGCGCCGGAGGCCATCAGGCGGTCCATGGCCTCCTTGTGCGGGTGGCCGTAATCGTTGTCCCTGCCCACGGAGATGACGGCCACGCGGGGCTGCACGCGCTCGAGGAACTTGGGCGCGGAGGAGGACTTGGAACCGTGGTGCGAGACCTTGAGGTAGGTGGAGTCCAGGCCGGACTTGAAGATCTTGGTCATCGCGTTCTCTGTCACCGCTTCGATGTCGCCGGTCAGCAGCACGCCGTGGCCGTTGTAGTAGAAGCGGGTGACTATCGAGCAGTTATTTATCTCTTCGCTTTTGTTGGTGATCAGTGTTTCCGAGCAGGTGTTGAGAACCTTCACGGTCACGCGGCTGTCCCAGTTGAGGTTGGTGCCGGCTTCGGGATAGTGGGTCTTGCAGCCGGGCATATTGGCCGCCATCGCGCGCACTTCGTTGTCGCCCTGCGCTTTGGTGTTCTCCACCCGGGTGTCGTAGAAATTCTTGACCTGGAAGTTGCGGAAGACGGTGCGCAGCCCCATGAAATGGTCGCTGTGGGGGTGGGTGAGCACCACGTGGTCTATCGTGTGGACGCCCCTGGCCTTCAGGAAGTTCAGCACAGGCTGGCCGGAGGGGCCGCCGTCTATCAGGACATTGTGGCCGTTGGGCAGTTCTATGTACGTGGCGTCGCCCTGGCCGACGTTTATGAAGTGCACGTTCAGCTGGGCGCTGGCGGCGGAGGCTCCGAGAAGCAGGGTGACGATCAAGGCGGCTAGTCTTTTCATGTTGGCTCCGGGCTTGTTGTCGTAGTTGCTCACGCTATATTGTACGGCACAGGCGGGGTATTGACCAGCGTCAAAGGGCCCAGGCTTGCTTGGTCAATAGGCCCAGATCTGACATGTCAATATATAGGCCTATTGGCCCCTGGGCCTGGGCACACCGGCCCTTGTAGGAGAATCTCTATACGATTAGAATATAAAGCGATGGCATATATCATTAACGCCTGCCGCGTACTGCTTTGCTGTTCCTTCTTCCTGCCCGCCCTGGCCGGGGCGGAAGTCATTTCGGCGGCCGCGCTGGAGCGCAACTTCGACATAGTCGTTTCCCCCGGGGAGCTGGCCGCGGCGCCCGAAGCGCGTACCCCGGCGCCGGCTTTCAGCCGCGGCGATTTCAGCTCCATCCCGGCCTACTCTTTCGCCTATCTCAACGACCTGAATACCCGGATGATAGACCTCTCCAACGTCAGCGTGGAGACGGTCATCTTCAGCATTACCCTCAAGGACAATCCGGACGCGCTGATCCGCGCCAAGGACCGCGGCGCCCGGGTGCGCATTATAATCGACGAGGCCCATGTCTACCCCAGGGCCGACGCGCAGATCAAGCGGCTGATCAGCGAGCCCGGCATAGAGCTGCGCACCCTGCGCGGCACGCGCGCCTACGGCGTAAACCATAACAAGATCCTCATCTGCGACGGCGCGGCCGTCTCCGCCGGCTCGTATAACTGGACCTTCGGCGCAACTTTCTCCAACCACGAGAACACGCTGGTGGCGCAGCACCCGGTCTACGTGGACGGTTACTCCCGCTATTTCGAATGGATGTGGTCTAAGGCCCGCGATCCGCGGCAGGGCCCCTCGCCCGAGGTGCCCGAGGGCCATTACGGCGCGCCGCCGCAGGACCCCTCGCCGCAGCAGTCGCTGGGCGGCCTTCCCGTGCCGGCCTACCTGTTCTCCCCGGGCTCGCGCGTGGAAGAGCGCCTGGCCGAGCTGATAGACGCCTCCCGCAGGAGCGTGGACGCCGTCACCTTCACCTTCTCTTCCAAGATCCTGGCCGACGCCCTGGTGCGCGCCCACCGGCGCGGGCTCAGCGTGCGCTTCCTGATAGACAAGAACATGGGCCGGACCGCCAGCCTGGCCAAGTACCTCTTCGACAACGGCGTGCCGCAGAAGTGGGGCGGGGGCCGCAACGAGAAGGGCGCGCTGCATAACAAGTTCGTGATCCTGGACGGGGAAATACTGCAGACGGGCTCGTTCAACTGGACCGTGAACGCCAACAAGAACTCCTTCGAAAACCTGATCTTCGTCAGCGACGCCGACGCCGTCAAGGCCTACCAGGCCGTGTATGACGGGCTCTATAGCGGCGCCGCCGCGCCCTCCGCGGGGGACTTCGAGAGCGACCCGGGGGAGTAAGCCCCGCGCGGCCGCCCTGAAAAAGCCCGGTTTTTGCCGGGCTTTTTCCTTGCGCCGGCCATAATTTTTACTATATAATACTGGCGTAGGGTTCATTGGGGGGGGTCAGGTTTACTTCTTTTTATAATCGCCGCTTCCCGGTAGGAAAATCACATAATATCCGCAAGGAGAAAGCGATGACTTCGTCTGGGCAGATAAACAACAAAAATACCGGGCCTGAGGCAGAACACAGGGCGCTGCCGGAAGGCTACGGGACCACGGAAGCGGCCCTGCTGCCGCGCGATCCCAACTGGATGTTCGTCTACTGGGAGATCACCGATAATTCCAAGAAGAACCTGTGCAAGACCCACGGCGAGGACCTGTTCCAGAAAGGCCGCCAGGTCATCAGGGTCTACGACGTGAGCGCCGCCGACGGCGACGGCGCCGCCCGCTATTTCGACATCCCGGTGATGTTCGAGGCCAAGAGCTGGTACGTCAACGTGCAGGAAGGCGGCCGCGCCTACTGCTGCGAGGTGGGTCTGGTGCTGCCGGACGGGAATTTCGTGGGCATAGTCAAGACCAATACCGTCAGCCTGCCTGCCGGCCGCGTCTCGGACGTGACCGACGAGAAGTGGATGGCGGTCACCGCCGATTTCGACAAGCTGCTGCAGCTCTCGGGCGTGGAGTACATCGGCAAGGGCTCGGGCGAGGTCGCCAAGAGCCTGGCCCAGCGCTGGGAGATGCTGCGCTCGGTGTTCAGCCGCGCCTCCTCCTGGGGCGTCTCCTCGATGTCCTCGCAGAACCTGCCCAAGCCGCCCGAGCAGGCTAAAAAGTTCTGGCTGGTAGCGGACTGCGAACTGATACTTTACGGGGCCACCGAGCCCGACGCCTTCGTGACCGTCTCCGGCCGCAAGGTGAACTTGAACCCGGACGGCACCTTCTCCATGCGCTTCGCGCTGCCGGACGGCCTGGTAGACCTGCCGGTGAAAGCCATGAGCAAAGACGAGACCGACTCCCGCGAGATCGACATCAAAGTGACCAGGGCTACCACCACCGATGGCAAATAACGAAGAAAAAGGCTACCTCTCACTAGTACTTCACGCGCATCTCCCGTTCATCCGCCACCCGGAGTACGAGGATTTCCTCGAAGAGGACTGGTTCTTCGAGGCGATGTGCGAGACCTACATCCCGCTGCTCGACATCTACGAGCGGCTGACGGCCGAAGGCACGGATTTCCGCGTGACGATGTCCATCACGCCTCCCTTGTGCAACATGATGGCCGACGAGCTGCTGCGCGAGCGCTTCCGCCGCTACTACAGCCTGCGCCTGGAGCTGGCCGAGAAAGAGGTGATCCGCACCCGCAACACCGGCTTCTACGAAGTGGCCAAGATGTACGAGACCAAGTTCCGCCGCATCCGGGAACTCTACGAGGATTATTACCACGGCCGCATCCTGGACGGTTTCAAGAAGTTCCAGGACATGGGCAAGCTGGAGATCATCACCTGCGGCGCCACCCACGGCTTCCTGCCGCTGGAGCTGCGCAAAGAGGCCGTGCACGCCCAGATCAAGCTGGCCGCCGACAATTACCGCAAGCATTTCGGCCGCGGCCCCCGCGGCATCTGGCTGGCCGAGTGCGCCTATAACCCCGGCGACGACGTGTTCCTGAAGGCGCAGGGCATCCGCTATTTCTTCCTCGAGACGCACGGCATCATCTACGGCAGCCCGCGCCCGCGCTACGGCGTGTACGCGCCCGTGTACTGCCCTTCCGGCGTGGCCGCCTTCGGCCGCGACATGGAGAGCGCCCAGCAGGTGTGGAGCGCCGAGACCGGCTACCCTGGCGACCACCGCTACCGCGAGTTCTACCGCGACCTGGGCTACGACCTGGAATACGATTACGTGAAGCCCTACCTGCACCAGGACGGGGTGCGCCGCAATATCGGCATGAAGTACCACAAGATCACCGGCAAGGTGCAGCTCAACGAGAAGGCCCCTTATAACCCGGCGGAAGCCCGCGAGATGGCGGCCTCCCACGCCGGCAACTTCATGTTCAACCGCGAGCGCCAGATCGAGCACCTGGAACATTTCCTCGGCAAGAAACCCATAGTGGTGTCCATGTACGACGCGGAGCTGTACGGCCACTGGTGGTACGAGGGCACGGACTTTTTGGAATTCCTGTTCAAGAAGATGCACCACGACCAGAAGAGCGTGAAGATGGTCACGCCGAGCGAATACCTCGCCATGCATCCCGACAACCAGGTGGTGCAGCCGTCCATGTCCACCTGGGGCGACAAGGGCTATAACGAGGTCTGGCTCAACGGCACCAATGACTGGATGTACCGCCACCTGCACAAGCAGGTGGAGCGCATGGTGGAGCTGGCCAATAAATTCCCGGCCGCCGACGGCACGCTGCGGCGCGCGCTCAACCAGTGCGCCCGCGAGGTGGTGCTGGGCATGTCATCGGACTGGGCCTTCCTGATGACGGTAGGCACCGCCAAGAGCTATTCCACCAAGCGCTTCGTGGCCCATACGCACCGCTTCAACGGCCTCTACGAGCAGATCATGGGCAACCGCCTGGAGGAAGGCTGGCTCAAGGACCTGGAGTGGCGCGACAATATCTTCCCCGAGATGGACTACCGCGTCTTCTCGACGGAGGAAATGGAAAAAGCCGCCAAGAGCTGATCCCGCGGCCCCAAAAAAGAAACGCCCGGCCAAAACCGGGCGTTTTCTTTTTTTATGCGATGCAGCAGACGGCGGTCAGGTCACGCGCGACTTTGGGGAGGGGAGGCTCAACCGCTTCCTGCGGTTGAGGGGGACCGCGCAACGGTCCCCTCTTCCAGGAGCGCGGGGCCTGACTGGCGCCTGCCCTATTTCCCGAGGGCCAGTTCTTCCAGGCGGCTGTTGAACCTTTCTATTATTATCCCCGACAGGGAGTAGAGCTCTTTCACCGCCGCGGCGGCCTCCGCCGGCAGGCCCCGCTTTTCAGCGGCTTCGAACAGGTCCATCAGGTAATTCTGCAGGTGGAAGGTCAGGTCGTGGGCGCCCAGGTCCCGGGCCGCCTTCATCAGGCTCAGCAGCGGGGCCAGCGCGGCCTCGTCCTGGGCGGCCAGCGCCGCCGCGCCTATCCGGTTGGCCAGCGCCGCCGAGGCCTCGGGAGAGGGGTCGAAGCCCGCCTCCAGGCCGGCGTCCTTCAGGCGCCCGGCCAGTTGGGCCAGCTTGTCTATGTCGCCGGGGGCGGCGGAGCGCAGCGCCCGGGTGAACACCACCTCGGCCGCCTGCCTGGCATAGGCCGCGGCCTGCGAGCGCAGCGGGGCCCACGAAGAGGAAGTGCGGCCCGGCAGGCGGGACAGCAGGTACAGGTAGTCCTCGAGGATCTTGAAGATGGAGCCGGCGTGGCTGTGCCGCGCGGCGTCGGCCAGGATCCAGGCGTAGAGGGTCTTCTCGTCCCAGGAAAAATCGTCGAACGAGACCCGGGCGAAGCCGGGCTCCCGCTCCAGCGCCGCGCGCATGTCCTCCGGGGAGGGGGCGGCGAAGAGCTCCTGCATGCGGGCGGTGGCCGAGGGCCGGGTGAAGAACATCGTCGGGAACTCGGCGCCGCGGCGCAGGTAGCAGAAGGCCAGCTGGGAGTCGCCGTCGGGGCCGGGGGCGGCCACCTCGCCGCGCAGGTACAGCACGCCGTCGCGGCTCATGCGCTCGTGCACGGTGACGGCCTCCAGACAGGCGCTCTCGTCCACGCAGAGCATGGCTTCGGCGATGATCAGCGCGGCCGCCTTCTGGCGCGCCAGGGCGTTCTCGCCGAGCAGCGCGCCGTAGATCTTCAGGCCGTCGCCGGCCTCCGGGAAATTGGAATGGGCCAGCTCCAGCAGCGACAGGAAAGGCCGGTCGGCGTTCTCGAAGCCCAGGTCGCGCAGTTTCTCGGCCACGCGGGCCGCGTAGCGCAGGTTCTGCACGGCCTCTATGCGCGAGATGTCGGCGAAGAACCAGCCGCAGCTGGTGAACATGAACATCGCGTGCTTCTGCATTTCCAGCAGCTCAAGGGCGCGGGCCCGCTCGGACTTGTTCAGTTCGCGCGAGGCGTGCTTCTGGAAGAAGGCCGCGGCGGTCTCCGGCGAGCGGTCGAGCAGCAGGCCGGCGTAATCGTTGCGGGCATCCCAGGGGCCCCGGAAGAACTTGGAGGCCTCCGAGGCGTAGACGCCGGCGGCCGCGTCGCGCAGCGCGTTGAGCGCGGCCCGGAGGGGCAGGCGCCAGTTGAGCGAGCCGCCCTCGCCGCCGCAGTCGCAGCCGCCCTTCCAGCGGCGCACGCCGTGGGCGCAGCTCCAGGCCGTGCCCTCGCCGTCGGGGCCGGTCTTGATCATCACCTCGTCTACGGCCGGGTTGCCGCGCAGGTACTGGCCGAAATTGACCACCCGGATGCCGCGGTTGCCGAGTTCGTGCAGGAAGGCGTGGGCCAGCGTCATGTCCGAGAATTTGTGGTGGTGGCCGAAGGTCTCGCCGTCCACGGCCATGCTGACGAGCTGCGGGCCCGTCCTGCCGGGCTTGAAGCAGGCTTCCACCCGGTCGGCGAAAACGCCGGAATCGCGGGTGAGGCCCTCGAAGGCGGCCGCCTTGGAGAGCGGGCCGTCGTAGAAGAAGACCGCGATAGAGCGGTCCTTGGCCGCGCCGGGCTGGGTGTCGCGCCACAGGTAGGGGCGCGTGGTGTCGATGTCGCCGCGGGAGGCGTCCCGCCACTCGCCGCCCGCGGGCCGCACCTTGTCGGCCTGGTAAGGCGACAGGATGACGTACTTCATGCCGAGGTCCACGAGCAGGCGCAGCGTGTCGTCGGAGGCCGCCGTTTCCGGCAGCCACATCGATTCGGGCTTGAAGCCGAAGCGGTGCTCGAAATCCTTGATGCCCCACAGCGCCTGCGTCAGCTGGTCCTGGAAAGAGGCCAGCGGCATGATCATGTGGTTGTAGCCCTGCGCTATGGCGTTGGAGTGGCCGGTGCGCTCGCGCGACTCGCGGGCGGCCTTGACGATCCTGGCGTAGTAAAAGGGATAGTTCTTCTCCAGCCAGCCGAACAGCGTGGGGCCGAAGTTGAAGTTCATGTGCAGGTAATTATTGGTCAGCTCCAGCACGCGGCCGCGGGCGTCGTTGACGCGGGCGCAGGCGTTGGGCAGGTAGCATTCGCGGGCGATGCGGGAATTCCAGTCGTGGAAGGGCCAGGCGGAAGGCTGCGCGTCTATGCGGCCGGTCCAGGGATTCTCGCGGGGGGGCTGGTAGAAATGAGCGTGCAGCGCGAAGAATCTTTCGTGTTTCCCGTGGTGCTTATCCATTGGTAAATTATAGTAAAGTGACGCCGGTTCTAGAAGCGCAAAAGACCGGGCGCTCAGGCGCCGGCGGCCAGCAGCAGGCGGGTCAGGGCCTCGTCGCAGGCCTCGGCCCCGCTGTAGCGCAGCGGCTCCAGGGGCCGGCCGGCCAGCAGGGCGGCCAGGCAGGCGCTGCCGGCGGCCCTGAAGGCGCGGGCGGCTATTTCTCCGAGCAGTTTGCTGAAATTGGTATCGGCGGAGGGAGAGAGCTCCCGGCCCAGCGGCGAGAAATCCAGGTCTTCCGGCTTGAGCCGCAGGCGCAGCGGCCCAGGCCCGCCTATGATGTCGGCCAGCAGGCGGGTCTCGCGCGCGGGCGCGGGTATTTCCGGCGGCCGGCGTCCGGCCAGCGCGGTTATCCGGGCCAGCAGGCCGGCCTTGAGGGCCTGCAGCGTGGCGGGCTCGACGGGGGCCTCGTAGGCCGCGGCCGAGATTACGGTCACCGAGTCATAGGGTATAAAGAGGCGCGCGCCGGCCGCCTCGGCGTAAAAGCCGTCGTCGGCGATCTCGATCTTTTCGGGGAAGACGGCGGGCGGGAAAGCCGGCAGGCCGGCCTCGGCCGCTATCAGGGCCGGCCAGCCGGCGAGGGCGGCGGCGTCGGCCAGCGCGCGGGCGTCGGCCAGCGGCAGGCGCCGGCCGAGGAAACCGGGGTTGGCGCGCAGGAAGGCCTCGGCCTCTTCGGTAGACCTGCCGGCGGCGGCCAGCGCGGGGGCCGGGGCCAGCGTGGGGACCTGCGGGGCCTTGAGGGCGACGGCGTACAGGCTCACGGGCGCTTGCGCGACATGATGTCGAGGATGATGCTGTCCACCTTCTCCATGCCCAGGCTGGAGATGCGGGAGATATTCTTGATCGTGGCTTCGGCTGAGTCGCCGACGAAGCCTTCGGCGTCGGTGATGCCCTCGCCGTTGGAGGCCATCCAGGCGGCGCGGATGGCGGAGTCGGCAGAGGAGGCCACCTTGAGGGCGCAGCCGCTCTTGGCGCCGTCGCAGATCATGCCGCCGATGTCGCTGATGACGGTATTGACGGCAAGCGCGGTCTTGCGGGCGTCGCCGCCGGCGCGCTGCCAGACTATGGCTACCGAGGCGCCTACTCCGGCGGCCACGGCGCAGCCGCAGATGGGCGCGAGCTCGCCGGTGAAGACCTTGATGTAGGAATTTACGAGGTGGGACACCGCGATGCTCTTGAGAATGCGTTTTTCCGGCACGCCGAAGGCTTTGCCCACCAGCCAGGGCACCAGCACGGCCACCACGCCCTGGTTGCCGGACTCGCCGCTGGACATGACGGGCACCGGCACGCCGGCCATGCGCGCGTCGGCCGCGGCGGCGGAGGTGAGCTTGGCGTCGGAGAGTATGTCGTGCTTGAGATAGCCTTTCTTTATCAGGTCCTGTATATAATAGCCGACCTTCCTGAGCTTGAGCCCCTCGCGGGAGGCGGCGAGGTTCATGTCCACGCCGCGCCGTATATAAGCCAGCTCGGCGGGCTTGATCTTCTCTACGGCCCGGAACAGGTCCTTGAAGGTGGCTTTGCGCAGGGCTTGCTTGTAAGGCAAGGCGGTCTTTTTGCCGGGGCCGCCTGTTTTTATTATCGTTTTGCCGTTGAGGCGCAGCAGCGAGACCCTGTTGTGGCTGCCTTCGAGCACGCAGAGCGCCTTGTCCCGGCCGGCCGTCACCTCGGCGGCGATATAGATGCCGCGCTTCTTGTAGTCGACTTCTGTCCGGGCGCGCCCGCTGCTCAGCAGCGCCGCGGCTTCTTTAAGCCTGGCGGGGGGGAGGCCCTTGAAGAGCTCGGCGCCGAGTTCGGGCTTGCGCGCCACGGCGCCCACGGCCGCCGCGAGCAAGTTGCCCTTCCGGCCGCTGGTATTGGGGATGGCCACGGCGAGGCCGTTCTTGTAGGTGCCGGGGTCGGTCTTTATCAGCACGCCGGTGGTTTTGCCTTTGAGCAACTTGCCGGCGGTGGCGGCGGCGAAAGCCACGGCGACGGGCTCGGTGCAACCCATCGCGGGATACACTTCGTGTTTGAGGACTTCGGAAAGTAGATTTTTCATCGGTTAATATTGTCTGTCGTACCGGCGAGGGGATGCCTTCTCCGGGTACGCTCGGCCACACCGTGGCCTCGCTCTTTCGCTACGGTTCGGCGCTTACGCAAGCCTCACCTCCGCGAGGCCCCTGCGAAGGCACACCCTCGCCGGCGCTCCGCAACTTGGAGCGATGAGGCTAGCTCAGCGCCAGAGGCCGCGCCCGCTCTATGAGCGAACAGTCGGGCGGCCAGGACCTCTCTCAGGTACTAGATTACAATTTTTAGAAGGAGAATTTCCTGCTCCTCGTCCAGAGCAGGAGGGCGGCGGCGGCGAGCAGGGCGCAGAGGGAGCCGGCCATGAACGGGGCGGCGGGGGAGACCCGGTCCCAGAGGAAACCGGCGGCGGCGCTGGAGGCGAAGGTGAGGAAACCCAGCATGCCCTGGAAATAGCCCATCGCCGAGGCCCTGTTCTCGTCGGCACTCAGGTGCGAGACTACCGCCTTGGCTATGCCCTCGCTGAAAGCGCCGTAGAAACCGTACAGGGCGAACAGCAGCCAGATCTGCCAGGGAGCGTCGGCCAGGGCGAAGCCCAGGTAGACGGCCGCGAAGACGGCCAGGCCGAAGGTCATCGTGCGGATCTTGCCCAGACGGTCCGAGATCCAGCCGGCGGGCGAGGCCAGCGCGGCATAGACCAGATTGTAGCCGGTATAGGCCAGGATGACATGCGTGAGCGAGAAACCCATGTCCTTGGCCTTCATGATAGGGAACACGCCGCTGGAATTACCCAGCGAGAAGACGGCGTAGATGACCATGAAGATCTTGAAGTCGGCCGACATGGGCGCGCCGCCGGGGGCGCCGGGCGCGCGGCGCGGGCCTGCGGCTTCCTTTACGAAATAGACCAGCACCCCAATGCCGAGCAGGGCCGGCACGAAAGCGGCCAGGAAGATCAGGCGGTAGTCGGGTTTCTCGGCGCCGAGGAAATGTATCAGGGCCAGCGCGGCCAAGGGGCCCAGCGCGGCGCCCAGCGTGTCCATGGCGCGGTGGAAACCGAAGGCCTTGCCCCAGTGTGCTTTATCCACCGAGCCGGCTATCATGGCGTCGCGCGCCGAGGTGCGCAGGCCCTTGCCCACGCGGTCCATGAAGCGCGAGAACAGCACGAACTGCCAGCCGGTGGCGAGCGCGAGCAGGGGCTTGGAAACGGCGGACAGGGAGTAGCCCGCCACCACGAAGGGTTTGCGCGCGCCGTACTTGTCGGACAGGCGGCCGCCGAGGATCTTGACGAAACTGGCCGTGGCCTCGGCCAGGCCTTCTATCACGCCCACCACCTGCATGGGCGCGCCCAGCACGGAGGTGAGGAAGACCGGGACGATGGGGTAGAGCATCTCGCTGGAGATGTCGGTGAGGCCGCTCACCACGCCGAGCAGCGTTACGTTGCGGGTCAGGCCCGCCCTCATGTCGCTAAAGAAGCTCTTCACAGGAACTTTATCAGCAGGTTCAGGCCCGAGGCGAAGACCAGGGCGGCGGCCAGGTTCATGGCTATCACCTTGGCCGCGTCCTTAACGCCGAGCTCGCGCACGGTGACCATGAAACTGGCCATGCAGGGCAGGTAGAGGGAGAGGAAGACGCTGGCCACCACGATGGAGCCGGGGGACAGGCCGAACGGGACCAGCATGGCGATAGAGACGTCCTTGCGCAGGAAGCCCAGCGTCATCACCGACACGGTCTCGGGGGGGAGACCCAGCAGGCCGGTGACGGCCGGCTTGAAGAATTCGGAGATGCCGGCCAGCAGGCCGCTGACGTCGAGCAGCGCCACCAGCAGCACGCCCACGATGATCATCGGCACGGCCTCTAGCAGGAAATCCTTTATGCGGAAGTACAGCTTGCGGGCCAGCATGGGGCAGCACGGGGCCTGGTAGGGGGGGATCTCCAGGAACAGCTCCGGGGTCTCGCCTTTGAGCAGGCGGCTGAGCAGCAGCGAGCTGAGTATGCCCGCCGCGGCGATGGCACCGAAGACGGCCAGCGTGTACTTGATGTGGAAGGGGGCCAGCAGGCTGAGTATCATCGCGGTCTGCGGCATGCAGGGCGCCAGCGCCAGCGTGAGGGCGGTGGCTATCACGCGCTCGCGCGGCGTCTCCAGCACGCGAGCGGCGAGGATGGCCGGCACCTTGCAGCCCATGCCCAGCATCAGCGGGATGGTGCCGTAGCCGTGCAGGCCCAGGCGGTGCATGGAGCTGTCTAGCATGACCGCCAGGCGCGGCAGGTAGCCGATATCCTCGAGCAGGCCCAGCGCGGCGTAGAAAGAAACTATATAAGGCAGCACGGTGACGAACGGGATATAGAGGCCGGTGGTCAGCAGGCCGAAGGATTCCATCGGCGCGGGCGTAGTGCCCAGCAGCAGCACCTTCCAGAAGCCGCCCTCCTGCAGGCCGCCGAGGGCCGCCGTGACCAGCGGCATCCAGGCCGCCTGGAACAGCGGGTCCAGCGCGTGGGTTATCAGGCCCTCGCCGACGAAGCGGATCAGCCAGAACATGGCCAGCATGACCGCGGCGGCGAAGGGCAGGCCGGTGCCGGGGCGCGAGGTGATGTCCTCGAGCTTCTCGAGCAGCGTGGCGTGCTTGTGGGTGATCTTCTGGCATTCGGCCGAGATGCGGCCTATCAGCGCCCATTTCTCGTCGGGGTCGGTGGGGTGGCAGCCCGGCGCGGGCAGGCGGCCCGCGTTGAACTCCTCCACGGCGGTCTTCAAGCCGGAGAGGCCCTCGCCCGTGGTGGCCACGAAAGGCACCACGCGCACGCCGAGGTGGCGGCCGAGCGCCGCGGGATCTATCTCCACGCCGCGGCGGCGGGCGATATCCCATTTGTTGAGCAGGATGACCATCGGGGTGCAGAGGGCGGCCAGCTCCAGGCTGTAATAGAGGTTGCGCTCGAGGTTGGTGGCGTCCACCACGTTGAGGATGAGCGCCTTGTCCGGCTGGGCCAGGATCTCGCGCGCCACTTCCTCGGCCTTGTTGGTGGCGGCGTGGCTGTAGGCGCCGGGCACGTCCACCACGGAAAAGCGCTCGCCGGCGAGCACGGTATGCCCGGCGGTGTATTCCACCGTGGTGCCGGGGTAATTGGAGGAGATGACCTCCAGGCCGGTCAGGCGCGAGAAGACCACGCTCTTGCCCACGTTGGGGTTGCCGGCCAGCAGCACGCGGCGGGACTTTACCTTGACGGCTATCTTGGCGGCCATGCCGCGGCCGAGGGCCACCCTGGTGCCCATCACTTCCACTACCACCGGCCCGCCGGAATTCTCGCCGGAGCGCTTGGTGATATGGCGGCCGACATAGAGGCCCATCGCGCGCAGCTTGGCCTGGAAATCGCTTCCGCCGCCGACCTCGGTTATGTAGCCGGTCTCGTCGCCGCGCATGGCGAGCAGGGTGATAGGGGGGGAGGGCTTCATGACGGCCTCCCGGCTAGGGCACGCTTGGCGGCCAGCAGGGCCGCGCGGCGGGCCGGGGCCTTGAGGAACAGCGTGAGGGCGCCCACGCGCCGCAGCGCCTCGGGGCTGAGGGCGTGCTCGGCTTTGCAGGCGTCGCGCTCCGCCTGGGCGGCGGGCAGGTCCAGCACCTCTATGAAAAAGTCCTTGAGCGTGGCGTGGCGGCCGGTGATCTCGGCGCCGGCCCGCAGGCCCGCCGGGGAAAGGCGTATGGCCCCGTAGCGCTCATGGCTGAGCAGGCCGCGCGCCGCCAGCGTCTTGACGGCGGAGTTTACGGAAGGCTTCGAGACCTTGAGCAGGCGGCTGATGTCGCAGGCCCGGGCGCTGCCGTCCCTGAGGCTGAGCGCGTAGGCGGCTTCCAGGTAGTCTTCCAGGCTGGGGGAGAGGGTTTTATGCATATGTTAGCGGGGCATAACAAAGTTAGGCCTCTCTAACTCTAGCAAAATAAAAGGCCCCGCGGCAAGCGGGGCGGTTTACTGGCAGCCGCCGGTGAAGCAGGGCAGGCTGAGCACGGTGGGGAACTGCAGGACGAGCAGGTAGAGGCCGCCGGCGGCGGCGGCCGCCAGGAGCAGGCCCAGGAAGAAGGCTATGAAGCGGTGCTTCCTGGTGAAATCCCAGGTCGACAGGATTACCGCGGCTAAGATCTTGCGCATATGTTCTCCGTCAGAGCGGTTCGGCGAGGGTATCCAGCACCACGCTGAGGTCCTTGTCGCCGTAGCCGCTATTATACGATTTAGTCATCAGGCGTTCCACCGCCGCCGTGACCGGCAGCTCCAGCCGCCGCTTGGCCGCCTCGGCCAGCATGAAGCGGGCGTCCTTGAGCATGTGCCGCAGCGGGAAGGCCGCGGGAAAGTCCCGCTTGAGGATGTTGTCCTTCTTGAGCGAGAAGTAGCCGCAGTTCAGGGCGGGATTGTGCGCGAGCGTCTCGAAGATGAGGGCCGGGTCTATGCCCTGGGCCTGCGCCAGCGCGGCCGACTCGGCCAGCGCCGTGGTGAGCTGCGCCACTATCAGGTTCACGCACAGCTTGAGCGCGGTGCCGGCCGGCGGCAGGCCGGCGTGCACGATCTCCTTGCCCATGGCCTTGAGCACCGGGGTGTAGCGCTCCAGGGCTGGCTTCTCCGCGCCGGCCAGGATCACAAGTTGAGCTTTCTCCGCCGCAGCCTTGGAGCCGGAGACCGGGCAGTCCAGGAAGACCACGCCGGCGGCGTAGCATTTCTTTGCGAGTTCGGAGGTGCAGTCGGGTGAGAGCGTGCTCATGTTGATGAGCGCGTTGCCGCCCTGGAAGGCCGAGGCCGCGCCTTCGGGGCCGTCCATTACCTCGCCGATAGCGGCGGGGTCCGAGACCATGGTGATGATGGTGTCGCACATCTTGGCCAGCGCCCTCGGCGTGGAAGCCACCTCGCAGCCGAGGTCGGCGAATTCGGTGGTGCGCGCACGGGTACGGTTGTAGACCGCGACCTGGAAGCCGGCCCGGTGCAGGTTCAGCGCCATGGCCCGGCCCATTATCCCCAGCCCTATGAAACCTATTCTCGGCGGTACGCTCATTTTTTTTCTCCCAGCCCTGAAATCTCTGCGGCGCTCAGTTCGCGCCACTGCCCCGGCTCCAGCCCCTCGAGCGTCAGCGGGCCGATGGCCCGCCGCAGCAGGCGCAGCACCGGGAACCCGACGGCGGCCAGCATGCGCCGCACCTGCCGGTTGCGGCCCTCCTTCAGGGTGATCTCGGCCCACGAGGTGGGCACGGTCTTGCGGTAGCGTATGGGGGGCATGCGCGCCGGCAGCCCGGGGTCGGGCAGGGCTCTCGCCCCGCAGGGCAGCGTCGGGCCGTCGGCCAGCGTAACGCCGGCCCGCAGCCGCGCCAGCGCCTCGTCGGTCACTTCGCGTTCCACCTGGGCCCAGTAAACCTTGGCCATCTTGTGTTTCGGGTCTGCTATGCCGGCCTGCAGGTGGCCGTCGGAGGTGAGCAGCAGCAGGCCCTCGCTGTCGTGGTCCAGCCGGCCCGCGGGGTAGACGCCCTTGGGCAGGCCGAAGTCCGCCAGCGAGGGATGGCCGTGCTCCGGCGTGAACTGCGATAGTACCCCGTAGGGCTTGTTGAAAATAATGGTGGTCATCGTCCCCGGCTTGCCAGAAACGGCCGGCTAAATGTTATTATATATTAATGAGTTACACCTTCATCGACAAACAGAAAGATTTCAACGAGCTGTGCGCGAAGCTCGCCACCCACAAGTACCTCTCCATCGACACCGAGTCCAACAGCCTCTACGCCTACAAGGAAAAGTTCTGCCTGATGCAGCTGTCCAGCGAGCATATCAACGCCGTGGTGGACCCGCTCGCGGTGGACATCAAGCCGATACTCCCCATCTTCGCCGACCCCGGCATAGAGAAGATCTTCCACTCGGCCGACTCCGATATCCGCGTCTTCAAGGCCGCGCTCAAGTGCACTTTTGTCAACGTCTTCGACGTGATGGTGGCCGCCAAGTACCTGGGCATCATCAAATGCGGCCTCGACAGCATGGTGGGGGAACGCTTCGGCCTGGAGATGAACAAGAAGTTCCAGAAGGCCGACTGGGGCCGCCGCCCGCTCTCGAAAGAGATGCTGGACTACGCCAGCTCCGACACCATCCACCTCAAGAAGCTGCGCGACATCCTGGGCGCCGAGCTGGAGAAGAAGGGCCGCCTGGAAGAGGCGATGGGGCAGTTCGCCCAGATCTGCAAGATCGAGCCCACCCCGATGCGCTTCGACGAGTCGGGCTTCCTGACGCTGAAGGGCGCGCGCCAGCTCAACGGCCGCGGCCTGGCCGTGCTGCGGGAACTGTACATCGCGCGCGAGGTGGCCGCGATCAAGAAGGACGCACCTTCGTTCAAGGTGATCAGCGGGGACCTGATGCTGCGTCTTTCCGTGGCGCCGCGCGAGGGCCTGCACAACCTCTCCATTTTCAAGGGCGTCAGCGGCTACGTGCTGGCCAACCACGGCGCGTGGATACGCGAGGCGCTGGCCAGGGGGCTCAAGGCCCCGGAGTACCAGGTGCCGCGCCGCGAGATCTCGCGCGAGAAGCGCGCTTATTTCGAGACCGTCAAGTCCCGCTTCCAGACGCTGCGCCTGTGGCGCAAGGAGACCGCCGGCCGCCGCAACATGCTGCCCGAGGCGATCCTGGGCAACGACGTGCTGGAGCGCCTGGCCATGGCCCAGCTGCACCGTATTGAAGACCTGCACGCCATCAAGGGCCTGGGCGCCGAAAAGGCCGCCCTCTACGGCGCCGAGATAATGGAATTCCTTAAAAAACACCACGGCAAGTAATCGCCCCACTGCGGTCGCGGGCATGCTTGCCGCTCGCTCCTAAGCGTGCGTGGCGGAAGAGGGCCTGCGGTCCTCTGCCGGCGAAGAACTCGCTCGGCACACAGTGCCTCGCTCAAACATTCTTCGCCGCAGCCTTAATGATAGGCTGTCCGCTGCGGACCTTGGCCCTACGCACTAAAGTCGCTCACGGCAAGCATGCCCGCGGCGCTAGCTTTACTTCGGAGGGAACATTCGTGTTAGTGTGACGGAGAAGAAACTCTACTGGAGTAGTTTCTTGATCAGGTCGGGGCGCTTGATCTCGCGCAGGGCCTGGAGGATCAGGGGGCGGTTTTCGGGTTTGTAATACTGAAGGAGCGCGCGCTGCAGGCGGCGCTCCGTTTCTTTCTTGGGGACGTAGACCGGCTCCAGCGTGAACGGGTCCAGGCCGGTGAAATAGATCGAGGTGGCCAGCTCCATCGGGGCGGGCAGGAAATCGTTGATCTGCTGCGGGCGGATGTTGCGCTCCTTCAGGAACACGGCGAGGTCGGACATGTCGGCCAGCGTGGAGCCGGGGTGGGCCGAGATGAAATACAGCACCAGGTACTGCTCCTTGCCGGCCTTCTTCGACTCGGCGAGGAACTTGTCGGCGAACTCCTTGAACACTTCCACGCCGGGCTTTTTCATTATCGACAGCACCCTGGGCGAGATATGCTCGGGGGCCACCTTGAGCAGCCCGCCGGTGTGAAAGCGCGCTATCTCCGAAATATACTCGCCGCATTTCAGCGCCAGGTCCATCCGGATGCCGCTGGCGACGAAGGCTTTCTTCAGCCCCTTGATCGCCCGCACGCGGCGCATCAGGGCCAGCAGCGGCTTGTGGTCGGTGTTGAGGTTGGGGCAGATGACGGGGTGAACGCAGGAAAGCTTTTTGCAGGCCTTGCAGACCGCCATGTCCCTGCCGCCCATGCCGTACATGTTGGCCGACGGGGCTCCGAGGTCGGAGATGTTGCCGGGGTGGCGCGGCGTCTTCAGGAGGGCCGCGGCCTCCTTCTCCACCGACTCGGCCGAGCGCGTCTGTATGAACCGGCCCTGGTGCAGCGTCAGCGAGCAGAAGGCGCAGCCGCCGAAGCAGCCGCGGTGTATGACTATCGAATCTTTTATGGTCTCCAGCGCGGGGACGGGCTCCTTGTACGACGGGTGGGCGCGCTTGACGAAGGGCAGGCCGTAGACGGCGTCCATCTCCGCCGTGGAGAGCGGCAGCGCGGGGGGATTCTGCACCACCGCCTTGCCCTCGCTCTTCTGGACGAGGACCGCGGCGTTGTAGGGGTTGGAGTTCTCGTAGATAAGCCGCGTAGCGGCGGAGAATTTAACGCGGTCCCCTGAAACCTCTCCGGCGGTGGGCAATTCCAGCGCCCCGGGTATCGCCAGCGCGGCGGTCTCTTTCGCCCCGAGCGGATAAGCCGTGCCGCGGACGTCGCGCAGCGCGCCTATCGCCTCGCCGGCCTTCAGCCTGGCGGCGATCTCCCGGATCTGGCGCTCGCCCATGCCGTAGACCAGCAGGTCCGCCTTGGCGTCCAGCAGCACGCTCTTGCGCACCTTGTCGGACCAGTAGTCGTAATGCGCGAAGCGGCGCATGGTGGCCTCTATGCCGCCGATGATCACGGGCGCTTCGGGGTAGGCCTCGCGGCAGCGCTGGGAGTAGATGATGGTGGCCCTGTCGGGGCGCAGGCCGGCGCGGCCGCCGGGGGAGAAATCGTCCGAGGACCGGATCTTGCGGTTGTGCGTGTACTTGTTGATCATCGAGTCCATGTTCCCGGCGGAGACGCCGTAGAACAGGCGGGGCCGGCCGAACTGTTTGAAATCGGCCGGCGAATCCCAGCGCGGTTGGGCGAGGATGGCCACGCGCAGGCCCTCGGCCTCCAGCACGCGGCCCACCAGCGCCATGGCGAAAGAGGGGTGGTCTACGTAGGCGTCGCCGGTGACCAGGACCACGTCCACGGCGTCCCAGCCCAGGGCTTTGACCTCTTGCGGCGTAGCGGGAAGGAAACTCATACTACAATCATATCAAAAAGACCTCCCCACGGAGTCCCGGACCCGGCGCTGGCGGGGTTCCATTTATATTTAAATTATGGGATAATAGAGGTGCGGAACATGTTTTTAGGAGGGAAAATGAAAAAACTTATTATTTCGCTGTGCCTGCTGCCCGTATTGGCCGCCGGTGTTCGTGCCGATTCTTTCGAGGACTTCAAGACCCAGATAGCTCTGCAGGGCGAAGCCCTGCTCAAGCCTTTCGCGATGGACCTGGGCGGCGTCATCGGCGCCAACGACTTCAATTCCGGCCGCACGCTCGGCTTTCCCGGCTTCGAGGTCGGCCTGGCCGCCTCCGTGCAGGCCAAGCCCAGCGACGAGAACCGCGTGCTGCGCGACGCCGACGTTAAGGCTTTCGGCGTGCCGATGGTGCACGCCGGCGTGGCCCTGCCGGCGATAGGCGCCGACGTGATGGCGCGCGCGGTCAGCCTGTCGGGCTTCTCCGTGGTCGGCGGCGGCCTGCGCAAGAGCATCATCAAGAGCGGCACGCTGACCAAGTTCATCCCGGACGTCTCGGTGTCCGCCTGGTACGACGTCATCAACTACGACTACTTCAAGGGAAGCCACCTGTCCTTCGACGCCACGGCCTCTTTCGACATCCCGGTGATAAAGCCGTATGTGGGCGTGGGCGTGGACCGCACGACGCTCGAGATCAAGAACGTCAACGCCGCGCTCAACGGCGTGGACGCCACCATCTCCAAGCCCCGCTACACCGTCGGCGTGCGCCTGTCGCCGCTGCCGCTGCTCTACGTGTACGGCGCTTACAACATCCTCCACGGCCAGGCCGGCTACTCGCTGGGCGCCGGCGCGAAGTTTTGACCCCGGCCCTGTAAGGGCCGCCCGCAAAGCGGGTGAAGGGCCGAGCGCTATGCGCGAAGGTCCGGAAGGGGAATGTCGCACGGAGTGCCCCCGCTATGCGGGGGGAAGTTGCGCAGCAAGTTTCCGACGAAAAAGTTGGGAGGCTGGCAGCCTTTACCTGGGGGGGTCCCGCCGAGGGCTCCCCGCTTAAACGCAGGGCCGCTCCCTTGAACAAGGAGATCAACATGGATACTAACACCGAAAATACGGAAAGCCGCAGGCTGATCGAGGTCGCCGAGCATTACGGCGCCAATAACTATCACCCGCTGCCGATAGTCATCAACAGCGCCAAGGGCGTGTGGGTGAAGGATCCCGAGGGTAATAAATATATGGACATGCTCAGCGCCTACTCGGCGATGAACCATGGCCACCGGCATCCGCGCGTACTCAAGGCGCTGACGGAGCAGGCGAAGAAGGTTACGCTGACCTCCCGCGCCTTCAACAACGACCAGCTGGGCCCGTTCCTCAAGGAGCTGTGCGAGTTCACCGGCTACGAGATGGCCCTGCCGATGAACACCGGCGCGGAGGCAGTGGAGACGGCGATGAAAGCGGTGCGCAAGTGGGGCTACAAGATCAAGGGCATCCCGAGCGACAAGGCCGAGATCATCGGCGTGACCAACAACTTCCACGGCCGCACGATCAGCATCGTTTCCTGGTCCACCGAGCCGCAGTACAAGGACGGCTTCGGGCCGTTCACCCCGGGTTTCGTGAACGTGGAATACGGCGACATCGCGGCCCTCAAGGCCGCGATCACCCCGAACACCTGCGCGTTCATCGTGGAGCCGATACAGGGCGAGGCCGGCATCATAGTGCCGCCGGCCGGCTACCTGAAGGCCGCCTACGAACTCTGCAAGGCCAACCGCGTGCTGTTCGTCGCCGACGAGATACAGACCGGCTTCGGCCGCAGCGGTAAAAAGTTCGCCTGCGATTACGAAGGCGTGAAACCCGACATGCTCGTCATGGGCAAGGCCCTCGGCGGCGGCGTGATGCCGATCTCCGCCGTGGTGGCCTCCGGGGAAGTGCTGGGCGTCTTCAGCCCCGGAGACCACGGCAGCACGTTCGGCGGCAACCCGCTCGCTTGCGCGGTGGCGCGCGAGGCGCTGCGGGTCATCACGGAGGAGAAGCTGGTGGAGAATTCCTTCGAGATGGGGAATTACTTCATGGACAAGCTGCGCTCCATCAAGGGCAAGCACATCAAGGAAGTCCGCGGCAAAGGCCTGCTTATAGGCGTGGAGATGGACTGCGCGGCACGGCCTTACTGCGAACAGCTGATGGGTCTGGGCCTGCTGTGCAAGGAAACGCATGACCATGTCATACGCTTCGCGCCGCCACTGATAATCACGCGCAAGGAGATAGACTGGGCCTTCAGGCGCATCAAGAAGGTGCTGTCCAAGTAAGAGGTTCCTGTGCCCCGCCGGCCGCACCGCGCGCCGGCGGGGCTTTTTAACATGCCAGACAAAAACTCCGGCCACGGCCGGCTCTACCTGCAGGCAGCCCTGGCCACCGCCGTGTGGGGCGCCTCATATCCCTTTACCAAACAGCTGATGAGCGAGGTTTCGCCGCTCACCATAGTGGTTTCGCGCGCCGCTTTAGGCGCGCTGCTGCTGGTGGTCCTGGGCGGCGCCAGGCTTTCTCTTAGAGATTTCCGCGCCGGCCCGCTGCGCAAACTTTTTATCCTCTCCGTGCTGGGCGTCTCGGCCCAGCAGTATATACAGGCCTACGCCCTGAAATACACGCTGGCCTCCAACGCCGGCTGGCTGATCTGCACCATCCCCATCCTGGTGGCCGGGCTGGCCGCGGCCCTGGGCGAGCGCATGGGCGTTTTTAAACTGGCGGCGTTCGCGCTGGGCACGGTAGGCACGCTGCTCGTGGTCTTCGGCCGCGCCGGGGCGGGGGCTTTCTCCCTGCCGTCCACCACGGGCGACGTCATCTTCCTGGCCAGCTGCGTGGACTGGACCATCTACATTTACTGCGCCCAGCGCTGGCTCACCGACTGGCCGCAGGCCAAGGTCACGGCCGCCACGATGCTCGTGGCGCTGGTCAGCGTGCTGCCCGTCTGGCTGCTCACCGGCGGCCCGGCGGATTACGCCGCCGTCAGCCCCCGCGGCTGGGCCGGCATCGCCTACCTGGGGGTGCTGTCCTCGGCCATGGGCTACCTGTTCTGGAACAGGGCCGTGGAAGGCCTGGGCGGCGTGAAAGCTTCCTATTTCATCTACCTGCAGCCTTTTTCATCCATGCTGGCCGCCTACCTGCTGCTGGGCGAGCGCGCCGCGCCGGCGGCCTTCGCGGGGGGGCTGCTGATACTGGCGGGCGTATACCTGGTGGGATTAAAGGAGAAAAACCGCGCCGCCGCCGGCGGGGTCTCTGCCAATGCCTGATTATTCAGCCCTCAAAGAAAAGTTCGGCCCGCATTGCCTCTTCGGCGAGCCCGCCGCCTCTTTCACCACCTACCGCGCCGGCGGGGCCGCCGAGGCGCTGCTGCGCCCCGGTACGCCGGAAGAGCTGCGCTGGGCCTGCGCCTGGTGCCGCGCCGGCGGTACGCCGTGGCGCGTGCTGGGCCGCGGCTCCAACGTGCTGGTCAGCGACAGGGGGCTGCCCGGCGTTACCATTCTCACCGGCCGGCTGGCCGCCGTTGACCTCAAAGGCGGCGCGCTGGAGGCCCAGGCCGGGGCGGCCTGGGACGAGGTGGCCCGCCTTTCCGCCGAGGCCGGCCTGGCCGGGCTGGAAAAGACCTCCGGCATCCCCGGCTCCGTGGGAGGCGCCGTGCGCATGAACGCCGGGGCTTTCGGCCAGGAGACTTTCGACCGGCTCGCCTCCGTGCGGGCTTTCGACGGGGCCGGCCGGGAAATCACGCTTTTAAAGAAGGACATAGTCCACGGCTACCGCCGCGCGGAAGGCCTGGACGGGCTGATAGTGCTGTCGGCGCGCTTCGAGTTCCAGCCGGGGGACCCGGCCATGCTGCTGCAGGACCGCTCCTGCGTGCTGGCCTCCCGCGAGGCCAAACAGCCGCTGGACTACCCGTCAGCGGGCAGCGTGTTCAAGCGCCCGCAGAACGACTACGCCTCGCGGCTGATAGACGCGGCCGGGCTGAAGGGCCTCAGGGTGGGCGGGGCCGAGGTCTCGCCCAAGCACGCCGGCTTCATCGTGAACGCCGGCGGCGCCACAGCCGCCGACATCTACGCGCTGATCTGCCGCGTGCGCGCGGCCGTGAAAGAAAAGACCGGCGTGGACCTGCAGCTGGAACAGATACTGCTCGGCGATTTTTAAATCCGGCCGTCCGGCCGGAGGGGGAAACATGAAGACACTTATCGCGATACTGCTGCTGCCCTGCCTGGCCTACGGCGGGAGCAACGACGCCGCCGACCAGGCCTTCGCCAAGGGCGAATACCAGGCCGCGCTGGACGGCTACGCCGCCGCCGCCAAAACTCCGGGCGAACCCGGCCTTAAGGCCCTGTACCGCGCCGCCGAGAGCGAGGCCCTGCTGCTGCGCTACGCCGAGGCCGCCCAGCGCCTGGCGGACATGAAGCTGCCGGCGGACCCGCTGTGGCGGGCCAGGTTCCTGCTGCTGCGGGCCGAGACCGGCCGCCAGTACCTGCGGCAGTACGGCTACGCCCTGCCCGCCGACGAGCAGAAGGGCACGAAGGACGTTGCTAAGCTGACCGCCGCGCAGTGGCGCGGTCTGATAGCGGGGGATTACGACTCGCTCTGGCCGCTGAGGGCGGCGCTGGCGAAGGCGGGGCTGGCCGACGAGGCTTACTTCGTGGACATAAAGGGCGCGGAGCTCCTTTATACACCTGCCTTATGGGATTTCGCGGTGCTGCGCTGGACCAGCTGGCTGCTCGGCGAGTCGGAAGACTCCGGCCGGCTGCCCGCGGCCGAACCTTTCGCGGGGATCTCTTACAAAGCGGACTACGCCGCCGGAGCGCCGGCCGCCGCCAAAGCCGCAGCGCTCTACGAGGCCGCCGCCGGCGGCCCGGCAGGTTTCGCGCGCGAATACTGGCGCCTGCAGCGCCTGATGCTGCCGTTCGAGCAGGCCGGGCGCGTGGCGGCCTACGACCGCGCCGCGCTGCGCCCGCGGGCGCTCAAGACGCTCAAGTACTGGGCCGCCTCTTTTAAGACGGGGCTGGGGCGGAGCTGGACTTACTACCGCGCCGCCGCTTTCGAGAACGAGGCGGGGGAGTTCGCCTCCGCCGTGGAACTCTGCCGCAAGGCGGAGGACGAGGCCCCGCGCTCCAGGCCCGCCTCGCATTGCGCGCGGCTGCGGGCCGGCATAGAGCTGCCGCGGCTGGAACTGTCCACCTCCTTCGCGCCGCCTCCCGGCAAGGACATACTTAAAGTGTCCGCGCGCAACCTGCCCGAGCTGCACTTCAGGGCGTACAAAACCACGCCGGAGGAACTGCAGGCCTCCCTCGGCCGCTCGCAGCAGGGCTGGGACCACGTCAAATATCTGCGCCAGGAGACGGTGAAGGAATTCCTGGGCCGCCGGGCGTCCCATGAATGGCGGCAGACGCTAAAATACGAGGCCCCTTACCGGGAGGCCTCGGTCGCGATCGCCAACCCTCCTTTCAAGAAAGGGCTTTACGTGGTGGTGGCCTCCGGCGACGCCGGTTTCGAGGAGGGGGCCTCGCTGATGCGGGCGGTCACGGTCAACATTACTGATATCTTCCTGCTCGGCACCTCCGGGCTGGGGGCCGATCCCGAGGCCTTCCTCTACGACCCGGCCGCTCCCTCCCGGCCGGCCTCCGCCGAAGTGTTCCGGCTCTATGCCGTGAACGCGCTGACCGGCGCGCCGCTGGCCGGCGCGCAGACCGAGGCCTTCGTGCATAAGTCCCGCGCCAGGGCCTGGGAACGGGTCCCGCTGACCGCCGGCCCCGACGGGGCGGCCATACTGCGCCATGAATTTGCGGTGACCTACCCGGCCAACGAATATTTCTCGCTGGACCCGCTGCTGCGGCACGGCGGGGCTTACGCCTACTGGAACTCGCAGGCTTCGGCCGGGCTGCACGTGCCGCAGCCGGTATCCGTCTTCGTCGAGACCGACAGGCCGGTATACCGGCCCGGACAGGAGGTGAAGTTCAAGGTGACCGCCCTGCTGCGCCAGCCGGGCGGCTACAGGGTCTACGACGGCAAGGCCGCCGTCACCCTGACGGCCCGCGACGCCAACTGGCAGACGGCCTATACCGCCACCGTGCCCTTCACCGGCCTCGGCAGCGCGGCCGGCTCGTTCAAACTGCCGGAGGGCCGCATGCTGGGCCAGTATTCGCTCTCGGCGGGAGTGCGGGAGTACGGCTATAATTTCAGCGGCACGGCCCGGTTCGGGGTAGAGGAGTACAAGCGGCCCGAGTTCGAGGTGAAACTGGAGGCCGCGGACAAGCCGCTGCGCTACGGCGAGAAGGCCAGGGTCTCCGGCGAGGCGAAGTACTACTTCGGCTCCCCGGTGCCCGGCGCCAGGGTGAAGTACACCGTGATCCGCTCGCGTTACCTGCCGCGCTACTGCTGGTACTGGGGCTGGTTCTACGGAGGCGGCGCCGGAGTCCCGGTAGCCGCCGGCGAAACCGTGACCGGCGACGACGGCAAGTTCAGTTTCACTTTCACGCCGGAGCCCGAGAGCGAGGCCTTCGCGGGCTATCCCTCCTCCTACCATGTGGGGGCCGAGGCGCTGGACGCCGGCGGCCGCACCATAACCGATTCCCGGGACTACCGGGCCGGCTCCGTGGCCTGGCTCTTCGACGTCAGGCCGCAGGCCGGCTTCTTCACGCCCGAAGGCACGGCGGCCATCGACGCGCGGCTGAGGGACCTTAACGACGAGCAGCAGGCCGGCGAGGCGCAGTACACGCTGTACCGGCTCGACGGCGCCCCCGAGGACGCGGGCGGCGCCCGCGACTGGGGGCATTTCGGGCGCAACCCGTCGCTGGAGCAGGCCTTCTCCAAAGTGCCCGACGGCGAGCAGGCGGGCAAGGGCAAGGTATCCTTCGCCAAGGACCGCCCCTCCGTTATCACGTTCAAGAGCCTCGCGCCCGGCGTCTACAGGCTGCGCCTGAAGGCCCGGGACCCCTGGGGGGGCGAGAGCGAGTCGCAGGTGATCCTGGTTTCAGCCGCGGCCGACTCGCGCCGCAACGCCGCGCTGCGCCTGCCGGCGGTGGCGCTGTTCGAGCGCGGCTCCTACCAGCCCGGCGAGACCGCCCGCGTGCTGGTGGGCGCTTCGGCCATGAAGGGAGCCAGGTTCACCGAAGTGCTGGCCGGCAATTTCGTGCTGGCGCGGAGCGTCGCGCCGGGCGGCGGACTTTCTGTCCATACGCTGAAGGTCGGGCCCGAGCATCGCGGCGGCTTCGGCCTGCGCTGGCTGGGGGCCGGCGGCTTCAAGGTATATTCGGCCATGGCCGACGCCGACGTGCCGTCGGCGAACAAGAATATCAGCCTGCAATTGGATTACGACAAGGCCCTCGCCCCCGGCCAGCGGGCCTCATGGAAAGTAAGGGCCAGGGACGCGGCCGGCCGGCCGGTGGCCGGCGAGGCGCTGGTAAAGGTCTTCGACCGCTCGCTGGAATACTACGCCGGGGACGCCGCTTTCTGGGCGGATTCGCTCTATCCGCGCCGCTACTCTTCGGGCGAGGCCATGGGCTCGCTGTTCACCCCGCGGGCCGTCAGCCTGCCGGTACGTACCGGCCTGATGCAGAAAATGCTGCAGGCCTTCCGGCAGTACACGGCCGAGGAACGCCTGGCTTCGCTGCGCATAGCCTCCACGCGCCTGTCCTACCGTGACACCTCCTACGGCGGCAAGGCCGCTTTTTCCAAGGGGCTGGCCTTCGAAGCCGCCCCGGACGGGGCCCTGGCTGAAGCCGACTTCGCGGACCTGACCGAGGGTACGAGGCCGAGCATGGGCCTGCCTGAGGCCAAGCTCTCCGCCGCGCGGGCCCCGGCCGCGGCGCCAGCCGAAGCTCAGGCCGCCCCGGTGGCGGTGCGCAAGGATTTCTCCGAAACGGCCTATTATAACCCGCAGCTGAAGGTGCTGCGCGGGGAGGCGGCTTTCTCGTTCCGTATTCCGGAGCGGCTGACCTCCTGGAAGATCTCCTCGTACCTGCTCACGCGCGACGCGCGGCGGGGCTCTTTCGCCGCCGAGACCGTCACGAAAAAAGACCTGATGGCGCGGCTCGACATCCCCCGCTTCTTCCGCGAGGGGGACCGGTCGCGCCTGACCGCCCTGGTCACCAACGACACCGGCGGCGAGCTGTCGGGCACCGTCTCCCTCTCGGTGACGCGCGACGGGGCCGAGGCCCACGGCGACTTCGGCGTGAGTGAGCTCTCGAGGCCCTTCACCGTTAAACCCAAGGGCACCGTGCCGGTGTACTGGGAGATCACGGCGCCGCGCGCTCCGGCGGCCTACCAGGCGCGCGTGATAGCCCGCGCCGGGCAGCTGTCCGACGCGCAGGAGAACGAACTGCCGGTGCTGCCGTCGCGCGAGCGGCTGATAGCCTCCGGCGTGGCCGCCCTCGACGGCAACGCCGCCAAGACCTTCCGGCTGCCGGAGCTGGAGGCGGCCGACCCGACGCGCGAGGTTGAATCGCTGCACCTGGAGATACAGCCGCAGCTGATCCTGACCGTGCTCAACAGCCTGCCTTTCCTCGTGAATTATCCTTACGAATGCACGGAGCAGCTGCTCAACCGCTACGTGCCGCTGGCCATCACCAACGGCTTCTATAAGAAGTATCCGGCGCTCAGCGCCGCCGTGGCGAAGGTCCCCAAGCGCAAGACCCTGACCCCCGAATGGGAGAGGGACAACCCGGTGCGCCTGATGAGCCTGATGGAGACGCCGTGGGAGTCCGCGTCCCGCGGGCGGCAGGCCGGCTGGCCGGTCACCGACATGCTGGACCCGAAGGTGGTGGCGGCCGGCAAGGACGACGCGCTGGGCAAGCTGAAGTCCTACCAGGGCGCGGACGGCTCCTTCCCCTGGTTCCCCGGCGGCAGGCCGAACCTGCACATGACGCTCTATGTGCTGGAGGGGCTGGCCGAGGCCTCGCGCTACGGGGTGCAGATACCCGAGGACATGGCCCGCCGGGCGCTGGCCTACGCGCTGGGCGAGATCCCGTCGCATCTGAAGGCCGATCCCGCCGAGACCTCGCTGGTGCTCTACGCGGCCTACGTCGTTACCTCGTTCCCGGCCGCCTGGCCGGAGAGCGCCGCCGCGCGCGAGTACGCCAAGGCCTGGGCGGATTTCTCCGACAAGCACGCCAACGCGATGACCGCTTTCGGCAAGGCCTACGCGGCCTACGTCTACCACCGGCTGGGCGAGCGGGCCAAGGCCGACGGCTACCTGGCCCGCGCCATGGACGGGGCCCGCACCGACGATATCTCCGGCACCTACTGGACTCCGGAGAAGATCTCGTGGTTGTGGTACAACGACAGCGTGGAGAAACACGCCTTCCTGCTGCGGACGCTGCTGGCGCTGCGGCCGGCGGACCCGAAGATCCCGGGCCTGACGCGCTGGCTGCTCTTCAACCGCAAGGGCAACGAATGGAAGTCCACCAGGGCTTCGGCGGCGGCCATCTACTCGCTGCTCGACGTGATGAAGGCCCGGGGCGCGCTGGACAAGGGCGAGACCTTCTCGCTGAAATGGGGCGCCACGACGGAGAAAGTAGAGCTGCAGCCCTTCGACTGGGCCGCCCGGCCGCTGCGCTGGTCCAAGTACGGCGCCGAGATCGGAAAAAAAGACCTGGCCCCGGAGGTGCGCAAGCGCGGCCCCGGCCTGGCCTTCGCCGCCTTCACCGGCATCTACACTACCGACAAGACCGCCGTAGAGTCGCCGGCCGGGATGATGAACGTCTCGCGCAAGTATTTCCTGCGCGCCAAGGAGGGGGACGCCTACACGCTGACCCCGCTGGCCGACGGGGATTCCGTGGCCGTGGGCGACCAGGTGGAGGTGCACCTGACCGTAAGGACGCGAGGTCAGTTCGAGTACGTGCACATCAAGGACCCCAAGGCCGCCGGCTTCGAGGCGGAGACGCTGACCAGCGGCTGGCAGTGGGACCGGCTGGCCCGCTACGAGGAGCCGCGCGACTCGCTGACGAACTTCTTCGTGGAGTGGCTGCCGCACGGCGAGTACGTGCTCAAGTACCGGCTGCGCCCGACCACGCCGGGCACGTTCAAGGCCGGCGCGGCGGTGATACAGTCCATGTACGCCCCCGAATTCGCCGCCCACTCCTCCGGCTTCACTTTTAAAGTGAAGTAAGTGCCGGTCGCCGTGCGCAGCGAAGTTGTGAGTGCCTAAGCCTAAGCAGCCGTTATTGAGCAATTGAAGTTCGTCTGAGAGGCGGCTTGCCCAGGGGCTGGGCCCGTCAGGCACGGGGTCGCGCACACCGTGCGCGCCCCTCCTCACTCAGTCGTCGCGCTTACGCAAGCTCCTCCCTCCGTGAGGGCCTTCCGAACCCAGCCCCTGGTCAATCCGCCGGGGAACGTTAAGCGTATGCGGATCATGGCGGAGACCGTAAGGGCAGGGTTAGCAAAAGCCCCCCGGAAGGCGAGGCTTGCGTAGCGCCGAGCCTGAGGGCGGCAGGCGCGCGCACGGTGTGCGCGACGCCGATTTTGCGATCCTGCCCTTACGGTAGGCCGCCAGAATGCCAAAGGAGACATGCTGATTGTGTTCGTCGGCGGTCTTGCTGGGGGAATTAAAGGTTAGAAACGGCGGAAGGTGACGGGGGGGACGGCGCCCAGGGAGAGGAACTTGAAGAGCAGGTAGAAGACCAGCGCGCCCAGCAGGATGAGCGGTATGCCGATGATGGCGCCGATGACGGTGGAGGTCAGCAGCGCGCCGGAGACCAGCAGGGCGAAACCCAGCAGGGCCAGAGCGGCCGCTAGCAGGGCCTTCAGCCGCGTCAGCAGGCCTGGCGGTTGCGGCGGGGGGACGGGCCCCGGCCGCGGGCCGGAGGTGCGCTGGCCCTGGCCGCCGGGGCTTACCAGCTCCGGCTCCACGCACTCTTCGCTGACCGCAAGACGGCGTTCTTCCATAGCTAGATTTTACCAAAACGGCGAAACAAATCCGTCATACGGCGCGTTTATAATATAAGCAGGTGAAACCATGAAAAAAGGGATACCGCTCCTGTTCGCCGCCGCGCTGGCGGCCTTGTGCTTTCTCAGCTCGCCCTCCCCGGCCGCCGAAGCGCCGGCCAACGCGCTGCTGGTAGTGCCTTCCGAAACGGCCTTCGACCGCAAGTTCCAGGATTACCTGGAAAAGAAAGGCGCCAAGCTGCTGGAATCCCACCCGCCCAGCGTTTTCGTGGGCCATATACCGCAGGACCTGGACCGGGAACTGGAGGAAAAATACGGCGCCAAGGTATACCGGGAGAAGGTGGACGACTGGGCCTCGTTCGCCCGCTACGGCGAGAACGCCGTGTTCGCCGTGAACGCCTGGAACAAACGCTTCGTGGAGGACCCGCCCGTGGCCCCGCTGGTGGTCAGCAGCCGGGTGCAGAAGGCCGGCCGCCGCGGCGGCCTGCGCCTGGCCTGGAACGACGTCATGAAAGCCGCCTCCTATCGCCTGCAGATCAGCCGCGGTGAGGATTTCTCCGAGATCTATCTCGAGACCGGCATAGCCGACAACCAGTACCTGCTCTATCCCTCGCTGCTGGAGGACGGGATCTACTACTGGCGCGTCGCGCCGGTGGTGCGGCTCAATACGGGCGAGTATTCGCAAACGCCCTATTCCTCCGTTTACAATTTCGCGGTCTCCAACCGGGCCGGGGCCGCGAAGCCGGGTTCGCCGGCCGCGCCGGCCCAGGCCAAGGCGCCGCTGAACAGGGGAGCCGTGACCTGGCAGCCCGCCCCCGGCGACAGGCACTTCCGCCTGCAGCTGGCCAATACCGCCGATTTCGACGCGCCGCTGGCCGACGTTTTCACCGATACCTGCACCTACAGGCTCTCCGGCCTGCCGGTCACCGTCGCCCCCGGCCAGTACCTGCGCTTCATGGGTTCCGACGGCCGCCGGGCCGGCGAATGGTCCGCCCCCATAGAGATAGTGCCTGGCGCCGCGAAAGGCGCCCTGAAGAAGAAAGGACGCGCACGCTGATATGCCCCACGTTAAGGCCCTCACCGCTGCTCCGCTCTCTGCCCTGGCTGCCGCATTGCTGCTGGCCTGCCTGGCCGGGCCGGCGCGCGCCGTGCCGGCCAACCCGCGCGCCGCCGCGGTGGCTCAGGCCGACGGCTCCACGGTTACGGTGCGGCTGCGGGGCGACGAGTATCATCACTGGCACGAGGACCGGGACGGCTATACCGTAATCAAGGACCCTGCCGCCAGGACCTGGTTTTACGCGGAGAAGGCCGCCGACGGTTCGCTGCGGCCGGGCGCCCACCGCGTAGGGACGGTAGAGCCGGGCAAAGCGGGCTTTCAGAAGGGCCTGCGGGACGCCAGGCGCGCCAAAGCGGGCGCCGAGCGGCGCCGGCGCGACGCCGCCGCAAGGAGCGCGCGCGCTTCGTCCTCGCCTTTCAGGGTTTCGGCGGCGCCAGGGGGGACTGTCTCCGCCGTTTCGCCCTCCGCTGCCCAGCCGGCCCGCGCGCCCATACTTGCCGGGACGATGAAGAACCTGGTGATACTGGCCAGGTTCTCGGACCAGGCCGCCACGCACAGCCAGACCTCTTTCAATAATCTCTTCAACCAGGTCGGCTACAATCTCGACGGCGCGGTCGGCTCGGTGAAGGACTATTTCCTGGAGACTTCCTACGGCGAACTAACGGTGCAGTCCGTGGTGACGGCCTGGGTAACGCTGCCGCAGAACCAGGCTTATTACGGCGCCAACGACGTGGACGGCTACGACGTGCGGCCGCGCGAGATGGTGCGCGACGCCATCAACGCGCTGGAGGCTTCGGGCTTCGATTTCAGCCAGGCCGACGGCAACGGCGACGGCGAGGTGGACGGCCTGACCGTCATCCACTCCGGTTTCGCCGAGGAGTATACCGACAACCCGACCGACGCCATCTGGTCCCACCAGTGGGAACTGATAACCCCGCTCACCTACGACGGCGTAAGGATGGAGGCCTATCATACGGAGGCGGAGATCCGCGGCTGGAGCGACACGCCCTCGTCCCAGGGCATCTCGCGCATCGGCGTCATCTGCCACGAGACCGGCCATTTCCTGGGCCTGCCCGACCTTTACGACACCACCTACGAGAGCAACGGTATCGGCAGCTTCTGCCTGATGAGCGGCGGTTCCTGGAACGGCGCGGACGAGGACGGCGCCTCGCCGGCCCACCTGAGCGCCTGGCCCAAGAAGGCCCTGGGCTGGGCCGTGCCCACGCAGCTAACTACCATAGGCACCAAGTCGCTGGGCCGCATAGCCGCGGACCCCGCCGCGCTCTACCAGCTGCGCGACTCCGCTTTCCCGGCCTCGGAATATTTCCTGATAGAGAACCGGCAGGGCTACGGCTTCGACGCCTACCTGCCCGGCTCCTCCCGCGGCCTGCTGGTCTGGCATGTCGACGAGACCATGGCCGGCAACGACAACCCCGCCCGTTACAAGGTGGACCTGGAGGAGGCCAGCGGCACGCAGCACCTGACGGGCCCGTACAACAGCTGGACCACCGGCGATGACGCCGACTACTACCGCTCCGGCAACAACACCTCCTTTTCGGATTCTACTTCCCCCAACAGCAAAAGCTACGCGGGCCAGAACCTGAAACTGCCCATCAGCGCGGTGTCCGCCACCGGGGCGACAATGACCTTCTACCTGGGCACCACAGACGTCACGCCGCCGGCGGCCGTGGCCGCCGTCTACGACGGCCTGACCGTCGGCAGCGATATCTCCACCACCGGCTCGCTGACCCAGCTCTCGGCCAACTGGCCCGCTTCGGCCGGGGACCCCGAGACCGGCCTGGCCGGCTACTATTACGCCATCGGCACCGCGCCGGGCGGCACCAACGTGGCGGGCTGGACCTCCAACGGCCTAGCCCTCTCCGTTACCCGCTCCGGCCTCACGCTGACGCCGGGGCAGACCTACTATTTCAGCGTAAAGGCCATCAGCGGCGTGGGCGTCTATTCCGCTGAGACCCGGTCCAACGGCCAGACGGTGGACACGCAGTCGCCCGCCGACGTGGCCTACGTCCACGACGGCACGGAGGGGGATATAGATTATGTGCGCTCGCTGACCACGCTCTCGGCCTACTGGGCGCAGTCGCCCTCCGAGAATATAGACCGCTACGAGTACGCCATCGGCACCACGCCGGGCGGCACACAGACCGCCGGCTGGACCAGCACCGGGCTGAATGCCTACGTGACGCGCACGGGCCTCGGCCTGGCGCAGGCCACCACCTATTATTTCTCCGTGCGGGCGCACAATACCGGCGGATACTATTCGACGCCTACCGCCTCCGACGGTCAGAAGACTGACACGGTCAGCCCGGTCGCCAAGGTGGAGGTACTCACTGCGCTGCCGGGCCGGACCGGCCTGTTCACCGCCCGGCTGGTCGTGACCGAGGCCAACCCGCTGCCCGCCGCCCCGCAGCTGCGTTTCGTCACTTCCAACGGCCGCGCGGTGCCGCTGGCGCTGACGTTCCTGACGGGTTCGACGTGGACAGCCTCCGGCTATATAGAGTCTTACCTCTCCACCGGCACGGCTTCCTTCCAGTTCTCCGCCGCCGACGCCGCGGGAAATACCGGGACTTCCATTACCTCAGGCGGCACTTTCACGATAAACTACGCCCTGGCCGGGGCCTCGGGCGGTTCGGTGTACAACAGCGACGGCGCCGGCATAACGCTGCCGGCCGGGGCCTACACGGGGACGATACTTCTGTCGGTCTCGACGGCGCCGGCGGCGGCGCTGGCCGGGCCCGACGCGGCTTCGCCCGATTCCTTCAAGATCTACGGCTATGACCTGGCGCGCGACTTTTCCGCCCGCGATACCGCCGGAACGCCCGTTACCGCTTTCGCGGCGCCGGTCACTATCACCCTGGCCTATCCCGACGCCGACGACGACGGGCGCATAGACATGGACCTGATCGAAGAGTCCAAGGCCTGGATCTATTACCTGGACCCGGCCGCCGGCCGCTGGACCCCGGTGCCCGGCGTGACGCGAGACCCCGGGGCCAATACCCTCTCCGCCCAGGTCTCTCACTTCTCGGTCTATTCCGTCAGGGCCGCGGGCGACGCGGGGCCGGGCATCGGCGACCTGCGGGCGTATCCGAACCCCTGCGACCTGCGCTCCGCCTCCGGGCTGACCATAGACGGCGTGCCGGTGGACGCAACCGGGACCCGGGCTTATATCTTTAACTCGGCCGGGGAACTGGTGCGCGAACTGACGCGCTCCGACGGCGTCAGCGCCCTGAACTCGATTTCCTGGAACGGCCGCGACAAGAACGGCGGCAGGGCGGCCAGCGGGCTGTATATCTACGTGGTCAAGACCGACAACAGGGGCAAAGGCAGCGGCAAGTTCTTCCTGGTCTGGTAATTTATGAAACTAGCGGCGGCGCTCATACTTGCAATATTCTCCGCCGCCCCGGCACTGGGCGGGGCGGGGGGCGACGCGCTGCCTTTTCTCAAGCTGGACGCGGGGGCGCGCGGCGCGGCCATGGGCGGCGCCTATTGCGCCGCCGGGGACGACGCGCTGAGCGTGTTCTACAACCCGGCCGGCCCGGCGCTCGCCGAGCGCAAGGAGGCGCTGGTGGGACATAATGAATGGCTGCAGGAGATGCGCAACGAGTCCGCGGCCTACGTGCACCCGCTCGGGCCCGGGCTGACGCTGTTCGGCGGCGCTAACCTGCTGCTCTCGGGCGGCATGGACAAGTACGACGCCGCCGGGGCCAGGACCGGCTCTTTCAGCGCGCTGGAAGGCGCGGTGTCGGCCGGCGCCGCGGCCGCGCTCGGACGGGAGTTCTACGGCGGCGCGGCGCTGAAATTCCTCACCCAGCGCGCCGACGGCCTCAGCGCGAGCGCCTGGGCCGGGGACGCGGGCCTGCTCAAGACTTTCGGCTACTGGCGCGCGGGCGTCTCCGCCGCCAATTTCGGCTCGGCCCTTAAACTGGGCTCGCGCAGCTTCCCGCTGCCGCTCGTGCTGCGCGCGGGCGTCTCCAGGTCCTTGCCGGGCAATTTCCTGGCGGCGGCCGAGGCGGTAAAGGCCGGCGGCTCGGACCTCGCCGCCGCGCTGGGGGCGGAAGCCCGCCTGACGGCCGGGCCGCAGGAATACTTTTATTTCAGGGGCGGCTACAAGACCGGCCGCAGCCGCTACGCCGGCACCGGTTTCACGGCGGGCATAGGGCTTACCAACCGCGACCTGCGCGTGGATTACGCCTTCGCACCGTACGGCGAACTGGGCGACGCCCACCGCGTTACCGTGGCGCTGAGCTTCGGGGCGCGACGGCCGGCCGAGACCCGGCGCAGGCCGTTCAGGGGCCTGCCGCAGCAGCGGGCGGTAAAGCGGGCCGTTCCCGCGCGCCAGGGCGGCAGCAAGGCGCCGCCGAAGAAAAAGCGGGCCGAGGAGAAAGAGGAAGTTTACTTTATGTGGTAGGCCGGGGCGCCAGCAGGCTCGTCCACAGCGCGGCGGTT
>PHAL01000021.1 GCA_002840355.1 Elusimicrobia bacterium HGW-Elusimicrobia-3 | reverse complement strand
CAACCTCATCAAGAACGGCATAGAGGTCATGCCCGAGAGCGGCAAGATCTACGTGCGCAGCGAGATGGTGGACGCGGCCACGGTGCGCATAGACGTCGAGGACACCGGCTGCGGCATGCCCAAGGAGACCGCCGAGAAGATCTTCGCCCCGTTCTTCACCACCAAGGCCCGCGGCACCGGCCTGGGCCTGGCCGTGGTCAAGAAGGTGGCGGACCGCCACAAGGGCCGCGTGGAGGTCTCCAGCGTGGTCGGCAAAGGCACCTGCTTCATGATCTACCTGCCGGTGACGCAGGCCCCGCCGCCGCCGCCCGCCAGGCAGTAGCCGCGACGGGCGCGATCGTCCGAACATGCGTTCGCGATGGCCTGTTCAAGGAACGCCTCCCGCGGTTTTCTTTCCCCTTGTATTGGCGTCTTTAAATTAATATAAATATAAGAGCGGGAGGCGAGGGCCGCCCGCTGATTATACATGGACAGTAAAATACTCATAGTCGACGACGACGCGCACCTGCGCGAGACCCTTCGCGACCTCCTGGAAATGGAGGGCTACAAGGTTTTCGAGGCCGCCTCCGGCGCGGACGCGATGAAGATGGTCGTCTCGGACTTCTTCCATGTCATCCTGATGGACTTCAACCTGACCGACAAGACCGGCATCGAGGTCATCAAGGACATCCGCAAGCTCAACACCGACAGCCAGATCCTGATGATGACCGCCCACGCGTCCCTCGACACCGCGGTGAAGGCCATCCAGGAATCGGTCTACGATTTCCTGATCAAGCCCGTCGATTTCAACTACCTGCGCCGCGCCATCAAGAAGGCCGAGGAGAAGCTGTACCTCGAGCAGGAGAACAAGCGCCTGATCGACATGCTCAAGCACAACAACGAGGAGCTCGACCGCCTCAACGGCATGAAGAGCAAGTTCATGTCCATGGCGTCGCACGACCTGTCCAACTCCCTGATGACGCTGCAGATCAGCTTCGAGATGCTGGCCGCCACGATCAACCCCAACGACGACCAGAAGAAGAAAATGGATTTCATCAGCGCGAGCATCACGCAGATCTCGCGCCTGATAGGCGACCTGGTGGACTGGGCCTCCATCGAGCAGGGCAAGTTCCGCCTGGAGAAGAATTACTTCGAGATGGACAAGATGGTGGAGGAGATGGTGGTGGGGCCCCGCGGCCGCTCCCAGCAGAAGAACATCGAGATCGCCGTGCAGGTGGCCGCCGGCCTGAAGATGGTCTGCGCCGACAAGCGCCGCATAGGCCAGGTGCTCCTGAACCTCCTCGAGAACGCCATCCGCCACACGCAGCGCGGCGGCAAGATCACCGTTTTCGTCAGCCCGCTCGAGGACAACGTCTGCGTGTCCGTCACCGACAACGGCGAGGGTATAGACCCCGAAGTGCTGCCCAAACTGGGCCAGAGCTTTTACCAGCCCGCCGGCGGCAAGTCGCCGCACGGGCGCCTGGGCCTCGGCCTGTCGATCTCCAAGGAGATCGTGCAGAGCCACGACGGCCGCATCATAGTGGAGAGCGAGGGAGTGGGCAAGGGCTCCTCCTTCAAGTTCGTGATCCCCTTCGCAAAAGAACCTCCCCCTCCGGACGCGCAGAAGGGCGCGCAGCAGGCCGGCGGGGAAAAGCATTAACCGAAAAGACACGTACAAGGAGCTTATTATGGCCGTGGCCAAGAAAAACGTTACCGTGCTGATAGCGGACGACCAGACCCTTTTTCGCGAGGGCATCAAGGACCTGCTCGAGGACGAGAAGGGCATAACCGTGGTGGGCGAGGCCTGCAACGGCCCCGAAGCCGTCGCGATGGCCAAGAAGCTCAAGCCCGACGTGATCCTGATGGACATAAAGCTGCCCCAGATGGACGGCGTCAGCGCCACCCGCATCATCCGCAAGGAATGCCCCAACACCAACGTGCTGATCCTCTCCTCCTACGAGGACGAGGCCCACATCACCGAGGCCATCCAGGCCGGCGCCAACGGCTACCTGTCCAAGATGCTGCCCGCCAGCGAGCTGGTGCACGCGCTCAAGACCTTCACGGCCGAGGGCGTGATGATACCCCAGCCGATCATGGGCAAGCTGATCCAGGGCCTGCGCCAGATGGGCACCCCCGGCTACGACAGCGCCCCCGACAGCCTGACCGCCACCGAGATAAAGGTGATGGCGCTGCTCGGCAAGGGCAAGAGCAACAAGGAGATAGCGGCGGAGTTGAACTGCTCCGTGAAGACGGTGAAGAACCACCTCAACAGCATCTTCCAGAAGCTCGGAGTCAATAACCGCACCGAGGCCGTGGTCAGGGCCATAGAGAAAGGCCTGATCTCCCCGGAAGACGGCCGGTAAGGGGGAAACCCCCGAGGAACGGCCGGTCCCGCAAAGGCCGGCCGTTTTCTTTGCCGGGGCCTTTAATAATATAGAAACAAAGTTCTTGTATACTGTTATCACTTGAAAAAGCGGGTTTTTGCTGGTATAACATGGGAGAAAATGAACCTTACCGGACTGCGTGACAGCTTACTGTGCGCCGCGGCCAGGGCGGCGGCGGGGGCCTGCGGGCCCTTCGTCCCCGCGCGCCGGCGGCCCGGCCAGACCACCGTGGAATACCTGCTGTTGCTGGCCGTGGTGGCCGGCATGGCGGCCATGATGGTGGTGCTGTTCCACAAGAAGATGCTGGGCGGCTTTTTCACGATAGTCGGCTCGGTGATCGGGGCCGGCCAGCCCAAGTAGCGGCCCGTTTATATGCCTATCAAGAGCGAAAATATGGAGGCGGGGAGCGCGGGGCGGCGGCGCCCGCTGTTCGCGCTGTCCCTGCGCGCCGGCCAGATCCTGCTGCCCTCGCTGCTGGTGATCCCGTCGCTGATGCTCTTCGTCTACCTGCTCTACGAGACCACCAAGATCTCCCGCGCCAAGATCCAGCAGCAGTTCGCGGTCGACTCCGCCGCCTTCATACAGATGACGGACTACGTCAACCTGTTCAACCGCACCGCCTACGTCAACGGCGCCTTCCCTTACCGCATCTTCAAGGAGGCCTACGAGTGCCCGCCCGAGACCCCCATGCAGATGGCCTCGGGTTCCGGCGAGAAATGCCCCTACGACATGCTCTTCGAGGCCGGCGCCATCCCCAAGTCCAAGAGCGACGTCAAGGGCGCCCAGCCCGACACGCTCGACAAGAGCGGCAAGTGGGAGATCGCCTTCGACGAAAGCGCGCGCCCCGACTTCAAGGATAACCCTTCGGGCAAGACCGACACCCCGATGTTCCACCTGATCACGCAGGACCAGGGCGTGAAGATCATGCTCGAGTGGGGCTCGGCCATAGGCTATTACAAGTTCTATTCCCAGGTCTACAGCCTGCTGGGCACGGTGGAGATGTCTCAGTACACGGTCTTCGAGCGCCTGACCGACGGCTTCAGCTTCTTCAGAAAATCCTACTTCCTGAACTCCGGCACCTGCGAATCCGAGCAGGCGCAGGGCTGCGGCAACGACGGCATCTACAGCCCCAACGGCTTCAACTCCAACAAGATCAGGGACGGCAATAATTTCCACATGCATTACATCCAGAAGATCATCTTCTACGCCAAGGTCTTCACCGGGAGCAGCCTGCCGCCGTACTACCTGGGCAAGAGCAACCCGCCCATGGACATGACCACGATGGACCCCAAGGGCCTGTTCCAGCTGGCCACCGTGGAGGACGGCCCGCTCGTTACTTTCGGGGAGGGCCTGGACGTCTACCAGGGCTGGGACGCCCCTAAAAATTATTTCAATATCGATTTCAACAAGCTGGCCAAGTGCAACGAGACCGGCCGCCCCTGCGTGCACGCCAAGATAGCCGCCCAGTGCCCGCAGCTCAAGACCGACGGCAATAACTGCGTGTGGCCCAACCCCACGCCAAAATACCAGACGAGGCTGTACCCCTGATATGAGGACCGCGTTCCAGACCCTCGCCGGCCGCCTCGCCAGGGCCTCAGGCTGCCTCAGGGCGGGCCGCCCCGGCCAGGCCATGACCGAGGTGGTGCTGCTGTTCCCCATTTTCCTGCTCATCGTCTTCATTACCGCCAAGATCTTCGCGCTGCTGGTGCTGATGCAGAAGCTGGAGATCGCCGCCTATTACGCCGCCCGCCGCTGGCAGCTGGAGTCGCATTTGAACGCCGACCATTCCGGCTGGGACCAGACCACCCTGCTCAAGGACCCCAACCAGGGCATAGAGGCCGCCGTAAGGGGCTATATAGGCTTCGACACGCCCGCGGTAAAGAAGTTCCTGAACCTCAAGGACCTCAAGATAGAGGTGGTGCGCACGCAGGTCTGGAACGTAATCACCATAACCGTCACCACGGACCCTGCCGGGGTCAAGCTGCTCTGCAAGTACCCCAAGCAGGCGGTCTGCACTCAGCCTTACGGCGCCGCCTGCATGAACGGCCACGACTACCTCTGCCAGGGCGGCAAATCCATGGAAGTCATCAAGTACGTGCCCAACCGCGACCGGCCCATACAGTTCGTGCTGCCGGGCCTCAAGTAGCCGCAATATGCTCTGGTTCAAAATAAAGCTCTTCCTGCGCAATCATTGGCTGGGCCTCACCATCGCGGCGGTGACCTGCCTGGCGGTGCTATTTCCCGTCTGGTACCTGGCCGGCATAGAGGAGAACACCCGCCGCTACATCATCAGCATGAACGTGGCCAGCATGCCCTGGATGGTGCTCAACACCATCATCTTCGTAGGTTTCCTGTACCTCATGCAGAGCGGCGGCTTCAGCGCCCTCAAGAAGACCAGGATAGACGCCGGCCTGGTGAACATCAAGTTCGCCGACGTGGTGGGCCTGGGCGAGGCCAAGCGCGAGGCCTGGGAGGTGGTGCAGCTCATCAAGGACCGCACCCGCGTGAAGGCCATAGGCGGCAAGATCCTCAAGGGCGTGCTGCTGGTGGGCCCGCCCGGCTGCGGCAAGACCATGCTGGCCAAGGCCGTGGCCACCGAGGCGGGGGTGCCGTTCATTTCCATCTCCGGCTCCGAGTTCGTGGAGGTGTTCGTGGGGGTGGGGGCCAGCCGTGTGCGCAAGCTGTTCAAGCAGGCCAAGGAATACGCCCAGGCGCACGGCTCCTGCATCATTTTTATAGACGAAATAGAGGTCATAGGCCGCAAGCGGGTGCTCTACGACGCCTTTGGCGGCGGCTCCGAGACCAACAGCACCCAGAACCAGCTGCTGGTGGAGATGGACGGGCTGGAATCAGAGGCCAATATAGTGGTGTTCGCGGCTACCAACGCCATCGAAAATATCCTGGACGACGCGCTGCTGCGCCCCGGGCGGTTCGACCGCAAGATCTTCGTGGGCCGGCCCAACCTCGAGGAGCGAGAAGCCCTGTTCGCCTATTACCTGGGCAAGGTCAAGTACGCCCCCGACCTGGAGGTGGCGCGCCTGGCCAGGAAGGCGGTGCACAAGACCCCGGCCGAAGTGGAAAATATAGTGAAAGAGGCGGCGCTCATAGCGGCCCGCAACGGCCGCGACCAGGTGACTTTTAAGGATTTCAGCGAGGCCATAGAGCGCGTGGAACTGGGCGTGGCCCATCGCCTGAGCCTGAACCCGCGCGAGCGCGAGATGACCGCCTACCACGAGGCCGGCCACCTGCTGGCCCTGTACCTGACCCATCCTACCAGCGACGTTTTCAAGGTGTCCATACTCAACCGCGGCGGCGCCCTGGGCGTGGTGCATTCCGCTCCCACTGAGGAGATCTACGCCGCCGACCGGGACACCCTGCTGGCGCATGTACGCACCTCGCTGGGCGGCTACGCGGCCGAGAAGATAAAATACGGCGTAACTACCGAGGGCGTCCGGTCCGACTTCGCCAAGGCCACCACCATAGCCCACGACATGGTCTGGCGGCTGGGCATGGGCAAGAGCGGCTTTATAGGGGATTTTACCGCTATCCCGCAGCATGAGCGCTCCGGGGGTATGAGCGACGAACTCAACCGGGAGGCGCAGGGCATACTCAAGGACGAGTATGCGGCAGTGGACGCCCTGCTGCGGGACAACTGGCAGGTGGTGGAGCGCTTTGTGGTTGAGCTGCTGGCCAGGGAAGAGCTGGATTATGACGAGATAGCAGGCATTTTTTCAGAGTACGGCAAGCCGCCCCGGCCGCTGAAGAGCGCCCCGGCCGCGCCGACACTGCCGGCAGCCTAGCTGACGGGTTTGATAAAAGATACCTATTGGGTATCATTAATAGCGGTCCGCTGGAATCGGCTTTTCCATGACGGCCTCCGGGGCCGGCGGGGGCCAAGTTGCGGAGGGGGGGCTTGAAATTCCTGGTTTCCTCTGCTATAACATTGGCGTAAAGGCCTTGAGGATGGCTGTGGCGCCAGTCCCCGGACCTTAGTCTTTATTTATTGTCGTCCGCCGAGGGGGAAATATGTCTTCCGCTGAAGAAAAAAGATCGAACGGGCAGGGAGAGGACGCCGAAACCGGCGCCGAAAAGAAAGAGCGCCGCTATTGGCCGGCGGCCCTTGTGCTGACGCTGCTGCTGCTTGCCGGGGGCGGTTATTACGCCATGACCGGCATGCGCCAGACCGCCCATGAACTGGGCGGCGGCGCCGATTATGACCAGCTCTCGGCCAACAGTTCCGTCTACGAGGGCGGCGCGCGCGAGTACCGGGATATAGATATTTTTGCCGGGGGGGAAGACCCTGCCGGAGAGACCGTCGGGGAGGGGGGCGACGCCGCGGCGGACAGGCTTAACCCCGCTCTGGCCAGGGCAGGTAAAGAACTGGCGGAGGCGGCCGGCTCAGGGGCGGCGGTACAATACGGCGGGGAGGGTGAGGACGTGGGCGGCGCGGGGCCAGGTCAGGCGGCGGGGCTGGCCGGACGGTCCGGCGGCGCTTCCATGTCCGACAAGCTCCGCTCCAAGGCGGGTTTCGGCTCCAAGGCTTTGGATGCCAAGAAGCCCGGGACCCCGGTGACCGTGACTCCCTTCAGCGGCCGGGCGGCGGCCGCGCCGAAACTCTCCCGTCAGACCGACACCGCCGCGGCCGGGCAGGCTAAGGCGGGCAAGGGCGGCGTGCTGGACGCCCTCAAGGGGACTTTCAAAGCCTCCTACTACGGGGCCCGCCTCGCGTCCAAGGACGCGGCCAGGGGCTGGATAGCCAGGACTTTCGACGCCACGCCCGAGGCCGACACGGCCATAGAATACGACCCCCAGATGCGCACCGAGCTCGACAAGATCAACCCGGATTCCATTCCCAAGTTCCTGCGCGAGCAGGATATCAGCGCCGCCGAGGCCAAAACCCTCGCCGCGGCCGATGTCTCGAAGCCCAAAATGGACAAAGAGGGGACCTACGACGCGCTGAAGAAGGATAAGGACTACCAGCAGAAGAAGCTGGCCAGCGACTTCGCCGGCAGCATGCTCAACGGCATGTTCGCCGGGGTCTCGGGTACGGGCTCCGAGGAGGAGGGCAGGTTCGCCGATCCCGAGGAGAAGGACGACATCACCTCCCTGGGCCTGGGCGAATACATGGATTCCCAGGGCAACGGCGAGGAATGCGGCTGCAGCGCCGCGGCGGCCTGCTGCTGCCTGCCGCAAGACTATTTTAACTCGCAGGACAGCTGTCCCGTGTACGGGCCGTTCCTGCCGGACGACCCTTGCGGCCAGTCCTTCTACAACGACGGCGCCGGCATCGTCAATTGACCCTCTCCGGCCGGGCCAGCGCCCGGCCGGGGCCTAACGGAGCTTAAATGAAAAAACTTCTGCTTCTACTCCTGTCAGCCGCCGCAGCCTGCTCGGGAAAACTGCCCGAGGCCCAAGTGCAGAATATCTTCGCCCGCCACAGTTTCGAGGAACATTCCCCGGAGAAGATAGCCGCCGCCCTGGAGGAGGGCGGGGCGGCGGGCCTGGCCGCGCTGGACCGGCGCGCGGCCGTGCTCAGGGACAAGCTGCCGCTCAAGGCCCGTCCCGCGGACAGGAACATATCTTCCGGCTTGCTGTTGGGGGAGCGCGGCGGACGCATGGTGCTGCTGGCCGTTTTTCCCGGTTCGCCCGCTTGGGAGGCCGGCTTCAGGGAGGGGGATGTTGTGCTGGCGGTCAACGGCTCCGAGCCTTCGGCCGAAGCCGCCCGCCGCGCTTTAAGCAAGGACACCCGGTTTACGCTCGCTGCGCAGCGGCCGGGTCTGCCCGGGCCGCTGGAGGCCGAGGTGCAGCGCGGCAGCTTCTTCTTTCCTAAGGTCTTCTCTTTCTGCGACAAGGAAAACAGGGCGGCTTTCCTGCGGCTGGGCCTGTTCTATGAGGGGTCGGCAGAAGACGCCCTGGCCGCCGTGGAGGCCGCCGCCGGCTGCGGCGCGCAGGGCCTGGTCATAGACCTCAGGGACAACCAGGGCGGGGTGCCGGCCGAGGCCGCCGGGGTGCTTAAAGCTTTTGCGGCTGCCCCCGGACCGCTCCTGGAGCTGCGTTCCAGGCATGCCGAGTATGCGGCCCTTTACGGCGCCGAGGCCAGGGGGCGCCAGGCCGGGCTGAAGCTCGCGGTCCTGGTGAATGCCAGAACCTCCATGGCGGCCGAGGTTTTCGCGCTGGCCCTCAGGGAGAAAGCGGGGGCCGCGCTGGTAGGCGGCCGTACCGCCGGCAGCGTCTCTCTGACGCGAGCCTTCGCGCTGGGCGACGGGCGCGGCCTGCGGCTGACCGTGGCGCGGCTGCTGCCTCCTTCCGGGGCGGATCTCGAGGGCGCCGGTGTCCAGCCCGACGCGGCGGCCGGGGCGGCCGGCGGCGTGGTATGGGATAATTCCCGCGAGGTCACTCTGCTCGGCGACCCGGCCTGGCTGAAAGCGCAGGAGCTGCTGCGGTCCGGCTTTGCCCGTCGTTAAGCGCTCCGGTTGACATGTCAACGGGCCCCCTCTTGACAAATCATCCACATCTGCTATAATATGGTTGCAGCGTGGTGTAGTGCGGTGCGGTGTTTGCTTGGCGTAGCGCGGTTGCGGTGTCCCGCCCTTTTGGCTTGGTACGGTGCAGTTGCGGTGCGGTCGTTAGCGGTGCGGTAGCGGTCGCAGACAGACGCGGTGCAGTAAGCGGTGTGTGTCCCAAAAGGGCGGGACGTTTATTTAAGAAGTATCCGACAATAGCAAAGCCGGCCAAAGCCGGCGGCGCAAAGCTGTGACCCGTTATGTCTACGGGGGTCAGGCTGCCGAAGATGAAGAACCGACCGGTTTTGTGCCGGCGTTGTGGAACGGATTTAGGCCGTTTCCGCTGTCTTCGGGGTATCAGTCCGGTGGGGCTGAGGCGAGGAAAGCGGAAACGGCCCTTTTTTGCCATTCCGCGGCCGGGAGGAAGGATGCCTTATACGAAACGGGGGTTCGGGCCTATGATGGCGTGCCAGGGGCGTCATCTTCCCGCGCGTCCGGCCGTCCGGCCCCTGTCATGGCTTTTTAATGTTTGCGAAACAATTAATATATATTATAATGGTTTAATATCCGTGCATTGCCGGGAGAAAATTTTCCCCCGGCAGGGCCTGGCTGTTTTTTGTTTGTCTATGCCGAAATTGATTTTAAAGATATTAATAATAGCCATAGTCCTCGCGGCCCCGGCTTATGCCCAGCCGCGTGCCGCTTTCACCGACAAAGAGGTGAAGGAGCGTATAGCCGTCCTCAAAGACGCGAAAAAAGACCCGGACAGCCGTATGGAAGCCGCCCGCGACCTGGGCAAGGCCAACACCAAGGCCGCCCGGAAAGCCCTTCGCGCCGCGATGCGCAAGGAGAAGAATCCGGGCGTGAAGGCCCGCCTGGTGGAAGCCTTCGGCGAGAAGCCCGACAAGGCCGCGGTGGAAGAACTCGGGGACATGGCCAGGGAAGACGAGTCCTCCGACTCCAGGAGCGCCGCGGTGCGCGCCCTGGGTTTTTCCAGGGATGCCTCCGTGGTGCCGCTGCTGATAGAGAAATTCAACGACCAGAACGAGGAACTCGGGGTGCGCCTGCGCGCCGCCGACGCCCTCACCCAGTACCCCACCGACGAGGTGTTCAACGCCTACGCGGCCGCGCTGAGCAACCCGCTGCGCGAGATCCGGGTGCAGGCGCTGGTCTCGATGTATAACGCTTTCGGTTCGGACAAGGCCAGGGTGCGGCCGCATCTGGAGCGGATGACCGGGGATGCCGGCGCCGGCGGCGTGGCCAAGATCTACCTGGAGAGGCTGGGGCAATAGCGGTTTAAAATATGCGGATAGAAAGCTGGATGAAAAAACTGGGGAGCCGGACGGCAGCAGCCGCCGCGGCCCTCCTGCTTTTCGCCGGCCTGGCCCCGCGGCCCGTCAGCGCCGACTACGATTCAGGCAACCGGATAGCCGTGTACCGCCAGGTGGACTCGGGCAACATGTGGACCCCGCTGGGCAACAATACCGAGATCCGGTTCACCGCCAAATCCAATATCACCGGCGTCAACGAGATCAGGCTGATGATCTCCTATCTGGTGGCCTCGGCCGCCCAGTATTCCACCTGGGAAGTGGGCGTCAAAGACTCCGCCGGCAATATACTGAGTTCTACCACCTGGGTGGCCAATATGGGCACGGCCAGCATACTGGCCTGGCAATCTTTCTCCATACCGGCTTTCGACCTGGTCAAGGACAACGGTTACAGGATTTACGCCCTGGTCACCGTGGCGCACTCCAACCGCCGCATGCCCATGATCATTTCCATGCAGACGATCAAGGGCTATGTGCCCAAGGACGACGAGGAGGACGCGTACGCCAGCGTCTACTATAACGGCAGCAGCATAGGCGCCGAGCCCGTCTACCTGATCGGCAACGGCACCGTCTACCAGGGCCAGCCTTACGGCCGCAGCATGGAATCCACCTCGCAGGTGCCGGATTCCCTGCCCACCACGCTCAGCGTCAAACAGCCGGCCGCCATAGGTCAGCTCTTCCAGGTGCCGCCCGGCGGCATCGGTATAGTGGGCCTGAGCGCTTATGTAAAGGCCGCCGGTGCCGACAAAGAGGTCAAGTTCAAGATCACCTCCGAGGACGGCGCCACTCATTATATTACCACCAGCACTTTCTTCACCACGGCCGGGCTAACTTTCTCCGAGGTCTCCAAATCATTCCCCGGCGTCTACCTGCCCGAGGGCACTTACCGGCTGGCCTTCTTTGATGAGGTCGGCGGTGAAACCTGGTTCGCCGTGGCCGACACCAAGGTCAGCGGCACGCCTTACGAAGGCCTTACCTACAAGGGCACCCTTTCCAGATACCAGACTTCCAGCAACCAGACGGTCAGCTGGGCCAACCCCGGCGTTTCCGGCGACCTTAACTTCAGGTTCACCATCGATAATACGCGCCCCACGCTGACCGTCACCCAGCCCCTCAACAATACCTGGCGCGCCAGCATGGCCGCGGTGGCCGGCACGGCTTCGGATAATTACTATATAAATGCCGGCGGCATTAAACTCTTTATAAAAGAAGAAGGTATTACCAATCGTTACTGGACGGGTTCAGCCTGGGCCACCTATAGTCCCGGCTATGAGTACGATACAGCCAAGTGGATCTCCACCGGCACCGCCTCGGCCTCGGCCGGGGCCACCGTGAACTGGAGCTATGCCAATCCCGGCTGGGTGCACGACCGCAAATACATAGTTTATACCAGGGCCTTGGATTCCGCCGGCAACTATACCCTGAACTGGGCCACCTCCACTTTCTATTTCGACACTTACGCCGCCGGCCCCCCTGAGAACCCGGATTCCGAGGTGCAGGTGCCCGCGCACAATTCGGTGCTGAACGCCATACCGCCGTTCAGCGGTATCGCCGCCGATAACGCGCTGGGCGGCGTGGGCAACGTGAAGTGGGTGCTCTGGCGCAATTCCGACGGAGCCTACTGGATGGGCAACTGGACGGCCGGGCCGGTGCCGGCCAATCCCGGCTCCTGGCCGGACCCCAGCTCGGTCTTCCCTTCCGGCGGCACGCCCGTAACCTGGGACAGGACCAGCCTGCTGCCTACCGCCGGCGCCATGACCGACGGCACCACCTATTACGTGACCTCGGTGGCGGCCGACCGGGTGGTGGACCAGAACGGCAACTCGCTGCCCAACTACGAGGTGAACCGCACCACGATCACCTTCTGGTGGGACGTCAGCGCGCCTGTCTCGGTCAGCACGCTGCCGGCCGCCGGCGCGCGCTACTCCTCCCTGCCCGGTATCTTCGGCACCGCCTACGACAATGTCAAGCTGGACGCGCTCAAGGTGCGCCTGAAACGCAACAGCGACAATTTTTACTGGAACGATACCGCCAACGATTTCAATATCGCCGATCCCAACGCCGCCTGGGTGACGCTGGGCTCCGGCCTCGGAGTGCGCAATAATAACTGGACTTACTCCGACCTTTTCGACTGGACCGGCAACCCGGCCACCGAATACCAGGTCAACGTGCAGGCCCAGGACTACCTGCGCTACGAGACGGCTTTCAGCACCACGGTGTTCACCTTCGACACCCAGGCGCCGGCCCCGCTGGTAACGCAGCCGGCCTCGCTGGGCTACATTACGGCCCCCCTGATGGCGGAGACCACGATACAGGGCACCGTGGACGCGGACGCCTCGCAGGTGCAGGTCCGGCTGCAGAACCTCCAGTCCAGCGCCTACTGGACCGGCGGGGCCTGGGGCGCCGAGACCTGGCTTACCGCCACCATCTACGCGCCCGGCTTCTGGCGCCTTAAAGTTCCCAAGACGGCCTTCACTAGCGGCGGGAAATACGAGATACTGCTCAGGGCCGACGACTCCTCCATCCCGACCAAGAATACCGGCTACAGCGCCGCCCAACGCTTCTGGTACGACGTGGACAAGCCTACCTCGGCCGTGACGGGCCTGGCCAGCGGCTCGCTGCTCGACGGGCTCGCTACCATCTCCGGCACGGCCGCCGATACCGCCCCGTTCGGCCCCGTGGGCAGTTCGCTCGATTCCGTGCTGGTCTCTATCTATAACGAGCAGACCGGCCAGTACTATACCGGCTCCGGCTGGGGCGCCCTCACCCCGCTGCCGGTGAACCAGGACGGCGGCGACCTCAACATCGCCGACAACCGCTGGGAGCACTCCTGGACCATCACCCCGTCCACCGGCTGGATCAACAACTACGACTACCAGATCCGCTACATGGCCACGGACAAGGCCGGCAACCAGGAGGCGCACAACCTCCTCAACCCCAATACGCCTTTCATCGCCTTCTCGATAGACCTGCAGGCGCCGGTGGCGGTGGCCACCTTCCCGGCCAACGGGGCCATCTACGGCGCGGGCGCCTGGACGCTCTACGGCACCGCGGCCGACAATAAGGGCCTCGACAGGGTGGACCTGGCGCTCAAGCGCTCCACCTCCACCGATTTCTCTCCGCCCTATACTTACTGGAACGGCGTGTTCTGGCAGGACGACCCGGGCTTCGACGTCTGGATCAGCTCGCAGAACATGCAGAACCTCGCCGTGACCTCGCTCAACTGGAATTACGGCGGCGTCAGCTGGACCTCGGGCAAGTACCAGCTGCGCGCCCGCGCCCGTGACGACGTGGCCCGCGTGCAGACCGCGCTGACCGAGGTGACCTTTACCATAGACATGACGGCCCCGGTCAGCAGCGTGCTGACGCCGGCCAACGACGCCTCTTATAACGCCTCGCTGGGCACCTTCCAGGGCCAGGCCATGGACGACCTGTCCGGTATCCCGGCCAACGGCGCGCATGTCTGGATACGCGACGTCGGCCTTATCGAGGACCTGGAGTGGCCCACCACCTACTGGAACGGCTCGGCCTGGCAGGAGAGCGCCAGCCCGATCTGGCTGCAGGTCACGCCGGCCAACCCCGGCGGCATGACCACGCCGTGGACCTATCCCAAGCCCGCGCTGGCCGACGGGCACCGCTACGCCGTGCAGTCGCGCGCCACCGACATTGCCGGCAATGTCGAAGTCCCGGCCGCGGTCTCCTACTTTAATTACGACGTGTTGCATCCCACCGCCACGATCGGCAACCCGCCCAACGGCGGCGCCCTCAGCACGCTGGCGGAGATCACCGGCTCCTACGTCGACCCCTACCCCGGCTCCGCGCTGCCGGACGACGCCGTCAAGATCTCCATCCGCCAGGATTTCGGCTCGCAGCTGTACTGGAAAGGCGCCGCCACGGGCTGGGAGGGCACCTCCGAGTACTGGCTCGACGCCACGGAGACGCTCACCCAGTCCAGCACCGACACCGGCCGCGGCGCCGACTGGTCTTTCAGCGACGTGCCGGCCTGGCAGGACCAGCAGATCTACCGCGTCAGGGCCAAGGCGGTGGACTCGGCCGGCAACGCCCAGGCCTCGCTAGGCGACGCCTTCATCGCCGTGTCCACCTTTACCTTCGACGTCTCCGCGCCGCAGACGCTGATGTACGCCCCGGTCGCGGTCAGCAGGCCGCGCTACGACCCCTACGCCCCGGCGGTGATCCGCGGCGTCTCCACCGCCGGCAGCGCCCAGATAGAGAAAGTGGAGATCCTGATCAGGGCCGAGTACACCTGGGGTAACCCGTATTACTGGAACTGGAGCACCCGGGCCTGGCAGCAGAGCGCCACGCCGGACGCCTACTGGAAGGATATCGGCGTCACCCCGCAGGTAGGCCCGCTGTACTGGAATTACGACGGCGCCGACCTGCCCGGCGCGCCCGGCAACGCGGCGTACAGCACCAGTTACGACTCCACTATCATGGCCCGCACCGCCACGGCGCAGCGCACCGAGTTGGCCGGCGTGGGCGAGCGTTTCGACCCTACCAACGACTACACCTGGTCGGTGGTGGATTCGCCGGTGCACGGCTCCATAGGTTCCGGCGTTACCGTGATCACCGGCCGCATGTGGCCCGACAGGGCCGACAACCCCAACGCCATCGTGGTCAGCATCTATAACAAGACGCTCAACCGCTACTGGGATAATTCCCTGGGTTCCTGGACCGGCGGCACCGAGGTCTGGAACGTCGCCACGCGCAGCGACCCCGGCGGGAGTAATTACGCTTTCAGTTTCGACGCCTCGGCCGTGACCTGGACCACCGGCGAGTACGTCATCCGCAGCCGCTGGACCCAGAACGGCCGGCAGGAGGTGCCGCACCGCGGCACCGTCTATATCGTGGACGTCTCGGCTCCCGACTCCAGGGTGCTGGCCCCGGCCAACAACAGCATACACAGCAACCTCGCCGCGCTCAGCGGCACCGCGGTGGACGTGGGCCCGGCCGGCGTGCAGTCCGCCGAGGCGGCCATCAAGTGGCTCAGCGGCGCCACCACCTACTACTGGGACGGGGCCAACTGGACGGGCTCCGTTACCCCGTTGTGGAACCTGGCCTCGCTGACGGGGTCCACCTGGACCTATACCCCGTCCAACATCACCTGGACTTACGGCGAGCAGTACCTGGTCACCAGCCGCGCCTCGGACCGCGGCGGCAACGTGCAGAGCTCCATCGCCGCGGGCCGCACCTTCCTGGTCGACAACGTGGGCCCCGTTTCGGCCCTGACCTATCCCGCCGACGGCGAGATCTACTCCAACGTGGCGTCCATTACGGGTACCTCCTACGACCGCTACACGATCCCCGCCGCGGCCGAGCTGCGGCTGCACCGCGACTCCAACAGCGACGATACCCCCGACGGCACCTGGGACGGCTCGCAGTGGATAGCCTATGACAATAACGTCTGGTTCGCCGCCGGCGGCATGTCCGTCATCGGCTCTACCGCCACCGTCACCGGGACTTTTGCGCCCTCGGTCTGGACGAACGGCTACAAGTATTACGCCAGCCTGCGCAGCCAGGATACGGCGCTTTCTGGCGCCAACCAGGGCAACGCCTCGCCGCAGCGGGTCTTCTGGATAGACAACCAGAACCCGTCCACGCTGATACAGGTGCCTACCAACGCGCCCAGGAATTCGCTGCTGACCGTCAGCGGTACGGCTGAAGATAACAGGCGCCTCTACGCGGCGGCCGCCGACGAGGTGGTGAAACTGCGCCTGTTCAGGACGGTGGGCTCGGTCTACTGGAACTTCAGGGACTCGGTATGGGAGACCTGCGAGGATCCCTGCAGCCCGGAGACTTATTTCTCCACCACCACTTTCGCCTACGCCGGGCCGCAGCAGTCCAGCGGTTCTTTCTCCTACACTTTCCCGTCGTCGCCGTGGGCCTCCGGCTATACCTACCGCCTGGAAGCCCGCTCGCGCGACTATGTGAACAACTACGACGCCGTCTATTCCACCGTCACGTTCAAGTTCGACAATACCGAGCCCGTCACCAAGGTGCTCTACCCGCTGGAGGGCGTGCATTATATGACGCTCTCCACCGCGGCCATTGTCGGCACGTCCGTGGACCCCACGGCCGGTTCCGGCGTCAGCAATATCAAGGTCTACCTGCAGGACCTGACGCAGGGAGCCAGCTACTGGAGCGGCGTGGGCTGGACCGATAACGACGGGCAGAAGTGGCTGTTCGCCTCCATGGCCGGCGCCGACTGGGCCTGGATAGGCCAGGACTACGGCGTGCCGGAATGGGCGGACGGGCACATGTACCGCCTGGTCTCGCGCGCGGTGGACGCCGCGACCAACCAGGAAGGGGCAGGCGCCGGCAACTACAACACCACGCGGGACACCGACTTCATTTACGATATCTCGCGCCCCACCGGCGCGGTGACCTACCCTTACAACAACGGCTATATCAGCAGCGCCGGCAGGATCGCCGGCACCGCCTACGACATGCCCGCCGGCATCGTGGACCGCGTCTACGTGCGCGTAAAGCAGACGCAGACCGCGCTGCCCAATACCGACCATTACTGGCGCGTGGCCGACTCCTCCTGGACGGTGGAGGGCGCTCCCGAAGTCTGGAACGAGCTGTACGCCGGCGGCCCGTACGGCACGCTGAGCCCGTCTGCCACCTGGTGGCAGCTCGGCACCGCGCCGTGGCAGAGCGGCGAGGTTTACGATATCAATGTCAATATACGCGACCGTGCCGGCTGGTATCGGCTGGGCTACAGCACCGTCACCGCCATCAAGGCCGACTTTACGCCGCCTTCCTCCGTCATCACCTGGCCCCTGCACGGCTCCAATATGCAGGAAGAGCTGACCGCCATCTCCGGCACGGCCGCCGACCCGGCCCCAGGCCAGCTCGATAAAGTGCGCCTGTCCTACCTTTGCACCAGCGGCATCTGCGGCGGCAAGTACTGGAACAGCGCCACCATGCTCTGGGATTCCGCCTCAGAGGTCTTCTACGAGGCCGGCCTGACCGGCGGCGACGGCTGGCAGGCCACGGGGGTTTCCACGCCCACCTGGGCCATGTCCACCGACGGCATCATCTACCGCATCTTCGCGAAGGCCGTCGACAAGGCCGCCAACGAGGTGGCCAAGCCCGGCGCGCCGGCCGCGGACAGCCCCTTCATAGAATTTACCCTCAAGACCCCGGGCCCGGTATCCGCGATACTCAGCCCCGACGCCGATACGCCTCACTGGCCGCCCACGCCGATGCCCATCATCTCCGGCACGGCGCTGTACGCCAGCACGGTGCAGGTGCGGGTGGTGGACCTCGGCGCGGACTTCGCGCTGGGCGGCTCGGGCGCCGACGCCGACCTGGTCTGGACCGGCCTGGCCTGGGTGCCCGAAACCTCCTACCCCGATTACCTGGGCGTCACACTGTACAATACGCCCAACTGGCAGTGGTATATGCCGTCCGGCAACTGGAACGGCAACCGCAAGTACCGCGTCCGCTCCATGGCCGTGGGGGCCTCCGAAGAGGCGCCGGCCCTGGGCCGCGATTTCATCATAGATTCCAGCGCCCCGGCGGCGGCCATCACCCTGCCTGCGCTCTCCTATGTCCGGGAAATGCCGGAGGTGCAGGCTTCCGTCACCGATATAGCGCCCGGCACGCTGCAGAGCGTGTATTTCCGGGTCAAGCGCCAGGAGAGCGCGCAGTACTGGAACGAGGCCGCCTCCACGTTTACCGCGCTGAGCGGGGCCGACACCGACCTGGCCGCCTCCTTTGCCGGGGGCCTCTACGCGTATACCACCGACTATTTCCTGACCGGGGCCGCCTTCGAGCAGGACCGGTCTTACGTGGTGCAGCTCTTCGCCGCCGACACGGCCGGCAATCCCACGCAGGCCACCGACCGGCCTTTCACCATAGACCGCACCGCGCCCGCCTCGCGCATCCTCATTCCCAAGGACGCCAACGCCAAGGGCATGCGCTCGCTGCCCGCCGTCTCCGGCACCGCTTACGACAACCACAGCAACAACGCCGTGCAGATCGCCATACAGAAATGGGTGGGCGCCACGCTGGTCTGGTACACCGGCGCGGGCTTCACTTCCCTGGATCCCGAGCCCTACTGGATGGATATTACCGGCGCCAACGGCTACCTGTCCCCTTCCGCCACGTCCTGGACCTACGCGCCGGCCGGCCTGGACAACAACTTCGAGACCGGCTACAAGTACCTGATCCTGGTCCGCTCCTCCGACACGGCCGGCAATATGCAGCAGAACCTGGCCGTCGGCGTATCGTCGATGGTCGTGACGGTGGACAAGAACCCGCCGGTCTCCAGCTTCGTGTTCCCGGCCGACGACGCCGACGGCAAGAGCGGCCGCTATCCGGCTTCCGCCATCGGCCTGTTCCCTATCAGCCATATCAGGGGCACGGCCACCGATAACCCGCCGGCCGCGCGGGCGGGCCTGCAGACCTCGCAGATCAGGCTCTCCTACCTGCTGGGCAACGATACCTATTACTGGAACGGCTCGGCCTTCGCGCTGATGGACGCCGCCGACGCCTGGAACGGCGTCTCCCTCACCGGCTCGGCCCCGACCTGGAACTGGGACTACGCCACCAATATCGTGTGGCCCGCCGGCGACCGGGAGTACGTGGTGGAGGCGCGCGGCATGGACGACGCCCGCCTGTCCGACGACACCGGCGACGGCAACTGGGAGCAGCCGCCCTACGTGACCCGCCGGTTCATCGTGGACAATACGCCGCCCGCGGTGCAGATCACCGCGCCCGCGGCCCTGGCCCACAGTACCGATTTTACGATCTACGGCACGGCCAACGCGGACCTGGCCGGCCACAAGTGGACCGAGGTGCGTGTCTCCACTACCGGCCCCGAAGGCGACAGGTACTGGAGCGACGCCGCCGACGCCTGGGTGACGGACGCCGCGACCTGGAACCATTATGACCCGCTGGGGGCCACCTCCTGGTATTACACGGTGGACCCCGTTATCCTGCGCGACGGCGCCGTCTACACGGTCAGCGCCCGCGCGCTGGACTATGCCGGCAATTATTCGGCGGCCTACTCCACCTATGTCTTTACATATGACATAACGCCCCCGGCCGTCCTGTTGTCCCAGCCGCTCGACGGCGTGGCCTATTCCGGCATCAAACTTTCCACGCCAGTGGCCGGTTCCTCCTCGCAGCCCGGCCAGACCGCGCCCTATACCGGCGTCAGCACGGTGGCCGTGCAGATCACCGATCTCGGCAATACCACCTGCTTCGACGGGGTCTCGGCTTTCGGCGCCTGCCCCGCCTGGCTGCCGGCGCAGGGCGCTCCCGGGGCCTGGACCTTCAACAGCCCCGGCCTGGACCTGACCAATAACCGCCAGTACCGCGTGGAAGCCCGGGCCGCCGACTATGCCGGCAACAATTCGGTCGTGGCCGGCGTCACGATCCGTTACGACGTGCGCCGCCCTACCTCCACTATCACCTACCCGCTGGCCGGCTATACCACCGGCTTCACCTATATCTCCGGCACGGCCGCCGACGTAGCCGAGGCCTACAGGGCGGACCTTGGCACCTATACGGTGAGCGTGGCCATGCGCCGCCTGACCGGCGCGCAGACCGGCTGGTGGAACGGAACCAACTTTACGGGCGCCGACCCCGCCTGGTACGAGGTGGCGCTGGCCACCACCGGCCTGAATTCCGGCAAGTTCACATACAGCCTGCCGGGAGGACTGCAGACCTACCTGTCCGATCCCAGCAATCAGAACGCCGTCTACCGCCTGGTGCCCTGGTCCTACGACCTGGCGCTGAACCCCGAGTACGGCCCGCTCTCGGGCAAGCCGCGGGACGCCGACGTCCCGGCGGGTGTCGGCGTGACCATCATTTACGACAATGAGAAGCCCAGCAGCTATATCACGCTGCCCTCGGCCGCCAACTATAACACGCTGACGTCCATAGCCGGCACTTCGCTCGACAATGTGCGCGTGGCGCAGACCCGCATCGGCGTGTTCATGACCTCGCTGAGCAAATATTACGACCCGGCCCTGACCCCGCCCTGGTCCGCCCCCGGCGCGCAGGAGAACGCCACGCCCTGGCTGCCCGTGCAGGAGACGCTCTACACCAGTTCCTCCTCCTGGAGCTACAGCATACAGGACTCCACCTGGACCAGCGGCGCCTACTACTGGGTGCGCGCCCGCGCCCTGGACGCCGCCGGCAACTACGACACCGTCTACGCCACCGCCCCTTTCCTGTTCGACAACCAGGCCCCGATCTCCACCGTCACGGTGCCGGCCCAGGACGCCCATTTCAACTACGCCTACGGCGCGCTGCAGGGCACCAGTTACGACCCCGGTTCTTCCGGCGTGCAGTCCATCTCCCTCTATGTCACCCGCGACTCCGACAACTGGTACTGGAACGGCGTCAACGGCTGGGACCCGACGCCGCAGACGCTGAGCATCCTCAGCCCTTACGCCAACTGGACCTGGCCCATCAACTCCGCGATCTACGCCGGCAACGACGGGCGGCGCTTTACCGTGCGCACCAACGCGGCCGACAACGCCTCCAACACCGAGGGCTACGGGGTCAGGGGCACTTTCGTCTACGACGTGACGCGCCCCACGGCGGCCATCTTCTACCCGTACGACAACGGCTATATCAGCCAGACCGGCAATATCTCCGGCGGCTCTTACGACCGGCCCAACGGCGTCGTGTACGATGTCAAGGTGCGCGTCCTCCAGACCGGCGGCCCGCAGGCCGGCAAGTACTGGAACGTGGCCGGAGGCGCCTGGACCGACACCGCCGTGGAGAACAGCGTGCGCACTTACGGCGCGCTGAGCCCGGCCGCCACCTGGTGGCAGCTCAATACCGCGCCCTGGCAGAGCGGCGAGACCTACGAGGTCAACGCCTGGGCGCTGGACAAGGCCGGCAACCTGCAGGTCGTGTATTCCACCGCCACCGCGGTCAAGGCCGACTTTACCAGCCCGGTCTCGACTATCACTTTCCCCACGCACGGCCTCGAGGTCAACAACGAACTGACGCTGATAACCGGCAACGCCATGGACTATGTGCCCGGCACGCTGGACAAGGTGCAGCTCTCCTACCAGAAATGCGACAACAGCGCCTGCGCCACCGGCTTGTACTGGAACCGCTCCAACATGGCCTGGGATTCCGCCGCCGAGCTGTTCTACGACGCAGCGATAGCGGGCGAGACCTGGCAGGCCACCGGCGCTTCCACGCCCTCCTGGTATACCGAGATGGCGGGCGTGGAGTACCGCATCTTCGCCCGCGCGCTGGACCAGGCCGCCAACGCGGTGGCCAAGCCGGGCCAGCCGCTGCCCGACTCGCCGCTGATACAGTTCAAACTGTTCCCGCCGCCGCCCTCTTCCGCCATCACCACGCCGGCCGAAAGCGTGCCGCATTACCGCAGCGACACCGTGCCGGCCATAGCCGGTACGGCCGTCTACGCCACCACCGTCACGCTGCGCGTCGTGGATTACGGCCCCGACGTCACCGAACGCACCGGCAACGACGACCTGGCCTGGAACGGCGCCGCCTGGGTGTCCACCAACACTTTCACCGGCTACGTGGGCGTGCACGCCTTCCCCGGCCCCGGCTGGTCCTGGTCCCTGCCGCCCGCTTCCTGGAACGGCAACCGCCGCTACCGCGTGATCTCGCAGGCGGCCCATACCAACGGCATGACGGAAACGCCGTCCACCGGCAGGGAATTCATCGTCGACTCGGCCGCCCCTACGGCCGGCGTCACGCAGCCCGGCGCGGCCTACCTGCGCACGCTTACCGCGCTGGCCGGCACCGTGGCCGACACCGAGCCCGGCGAGGTGCTCTCCGGCTATTTCCGCGTCAAGCGCCAGGGCGCCGAGGAATACTGGAACTGGCGCGCCTCCACCTTTACAGCCCTGTCTTTCCCGTATACCAACCTGAACGCCTCCATAGGCGGCGGCCTGGCGTCCTATACCACGGATTACTTCCAGGCCGGCGCGGCCTTCGAGCCCGACCGCACCTACGTGGTGGAGCTCAGCGTCACCGACAAGGCCGGCAATAACGGCGCCGCCCCCGCTTTCCAGTTCACCATAGACGTGGCCTCCCCGACGGCCAGGATCGTGGTGCCGCTGGACGCCAACAACAGCGGCTTGCGCCAGCTGGCCGCCCTCTCCGGCACCGCGGCCGACAACTTCGCCAACGCCGAGGTGCATATCGCCATGCAGCAGCTGGGCAGCCCGCCGCTCTGGTTCGACGGGGTGGATTTCATGGAGCCCGGCGCCACCCCGCAGTGGATAGCGCTCAAGGACAATACCAGCGGCTACCTCTCGGCGAACGCCACCTACTGGTCCTACGCCCCGGCCGGCCTGGACAACCGCTTTACCGCCGGCGCCAGCGGCCTGGCCTACCTGCTGCTGGCCAAGGCCGTGGACGTGGGCGCCAACGCGCAGGAGACTTTCTCCGTCGGCGTTTCCTCCGTGATCGTGAAGGTGGACAAGATGCCTCCCTCTTCGGTGTTCTCGCTGCCGGTGGACGACCTGGACGGCGTCAGCGGCCGGTATAATTCGGCCAACCTGGGCAAGAGCGGCACCGGTACCCGCCTCTACGGCGCTGCGCAGGATAATTTCTACAGCCAGAACAACTCCGGCGTGGCCGGAGGCGGCATACGCCTCTCCTACCTGGACGGCGCCACCACCTGGTACTGGTCACCGCCCGCTTTCAACAGCGCGGTGGCGCCCGAGGCCGCCTGGCAGCCGGTGTCCGTCTCTTACGTCGGTCCGGGCTGGAGCTGGGTCTACCTGCCCGACGTGGCCTGGCCCGCCGGCGACCGCGAGTACAAGGCCGAGATCCGCGCCATGGACGACGCCAGGACCGCCGACGGCGCCGGCGACGGCAACTGGGAGAACCCGCAGACGCGCGGGGCTAATGTCCGGTATTTCATCGTAGACGATACACCGCCGTCCGTGCTGGTGACCACGCCCACCGCCAGCGCCGTGCGCGCCCTGCCCGGGGTGGGCGGCACCGCCTCGGCCGACATCTCGGGTTTCAGGCGCGCCGAGCTGCGCATCTCCACCGGCACCGGCGGCGCCGAGCGCTGGTGGAACGACGAGACCGGCCTCTGGCAGGCGGGGGAGAAATGGATCACCGCCACCGAAAGGCTGGGGAGCACTTCGTGGTATTACACGATAACCCCTGCCATGCTGCGCGACGACGCGGCCTACCAGATAGTGGCCAGGGCCATGGATTACGCCGGCAACTATTCCTCGGTCTATTCGACCTATACTGTAACGTATGACATAACGGGGCCGCTGGCTTCGTTGGCCTACCCGCTGTCCGGCGTCACCTACTCCAGCGTGCTGGCCTCCACTCCGATGGCCGGCACCGGCGCCAATAACCAGACCTCGCCTTTCACCGGGCCGAGCACCGCCGCCGTGGCCATAACCGACCTGGACGCCTCGCAGTGCTTCAACGGCTCCGCTTTCACCGGCTGCGCCTCCTCGGTCTGGCTGCCCGCCCAGGGCACGGCGGCCAACTGGACCTTCAATGACCCGGACCTGGTCTTCATCAGCGACCACCGCTACATGTACGAGGCCCGCACTACCGACCTGGCCGGCAACCATTCCGCGCCGATATCGGTCACCACCAAGTTCGACCTGGACAGGCCTACCTCCACCGTGCTGTCGCCGGCCGCCGAGTTCGTCAACGCGCTGACCGTAGTGAGCGGCGAGGCTAACGACGAGCGCGCCGGCCCGCGGGTCTACGAGGCCGGCCTGGGCACCTATACCGTCAGGGCCGCCATCCGCCTGCAGGGCGGCAACTGGTGGGGCGGTTCCGCCTTCGACCAGCCCGAGCCGGCGTGGTTCGAGACGGCCGTGGACACTTCGCCCTACAGCACCGGCAAGTCCACCGTTGCCTGGACCTATAATTTCCCGGCGGGGCTGCAGGCCGCCATCGTCACCAACAAGCGGCAGGACTACCGCTTCGTCACCTACTCCTACGACCTGGCCCTCAACAAGGAATTCGGCCCCGCCTCCGGGGATCCGCTGAGCGCCGATATCCCCGCGGCCGCCGGCCGGGTGATACAGTTCGACAACGACGTGCCCGTGGCCGTGGCCACCTCGCCGGCCAACCTCTCTTCGCTCAACGCCGTCACCTACGTTTACGGCGTGGTCACCGACACCGGCACCATAGACGGCGTGCAGGTACTGGTAAAGGCCCGCGGCAACTATAACGCCATATGGACGGGGACCATGGGCGGCGTGATCGGCGACTGGGACACCAACCCCATCACGAAATACGGCCACTGGCATGACGCGGTCTACGCCAACGGCGCCTGGCGCGTGCAGCTGCCGCCCCTCTCCCCGGTCAATAACGCCAAGATCTCGGTCTGGGCGCGCGGCCATGACCGGGCCGGCAACTGGCAGGCCCTGCCCACCGACGTGCAGATAAACGATAACCTGAAGGCCGACAATTCCGCGGCCTACTACTTTACTTTCGATAATTCCATCCCGCTGACCGGGGTCACCGCCCCCGACAATTTCGCCGTCGCGACGGCCACCGGCCTGCTGCGCGGTACCGCCTACGACCCCGACACCGGCGGCGAGCCCAGCGGCGTCAACGCCGTGCGCCTGCGGATGAGCCGCTCCGACGGTATGTATTGGAACTTCTTCACCGGCATCTGGGTGGGCACGAACGACTATTACGACGTGGACAGTCTGGTGGGCGGCAACTGGACCAAGGCCATAGGCCTGCCGTCGCAGGAGGACGGCTACCAGTACTACATCAACCAGTACGGACGCGACCAGGCCCTCAACAACATTTCCGGCGCCTATTTCTCCACCTTCACTTTCCTGATGGACCAGACGGTGCCCGCCTCCAAGGTCACCGAGCCGGCCCATAACAGCTTTATCTCGCAGGCCGTCTCCGTCATCCGGGGCACCGCGGACGACTCCGTGGAGGCGCTGAAGGGCTGGACCGGCAGCAGGAGCTACGAGGCCGGCATAGCTCCCGCCGGCGCCGAAGTCTCGCTGCAGCGCCTCAGCGACAACAAGTGGTGGGACGGCGGCGGTTTCAGCCTGGATACCCGCCAGTGGCACGCCGCCGCCTTTACCGGCGCCTCGTCGGGCACCTGGATGTTCAACCTGCCGCCCGGCGCCATCGTGGACGGCACCACCTATTACGCGGTCAGCCGCGTGCAGGACCGGGTAGGCAACCTGCAGACCTCCTATACCACCAACTATTTCGCCGGGGACACCACGCCGCCCAGTTCGCGCGCCGACTTCCCCACCGGCCAGGTCTCCACGCTGAACCTGATCACCGGCACGGCGGCCGACCCGCTGCCCGGCGAGCTCCGGAGCTCCGGCGTAGTGATGGTCTCGCTGAAGAAGGTCACGAACCCGCAGTCCTGCTACCGCGCCGACAATAATACCTGGGAAACCTGCCCGGCCGCGGTTTACCCTGCCGACCGCCTCTGGTTCTCCACCGGCACCATCGACGACCCGCGCGGCCAGCCCGGCAACTGGAGCTGGGACACCTCGGCGGTCAGCTGGGCCAACGGCCACACCTACCACCTGCAGGCGCTGGGCATAGACAAGGCCGGCAATATGCGCGCCTATCCTGGCGACAACTCGCCCGACATCACGTTCGACTTCGTGACGCCGGCCGCGGACACCAATATCACCACGCCCGCCACCGAGATGGGCAACTACCGCAGCTCCTCGCTGAACTCCGTGCTGGGCAACGCCGTCAACGTGCGCGCGGTCAACAGCTTCGAGATCCACCTCAAGCGCCTGAAGGAGCCCACCTCCTGGTGGTACAACCCCGACGGCGGCTACTGGGTCAACAATGACACGTTCACCTACGTGGACGTGCCCGCCGGCGTGGGCTCCTGGTCCACCGGTTTCGACGCGGTCAAGGCCTTCACGGTGGACAACGCCTCCTACACGATCACGACGCTGGGCTACAACCCGGCTAACGAAGGCGAGTCGCCGCCCACCAACCGCACGATCATCGTGGACAATACCAAGCCGCTGGCCGGGCTGCTGAGCCCGTCTAAGCCCTATATCAACGCGCTGACCGCGATCACCGGCACCGCGGCCGACCCCGGCCGCGCCGAGCTGCCCGACGCCTACCGCGAGGGCATGCGCAGGGTGTTCGTAATGGTCAAGGACGGCGCCGGCCGCTACTGGAACGGCCAGACTTTCGACACGTATATGTCCTCGAGCAGCATCCTGGCCACGGGTACGCTGAACTGGAGCACGGCCACCGCGGTGACCGCGGCCCTGCGCGACGGCAGCAATTACACGGTCTTCGTAAAACCCGAGGACAAGGCCGGCAATATAGAGAACGATGAGCAGTACATGCCGTCCTTCTCCGTCATCTACGACACCTCGCCGCCCGATTCCGGCTTCCTCGTGCCGTCTCCGTTCGCCGTGCTGCGGTCGCTGCCGGCCGTCACCGGCACCGCGCAGGACCCCGAAGGTTCTTACGGCGCGCTGAAGTCCGACCTGGACAAGGTGGAACTGCAGCTCTACGACCAGGCCGGCGACAGCTGGTGGCATAACGGCACCGGCGGCTTCGTGGCCCTTTCCAGCTTCAACGCCGTTTCCGGCACCGGCGGGTGGACCTACTCTAGCCCCCTGCTGGCCGCGGCGCTGCAGTCCGGCCGCTACTACATCGCTCAGTCCCGCGCGCTGGACCGCGCTGGCAACGCGCAGCAGGGTTTCACCGACAACGTCTCCTCCTCCACGTTCATCTGGGATACCACGCCGCCGCAGAGCTTCATGAACGTGCCGGCGAACGGGGGCAACTACAAATCGGCCGTGCTGGCCGGCCCTAACGCCCTCAACGGCACCGCCTCCGACGCGGCTCTGCCCCTGGTAAGCGACAACCTCAATAAAGTGCAGATCAACCTGTCCTACCTGCAGGGCGCCGTCACCTGGTACTGGTACGGCTCGTCTTTCTCCGACGCCGTCGTGCTGGACGACGCCTGGACCGACGCGGTCGGCACCGCTACCTGGCGCTACTCCTTCAGCATCGACAAGTGGGTTTCCGACCGGCCGTACACGCTGCGGGTCAGGGCTTTCGACAAGGCCGGGCCGATGGACGCCAACGGCGGCAACGAGCAGACCCCGTGGACGGTCACCAGCTTCACCGTGGACGGCACGCCGCCGGTTTCCAGGGTAGCCGTGCCCGCCGGCGGCAGCTACGTGCCGGGCAACCTGGCGGCCATCTCCGGCACCAGCTACGCCGGCATTTCCGGCCTGGCCGACCTCAGGCTCAAGGTGCGTTATCTTTCCGGCGGCGACAGCTGGTACTGGACCGGCGCGGCCTGGAGCTCCCATGCCGTGGTGGAGCTGCCGATGACCTTCTCCGTGTCGGCCGACACCGTCACCTGGAGCTGCCCGGGGGTCTACCTGCCGGTGGAGATAGGTCTCAATAACCAGGTTTACGAACTCTCCGTTTCCGGCACCGACCTGGCAGGCAACGTCGAGGCTTACTCGGCCGTTACGGTCACTTCCGACTTCAACTACCCGGCCGTCACCGTCTCCACGCCGATGCTTTCCGCCGCCGCCTTCTACGGCCAGGCCAGGGAAACGGGGCCGTTGGCCGGCGACTCCTCCGACAGCCCCGCCGGCATCAACCCGCCGCTGCGCGTGCAGATCACCAACCTCTCCGAGCCCGGCGCCGTGAAGCCCAAGTGGAACGGCTCCGCCTGGCAGGTCGTAGAGTCCACCTGGCTGGCCGCGGCCGGCCTGAGCCCCTGGTCCTATACAGCTCCCGCGTGGCCGCAGAACAAGCGCTTCCGCGTAGAGCTCTCCGGCACGGACTACGCCGGCAACCAGCCCCCGGCCGGCACTTACGTGCGCGAGTTCATATACGACGTCAACAAGCCCTCCACCACTATCTCGGCCCCGTCCCAGGCTTACCATAACGCGGCCGCGGCGGCCGTCTTCTCGGGCTCCGCGGTGGACTGGGTGGCCGACCCGGACACCGAGTCGGTAGGCGGGCTCAAGTACGGCGGCGTGGAGGTGCAGATAGCCGACGCTTCGCAGGCCGGCGTCACGTTTAACGGCGGCGCCTTCGCCACCGGCGATTTCTGGCGCCGCGCGGCCTTCGCGCCCGTAGCGCAGTACGACGCCGTCATAACCACCGACATAATCACGTCGGCGGCCTGGTCCTACCCGCCCGCCGGCGACGTCTGGCCGCCGTTGCTGGTGGAAGGCGCCACCTACACGGTCCGCTCGCGCGCCACCGACCGTTCGCTGAACGCCGAGCTCTACCAGGAGAAGTCCTTCTGCTACGACAATTCGGCGCCGACGGCCACGGTGACGATGCCGGGCAATTTCGCCTACGCGTCGCTGCCCGTGCTCTCCGGCGCGGTGCAGGAGAACCACAGCGCGCTGAACCCCGGCGACGGCGTGCAGGTGGCCGTGCAGAGCGACTCGCTGCTGGAATACTGGAACGGCTCGGGCTGGGACGGAACCTGGAACCCGGCCGCGCACTGGCGCAACGCCACCTCGGCCGGCGGCGGCGCCTGGAGCCTTAACGATCCCGCTCTCGCGGCCGTCTTCGCCGCGCTGAAGGCCTCCAACGCCTCGCTGCGCTACCGCGTCTACATCCGCGCCAGGGACCTGGCCGGCAATCAGTCGCGCCCCGGCGCCGCGGCCCCGCTTAATCCCGAAGTCGTTTTCACGCTGGACCCGGTGCTGCCCGCTTCCAAGGTCACCTATCCCTCTTCGGGCGCCTACCTGAACGCCGCCGTCTCCTACGTGGGCGGCACCGCTTCCGACGCCAGCCTGGGCGTGCCCTCCGGCCTGGGCCAGGTCCGCATGCGCCTGTCGCGTCTCAACTCCGCCTCCGTGCGCAGCTACTACGACTGGGGCCTCAACACCTGGACCAGCGCCGCGGGCGTCTGGGTGTTCCGCAGCGTCGACGGGGCGCTGACCCCGTGGGTCAAGTCCGTGCCGGCCTCCGCCTTCACCGGCGACAATGACGGCGACGGCTACCGCTTCGAAGTGCAGTCGGAGGCGCGCGACAACACGCAGGCGGTGAACGGCGGGCCCAACACAGAAGTGCTCTACGCCACCTCCACCTTCCTGGTGGACTTCAGCACGCCGGTCGCGGCCGTGCTGCAGCCGGCGCATACTTCCTTCCTGCGCTCGGTCGCCTCGCTGTCCGGCACCGCCGTCGACCCGGTCGCGGGCGGGGGGATACCGGCCGGCCTCTACCAGGCTGAGTACGAACTGGCCGACACCGACCAGGTTCCCGCGAAATACTGGAATTTCAACACGCGCCTGTGGCAGGCAGGCTACGCCTCCAGCGCCACCGCGGCCTCGGCCAGCTGGGCGGCCCCGGCGCTGCCGGCCAATACCCCGTCCGGAGCCGATTCGTGGGCGGTGGGCCGCTCCAGCGCCACCTTCGTGCTGAGAGTCAAGTTCTCGGACCGCGCCGGCAACTACTCGGCTTTCTCCGTGAACCAGTCCACTTTTACCCTGGACCTGATGCCGCCCGATTCCCAGATCTCCTCTCCGCCTTCGGAGAACGGTTTCTACCTCGAGGTGAGCAGCATCGCCGGCACCGCCTACGACTACAACTCCGGCATAGCCGCGGTGCAGCTGCGCATACAGCAGGACATCTCGCAGGCCCCGGAGAACACCTGCGCCGACACCGCCAACAACGGCTACTACTGGAACGGCTCCGGCTGGCAGAGCGGCGAGCAGTGGCTGTCCGGGCTGCCGTACAACCCCGGGGATAATAAGTGGAATTTCGACGCCTCCGGCGTGGTGTTCAAGGCCTACTGCTATTACGTGCTCAAGTCCAGCGCTTCGGATAATGTCGGCAACGGCGAAGCCACCTGGGCCTCCCGCCGCTTCCGCTTCATGCCGCCGCCCGCCTCTACCCGCGTGCTGGTGCCGGACAACCTGAAGTTCTATAAGTCGCTGACGCAGATCAGCGGCACCGCCAACGCGGACACCGCGCGCCTCGGCCTGGAGGTCAGGCGCCTGTCCGACAGCTGGTACTGGAACTTCGGCGCCGCGCAGTGGCAGGTCGGCCTGTCCAGCGCGCAGGTCATCCCGGCCGGCGGTACCTGGAGCCTGGCCGCCTCGCTGCCCCCGCTGGTGAGCGGTTCCTCCTACACCTTCCGCGCCGTCGGCGTCAGTTTCTCCGACGTCTACGAGACCGGCCCGGTGGTGAACCAGGTCTACTCCGATACCGAGAAGCCGCAGGCGGCCGTACTGCTGCCCGCCGACGGCCAGGCTTATTACAATTCCCTGCCGCGCCTCGGCGGCAACGCCCAGGACCCGCCCGGCCTCACCCCGCCCGCGGCCGGCGTCAACCGCGTCTGGGCCGAACTCTGCGCCCTCAACGGAGCCGACTCCGGCAAGTGCTGGGATAATACGGCGTCCGCCTTCACCGCCGCCTGGAACCAGGCGAACAACCAGGCCGCCTATTACGTGGCCGCCTCTTCGTGGGACTACACGGTCTCCTATCCTACCGCGGCCTATGTCAACGGCGTGCAGTACAGCGTGCGCGCCAAGTCGCTCGACAACACCTACGACAACAGCGCTTTCGCCGGCACCGAGTCCGACTTCTCCGCGGCCAGCGTTTTCAGCTACGATGTCTCCGCCCCGACGGCGGTGGTGACCTCGGTCTACCCCGGCCAGCGCCGCTCCGGCGTCAGCCTGGCCAGCGGCACGCTCTCCGAGACGGCCGTGCTGGCCAACAGCGTGGGCTACCAGCCGGGCATGCAGATACAGGGCGTCAAGGTGCGCCTGCGCGACAATAAACTAAACCTGTACTGGGACGGCTCCGGCTGGGGCGGCGACCCCGGGGTCTGGGCGGCGGCCTCCGTCCACCAGTCTTCCTGGTCCATGTCCGCCATGCCCGCCTGGGCCGACGACGGCTCCTACACCCTCTGGGCCGAGGCCCTGGACAAGGCCGGCAACGTACAGGCCGGCTTCTCAGGCAACGGTTCCTCGGTGACGTTCACCACCGACCGCTCAGCCCCGCTAGTGGCCGTGGTGTCGCCCGCGGCCGGCAGCAAGCTCGCTTCCGTGGCCTCGGTCTCCGGCACCGCCAACGATCCCAACTGGGCCACCAGCTCCGGCATCTCCGGCGCCGCCAACGTGCAGGTACAGGTTTCCTACCTGTCCGGCGCCGTGACCTACTATTACGACAACGCCAACTCTTTCACCGAGACGGCCGCGTGGTGGCCGGCCAACAACTGGGCCCCGCTGGGTCCCTCCTCCGGCACCTGGACCTATAACCCGGCCGGCCTCGCCGGCGCCATGGTGGCCAACAAAGTCTACCGCTTCAGCGCCCGGGCGCAGGACAACGCGCTGCCGGTCCCCAATCCGGCCGCGCTGGGCGACAACGCCGTGACCAACGCCAACGTGGTCTACGACGTGACCGCGCCGGTTTCCAGGATCACCTTCCCGCTGGACGCCTCCAGGATCCGCACGCTGGCCGCCATCACCGGCACGGCGCTGGACAACCTCGCCGGCATCTCCACGCTGGGCCAGATCAGGGTCAGCCTCTCCGAACTCTCGCCCGGCACCGATAAATGGGACGGCCTCTACCCCGGCTCCTTCGCCCCGGGCGCCGAGGCTTTCCGCCCGCTCAGCGCCCCTTCGCTGGAGGCCTCTTACGCCGGCGCCGACTGGTCCTTCAAAGCGCCCACGCTGCAGGACGGCTATACCTACCGCCTGGGCGTGCAGGCCATGGACGACGTCACCCCGCCCAATACCGAGGCCGCGGCGCAGTACGTGACGTTCACCTACGACAACACGCCGCCCGCGGCCGCCATCTCCTATCCGATAGCGTTGCCCGACCCGCGCGGCAACCTCAGAACCCTGGCCGCCATCGCCGGCACCGCCTTCGAGCAGTTCTCCATCAAATCCGCTTCGGTCTCGGTGCAGGAGGCCGACACGCTGCTGTATTACGACACGCAGACCTCCACGTTCAGCTCGGCCGCGCAGAAATGGATAACGGCCGTCGTCGCCGGCGCCGGTCCCAACTATACCTGGACCGCCCCCGCGCCGCCGCTGACCGACAACAAGAACTACAATATCCAGGTCCGGGCCGACGACGCCGCCGGCAACGAGCTGACGCCGCCTTCGGCCACCACGGTCAGGTACGACGTGACGCCGCCCGTGGCCCAGCCGCAGCTGCCCGCCGACGGCGGCTTCCTGAACCTGCTCGCATCGGTGGGCGGCACGGCCCACGATCCCAACTCCAACCCGTCGGGCCTGGCCGGCACCCAGATCAGAATACAGCGCTCGAACGGCGATTACTGGAGCGGCTCCACGTGGGGCTCCGAGGCCTGGCTGACGGCCGTGGCCGGCGCGCCCTGGACCAAGTCCGCGCAGCTGCCGCCCTCCGACAACGCCGCCGGGCTGCAGGACGGCGTGCTCTACACCGTCACGGCGCGCTCCTACGACGTGGCCGGCAACACGCAGAGCGTGATCCTGGGCGGCACCTCCTTCCGCTTCGACGTGTCCAGCCCGACCGCCGCCGTGCTGCTGCCGCTGACCGGCTCCAGGCATATCACGCTGCCGCTGGTCTCCGGCACCGCTGCCGACTCCTTCAACGTGAATTTCCCGCAGGCCCGCGTTTACGACGTGCCTCTCAATAAGTACTGGATGGAAGGCAGCGGCGCCTGCGGCGGCGTGAACCTGCCCGGCTGGGTGGACGCCGCCTGCCCGGCTTTCCCCGAGGTCTGGAACGTCGCGCTGGATTCCTCCTCCGCCTCCGGCGCGTTCACGTGGAACTACAACTCCGCCGCGCTGCCGTGGCCCAACCGCGACAACGAGCTGCGCCTGGACGTCAAGGCCGCCGACCGCGCCGGCAATTATTCGGTCGTCTCGTCCACGTTCAGCTTCGACAACGTGAAGCCCATTTCGCGCCTCACCTACCCGCCGGCCGACGGCACGCTGTATTCCTCCATGACCGCGATCACCGGCACCTCGTACGACCTGACCTCTATCGTCAACGACGTGCGCATCCGCATCTGGTACCTGGCGGACGGCACCACCTATTACTGGAAGGGCGTGGCCCCGCACTGGTCCGTGGACCCGGAGTGGGTCTCGATCTCCGTGCCCGGCTCCAAGGGTACCCAGGGCTGGACCTATACCAGCGCCGACTTCACGAACCCGGGCACCGACAACTTCGCCTGGAAAGAGAACACGCACGACGGCGGCAACGGCAAGACCTTCTACATCGTGACCCGCGCCGTGGACATCACGACCAACCAGGAAGTGGACCTCAGCACGCGCAACTTCGTGTTCGACAATGTGCCGCCGGTCTCGGCCCCGGTGCAGCCCGGCGTGGACACCGCCTACAACACCGCCAACCTGCCTTTCCTGCACGGCACGTCGGTGGACGCGGTCACCACGGTGGCCTCGGCCAGGATCTCGATACTCAGCGAGGACGAGGCCGGCGGCGCTAAATACTTCGACGGTTCCAACTTCGCCAACGCGCAGGAGACCTGGCTGCCCATACAGTCCAATAACCTCTACGTCTCCTCCTGGACCTACAGCCTGGGCCTGCTGACTTTCGAGCCCGGCAGGCATTACGTCATCCGCTCCTCCGCCACGGACTCCATCGGCAACTCGCAGATCATAGAGGGCCGCTCGCGCTTCCTGTTCGACGAGACCGAGCCGCAGTCGGCCGTCGTGACGCCCGTCAACACGATGGTGTATAACGACAACAAGACGCTGCTGGGCAACTCTTCCGACCCCGGTTTCACCACGGGCATCTCCGGCACCGGCTCCGGCGTCTACCCGACGCTGCCCTGGCACCGCGGCAAGGCGGAGGTGCTGGTATTCCGCGACGCAGCTCCGTTCCTGGCCTCCAACGGGCCCATCAACGCCGGCGGCTACGACAATTCCGGCTACTTCTGGAACGGCTCCACCTGGACGCCGTCCTCCGGCGGCGAAGTCTGGGTGCCGGCCTCCTTCAACGATTCGCTGGGCAACTGGGAATACACCGGCCTGGTCTGCGACGACGACGCCGAGCGCGCCGCCTTCACCTGCTGGGTGCGCGGCGACTCCTACGCCTCGTGGGTGCGCGTGACCGACAACGCGGGCAACACCGAGAGCATCGTGGACCAGGGCCCGAAGTTCTACATCGCGGCCCCGGCGCAGAGCTTCCAGGTGACCGTCTCGGCCGACCCGATGACCGCCGGCTCCGACGTCAACATGACGGTGCAGGCCGTCGACGGCCCGAACGGCACCGGCAGCCCCGCGCGCGCCTACCAGGGCACCGTGAATTTCTACGTGGACGGCATGCCCGGCGGCCCCGAGGTGATGGATAACGACGACGTGATGGACGACTACCGCGGCCTGCCGCGCCAGTATTCGTTCCTGTCGGGCGACTACGGCGTCAAGACCTTCCAGGTGCGCATGCGCAAGGCCGGCGCCCGCGCGCTGCGCGCCGAGGACTCGGCCAACCCGGCCCTGTTCGGCGCGCGCAACGTGACCGTGAACGCCGCCGCCGCCGACCGCGTGCAGGTGATAGCCGACTTCGACCCCTCGGGCCAGCTGCCCGCGCCCGGCCGCAGCGAGGCCGGCGTGGAAGGCAGCACCGGCACCCCGCGTCTCAAGCCGGCCGGGTCCAGCGTGCCCTTCCTGCTGCAGGTGACCGACAAGTACTGGAACCTGGTGCTCTCCTCCGCCGCCAGCGTCTACGTGGCCGACAGCGACCCGAATAACGACAACCTGTCCCCGGACGGCTACGTCAATTTCGTCGGCTCCACGACCGTCAACCGCACGCTGGTCTCGGCCTCCGCCACCGGCTGGAACGTCTCCGCCACCGGCCACGGCGTCTATACCAACGCCCGCAACCCCTCCTCCGTAGTGCCCGTGGTGGCTCAGGCGGCCGACCGCCTGCTGGCGCTGTTCCCCGGCGAGGCCCGCGTGCAGGGCAAGTGGGACCTGGCGCCGCTGGGCAAGACCGGGGTTCCGTCCGAACTGCGGGCCGGCGCGACTTTCCAGGTGACGGTCTACGGCGTGGACCCGTACTACAACACGGACACCGACGCCGTGTTCAAGGTCTACGCGTCCATACCTACGGACCCTTACGATATCAACCCGGCCTCCAATACGCTGGTTTCGGGCGCCACGGCCTTCATCTTCACGCCGGTGGTGGCCGACACGCACACGATAAAGGCCGAGAGCTCTTCGCTGCCTTCCGCCACCTCTGTCTATTTCACCCCGGATCCGGTCAAGGTCTGGTGGGACAGGCCAGTGAAGCTGCACCTGGTGCCCCCTGGGCGGTCGCTGCGGCCCGGCCTGCCGCCCTACACCGCCGACCCGTCGGGCGGCGGCAAGGACGGCGCCGCGGCCGCGCTGGAAGCCGGCGCTACCGTCCAGTTCAACGTCTACCTGACGGACGAATACTATAACGTCGTGCGCGGCACCACCCCTTTCCTGGCGGTCTCTTCCAATACGCCCCAGGTGCAGCTGGACTTCCTCAACGATCCCAATATCCAGCTGCGCGGCCTGCACCCGGAGCCGTACCGCAAGAGCCTTATAGGCGGCACTACCACTTTCGCGGTGGTCCCGGTCACGCGCAACCAGTCCCCGGGCCTGTCGGTGCGCGTCACCGACGCCGGCCTCACCGGCACGTTCTTCAGCACCGACACGGTCACCGGCCTGGTGGTGAACCCGGCCCCGGCCAGGCACCTGCTGCTGCTCGTGCCCTCCGAGACCGTCGCCGAGGGCGTGCCCGGCGGCAAGAGCGGCACCGCCGGCCCGCTGACGGCCGGCACCACGTACCAGCTGGAGGTTCGCTCCGTGGACGATTTCGGCAACCTGGCCAACGACGGCCGCTCGGTCCGGGTCCGCTCCAACGATATCTACGCGGTACACCCGCCCGCCCAGTCGCTGGCCAACGGCATAGCGCTGATAGACGGCTTCGTGCCCAGCGCCGCCACCTCCAACCTGGTGATCGACGCCTTCGACAACGACGCCGTGGAGCCCAAGCTCTCCACGAGCACCGACGCCGGCGTTACCGTGGTGCCCGGCGCGGCCTCCCGCCTGATCGTGCTGCTGCCCACCCAGAGCCTGGTGCCCGGCAAGGTGGTGGCCCCCTACGGCGTGGAGGGCGTCATCTCCACGCAGACCGCCGGCGTGTACTTCGACGCGCAGATCTACGCGGCCGACTCCCGCTACAACAGGGTCACGGACGGGGCCCTGGACAAGACGATGGTCGTCACCACTAACGACCCCTTCGTCCCGTCCCTCGGCTCTTTCAGCATGATAGACGGCAGCGCCACCGTCAGCAATATCGCGCTGCGTACGGCCGGCGCCAGGGTGCTGACCGCGGCCGACCAGAGCGGCGCGCTGGGCAGCACGCCCAGCGGCGGCTTCCTGCTGGTGCCCAACACGCCCACCAAGCTGCGCGCGCTGGTGGAGGGGGAGAGCCGGGTGGCCGGTTCCACCGGCAACGGCCGCTCCGGCTCGCCCGCGGGCCAGCAGGCCGGCTTCCCGTTCACGGTAACCGTGGACATTACCGACTCTTTCTGGAACCTGACGCCCGGCGCCAGCCAGGAGATACGCCTGCTCTCCGACGACCCCGTGGCCACTGTCGTGCCGGCCTCGCAGATCATCACCGGTTCCGCCACGTTCACCGTCACCCCGATCCGCGCCGGCAGCAACGTGCTGCGCGCCGAGGCCGTGGTCCCCGGCCTGGCCGGCGGCCCGGTGCTCGGCCAGGACACGGCCACCACGGTGACGGTGGCGCCCGGCGTGCCCAAGCGCCTGCTGCTGCTGCTGCCGGGCGAGTCCTTCAGCCAGGGCTCGGCCACCGGCAAGTCCGGCAAGGCCGAGGACACGACCGCCGGCAGCACCGACTTCAAGGTGCGCGTAGGCGTGGTGGACGACTATTTTAACCTCGTGCCGGGCAGGCCCGTGGATGTCAAGGTCAATACTCCCACCGACGCTTACGCCCCCGCGGTCAGCACCGTGGCGGTGGATACCGCTTTCGGCTACACCGACCTGATCTACTTCCAGATGCGCCGCGCGGCCACGCATTACCTGACCGCCTCGGACTTCGGGTCTTCCGGCCTCTCCGACGACCCCGAATCCTCCACGTTCACCGTGCATCCCGCCGCCCCGCTGGGCCTGCAGCTCGTGCTGCCCGGCGAGACGGCCCTGCCCGGCTCCGGCGCTTATCCCGCCGGTGGCAAGGCGCTCACCGCCTCTACGCAGACGGCCGGCACCGGCTTCAGCGCCACCGTGAACCTGGTGGACCAGTACATGAACGTCTACCAGGGCCTCTCGATGGGCCCGACCGTCTACCTGGTGACCTCGGACATCTACGACATCGACCCCGCCAGCGCCCCGCTCAATTACGGCACGATGCAGGTGCCGCTGAACCTGGTCACCAGGACGGGCGCCGCCACCGTGAAGGTGTTCCCGGTCGCGGGCGCCGACAATCTGGTCTGCGGCGGCAATCCCGGCGGGCTCTGCCGCAACGACGATCTGGCGGCCAAAGACTCGTTCAAAGTCTTCGCTTCCACGGCGGTGAGGCTGGAGGTGCTGCTGCCCGGCCAGACGCTGGTGGAGGGCAAGTGCGCCGTAAGCCCGCCGTGCAAGAGCGCCTCCCTGGCCTGGCCCGGCCGCAGCGGCCCCCCGGCCGAGTATACGATAGGCGCGGGCGCGCTGTTCGCCAACGTCTACCTGACCGACCTGTTCCACAACAGGGCCACGGACGCCGTGGGCGCCGCTCAGAACACGAGCCCGGTGGCGGTGATGCCGGAGGTGCGCCTGACGCTGCCCGGAGACGCTAAGACCTCCGCCCCGGCCCCGCAGACCCTGTCCAACGGCAGCTCGGTCTTCTCGCTGGACCCGCGCACCTCGATAAGCACTTACACGGTGCTGGCGGCCACCACGGCGGCCTCGCCGGCCGGCTACGCTTCCGGCATCTCCACTCTGACCGTCAACCCCGGCCCCGCCGCCAGTATGGCCTTCGTGGTGGCCTCCACCTACGCGGTGGCCGGCGTGCCGTTCTCGGCCCAGCTTTACGTCAAGGACGCCTACGGGAACGTCTGCTCCACCGGTCCCAACGTCTACCTGGGCACCGCCACGTTCGTGGCTACCGACCAGGCCAGCCTGCTGCAGGACCCGTCGCTCGCGGCGCCGACCACCGCCTATTACGCTTCCGACTTCGGCGTTAAGACCCTCTCGAACTGGTTTACGCTCAAGAAGGCCGGCCCCGACACGATCTCGGCTTATGATTCGCTGCTGCCGGCCATCAGCGTCACGCCGCCGCTGGAGCTCTACGTGCTGCCCGGCCCGCCCAGCGTGTACCGCGTCACCCCTAATAGCGACCTGGAAGTTCCCGCCGGTTCGCTGCTGACGCCGGGCCTGCAGGATCTCGCGGCCCAGCTGACCGACGCTTTCGACAATAACATCTCCTCGGCCGGCCTGCCCGCGCAGGTCATGATGGGCGAGGTTTACGGCTCCACCGGCACCCTGCTCTATTACGACGGCGCCGCCTGGCAGGATATCGGCGTCTCCACGCTGGTCTATACCGACGACCAGGGGCGCGTGGGCGTTTCCACGGCGATAGCCTACCAGGTCTCCAGCCGGGCCGGTGACTGGGCCCGGGTCTGGATCGGCACCACCACGCTCAACCCCGCTTCTTATGCCACCTACGCCGCGGCCAGGCAGAACCTCAGCGGCAAACTAACCACCACCGGCGGCACCCCGACCAAACTGGTCTATATATCAAGCCAGGCCGAAGCCCTCGTAGGTATCCAGGAGATGGCGGCTGTCGGCGCCGCGTTCACGGTGGAGCGCCGCGACGACTTCGACAACATAACCAAGCAGGGCGAGACCGGCGTCTATCTGGGCATTCCCTCCGAGCAGCAGTCGGTGCATACCGGCCTGGGCCGCGTCCTGGCCACGTTCGGCGGTATCGGCGACTACGGCTTCCGCGACGAGTTCGACACGCAGTTCATCAACGCGGTCATTATACCGCCCAACAAGACTTTCGCGAGGTTCCGGTACCATGACAGGACGTCGTCCTATTCCGGCACCTCGCCGGCCGCCAATACCTACGAGGCCGGCAGGCCCGGCTACTGGCGCCTGGAGGCCCGCTCCGGCACCATGCAGCCCGCCCTTCACGACCTGCGCGTCAACCCCGCCCAGGTGGCCAAGGTCGCCTTCGGCAACGCCCCCAGGTCCATGACCGCCGGCAAGCTGACGGACAGGTTCGGCGAAATGCAGGTGTTCAAGGCGGAACTGCGGGACATGTTCGACAATCCGTCGGTCGCCACGGCCCCGGTGCAGGTGCAGCTGTCCACCCATGTCCGGCGCTTTCCCGCCGGTGTTCACCTCCACGGTGTCCGCCATCCAGATCCCGCTGGACGGCTACACGGCCACGTTCTACTATCTCGACACGACCGCCTCTTCGGTCTACGCCTCCTCGATGACGCCGGTACGGCCCATAGTCCAGGTGCAGGTGCCGGAGCGCGAGGGCTGGTCGGCTTCCACGCAGTCCGTGGTCATCATGCCGGACCTGACCTACCGCGTGAACGTCAGCTTCAACGCCGGGCAGGAGCTCACGGCGGGCGTCACCTCGCAGGTGTTCCTGCTGTCGATAGAGGACCATTACGGCAACCCGACCCCGGTGGCCAGCGGGCAGGAGGACGCGGTCGGCGCGGGCATCAGCTTCTCGCTGGCCTCCGACTCTGCCGGCCAGGTCAAGTTCTCCGCGCCGGACCCCGGCGCCTTCGCCGCCCAGCCGGGCTCGGCCAGGATGCTGCTCGGCCAGGCTACCACCAGTTTCTACCTGATAGATACGCTGGTCTCGGCTACCACACACCAGCTCAGCGTGAACACGGCGCAGTCCAAGGGCTGGCTGCCGGCCGTGTCGTCCTATACCGTGACCCCGTCCGCCCCCGACCATGTGCTGTTCTACACGCCGCCGCGCCGCCTGGTGGCCGGCACCACCGTGCAGTACGCCGACTACACTACCAACCTCGCCACCCCCACCGTGGTCACCGTGGCGCTAAAAGACGCGTATGACAACAATACGACCACCAATACGCAGGTCACCGTGCGCCTGTCGGCGCTGCGCAACAGCACCTACGGCGGCATAGACCCGTCCACCGCCACCGTCTCCTCCAACCCCAGCTGGAAGCTGCTGCTGACCAACCCGCTGGACCTGGACATCCCGGCCGGCTACTCTTTCGCCAACTTCTACATCTGGGACACGCTGGTCGGCACGGCCACGGTCACGGCCAACTCGTACATCTCCGAGGGCAACATCACCCTGCCCCAGGTCTCGCAGAACCAGTACATCACGCCCAGCACGGCCGCCTACTTCACCCTGCATCACACGTACACGATAGCCAGCCCGCTGCGCGTGCAGACCCCCGGCTACATAACGCTCCGCGCCCGCGACCAGTACGGCAACGTGGCCACCGGCGACCCGGTGAACGGCCGCTACTACACCGGCAAGATCAACATGGTCACGAACTCCAAGGGTTCGGCGGACCTGCGCGACTATATCACCAACGCCACCGACTACGTCTTCCTGCCGGCCGACCGCGGCGAGCGCACCCTGATGCTCTACGATACGATGGTGGAGACACTGCGCATCAACGTCACCGACTATCACCGCCCCGGAGTGTTCGGCCATACCTCCGACACCGGCCGCGGCCTGCCGCAGGGCTCCAGCCCCGACCTGGTGCTGTCGGGCCTGGTGATAAACCCCAGGGATATGGCCCCCGAAGACCCGCTGCCCGTTTCGAAGACCTCGATCGGCATCAGCAAGAACGCCATCTACCAGGGCGACGGCGTGATAACCGACATCCCCGCCCCCGTGCCCATGCTGCGCCTGACGCTGCAGACGCAGCCGGTGGGCTCGCCGCCGGCCTACCTCAAGTCGATGCAGCTCAAGAGCTCCGGCACGCTGGCCTACTCCGACATCGTGGAGATCGGCCTCTACGCCGACAACCCGTCCGCCGGCCAGCTGGGCCTGTTCGACGGCGAGACCGCGCTGGGCGCGGCCCCGGTGGACATCTTCATGTCCAGCGGCACCTGGGATTCGGGCCTGATGGGCTGGAAGTTCGAGGACCTGAACACCAAGGTCTCCACCGCCGCGATAGTCTCCGACGTGGCCAGGAACTTCTTCTTCGCGGTGCGCATGTCCACCGTGGCCGCTACCCCGCGCAGCTTCGCGGTGGCGCTGGACAACCCGTCGTTCGTGGTGCTCAGCTCCACTTTCGTCGGCGTCGCCTACAACAACTTCCCGATAGTCACCGCCACCTCCCCGGTGCGCAACCAGCCCGCCACGGTGCTGATCCAGGGCCAGGATATCGGCGCCTGGTGGCAGGCCGGCGTGGACGCGGGCCAGTACGATTACGTGGAGCAGGGCACCGAGCGCGCCGGCTTCCTGGCCATCCACGCCTGGACCGACAACTTCATCGGTACGATCAAGTCGTTCAAGATCATCAAGACCGGCACCGGCTCCGGCCAGGACCTCAAGAGCGTGCGCCTGTTCCTCGACGACGGCGACGGCAAGTTCGGCCAGGCCATCGATAAAGAGGTCACGGACCCGGCCAATCCGCCCACGTTCAACCCGGCCGACCCCGGCACCTACGTGCTCCCGCTGTATAACCCCGGCGTGGACGGCGCCATATCCATAAGTACCCGCACTTATTACGTGGTCTACGAGTTCCAGCCGGACGCCGTCCCGAACATGACGCACGGCGCGCGCCTGGAAAACTCCGGCGTCAGCCTGATCGACGGCGTCGTCGGGGCCTTTACCCCGGTGGCCTCCTCCACCGTGCCGCTCTACGCCACCGCCGACCTGGTCTACCTGCTCGACGTCAACAAGTCCGCCCCGAACGACTTCAGCAAGCCCTCTTTCGTCACGCAGAACGACCAGAACAAGCCGGTCGCCCGCCTGACGATGAAGGTGACCGACACTATCGGTTCCGCGGTCTGGCGCGGCCTCAAGCTGGACCGCTGGGTGACCGCCTCCGAGAACGGCGGCACTGACGCCTGGAACATGGTTACCGACGTCAAGCGCATCAGCCTGTGGCACGATTCCACCGGAGACGGCCTGCTGCAGACCACCACGACCATAAAAGACACCGAGGTGGTGCTGCTGGGCGCCAACACCCGCAACTTCCCCTACGACACGCTCAAGACGCCGCTGGTCTCCACAGACACGGTCATCCGCGTGACCGACATCCAGAAGTTCTTCCCGTCGGACAGCCCGTTCCCGATGGCGCCCGGCCGCCTGATCGTCAACGACGCCCAGCCCAACCCCGCGCTCAAAGAGGTCGTGTACTACGGCTCCGTGGACGTGCTGACCAACTCCTTCGGCAGCCTGACGCGCGGCGCGGAGGGCACGACCCAGGCGGAGTGGTCCAGCGGCACCGTGATCTCTGGCCAGGCCGTGCTGCCGCTGATAGGCGACGGCACCAGCCTCGACGGCCAGGTGATCTTCTCCGATCCCCGCGACTACTTCATCACCTACGACATCGACCCCCTGGCCAACGTGTCCAACTTCTCGTACCTGGGCATGGCGATCCGTACCACGGATTACTTCTACATCGAGGCGCCCAAGCAGATGAGCCAGGCCAACGTGGGCGTGACCGCTCCCGGCAAGACGCTGTCGCTGGTGGGCCGCGTGAGCGAGTTCGCCGACTCGGTCATCGTGACCGCTTCCGACACGTTCACCGGCGAGAACCTGCAGCAGCAGGCGGTCAACCAGCCTATACTGGACTTCACCATGAAGACGGACGTGGCCGACGCTATGTGGCGCTGGATGCTGGTCTACGCCACCGGCACGGCCATCAGGGACGGCACGGCCGTGCCCGACGTGTCCGCCGTGAAGATCTGGTACGACAAGGACAACAACGGCTTCCTGGGCGGCATCGACGAGGAGGTCGGCTCGGGCACGTTCGGCAATACCATCTACGGCCCGCTGGTGGCCAGGGTTTCTCTCTCCCAGGAGCAGCGCATCGTGACCTCCGGAAAGGCCGCGCTGGACAACACCTCCATGCGTTACTTCCTGACCTACGACATCAGGGACTCGGCCATGCCCAATGACGCGCTGGGCAACCCGCGCTACCTGGGCGCTTATCTCAAGCCCGAGTCCTTCCCGCAGGGCAGCCCGAGCTTCGACGACACGTCCAAGAACGCGCTGTCGCTGCCCAATAAGTTCTTCGCGGACGATTCCAATCTGACCTATGTCTCCAGGGTGCGCGAGATCATCTCCTCGCCCAGCACCGTCACGGTGAACACGGAGCCGGTCTTCGCCTACGAGGGCGGCCGGTCCTTCCCGAACCTGCGCCTGACGCAGGACGTGGTGAGCCCCGGCCCGATGGACGCCGCCTGGCTGGTGACCTCCACCGCCGGCATCCCGTCGTCAGGGTACGCGATGGTTGATAACGAGGTGGTACAGTACGCGGGCACCGCGGCCGGCGCGCTGACGATGGTCACCCGCGGCGTCTTTAACACGCCGGTGGTGAACCACTCCTCCGGCGCGGCGCTGGGCGGCATGGTGCGCCAGGGCTGGGACAACTACCCCTTCATGAAGATGACGCTGCTGACCGCCGGCTACGGCGTGCGCTGGCGCGGCTTCCGGCTCTCGCGCATGCAGCCTTCGGGCCTCAACGGCTACGACTCCGACATCAGCATGGTCAAGGTCTGGAAGGACAACGGCAACGGCATCTTCGACCGCGACCCGGTGACCGGCATGAACACCTCGGACGTGCTGGTGGGCAGCGCCCGCTTCGGCGTCAACGACCCCGTGGGCAAAGCCACCGTTTACGTGGCCGACCCGGCGCTGACCAACCAGGACTATGTCGTGGTCAGCGCCACCCCGACCATCATCTTCGTCACGATGGACGTGGACCGCGCTTCCCGGTTCTCGCACGAGCAGCTGACGCCGCAGAACGACGTGCTGGGCGTCGAGGTGCCGTTCGAAAGCAACTTCCTCTTCGGACCCGATAATTCCGGCCACGTCGCCGATTTCCTCGGCCCCGCCGCCAGCGCCATGACGGTAGTGATGCCCACGCTCAACAACGTCACGCTGGAGCCCGAGGACATCTCGCCCGTGGCGGCCGTGCAGAACGACAAAAATGTCGGCCTGCTGGCTATGCACATGAAGGTGGACAAAACCTCGGCCCTGCTGCAGGCCGTCAAGCTGCGCCGCCTCGGCACCGCCGCGGACTCGGACATCGATCTAATAAAGATCTGGAAAGATTCCAACGACAACTGCATCCTGGACGCCGTGGATACGGCTTCCACCACGGCCGGCCTGTACCCCAACCTGATGAGCTACGGCAACGAGGCCTATTCCTCCAGCACGATCAACGTGGTGCTCAAGACGCCGATCGTCATCACGACGTCGCCGTCCTGCGCCTTCGTCAGCTACGATCTCTCGCAGTTCGCCATCGTGGGCTCCACCACGGCCCTGAACCTGGGCGGCATCGCCGACCTGACGATCGGCATTCCCAACACGGTCACGATGACCACCTGGCCGGTGAACACGATGCCGGTAAAGATAGAGGAGATCCCTTCCAACGTCATGCTGGGCGCCAACGACATGGCCGCCGCGCTGCTGCAGTCCGGCGGCGTGGGCCAGGCCCAGGTCGGCGTGCCGATGCTGCGCTTCAACCTGACCACAGAAGCCGGCAACGCCCGCTGGAGCGCGGTCAAGGTGCAGCGCACCGGCGCCTCCAACGACCCGAACGCGCCGTTCGGCAAGAATACCGACGTGAAGTTCGTGTCCATCTACCAGGACTCCAACCAGAACGACGTGCTGGACGTCAACGACATCAATATCTCGGAGGCCGGGACCAAGCTGGCCGTTCCGCTCTCGTCCACGGTCACGGTGCCGTTCGCGCTGGTGCTGGACTCCACCGCCGGCTTCCCGGTCTCCGGCCGGCTGTACGTCAGCGACGCCGAGCTGATGACCTACAGCGGCAGCGGCATCTCCGCCTCCGGCAAGCCGTACCTCACCGTCACTTACAGGGGCGAGCGGCTGGGCGACTTTATCACCCCGCTGATCAACCACCCCGCCGGGGCCAAGGTGCGCAAGGTGGACCTGTTCGACCAGGACAACGCTCTGAACACGCAGATCACGGTCAGCCTGGCGCAGACCCAGACGCTGAGCCCGCTGGCCCAGACCTTCTTCGCCGTCTACGACATCGGCGAAATGGCCGTCAAGGCCAACAAGGTGGGCCTGATGATCCGCGACCGCTCTTGGCTCACGGTCAACGTGCCGCACGACATCTCGGCGCAGGTCTACATGAACATCGACAAGGCGCTGCCGCAGGGCACCTATACCGGCGAGTACCCGGTCGCGTCCAGCCTGGTGCCGATACGCGCCATCACCCTGGCCGTCAGCGGCACCAACATCTCGCCCAGGTCGGCCCAGAAGGATACCAAGAACGTACCGCTGGTCACGCTGGACCTGGCCACGCTCTCGGACTTCGTGGCCATAGGCCAGGTCAATTTCACCCAGGGCGGCACTATCAGCAGCGCCACGGTGGGCCTGGGCGACGGCGACCTGACCAGCGTATCGCTCTGGAAGGACGACGGCGACGGCGCTTTCAGCCCGATCACGGATTACCGCCTGGGCTCGGCCGTGCATTCCGCCGCCAATTCCTTCGAGAGCGTGATCTCGGTGCCCATCATGGACGGCAACCTGCCCTACCTGATCGTCTCCACCTCGAGCATGATCCTGCACCTCACCTGCGACGTCAGCTCCTCCACGGACCTGTCCGGCGCGGACACTCTGGGCCACCTGGCCAGCGTGTCGCTGGCCGCCTTCTCGAACCTGCGCGGCCTCGGCGGCCTGCCGCTGGCCGCAGGCCAGAACTTCTCGGACGTCTATCCGATCGCCTCCAACCAGGTGCTGATAGCGCCGGCCATTATCCCGCTGACGCCTGTGTATAAGAACATCATGCTGGCGTCCAACGGCTACCCCGCCTACGCGGTGACCGACTCCAGCGGCAACGTGCTGCTGGGCGCCGGCAACCTGCCGGTGGCCGACCCGAGCTACTGGATCTATAATTACACCGCCTCCGGCTGCCGCGCTGACGAGCCGCTGATAGACGTCAACGGCGACGGCCTGCCGGACAACTACGACTTCTACGGCTCCGGCAAGTGCCTGAACGTCACGCTCAACAACTCCGGCCTGCCTTCCTTCGATATCAACGGCGACGGCCTGCTGGACTTCGAGTCCAACCTGGACTACGTGCCCGACAAGATCGTGGACGACGGCACCGGCAAGCCGCTCTACTTCATCGGCGACTTCGTGAAGAACGCCAACCTGCTGCTGGCCGTCTCCGACCTGGGCGCCGTGCCCTCGGCCTGGTCCGCCAAGACCACCGAGCTGCCGGCCCTGTGGAACCCCGCTTCCGGAGCCGTGGACTCCTACGAGGTTTCGCTGGGCGGCAACTTCGAGGACCCTATCGGCATCAAGAACTCCTGGCAGTCGGTAGGCGCCTCGCTGGGCGGCAGCGTGACCAACGTGGCGCTATCCCCCGGCCACCTTACCAAGCTGACCAGCCGCATAGAGGTAAACACCTCCTCCTTCACGGTGCAGTCCACCGAGGGCTTCGCTACCGAGGGCATCATCTATGTCGGCAACGAGATCATGCTGGTCAGGAAGCTCGACGGCGTCACCTTCGCCGTGCAGCAGCGCGGCGTGCAGGGCTCGTTCAAGGGCCCGCATACGGCCTGGGGCGAGTCTGTTTCCGACCGCGGCTACATCGTCTCGGTGCGCGGCAAGATGGCCGACGGCCGCTATGTGCCCAGCGAGAACGGCGTGCCGGTGCTGATCTACCGCATCGACACCAGCTACCCGACCGTCCCCGGCGCCCCCGAGCCCCAGGTGGCCAAGGGCGTGGCCTCGGGCCAGGTCTATACCCTCAAGTGGGACGCCGCGTCCGACCCCGAGTCCAATATCATGTCCTACGAGGTGCAGGAGCGCGTGGGCACCAGCCCCGTCTGGAAGACCATAGCGGCCATCCCCGGCTTCAAGACCGGCGGCGCCATCAACAATATCTACTCCGTGGGCGACGTCTCCGTGCCCGGCGAAACGCCGCGCAAGACCGGCACTTATTACACCTACCGGGTGCGCAGCTGGAACTTCGCCGGCATACACTCGGAGTGGTCCCCGATCTCCACCCCGGCCGGCACCACGATAGGCGAGGAACTGATCAGCAAGGTCTCCAGTTTCCCGAACCCCGTGGACCTGCGCAAGGGCGGCGTGGAGGGCAGGGTGGACATTACCTACACCCTTAACGACAACGCCGAAGTGACGATGACGATCTACGACCTGCTGGGCTACGTGGTCAAGGAGTTCCGCTTCACCAGCGGCTCGGACGGCGGCAAGCTGGGCCCCAACCACGTGCTCTGGGACGGCAAGAACGGCCTGGGCGGCACGGTTTCCAAGGGCGGCTATATAGTGCGCGTAAAGGCCTCGAGCCCCAAGGGCAGCAAGGTCATACTGCGCAAGATAGGCGTTATACATTAAGGGTTATTAGTATAAAGGGGGGCTGGACAAGGGGCCGGCCAGGTGGTATACTATGGGTATTGACATGTCAATACCCGCCCCTTGACAAAGCCGTTTAATCTGCTATAATATTAATGCCGTAAATCTGTAACGAGTTTGTAATGCAGTACTGGTACGATAATAGCAAAGCCGGTGAAAACCGGCGGCGCAAAGCTAAGACCCGCTAAGTGAGCGGGGGTCAGGCTGCCGAAAACAATGAAACGCAATCTTTGTATTGCCTTTGCCCCCTTGGCTATATGGGCTGAAATGAAGCGTGTTATGCGCTTCAGCCTCGCCATGGGGTTTTTTATTGTCTTTTCGGCGGCGACTGCCCTGGCCCAGGGCGGCGGCCAGCCCGGCGCTTTCATGAGCTACGGCGCCGGCGCGCGCGGCCTGGGCATGGGCGGCGCCTTCTTCGCGGTGGCCGACGACGCCTCCGCCTCCTACTGGAACCCCGCGGCCCTCACCCTGCTCGAGCGCAAAGAATTCACCGCCATGCAGGCCACGCTCTTCGAGCAGACCACGCTCAACTTCTTCACCTACGCGCACCCCACCAGCACCAAGGGCACCTGGGCCGTCAGCATGACCCAGCTGCAGTCCACCGGCTTCGAGAAGATCTCCATCACCGCCAACCCCGCCGGCGACGAGATCATCGACATCAAGACGCTCGGCACTTTCGACAGCACCGAGCGCGCGCTGGCTTTCTCCTGGGGCCGCGATGTTTCGGACAAGCTGGCTTTCGGCATCATGGCCAAGAATATCAGCCGCTCGCTGGACACCTCCGTGGACTCCTTTAACGCCATCGACATAGCGATGCTCAACAAGTTCTCCAAGACCTACCGCGCCGCGGTCGGCATCCAGAACGTTTTCTCCATGGCCTCGGGCGACACCGAGGACAAGCTGCCCCTGACCCTGAAGTTCGGCCAGGCCCTGAGCCTGTTCAAGGGCAGCCTGCTGTTCGGCTTCGACCTGAACAAGCCCCAGGGGTCCTCGATGAACTGGCGCTTCGGCGGCGAGTACTGGCTGATGTACTGGGCCGCGCTGCGCTTCGGCGTGCAGGGCGCCCCCGAGATCCAGGAGGCCGACTTCGGCCTCGGCATCAAGTACAAGAACCTCGGTTTCGACGTGGCCCAGGGCGTGCACGCGCTGGGTTCCACCACCCGCTTCTCCGTGACGCTGCGCATGGGCCAGAGCAACAAGGCCAAGCACGACCGCGAGGTGCGTGAGCTGGTCCGCCAGGCCCTGCAGTACTTCAAGAGCGGCTACTTCAGCCGCGCCATGGAGAAGCTGCGCGCCGCGATGGACGCCGACCCGGGCAACCCCGAGATCCGCCGCATGGTCACCCGCCTGCAGGGCGCCATCGACTACGTGCCGGACGCCACCGGCGGCGACGAGGTCCCCACGCTGACCCGCCGCGGCATCATCTCCTACGTGGACGGCAAGGACCTGCGCGCCTCGGTCAACGTGCTGCGCCACGCCTTCAACAAGGACCCGAAGAACGACCGCCTGCTCTCCCTGCTGAACATGGTGGAGCGCGAGGCCGGCGTGAGCGAGCTCACCCGCAAGCCCGAGGGCCCCGAGATCTTCACCTATATCGACCAGCGCACCTACGACGCCCGCCAGGCCATCTACGACGGCAAGTACGACCTGGCCATGAAGCGCGCCCAGGACATCCTGGACCTCGAGCCCAACAACGAGACCGCCCTCGAGATCATGGGCAGCTCCTTCTACCTGATGGACCAGAAGGAGAAGGCCAAGGTCATCTGGGAAAAGGTCGTGGAGATCAATCCCAACAACACGATGGTCAAGAACTTCCTGCGCCAGGTGAAATAACCCGGGCGCAGGCGGGCGGGGGAGGGCAGGCCGGTGAGGGTACGCCTTCTCCGGGTACGCTCGGCCACACCGTGGCCTCGCTCTTTCACTCATGCTCGGCGCTTACGCAAGCCTCGCATTCGTGAGGCCCCTCCGAAGGCATACCCTCCCCAGCCTGCCGTCTGCCTGCTGCTATGTCTTAGCATTATGGAAGTCAGACGGGCATGGTTAGCAAAACGTTCATTCGTGGAGCGTAGCGACACCGCAGTGGGCGGCAGGTGAGGACCGGCAATGCCGGTCCGCAAGGGCGGAGGCGATTTTTCCGCGAAAATCGCCGAGCCGGGGTCGCGGAAAGCCGCTATGCGGCTTATCCGTGACCGGCCACGGTGTGGCCGACGCCGATTTTGCGATCCTGCCCATATGGTAGGCCGCCAAGGGTATAATGCGCTCGGCCATAGGAAACGGATAGGTTTTAATAAGTGAATGTTTTTGAAACTATTCTGTAATACGATAAAGATAGAATAATTGTGATATGAAAAGGCTTTTCGCCGCCCTAGCGCTCGTCATGAGCCTCTGGACGCCCCGGGTATCTGCCCAGAGCGCCGCTCTCAGCAATCCCATGATGGAGACCTCGCTGATGCAGAAGCAGGACTCCATGCGCCGCGAGGCGGAGACCAAGGTCAAGAAGGAGATCCTCGACCCCATCCTCGGGGCCGACCGGTCTTTCGTTTTCGCCGACGTGGAACTTGAGGTCATCTCCAAGAAGGCCGAGCAGAGCAAGGAAGGCCTGGGCGTGATGCAGAAGTACAAGGAGAAGGGCGGCAGCGACGAGGCCGCCGACACCGATTTCATCCTGCCCGGCATCCCCAAGCCCCGCTCCGTGCTGAGCGGCGAGAACAAGCGCCCCGAGGCGGCTCAGGGGCAGCAGGCCCAGCAGGCCAAGGGCGTGCAGGAGATCCGCTACGGCCTGGAGACCGAGATCACCCGCTTCCAGCTGACCATCATCCATGACGAACAGCTCGCCCCGGCCTCCATCGCGCTGGCCCGCGAGCGCATAGACGATTTCCTGGTGCCCTACAAGATCCGCAAGACCGGCGCGCCTACCGTGGTGTTCAAGCCCACCAAGTTCAAGGCCGGCAACCCGCTCGACGACCTCAAGAAGCCGTCCGTCTACCTGCCCCTGCTTTACGCGCTGCTGTTCCTGCTGCTGCTGCTGTTCCTGTTCGGCCCGCTCTGGGGCTTCTTCCGCAAGTACATCAAGGCGCTGATGGCCAAGCCCGGCGCCGAGGTGAACATAGAGGACAAGCGCGAAGAGGGCGGCGGCGGGGGGGACGAAGAGGGCAAGCAGGAGACCGAGGGTCACCAGAGCATAGATATGAACTTCCTTCAGAAGGAGGAGGAGAAGAGTGAGGATGAGGACGACCTTATGAAGAAATTCGAGCCTTTCACCTATTTGAACGAGGAGAACCTCAAGCGCCTGATCTACCTGTTCCTGCTGCGCAAAGAGGACCCGTGGGTCATCGCGGTGGTGCTGAGCTACCTCAAGCCCGACCTGAGCCGCCAGGCCCTGTCGATGCTGCCGGTGGAGATGCAGAGCCGCGTGGCGCTGGAGGCCCTGACCGTGCGCCAGGCCACCCGCGAGCAGATAGAGGCCATAGACAAGGATATCCGGGAGAACGTGGATTTCGTGATGGGCGGCATAGAGCGCCTGATAAAGATGCTCGACGACTCCGACCCGGCCACCCGCAAGAACATCATAGAGTACCTCAAGACGCAGAAGCCGGACGTCTACGCCAAGGTGCGCCAGATCGTGCTGATGTTCGAGGACATCGTCAATTTCGCCGACCGCGACATGCAGTCCATCATCCGCAACCTTAACAACGAGGACGTGGCGAAGGCGCTGGCCAAGGCCGATCCTGCCATCGTCAACAAGTTCTTCACGAACATGTCGCAGGGCGCCGTGAACTCCGTCAAGGAGATCATGGAGTACTCCGGCGATATCAGCCTGGCCCAGTCGGACGAGGCGCAGATGAAGATCCTGGACGCCATCAAGGCGCTGGAAGCCGAGGGCAAGATCGCCTCGCGCGGCGGCAATTCGCAGGAAGTCTATATGATAGAGGGCGACGAGATGTCCTCCGGCGACGAGCGCCGCAAGAAATACGAGAGCCTGTCCGGTTCCGCCCCGGCCGCGGCCGGACCCACTCCGGAGCAGCTCGAGCAGGCCAAACAGTACGCCGAGGCGGGCGCCAATATGTACAACCAGGGCCAGGTGCAGGAGAGCCTGCAGTACCTGGAATACGCCTCCTCGCTGAACCCGGGCGACGCTTCCACCTGGCAGTACCTGGGCGCGGCCTACTACGGCCTGCAGCGCGTGGACGAGGCGGTGGCCGCCTACGAGAAGTACGCCAGCCTCTCCGGCGACCCGGCCGCCACCGAATGGCTGGCCGGCTTCAAAGCGAGCGTGGGTCGATAACTGTTCGTGCCCGGCAAGGGATGCCTTCTCCGGGCGTCGGGCGAAGAAAGTGTCGCTCCGCTCCACCCCGTGAGGGCCTTCCGGAACCATCCCCGGCCGGATCCCAGGCTAAGGAGTATTAAGAATGGGAGGGGAGAAGCTTAGGAGAGGGCGTACCCTTGGCGGGCCCATGGTTATAAAGTTGTTAACAATCCTGTAACGAAACTGCAACCGCGTTTTTTTAGAATATAGAGGCAGCAAGACGGTCAGAGCTTAACCTTAAATTTATGGCAGACGAGATGAAAATACCCAAGATGCCCCCGCTTCCCCCGGGGATGCTCAAGCCTGGTATGCCGCCGGCGCCTCCTGCCGGCAGGCCTCCTCTGCCGTCCATGCCTGGCATGCCGCAGGCCGGTTTTCCCTCGCTGCCCCAGGGCTTCGGCCAGCCGGCCGCCGCCCCGCAGTCCGCCGCCAAGGACGACGCAGAAGAGCGCCGCCTGCAGGAAGAGAAGGACAAGCTGGAGCGCAAGATCTCCGACATGGAGAAGCTGCTGTCGGCCGAGAAAGAGAAGGCGCTGCTCGCCACGCTCAAGAACCAGCAGGACGAGGCCCTCTCCTCCCGCGTGGAGTCCTCGCTTAAGGATATACAGGACAAGATGCGCCGCGACCGCCGCGACCACGAGGTCGAGGAAGAGCGCCTCACGCTGAAGTCCAAGATCAAAGAGATGGAGACCCGCCTCGCGCAGGAGCGCGAGACCTGGATGACCACGCTCAAGAACCAGATGTCCGAGCGCGAGGTGCAGGGGCGGGACGTGGAAGGGCACTTTATTTACAGGCTCCAGGAGATGGAGCGCCGCTGGCTCGACGAAAAGGCCCAGTGGCAGAAAGAGATCACCTCCCGCGAGGAGACCATCCGCTCTCTCAAGTCCGCCTCCGAGAAGCTGCGCGACACCGAGGACGAGCTGCGCAAGATCTCGCTGGAAAAGACCATGTCCGACCGCGAGGTCTCCAGGCTGCGCGACGACGTGGCCCGCGCCGAGCGCGAGAAGGCTTCGGTAGAGACCTATATCAAGATGATCCCCGAGAAGGAGCGCGAGATCGCGGACCTGCGGAGCGAGAATATCTCGCTGCGCGGCCGCGAGGAGAAGGCGCGCCTCGAGGAGAAGCACAACGCCGAAAAACAGGCTTTCGAACTGGAGAAGATGCAGAAGGAGATAGGCCGCCTGCAGGCCGAGATCGGCGCCATCTCCGACCGCAAGAACGAGGAGAAGAACGAGGCCCTCCGCAAGCAGGCCGAGCGCTACGACGCCGCGCTGCTGGAGAAGGAGAAGTCCCTGGCCGACGTGAACGGCGAGAAGGTGCGCGCCATCTCCGAACTCGTCAAGATCAAAGGCTTCGTGTCCCGGGTGCAGGCCATCAACGCCGTGCTCGACAAGGAGCGCGGGCAGCTGCGGCTCGAGAAGATGCAGCTCGCCCAGAACATGGCCGCGCAGCTCGAAGAGATACGCCGCCAGAAGGCCGAGCTGGACACCATCAAGGCCGCCCACCAGAGCGAGCTGGAAGCCCAGGCCACCGGCTACAAGGCCGAGATAGCCCGGGTGAAGAACGGCTACGGGGCCGAGCTGGCCGCCAGGCACGCCGAGGAGCTGGCCGAGGCCTCCCGCAGGAACCAGGAGGAGCTGTCCAGGCTGGCCGCGGTGCACCAGGCCGAGCTGGCCAACGCCGCCTCGTCCCACCAGGCCGAGATTGCCAGGCTGGAATCGATACGCCGCGAGGAAGCCTCCAGGGCCGCCGCGGCCCACCAGTCGGAACTCGCCAAGGTTTCCGCCGAGCGCCAGGAGGAGGTCGCCAGGATCTCCGACGAACGCCAGGCCGAAGTCACCAAGATCTCCGCCGACGCCCAGGCCGAGGTCGCCAGGATCTCCGCCGAGCGCCAGGCCGAGCTGGACGCCAAGGTCTCCCAGCTGCGCATGCAGTACGAGTCCTCCTCCGAAGAGGAGAAGGCCGCCGTGCGCAAGCAGCTCGAGACCACCCACACCGCCCAGCTGGCTACCGCCCGCGCGGAAGCCTCCGCCGCGATGGATTCGCTGGTCAGGCTGGAGGCCGAGAACCGCCGCCTCGCCGCCGAGAGCGCCGTGTTCGAAAAGACCATCGCCGCCAGGACCAAGGATTTCGAGGACAGGCTGGTCCGCGCCGAGGCCGAGGCCAAGCGCCGCGACGAGCAGGCTTCCCGCGCCGAGGCCCAGCTCTCCGAGTCCCTGGCCCGCGCCGCCGAAGCCGCCAAGGCCGCCCAGGCCGTGGAGACCGAGCGCCAGCGCCTGTCGGCCGAGTACGCCGCCCTGCGCGAGAAATATTCAGCTATAGAGTCCCGCAAGACCGCCGAGGAGGCCGAGCTGGCCCGCCTGACGGACAGCTTCAAGGCCCAGGCCGAGAACCTCAGGCTGGAGAGCGAGAACCGCGCCCGCTTCGAATCCGAGCTGCTCTTCCTCAAGCAGAAGGTGCAGCAGATGGAGCTGCAGGCCCAGGAGACCGCCTCGCTGCTCGACGAGGAGCGCGACGCCGCCGCCGCGCAGGCGCAGGCCGCCGCCGACCAGGCCGCCGCCGACGCCGCCCGCCTGGCGCAAGCCGCCGCCGAGCTGGAGAAATACCGCTCGCTCGAGGCTTCCTTCGCGGAGCGCCTGAAGTGGGCCATCAAGGGCAAAAAACAGGAAGAGTGACGCGCCCCGGCGGGGTACGCAGGGCGGGGGGAACCAGGGTTGCCGCCGCCCGCCCGTATTGGCAATAAAGTATAATTTAAGACGATGATCAAGCTCGAAAAACTCAACGGGACCATGGTCGTGGTGAACGCCGAACTTATCGAAACGATAGAGGCCGGGCCCGACACCGTGCTGAACCTGGCCACCGGCAACCGCTACCTGGTCAGGAACCCGGTGGACGAGGTCATCGCCAAGATAGTGGAGTACAAGAAACAGGTTTATTCCGAGCGGAAATGTGTGAACCCGCTCGAGAGCTTTGAGAGGAAGTAGCCGACCGGAGATCTAAAATGGATATAGCTACATTCAGCGGCATCATAGTCTTCGGCGGGTTCGTGTTCGCGGCCATCTTTCTCGGCGAGGGCATACACGGCTTCAAGCCTTTCTTAAACGCCGAGGCGTTCCTGATAGTGATGGGCGGGACCTTCTGCGCCCTGCTGGTCAATTTCCCGCTCTCCTCCGTCATAGGCGTGACCAAGGTCCTGAGAAAAGTGCTCAGCAGCAAAGGGGAGGACACTTCGCGCCTGGTCACGACCTTTCTGTCCCTGTCGCAGAAGGCTAAAAAAGAGGGTTTCCTGGCGCTGGAGTCCGAAGCCAAAGCCATTGATAACGATTTTCTCAAGCGCGGCGTGCAGCTGGTCATAGACGGCGCCGACCACGAATTCATCCGCAATATGCTCGAGACCGAGCTCGACTTCATCAGGGAGCGGCACAAGGCCGGCCGTGAGATCTTCAACGCCCTGGGCACTTATTCCCCGGCCTTCGGCATCATCGGCACGGTGCTGGGCATGATCATGATGCTGTCCTCCATCGACGACGTGGCCCAGGTTCCGCGCCGCATGGCCCTGGCGCTGGCCGCGGCCTTTTACGGCCTGGGCTCAGGCTACTGGCTTTTCCTGCCGATGGCCGGCAAACTGAAGCACCGCTCCGAGGAGGAGCTCTTCGTCAAGGAGATCATCATCCGCGGCGTGCTGCTGCTGCAGAGCGGGGCCACGCCCAGCGTGGTGGAGGCCAACCTGAAGGCCTATCTCGAGCCGGAAAAGCGTAAATCCGTAAAGAAAGAAGCGGCTTAAGGCAAAATCGCCCGGAAAAGGTTTCACGGCTATGCGGCTAAAAGTCAAAGGGATGATAAGCGAGGATGACCCCAGGGTCTCTCAGGTGGGCCACCCCGGCCCGCCCTGGAGCATCGCCTACGGCGACCTGATGACCGAGCTGGTCTGCTTCTTCGTTATTCTCTACGCCCTTTCAGCCGCCCTCAATAAGGACATGCAGAAGGCCCAGCAGGACATCCAGGAGATGATCAAAGAGGGCAAGATGGCGGGCCAGGTGCAGATAGACAAGGAAGGCATGCGCATCACCCTCGAGGAACAGAGCCAGGTGGCCTTCTTTGAGAGCGGCAAGTCCGACCTGACCGACCAGATGCGCGCCCAGATGGACAAGCTTTCCCCGGTGCTGCTGAAGCTGGCCGAGAAGCACGACATCGTGGTGGAAGGCCACACCGACAATATCCCGATAGCCACCAAACAGTTCGCCTCCAACTGGGAACTCTCCACCGCCCGCGCCACCAGCGTGGTCAAATCCATGCTGGGGAACAAGTTCTCGCCGAAGCGGCTGGCGGCCGTGGGCTACGGGGAATACCACCCCGTAGTGCCCAACGACAGCGAGCCGAACCGCAAGAAGAACCGCCGCGTGGTGTTCTTCATCAAGAACAATCCCTATCCCGACCCGACCGGCCCCCCGGGGCCCGACGGCAAGCCCCTCCCGGCAGCGCCGGAGGGGGGAGCCCCGGCCGTGCCCGGGCAGGCGCCGGCAGCGCCAGAGGGCGCCCCCGAACTGCCGGCGGCGGAAGTCCCGGCCCCGCAGACCCCCGCCCCGGCCGGAGAAGCGCCCGCGGAAGGCTGGGAATAACAGGAAGGCTTAATTTATGAAGAGAGAACTGATCCGCATACTGGCCGTTACCCTGCTGGCCGCGCCGCTGGCCGGCTGCTTCGGCGGCATGAAGCGCCTGAAGGTGGTGGACTACACGGACTCGCGCGTGGGCGACCTGTCGCTGACCAAGAAGGTCACCGGCAAGCGCGAGTTCCTGTTCTTCTCCACCACCAAGATGAGCGTTTTCCTGGACGGCAACATCCAGGGCGTCATCACCGATTACCAGGGCAACCCGATAGAGGGCGTCACCGTGAAGGTCCTGCCCGACACCGGCCGGCAGGGCGCCGGCGGCGGCGACGGCGGCGACTCCTTCGCGCTAGACGAGAACGCCAATTCCGCCATCAACCTCTCTTTCGCGCCCGGCATCACCGACACCATGGGCCTGTTCAAGATCCATTTCTCGCTGCCGGTCACCGACAGCGAGGTGGACGTGCGCGGCAAACTGGTCTACAACCCCGGCTGGGACCAGCAGCGCCTGAACCTGGGCAAGGCCTACGAGCCGCAGATGAAGGAATCCCCTTTCCGCCTCTACTATAACCTCGACAACGGCTTCCTGGCCTTCGCCGAGGGCGTGCGCAAGGTCATAGTGCAGCCTGTGGGCGAGGGCAAGGGCCGCATGCAGAACCTGCCCGGCGCGCAGGCCCCGCAGCCCGCCGCCAGGCCCGACGCCGCCCCCGCCGGCGGCGCGCAGGCCGAGGAAGACCTCTTCAAGGGCTTCGACTTCGGCAACTAGCGCCCCGCGCGGCGCCCGGAAAAAGAGGGAAAGCTTTCCCTCTTTTTTCTTTGCCTCTGCTAAATAGATAGAATATTGACGATGAAAAAGAAAGTCGTCGTCGCGATGTCCGGCGGGGTGGATTCCTCCGCCGCCGCGGCCCTGCTGCTGCGGCAGGGCTACGAGGTCATCGGCGTCACGCTGCGCCTGTTCGCCGAGCGGCGCGGCGCGGTGAAATGCTGCGGCGGCGCCGACAGCGCCGACCGGGCCCGCGCCTCCGCGCAGGCGCTGGGCATCAGGCATTATTTCAAGAGCGCGCACGGCCTGTTCGAACGGCACGTGATAAAAGATTTCGTGGACGGCTACCTGGCCGGGCGCACGCCCAACCCCTGCGTGGAATGCAACCGGCATCTGAAATTCTCCTACCTGTTCGACCTGGCCGTTTCGCTGGGCGCGGAGTTCCTGGCCACCGGTCATTACGCCGTGATAAAAGAGGAGGCCGGCGAGTTCGGCCTCTACCGCGGGGCGGACCCGCTGAAGGACCAAAGTTATTTCCTCTACTGCCTGAAGCGCGAGCAGCTGGGGCGCCTGCTGTTCCCGCTGGGCGGCATGACCAAGAAGGACGTGCGCGCCGCCGCGGCCTCGCTCTCGCTGCCGTCCGCCTCCGCCCCCGAATCGCACGACATCTGCTTCGTCACAGAGGGCGATTACGCCCATTACCTGCGCCGCTCCGGCGTGAAGCCCCGCCCCGGCTATATCGTGGACGCCGCCGGCCGGCGGCTGGGCCGGCATAACGGCTTCTTTAATTTCACGGTGGGCCAGCGGCGCGGCACCGGCGTCTACGGCGGCGGCCGCCTCTATGTCACCGAGGTCCGGCCGGAGACCAACGAGGTGGTGCTGGGGCCCTTGGGCGCGGCGCAGAGCCGGGGCTTCGAGCTGTCCGGCCTGAACTGGCTGGCCGCGCCGGCCGGCGGGGAGCTGCGCTGCGCGGCGCAGATACGCTACCGGCACAAGCCGGAGCCCTGCCTGCTGCGCCCCGGCCGCGGCGGCCGGGCCGAGGTAACGCTGGACAGGCCGCAATTCGCGGTGGCGCCCGGGCAGGCCGCTGTCTTCTACGACGGGGACCGGGTGCTGGGCGGGGGGATCATCGGTAAGACTATGTCGGCCGCGGAGGACCGGGAGATATGAAAAAAAAGATAGCTGTCATTTTCGGCGGAAAGTCGCCCGAGCACGAAGTGTCCATAGAGTCGGCCAAGACCGTCTGCGCGCGTCTGCGCGCGGCCGGCTTCGCCGTCCTGCCGTTCTACGCGCCCCGCGAGGGCGCCTGGCGCCTGGTCGGGCTGGCTGACCTGCTGGCCGGCCGTCCGCTGAAGGGCCCCGCCCTGGAGCCGTCCCTCGGCGCCGGCTGTTTCCTGAAGGCCGGCGGCGGCCGGGTAAAGCCCGACGCCGCTTTCCCCATCATCCACGGCTCCACCGGCGAGGACGGGGTGCTGCAGGGCTTCCTGGAGCTGCTGGGCCTGCCCTACACCGGCTGCGGCGTGACCGCCTCGGCGGTGGGCATGAACAAGATCATCTCCAAGGAGCTGGTCGCCCTCGACGGCGTGCCGGTGCTGCCTCACGTGGTGGTAAGGGCGCATCAGAAAGCGGCCATGGGCCCGCTGCTGGCCCGCGCGGCCAGGCTCGGCTTCCCTCTTTTCGTCAAACCGGTGGCGCAGGGTTCCTCGGTGGGCGTGGCCAAGGTGAAGACCGCCGCCGCGCTGCGGCCCGCCGTGCTCAACGCCTTCCGCTTCGACAGCGCGGTGATGATAGAGAAGGGCGTGGACAGGGCCCGGGAGATAGTGGTGGGCGTGCTGGGGTCGCCCGAGGGGGCGGCGGCCAGCGTCTGCGGCCAGGTAGTGCCCCAGGGCAAGCACGAGTTCTTCGATTACGAGGCCAAGTATCTCGACGATAACGGCATGCGGTTTCTGCTGCCGGCGCCGCTGCCCGCCGCGGTAGCCGCCAGGCTGCGCGCGCTGGCCGTCAGGATCTTCATGGCCCTGGGCGGCTCCGGCCTGGCCAGGATAGACTTCTTCGTGGACCCGAAGGACTCCAAGCGGGTCTACTTCTGCGAGATCAACACGCTGCCGGGCTTCACTTCGCACAGCCTGTATCCGCGCCTGTGGGAGCGGACCGGCCTCAAGCCGGAGCGGGTGCTGAAGCGGCTGGTGGACATGGCCCTGCGCTCCGCCGCCGCCCGGCGCCGGCTGACCACGGCCAGGAAGTAAAGCCGCAAATAAAGAGGCCGGGAGCTTTCAGGGCTCCCGGCCTCTTCGCTTTCCTGCCAGGCGTTTATTCCAGCTCGTCCTCGTAGACGTACTCGTATTCTTCCCCTGCCTCTATCGGCACGGGGGCCGGCTTGGGCGCCGCTTTGACGGCGGGCTTGGGCGCCGCCGGTCTTCTGACGGCCGGTTTTCTGGCCGCTTTCTTGCGCACCGGCGGGGGCGGCGCGAAAGCCGCCTTGGCCGCGTCGTTCACCGGGGCCACGCTCTTCCGGGCCCTGTCCACCACGAAGGTATAGGTCAGGTTCCCCGTCCTGGACGGTATGACAGCGTCTATCTCGAACATGCCCTCCGGGGCGGTTCTTACCTCCCAGGCGGTACTATTAGGGTTGCCGCCCGCCTTGGTGGCGTGCGCGTACACCTTGTTCTCCAGGCTGGCGCCGGAAGCGTCGGGCTTGAAGGTGCGCGTTATATACGTGATTTCGGGGGCGGCGTCCTTGGCGGCCTGCTGTCGGGCGGCCTCCTCCTGCGCCTTGATCTCTGCCTCGGTCGCCGGCTGCTGCTCGGCAGCGGCCTGCGTGCCGTCGGCGGCGGGCTGGCCGGGCTGCTCCGGCGCGGCGCCCTCCTGTAATTCCCCGGCACCGGCCGGCTCGGACTGCTGCGGGGCGGAGACGAAGGGCAGCGGGAACGGTATGAAGACCGTGGCATCGAAGATGCCGAAGGTCTTGAGGCCTATCACGGCGCCCAGCAGGACGGCGACCAGCAGCACCAGGGTAAGTATAAGTTTAAAGACCTTCTTGAGCGCCATGCCGACATTGGACTTCTTGGTGCCGATATCCTTGGGCTCCTCTTTGACGGGTTCCTTGGCCGGTTCCGGCTTGGCTTTCTCCGGCTCCCTGGCGGCCCGCTGCGGTTCCACGCCGAACACGGTGTCGGAATTTCTCTCTATCTTTAGCTCCTGCGAGGGAGCGGGCGCGGCGGCAGGGGCCGGGTTGCGCAGGGCCGCCTTGACGTCGCCGATGGCGCTCTCCAGGTAGGCCAGTTTATCGGTCACTTCGCGCTGGAACTGCGAGTTCTTTATCGACGAAACGACCTCGCCCATCTGGTCCAGCTTTATCCGGATGGGGTCTACGGCGTTATCCACGTCCTTGCGGCTGACGGAATTGGCCGAGATCTCGTCGAGGCGGCGCAGCAGTTTCTCCAGGCCGGCCGTATCCGCCACCGGCGCGGCGGCGGAGGCGGCCGCGCGGGGGAAATTCTCGGTTTCAAACTGCGCGGGGGCGGCGGCCGGAGGAGTGAACGCCTCCGGTTCGGGAGCCGGCGCGGCGGGCTCGGGTGCCGGCGCGGCGGCCGCGGGTTCGGGAGCAGGTTCCGGGGCGGCGGCCGGCTGGAATTGATCGTTGCGCGGTTCCAGGGACAGGCCCTCGGGCGCGGGCGCTTCCTGGCCGACCGGCTCGGTGCGGCGCACTATCTGCGAGAGGCTGATGGGGTCGAAGCCGGCTGAGGACTGCGCTACCGCTTCGGGGGCCGGGGCGGGCGCGGCCGTGCCGCCGCCCAGACGGTTCACCGCGATATCGGCCATGCCGTCGGTATGGGTGGGAGGGGGTACGGGATCTATGGACTGCGCCGCCCGCAGGGGCTTAAAACTGAGGCTGGTGGTTTCTATGGCGGGCTGGGGGAAAGACTGGGGGGCCGCCTCCGGAGCGGAGACGGGCTCGGGCTGGAAAGCCGGCTGCGGCGCCGGTTCCTGCGCGGCGGGAGCAGGCTGGAAAGCCGCCGGTGCCGGGGCGGGCTCCGGCTGCGGGGCGGCCCCGCCGGCCGAAAGCTCGGGGTAGGTGGAGGCTTCCTTCCAGTCTTCCGTCTTCTCGCCTACAGGGGTCTGGGGGCAGACCAGCATGGAGGGAGAAAATGACGGCAGCTCGCGGAGCTTGTCCTTTTCGAAGGGGCCGAGGATCTCGTTGTTAACGTACGCCCAATATTTCATATCGCCTTCCTGTCCCGGTTTGATCGTTCCGCATTACTGCGCCCCAGGGCCGCGGGCATATATATGGTATTTAGGAAATAGAAATTAAAACGCATATGTACGTATTAATTCTACAATTGGGCTGTTACGGAAATAATAACTAATAATTAAATCCTTTTTGTATACTTTAGCAATGGACGCAAGGGCGATACGCGCGCTGATATACATGTTTAGCGGGTTGATAGTTATTTTCTTCCTGCTCATGCTGGTCAATTACATAGGGAGTTTCTCCGGCGCCAGGCTGGACGCCGATGGCCAGGAGATCTCGGACGAGAAGCCGGAAAGCGCCGAGACCGTGGCGCAGCAGGCCATGGCCGCGGCCCGGGCCGGCGGCGTTCCCAGGGCCTCCATGATCCCCGCCGCCAGGCAGGGCCTCTCCACCGCGGCCGTCACCTCCAACGGCGCCATCCAGCTGGTGAAGGACAAGGATTTCAGCGGCGTGGCCGAAAAGCCCAAGGACATGATGGCCATGCTCAACGACATGGCCGGCGGGAACAGGCGCAAGCCGCCCCCCATAAATCTCAGCGACGCCGACCTGGACCGCAAGCTGCGCGACCTGGGCGCCTCCAGCCCCAGGGGCCATGGAGTGAAGGTTTCCAGCATGCCGGAACTCGGCCGAGGCAGCGGCCAGGAAGGGGTGACCCTGCTGGCGGCTCCGGTGGACTACAAGGTTTTTAAAAGCTCCGAGACTTGGTGGACTTTCGCCAATGCCCGCAAACTCAAGCCGGCGCCGCACGATTTCGGCGCCTTCGACCTGGTGATACTCGTCTCGCTCTCGGATTTTCCCAGCGGCATCTTCAGCGTGGCCGGCGTGGAGCCGGGACGCAAAGAGACGCTGGTGAAGTACCGGGTGAACCCGCTGGCCATGGCGGCCGGGACCGACCCGGGCAATCGCGATTCCTACGCCAGCGCGCCGGTGCCCAAAGGCCGCCCGGTGCGCCTGCAGCAGGTCCCCTGATATTTTTTATTCTACCGGCCGCGGACGCGGCCGGCTAGATCTTCTTCCTGAAGAAACCTTTCTTCTCCCCGTCTTCCACGAACCCCATCCTGCGCAGGTATTGCGCGTGTTTCGGCGACCCGCTGGCCGCCGTGAAGTGCGTGAAGCCGGCGAAGATCTCCGGGTTGCGCTCCCTGTTGAACAGGAACCGCGCGCTCTTGAGGTCGCGGTAGTCTTCGGCCACGTAGTCCAGGTGCACGCGCAGGTCGCCGCCTTCCTCGGTGTAAATGAAGAGCCCTACCGGCAGCAAGTTGCGCAGGATAAAGACGCAGCGGGGCGCCCGCAGGGCCGCGAGGTCGAACTCGGGAAAGAACTGCCAGATGCCGCGCGCGTGGTAAGCCAGGAAGTTGGCCAGCAGCGGGTCGGCGCTCCCCACCGGCATCAGTTTGAAGACGTCGCTCTTGGATTTCAGGGCCACTATGTGCCACAGGTCTATGCAGGCCACGAACAGGTTCACCGCCAGCACCGGCCAGGCCTGCGCCAGCGCCGCGTAAGCCACGAACACTACCGCCCCGGCCAGGTTCAGCACCCGCAGGCGCAGCACGTTGCTGGTGAGCAGCGACACCGCCACCAGCGCCGAGGCCGCGTAGCCGATAAGCTCTATCATTAATTTTTCCTCTTGGCCGCCAGCCTGGCGGCGAACAGCACCGCGGCCACCATGCCCGCGGGGTCGGCCTTGTTCTTCCAGGCTATGTCGAAAGCGGTGCCGTGGGCCGGCGAGGTGCGCGGGAAAGAAAGGCCCCAGGTCCAGTGCACGGCCGGGGCGGCGCCGGGGGCCACTTTGAGCGGGGCCAGGGCCTGGTCGTGGTAGAGGCAGAGCAGGCCGTCGCTTTCACCGGCCAGGTGGGCGGCCCAGGCGGCGTCGGAGGGCAGCGGCCCGCCGGCGCGCAGGCCGCGGGCGCGGAGTTCCTTCAGGGCGGGGCGAATGGCGTCTATTTCCTCCCGGCCTATCACGCCGCCGTCGCCGGCGTGCGGGTTGAGCGCGCAGACCGCTATGGAGGGCCGGCGCAGGCCGAGCGCGCCCAGAGCGGCGGCGAAAAGCAGCGCCTTTTCCTTTATCAATCTTTTAGTGAGCGCCCGAGCCAGGGCCTTTACCGGCAAATGCTCGGTGACCAGCGCGGCGTTGATCCGCCCTCGGGAGAAGAGCATCAGCGGCTCGCGCCTCTCCAGCAGGCGGAACAGGTCCGTATGGGCGGGGGCGGGAGCCCCGGCCAGCGCCCAGGCCTCCTTGGAGACCGGCGCGGTGACCAGCCCCCTGAACAGGCCGCTCTTGAGCAGGCAGTAGGCCCCGGTGACGGCCCGCAGCGAGGCGGCGCCGCCAGCCTCGGTAGGCCCCGGCCGCCTGAAGTCCAGCCGCCCGGCGTCCTCGGGCAGCAGCGGGCACAGCGCGGGGGTCCAGCCGGCCCTGCGCAGGGCGGCCGTGTCGCCTATGACGGCGGGGCGGCAGGCGCGGCGCACGGCCGGGGCCAGCAGGGCCTTGACCGTTATCTCCGGCCCTATGCCCAGCGGGTCGCCGGCGGTTATCAGTATGTCTGGTTTCACGGTTTCAGGGTAAAAGAAAGCCACGGGCGAGGGTCTCCCGTGGCTCTCGCGGCGGGCTTTAGTTCTTGCCGGCCGCCGCGAATATCTGTATCTTGGCGTCCCGGCGCAGTTCCTTGATGTACTTGCCGAGCTCGTCGGCGAAGGAGTTCTGCGCGAGTACCTGCTCCAGGTCGTCCCGGACGGTCTCGTAGCGCAGGCGCTGGGCCGCGCGCTTCTCTTCCAGGCGCAGGATATGCCAGCCGAACTTGCTCTCCACCGGCTGGGAGTTCTCGCCCACCCGCAGCTTAAAGGCGACGGCCTCAACTTCCTCGGGCAGCATGCCCCGTATGATGTAGCCCAGGTCGCCGCCGCGGCGGGCGCTCTCCTGGTCGTCGGAGCTCTTCTCTGCCGCCTCGTCGAAGTCCAGCGCGCCGTCTAGGTCCTTGCGCAGTTCGGCGGCCCTGTCCTTGGCGGCCTTCTTCTGCTCCGGCGTGGCGCCCTCGGCCACCTTCACCAGGATATGGCGCAGGCGCAGGCGCTCGGCGGTGATCTCCTTGAACTTGCCTGCCACGGCCAGCAGGTCCTGGCGGGCCTCCTCGTCGAGCCCCTTGATCTCCGCTTCCCGGCCCTTGAGGACCAGGGTGATATTGTCGAAATAGGCCTTCGTCTCGGCCTCGCCGGGTATCCTTGCCCGGGCTTTCACGGTCTCCTGCACCAGCTTCTGCACCATCAGCTGCTTGCGGATGCGCTCGCGGAACTCTTCCATCGTCACGCCCTCGCGCTTGAGTTCCTCGCGGAAGGCCGCCTCCGCCTTTTCGGGGGCGAGGGCGGCGCCCTCGGGGGATCGGGCGAAGCGCTTCTTGATCTCGCCTACGCCGTTCTCGAGCTCCCGTTCGTAGACCTTCAGCTTCAGGGCCTCGGCCTTCTGCCGCAGCAGCGCCTCGTCCACCAGCTTGTCCAGCGCGGCCTTCTCTATCTGCTGCTCCGCGTCCGGCTGCTTGAAGAAGTCCGGCATGGCGGCCGCGTACTGCTCGGTCATCGCGTCCTTGGCCTTCTTGTACTCGGAGACGGTTATGGGCTCGTTGTTCACGCGCGCCGCCAGCTCGTCCACTACCGCGGCCCGCGCCGGGACGGCCAGCGCGCACAGGGCGGCTGCCGCCGCAAATTTATTTATAGTCCGCATCTAATACCTCCACTTTATTCTTTTCCTGGAACTTGGCCAGGTAAGCGTCGAATTTCTTCTTCTCGAGGATCTTGCGCACCCGCTCCATGGCCTCGCGCTGGTCCACCCGGGCCTGCCCGAGCTTCTTGAGGATGTGAAAGCCCATCGGGGTCTTCACTATGCCCTGCGTTTCGCCCTGCTTCATCTTGAAGGCCATGTCCTCGAGCTCGGGCATGAACTCGCCGTACATCACCGGGGGCAGGCGCACGGTCTCCTTGTCCAGCGAATATTCCTTCGCCGTCCTGTCGAAGTCGGCGCCGGCCTTGAGCTTGCGCACCACCTTCTCCGCTTCCTCGTAGCTGGGCATCAGGATATGGGCCAGGGAGACCTTGTAAGGGTACTTCTGGTAATATTCGGCCACTTCCTGGTCGCTGACCTTGAGCTCGTTGCCGCGCATGTCCTCTATCCACATGCGGGTCAGCATGAAATCCCTGTAGTCCGCCATTGTCCGCTTGATCTCCTCTTCTTTCTCGCGGACGCGGGCCTTGTAATCGTCGCCGGAGGCCACGCGGCTCTTGCGGGCCGCCATCAGCATCAGGCGCTCGTGGATGAGCACGTCCAGGAACTGCTTGCGGCCCGGCTTGGAGGCCAGGTATTCCTGGGCCGCCGGGCTGATCTCCGCGAACTTCTCCTGCAGGTAGGTCTCGGTGATCTTCTCGGAACCTATTTTAGCTATGACCTTGCCGTCCTGTTTAGAGCAGGCGGACAGGAAAATGGCCGCAGCTAACAGCGTTAAAAGTTTATTCATATTAGGAATGTATCATTTTTCACTGGGAGCGGCAAAGCCGGGCAGGCCGCTCCAAAGATTTAATATAATCAATGGTATGAATATCGTCCGCAGGTTCCTGGAATACCTGGACGGGCTTTCGGCGCGCGAACTGGTGCTGAAGACCGTGTACATAGCAGGCGTGCTCTCCGCCATAGTCATCCTGGCCGCGGCGCTGCTGATGCGCAAGATCCTCACGGACATCCCCTCGGTGGACAAGCTGGACGAGTATACCCCGTCGCTGACCACCTACGTCTACGATATCAATAATAACGTGATCGCCGAGTTCTCGGTCGAGAAGCGGGCCATCCTGCCGCTCTCCAAGATCCCGGTGGACATGCAGAACGCCGTGATCGCGATGGAGGACCGGAACTTCTTCCGCCATTGGGGCATCTCGCCGCGCGGTATCGCGCGCGCGCTGCTGCGCGACATCCTGCACCGCCGCACCGCCCAGGGCGGTTCCACGCTGACGCAGCAGCTTTCCAAACTCATCTTCCTCAAGCCGGAGAAGACTATCACCCGCAAGATCAAGGAGATGGTGCTGGCGCTGCAGATAGAGCGCAACTTCTCCAAGCGGGAGATCCTGGCCCTTTACCTTAACCAGATCTATTTCGGCGCCGGCGTCTACGGCGTGCAGTCGGCCTCCAAGCTGTATTTCGGCAAGGACGTCAGCGAGATGACGCTGGGAGAATGCTCGCTGCTGACCGGCCTGATCCCTTCGCCTGAGCGCTTCTCGCCTTTAAACAACCCCGAGCGGTCCAAGCAGCGCCGCCGGCTGGTGCTGCAGCGCATGCTGGCCGAGAACTATATCACCCAGGCCGAAGCCGAGGCCGCCGCGGCCGAGCCCATCCCCACCGAGAAGTCCTCGATGTTCGCCAGCCACGCGGCCTATTTCGTGGAGTACGTGCGCCAGCAGCTCGAGCCCAAGTACGGCATCGCCCAGTTGTGGAAGGGCGGCATGAAGATCTATACCACGCTGGACCTCTCCATGCAGATCCCCGCCGAGGAGATCATGGAGAAGAACCTCTCCAGGCACGACGAGGCCGCCGCCAAACTGCTCGCCGAGGCGCCCAAGCCGGAGAACGAAGGGGAAGAGCCGGAGGTGGTGAAGGCTACCGCGCCGCTGCAGGGCGCTTTCCTGATCCTCGACACCAGGACCGGGGCCATCAAGGCGATGATAGGCGGCCGCAACTTCCGCGACAGCAAGTTCAACCGCGCCACGCAGTCGGCCCGGCAGGCCGGCTCCACGTTCAAGCCCTTCGTCTGGATGTCCGCGCTGATGAGCGGCTACACGCCGGCCACCATCATCGACGACTCGCCGATGGCCTACTATTACGACGGCAAGGACTGGCGGCTGCTGGAGGGCGCCACCGACCAGTATTCCATAGACATGGCCATCCAGCCCTTCCTGGGCGACAAGGATTTCAAGATCTGGGTGCCCAACAACTACGACGGCAAGTTCCGGGGCCGGATCACGCTGCGGCACGGCCTGGAGGCCTCGCGCAACCTGGCCTCCATCTTCCTCGTGACCCGCATCGGCCCCACGCTGGTGGCCGACGTCGGCCACCGCGCCGGCATCAAGCGCCACCTGGAGGCCGTGCCCTCGATAGGCCTCGGCACGTCGCTGGTCAGCACCATAGAGATGGCCAGCGCTTTCTCCACCTTCGCCAACGGCGGCATACACGCCGCGCCCTTCGGCGTGCTGCGCGTCACCGACAACGGCGGCCGCGTGCTCGAGGAGGCCGTGCCCGAGGAGACCGAGGCCTTCTCGCCGCAGCTCTCCTACGTGCTGGTCAACATGATGAAGGGCGTGGTGCAGCGCGGCACCGGCGCCTACGCCAGCCGCCTGAAGCGGCCGCTAGCCGGCAAGACCGGCACCACCCAGGACTCCAAGGACATGTGGTTCATCGGCATGACGCCGGACCTGACCGCCGCGGCCTGGATGGGTTACGACGACATGAGCTCGCTGACCATGCAGGACTGGACCGGCGGCGGCACAGTGGTGCCGTGGTGGACTGAGATCATGGAGGTCGTGCTGAAGGACCAGCCGGTGCGCGATTTCCAGGTGCCGGAGGGCGTGGTCTTCGTGACGGTGGACCGCGAGACCGGCAAGCTGTCGCTGCCCACCTGCCCGGCCAAGAACAAGCTGCTCGAGGCCTTCATCAAGGGCACCGAGCCTAAGGAATTCTGCGACGCCGTGCATTGAGCGCCGCTCTCCGCCTCCATAAAGAACGCCGGCCCCCGCCGGCGTTTCTTCTTTAATACGGAGTAGCGGCTGCGGAAAGTCCCGGCACGACATGTGCAAGCCCGGTATAGGGAAGGCGGGCTGGTTAGGGTACGCCTTCTCCGGGTACGCTCGGCCACACCGTGGCCTCGCTCTTTCGCTCCGGCTCGGCGCTACGCAAGCCTCGCCTCCGCGAGGCCCCTCCGAAGGCATACCCTCCCCAGCCCGCGCAATCCACGCGTTTTCGGGGGTTTTTGCAGTCCTGGCCGCTTAACTGGCCGGGCGGTTGTGTGGCTATTTATAGACGCGGGGGAGCTTGGCGGCGGTGCGGCGCACGTGCAGGGCCACGGGGGTGCCGGGCCTGGCCTCGGGGATGGCGGTGACGTCGAGCAGCGTGTGCGCTATGCCGGTCTTGCCGGTGAAGAAAGCCTTCTTGCCGTTGATGACGCCCCAGTAGCGGAAACCCGCCGTCAGGCGTATGCGGTTCTCGGTGGGCTCCATCGTAAGGCCGTCGGAATAACCGGCGGGGATGGTGGCCAGACGCATGGCGCGGGGCGCGGTGAACTCGCCGGCATAACCCAGCGACTCGCCCTTCTTCACTTCCCGCACCGATATGATGCGCGCGTAGAACTGCCAGGGGCGGCCCAGGCCGGGCAGCGGCGGGCCCTGCCGGCGCTTCTTGTACACGTCGGTGGGGTAGATGCCGTAGAGCAAGTTGCCGATCCGCACCAGGTCCAGCTGCCAGTGGGGGAAATCTGCGAAGATGGCGCTGTTGGCGGCATGGGCTTGGAGGCCGGGCGCCAGGGCCCGCAGTCTCCCGGCCAGGGCGCTGAAAGAGGAAAGCTTCTCTTCGGCCTCCGTCATGTTCTGCGGCGGGCGGTAGGCCAGGTGGGCCGAAACGGCGCAGGGCCGCGCTTTTTTTAAGGCCAGCGCGGCGGCCAGGAATCTTTCGGCGTCGGCGGGCTTCACGCCCCAGCGGCCCAGGCCCAGGTCTATGTCGAGCGTGTAGGAGGCGGTCTTTTTCGCGGCGCGGTCCAGCGCTTTAATAAAGGGAAGAGAATCGGCCGTGGGCACCAAGGCGGCTTTGACTATGGCCGGGGCTTCTTCAGGCAGGGACGGGGCCAGCAGGTGTATGGGGGTCCGGGGAAAACTCGCGCGCAGGCGGGCGCCCTCGTCGGCGGTCAGCACGCCCAGGCAGTCGGCCCCGCCGGCCAGCGCCGCGCGGGAGACCTCGGCCGCGCCGTGGCCGTAACCGTCGGCCTTCACCACGGCCATGAAAGAGACCCCCGGGCGCAGGGCCCGTTTTATGGCCCGGGCGTTGCCGGCCAGCGTTTTAAGATCTATTTCCACCCATTTCAGCATAGAGGTACCCAACGACAAAATTATATCATTATGGCGATGCTAGCCAAGGCCGTCAAAGGCGTTCCCAATATAAGCGCCAAAGCCTGGTTCGCGCTCAAGGAGTACGAGCGGGAGCCCGGCCATTTGCTGGTGGCGGCCGCCGGCGACGACGCCCTGTCCTCCTGGCAGCACGCCTTCAATTCCCTGGCCGGCCTGCTGCCCGGCCTGCCGCCTTTCCAGGTCTGCCTGTGGGGCGGCGACCTCTCCGAGCGCTCCAAGTCCATGCGGGCGCTGTATTCCCCGGAGCCCGGGGTCAACTATGTGCACATCGCCTCGCCTGAGGCCCTCGCCGAGCCGCTGATGCCGGAGTCGGCCTACGCCAGTCTGAGCTTCGCCTTCAAGCAGGGCTACACCTACGAACGCGCCGTGGCGCTGGACCTGTTCATCAAGGCCGGCTATGAGCGCGTCTCTTTCGTCGAGGAGAAAGGCCAGTTCGCGGCGCGCGGCTCGGTGCTGGATTTCTACGCGCCCGGCTTCGACAGGCCCATCCGGCTGTTCTTCTCGGACAAGAAGCTCGAAAGCATCCGGCATTTCGAGATAGACACCCAGCACACGTCGGGCTTCCTCGAGAAGGTGGAAGTGGCTCCCAATATCTTCGGCGGGCCCGGCAAGCCGCTGTACGCTCTCGCGGGGCCGGACTGGCGGGGCTTTCTGGACGCGCCAGCCGCCGGCGACTTCGCGGGACGCGCGCTCTACTCCTTCGGCTTCGCGGCCGGCGAGGACGCGCTCGACTTCGGCGCCGCCTCCAACCTGAACTTCAATTCCGACATCAAGCTGCTGGCCGGCGAGCTGGCCCGCTTGAAGCGCGACGGCGTCTCTGCCCGGCTCTTCTGCATCAACCGCGGCGAAACCGAGCGCCTGGCCGAGTCGCTCGCCGACGCCGGGGCCGGCGGGCAGGTCTCCATCCTTACCGGCTACATCGAAGAGGGTTTTGTGCACGCCCCGTCGAAGACGGCGGTAATCACCTCCTCCGAGCTGTTCCGCCGCCGCTACCGCTTCGACCCGGCCTCGATCAAGCCCAAGAACAAGTTCTTCAAGTGGACCGACCTGAAGGTCGGGGATTTCATAGTGCACGAGGACTACGGCGTGGGCCGCTACCTCGGCATCCGGAAAGCCTATTTCCGCAACGCCGAAGGCTTGCAGGTGGAGGATTCCGACTGCCTGTCGCTCGAGTACGCGCGCGGGGACAAGCTCCTGGTGCCGCTGCACGACTTCAGCCGCGTGCAGAAATATATCAGCTCCGAGGGCAAGGCCCCGCGCCTGTCCCACATGGACACCAAGACCTGGACCGAGATGAAGACCCGGGTCAAGGCGGAGGTGGAGGCGCTGGCGCTGGATATTCTTAAACTCGAGGCCGAGCGCGCCGCGCTCAAGACCGCCGCGCTGCCGCACGGCGGCCACCTGGAGGACGAGTTCGCGGCCTCCTTCCCTTTCGACGAGACGCCGGACCAGGCCCGCGCCATCGCCGAGGTGACGGCCGACCTTGAGAAGGAGCTGCCGATGAACCGGCTGGTGGCCGGCGACGTGGGCTTCGGCAAGACCGAGGTGGCCATGCGCGCCGCCATGCGCGCGGTGGCCAACGGCCGGCAGGCCGCGGTGCTGGTGCCCACCACCATCCTCGCCGACCAGCACTTCCACAATTTCTCCAAGCGCTTCGCCGGTTTCCCGATCAATATCCGCGTGATCTCGCGTTTCGTGTCCAAGGCCGACCAGAAAAAGATCCTGGCCGACCTGGCGCTGGGCAAAATAGACATCATCGTGGGCACGCACCGGCTTCTGCAGAAGGATGTGCGGTTCGCCGCGCTGGGCGTCATGATAGCCGACGAGGAGCACCGCTTCGGCGTCAAGGACAAGGACAAGATCAAGGCCGCCGCCAAGGGCGTGCATTGCCTGCTGATGAGCGCCACGCCCATACCGCGCACGCTCTACCAGTCGCTGTCGTCGCTGAAATCCATGTCCGTCATCGAGAGCGCTCCCGTCGGGCGCCAGGCCATCTCCACCTTCGTGCGGCCTTTCACCGAGAAGGGCGCGGCCGAGGCCGTCACCTACGAGCTGGCCCGCGGCGGGCAGGTGTACTACGTGCACAACCGCGTGCAGACCATCGACAGCCGGGCCGCCTATCTCAAGCGCCTGATGCCCGAGCTGCGCGTCGCGGTGATACACGGCCAGATGAAGGCCGAGGCGGTGGAGCAGGCCATGTGGGATTTCCTAAACCGCAAGTACGACGTGCTGATGGCCACCACGATCATCGAGTCCGGCCTGGACATCCCGACAGTGAACACGATGATCGTGGAGAACGCGCACGAGATGGGCCTGGCGCAGCTCTACCAGCTGCGCGGGCGCATAGGCCGCGAGAAACAGAAGGCCTACTGCTACCTGTATTTTCCGAGCTGGATGCGGCGCGGCGGGGAAAAACTCATGAAGAAAGCGGAGCTGATCTCGCCGGACGACCATCCCGAGAAAGAGATCAGCGAGGACGCGGTGCGGCGCCTCTCGGCGCTGGAGGAGTTCACCGAGCTGGGCTCGGGCTTCCGCCTGGCCATGCGCGACCTGGAGATACGCGGCGCCGGCGAGCTGCTGGGCCTGCGGCAGCACGGCTTCATCAATTCCATCGGCCTCGAGATGTACATCAAGCTGCTTAACGGGGAGATAGACCGCATCAAGGGCCGCGCCGGAGCGGCCGAGCTGCCGGAGCCCAGGATGGACATCCTGGTGCCGGCCTTCATCCCCGAGGATTACGTGGGCGACGACATGGAGCGCCTGAACTTCTACAAGAAGCTGCTCAATGCCAGGGAGGCCGACCTGCCGGCGCTGCTGCGGGGCTTCGAGGATATTTCCGGCCCGGCCCCCGCGCCGCTCAAGAATTTAGTGGAGATCATCAGGCTCAAGAAGCTGCTGGCGCGCAAGTCGGTGCGCGCGGTCACGCAGAAAGAGGACGAGCTGGAGATCTTCTTCCTGCCAGGCGCCGTGGTGGACCAGGGCGTGATAGGCCGCTGGCGCAAGGCTTTCGGCCAGCGCCTCTCCTTCCTGCCCTCCAAGGGCGGCGACGGCATACGCATAGCCGCGGTGGCCGACCCGCTGGAGGATATCTCGCTGGCGGCCGCCGGCTTTGTATAATGAGCTTATGAAAGAAGAGAACGAGGAGACTACCAAGGCCCGCAACGACGCCTGCGATTTCGCGGTGGACGTGGGCCTGTACTCCAATATTTTCCTCGCGCTGCTCAAGACCACCGTCGGCATAGTCGGCCACAGCGCCGCGCTGCTGGCCGACGGCATCAACTCCACTTCCGACTTCGTCTACTACGTGGCGGTGAAGATCTTCGTGCGGCTGTCCCGCATGCCGCCCGACGACGAGCATCCCTACGGCCACAGCCAGTTCGAGACCATCGCGGCGCTGGTGGTGGGGGCCTTTATCATCACCACCGGCGTGGCCATTTTCTGGGAGTCTGCCGACAGGGGCTGGCACCTCTACGCCGGCACGGCCGAGGCCGCGGCCATCTCCATCTATGCCCTGTGGACGGCCCTCTTTACCATCGCCCTGAAGATAGGCCTGGCCGTGAAGACCCGGCGTATCGGCGCTACTACGCGCAACCCGGTGGTGATGGCGCTGGCCAAGGACCATGTCAACGACATCATGGCCTCTGCCGCTGCCGCCGTAGGCATCGTTCTGGCCCTGCTGGGTTACACCTGGGTGGACCCGCTGGCCGGCGCCGTGGTGGCGCTGTTCATCCTCAAGACCGGCGTGGGCATACTCAGGGAATCGGCGATGGAGCTGATGGATACCGTGCCCGGCAAAGAGCTGGACGCGGAGATCCGCGCGGCGCTGGCCGGCGTGCAGGGCATCAAGGCCGTGGAGGAGGTGCACGCGCACCGCTTCGGGCCGCACTTCATCGTCAATCTGAAATTCTGCGTGGATGGCGGCCTGCCGGTGAGCGACGGGGACCGCATAGCCACCCTGGCCGAAAAGACCCTTTACGAGAAGTTCCACCACATCCGCAAGGTCTACACCCACTACCACCCGGAAAAGCGCCCCTGACCGCCGCCGCAGGGGCCATAGGACCCTGTCCTCCCCAATGAAAAACTGCTAAAATATATTTAGGAAGTATTGCTCTTTGAGAACCCTTTTGTTATAAGTTCCGCATTCATCTCCGGGTGGTTCAGCGCAGCGACCAAGCGAAGCGCAGGGAGCCAGCGGCGATGAAACGGAGGGCAGAGCCCTCCTTGCGGGGTGGAGCGTGCAAAGCACGCGACACAATGCAGCGGACAAGAACCCGGCCGACGAAGGCCGGGCGGATTGCGTAAATCCGCCTTGCGCTTCGGGCGCAAGGTTCGACAGAGGGGGGCGAATAGGTTCGACGTGAACTTGTTCTGCAGGATCAGCAGGTCATGGTTGACCAGGCCATGTAAAACAGGGTCAAAAAAACAAAAGCCAACTCCAACGAGCTGGCCTGGGCGCACGCCTAAGTGTGCCTCGCTTATAGTCTGCCCGCCTGAGCGGACTGTACTGCGTTAAATTCAGGCTGCTGTCGCCGGGGGCGCGCTTCGTCCCGCGTCGGCAAAAGACAACACGGAGCTGGGCCGGCATTGTCGCCTTGAACTTATGCCGTCCGAGACAAACTCAGGGCTAAGCCTGTAGCGGTTCCTGCAAGCGGTTTACGGACCCGGGTGCGAATCCCGGCGCCTCCACCATATTAATTAGCCGGTCTCTTAGGAGACCGGCTTTTTAATTTAAGCCGCGGGATGCCCAGTCGGCGCCGGTGCCCGGCGTCGCCGCGAGAAGCGGCGCGAGAAGGCTGTGTCCGTAGTGGCGCAGGATAGCGAAGTCCACCCCGCCATATTAATTAGCCGGTCTCTACGAGACCGGCTTTTTAATTTGCAGCGGAAGCGGCGCGGACCGCGGTTAATTTTGTTATTATTTCGTTCAGGCGCCGCCATTGGCATTGGCGCGAACGGGGATAAGGGATGAAAATATGAAGAGTATCCTGACCGCTTTCAAGAGCCGCCGCGGCGCGGCCCTGACGCAGACCATTATTTTGGGGCTGATCATTATCGGTCTGGCTACGGCGGTCATACGCTGGCAGCTGCAGCGCCACAGGCAGTCCGCCAATAACCTGGCGGACTCGCAGCTCAAAGGCGACGCGGAACTGGCGCGCGGCCCCCTTATGTCCTGTCTCGAGGCGGCGGGCTATCCTTCCGGTTCCTGCACCCCGAATGCGGCCCAGGCCGCCTGCGTGCCGGGCGGGGTGGGGGTCGCTTTCGGCGGCACGCCGCCCTCCTGCACGGTGAGGCTGGTACTCTCCAGGTAACATGGACAGCAACTATACTAATGGCGAGAAGGCGCTGGCTGCCGCCGGAGTAATTACGGCGCTGGGCGCCATAGCCATGCCCGTGCTGAACCCCGATCTTTATTGGCATCTTTCCGCGGGCAGGTACATCGTAGAGAATTTGAAGCTTCCGGCAGCGGATTTCCTTTCCTGGACCGAGTACGGCGCCCCGTGGACCGATTTCGAATGGCTGGTGCAGCTGCTCTATTACGGCGTGCACTCTCTGGCCGGCGCCGCGGGTTTCTTCGCCCTTAAGACCGCCGTGCTGGGGGCCTCTTTTTATTTCTTCTTCAGGACGTTGGCCGATAAAGGCCTGGCCCGTTCGGCTTTCTTCGCGCTGCCGCTCTGGGGCCTGGCCCTGATGGCCAACTCCGATCTGCGGCCGGAAAACTTCAGCGTGCTGTTCTTCGCCGTGCTGCTCTGGCGGCTGGAGGCCGCCCGCGCCGCCGGCCTGCCCTGGCCCGCCGCCCCGGCGGGTTTCGCCGGGCTGGCGCTGCTGTTCGCCGTCTGGGCCAACCTGCACGCCGG
>PHAL01000081.1 GCA_002840355.1 Elusimicrobia bacterium HGW-Elusimicrobia-3 | reverse complement strand
TCCCGCCGATTTCGTGAGGTTTCAATGTACTACATCCTGAACGCGATCCCTCTACTTGCCTTGCTTTTCGGAATATACTTGACCAGTTTCTACGGCTATCTTCTCTTCCATAGCCTGTCGGAAACGTTCAGTATCGTCATAGCCTGCGGCATCTTCATGGTGGTCTGGAATGCCCGGAAGCTGCTGAACAATCATTACCTGCTCTTCGTCGGCATAGCCTACCTGTACGTCGGGTCCATTGACTTCCTGCACATGCTGGCCTTCAAAGGAATGGGGGTCTTTGAAGGCTACGGGGCGAATCTTCCTACCCAGCTCTGGGTCGCCGGCCGGTACGTGGAAGCCCTTTCCCTCTTATCGGCCACGATCTTTCTTTACAGAAGGCTTTCTCATCTGCGCGCCTTCGCCGCCTACGGGATAGCAGTGGGGCTCCTTCTTCTCTCCATCTTTCACTGGAAGGTGTTCCCGGTCTGTTTTGTGGAAGGGGCCGGGCTCACCCCCTTCAAGATCTACAGCGAATACGTGATCTGCCTGATCCTGCTTGCCGCCATAGGGCTCCTGATCCTGAACTCGAGGTATTTTGACCGGAAGGTTCTCATCCTTCTGATTGCCTCCATATCCACGGCGATCGCACAAGAGCTTGCCTTCACCACTTACTTGAGCGTCTACGGCCTCTCGAATATGGTCGGACATTTCCTCAAGATCGTTTCCTTTTACCTTCTCTACAAGGCAATCATCGAGACGAGCCTGATCTCCCCCTTTGATCTGCTCTTCCGGGAGTTGAAACAGAGCGAGGCGAAATTCCGAAGCATCTTCGAAACAAACGTCGTGCCCATCGCCTACTGCGATCAGGACGGCCGGGTCCTGGATGCCAACGACGACTACCTGCGGCTCCTGGGGTCCACCAGAGAGGAGCTCAAGGCTGGAGCGGTGCGCTGGGATGCGGCGACACCGCCCGAGTGGAAGCACGTGGATAAGAAGGGGCTTGAGCACCTGATGCGGGATGGGGTCTGCCCTCCCCTCGAGAAGGAGTATGCCCGGAAAGATGGAACGCGCGTGCCGGTTCTACTCGGGGCCTGCCGCGTCGCAGGGAGCTCCGGGCAGGTGGTGGCATTTGCCCTGGACATCACCGAACGCAAACGGGTCGAAGCGGAATTGCGGAAAGTCAAGGAGCGGCAGGAATTGCTGGCCACCGTGGCCGAGCGGCTGCTGCGAACCGAAAACCCGCAGGCCATTGTCGAAGAGCTATGCCGGATGGTGATGGCTCATCTCGATTGCCAGTTCTTCTTCAACTACCTCGTCCAAACGGTGGGCCAGAGGCTGCATCTCAATGCCTGCGCAGGCATTTCTGCTGAGGCCGCAGCCGCTATCCGGCAGCTCGATTTCGGCGTCGCGGTCTGCGGGTGCGTGGCGCGCGACGGCCGAAGGATCGTTGCAGAAGATATTCAGCACGGCGATGATCCGCGGACCCAACTGGTCAAATCCTACGGCGTGCAGGCCTACTGCTGTCACCCCCTGCTGGCGCAAGGCAGGCTCATCGGGACGCTTTCTTTCGGGACGCGGACGCGTTCCGCATTCGCACCGGACGAAGTGGCCCTGATGAAATCGGTAACCGATCAGGTGGCGGTTGCCATGCAACGGTTGCATGTCGAGCAAGCCTTGCGCGAAAGCGAGGAGAAACTCCGCAGTGCGTTTGCCAAGGCAGCCATCGGCTTTGCCATCACGTCGCCGAACGGCCGCTTTGTGGACGCCAACCCCGCCTATTGCGCGCTCACGGGATACGACATCTGGGAACTGCGGACTCTGGAGTTTCCGCAGTTGATTCATCCGGATGATTTCGCCGAGAACATGAAACGGATCAAGCGATTGCTGGCAGGGGAGATCACCGGCTTCGTGGTGCAGAATCGGTACGTACGCAAAGGTGGGGGGGCGGTCTGGGTTCAAAAAAGCGTTTCGCTGGTGCGCGACGCGGAGGGCGCGGCCCGTTGGATCATCGCGCTGGTCGAGGACATCACCATGCGAAAGCAAGCAGAGGAAGCGGTCCGGGAGGCGCACGATCAGCTTCAAGATCACGCCGGCAGGCTGCAGGAGACGAACAAGGAGCTGGAAAGCTTCGCTTATACCATCTCCCATGACCTTCGCGCACCTCTGCGTGCCATCAACGGATTTTCCCGCATTCTGTCCGAGGAGTTCGGGCCTTCCCTTGGGGAGGAAGGAAAACGGCGGCTCGGCGTCATCGAGACGAACGCGATCAAGATGGGCGCCCTCATCGACGATCTTCTTGCCTTTTCCCGTGCAGGCCGAACGGCGATGAGCACCTCAAAGATCGATATGAACAGCCTCGTGGCCGACGTGGTGGAGACGCTCAAAGCCTCGCATGCCGACGGAAAAACCGACATTCATGTGGATGCACTCGCTGCCGCGCATGGCGATCCAGCGCTCATCCGGCAGGTGCTCGCCAACCTGATCGAGAACGCCATGAAGTTCAGCAGGAAGAAGCCGGAGCCGAGGCTGGAGGTGGGCAGCTTCGAACGGAACGGCGACAGGGTCTACTTTGTGAAGGATAACGGCGTCGGCTTCGACATGAAGTACCACGACAAGCTTTTCGGCGTCTTCAACCGGCTGGTGTCCGAGCAGGAATTCGAGGGCACGGGCGTGGGCATGGCAATCGTCCAGCGTCTCGTCTCCCGCCACGGCGGACGGGTGTGGGCTGAGGCCGAGCCCGGGGAAGGGGCGACCTTTTTCTTCACGCTGAAGTGCAAAGGGTGAAATATATCTATGAGGATGGCCTCAAATCGATAAAGCCGGAGGCGGTGAGTGTCATACGATGAAAATTAGAGCCCAATTCATCATAACCATGCTCCTGTTCGGCATCATCCTGGTCGTTATTGCGTTGTCGGCGCTCATCACAAGTCATCGGGTCGAAAAAGCCGGGAACCAGGAAAGGATCGCCGCCGGTATCGCTCAGGGAGCGAGCGAGCTCAGCTACCTGGCCAACGATTACCTGATTTACCGCGAGAGCCAGCAACTCAATCGATGGCAATCGAGGTTTACCTCGTTTTCCGCACAAGTCGCCGGCCTGAATGTGGACGAGTTCGGGCAACAAGCTCTTGTCCGCAATATACAGGCGAATCAGCAGCGGTTGAAAGAGGTGTTCGACAGCGTGGTTTCCGCTGTCGGAAACGCATCCCCGAAACAGAAGGCGGCTTTCGACCCGGCATTTCTTCATGTCCCATGGAGCCGCATGGCGGTGCAAAGCCAGGGGCTGATCTCCGATGCTTCACGTTTATCACTGCTGTTCCATCAAGAGATGGACCGGCTCGGAGAAACAAGGAGCTGGCTCATGTATGTGATGGTGGGTTTGTTCGGGGCTTTCCTCTTAGCCAGCTATATGCTGACCTACCGCCGCATCCTGAAATCGATAGCGACCCTCCAGGCCGGCGCCAAGGTCATCGGCTCCGGCAATCTTGATTTCAGGATCGAGGAGAGGGGGAATGATGAAATCGGCGAGTTGTCACACTCTTTCAACCGGATGACTTCTGACCTGAAGGCCGTAACCGCTTCCAAAGCGGATCTTGAGCGGGAAGTTGCCGAACGCCAGCAGGCCGAGGAGAGACTGCGTCAGCAGCGGGAGTGGCTGCAGGTCACACTGACGAGCATTGGTGATGCGGTCGTCGCGACCGATACGGAGTCCAAAATCTCTTTCCTCAACCCGGTCGCTGCGGCCCTGACCGGGTGGCGGATCGAGGAGGCGCTGGGGAGGCCTGTTCAGGACCTCTTCCGGACCATCAACGAAAAAACGCGCGAGCCTGGCGAGGACATCGTCGGTCGCGTGTTGCGCGAAGGGGGGATCGTCGCCCTGGCCAATCATACGGCCCTGGTCGCACGGGACGGCCGCGAAATCCCGATTGAGGACAGCGCTGCGCCAATCAGGGACAGAGCCGGGAGCGTAGCCGGTGTTGTGCTCGTCTTCCACGATGTTACCGAAAAGAGGCGGTCGGTAGAGGCCTTGCGGCGGTCGGCACAGTTTCCGGAGGAGAATCCCAACCCCGTGCTGCGGATTGCTCCCGGCGGGGGGCTGTTGTACGCCAACGCGCCTGCACGGACCTGGCTTGCGACGTTTGGCTCGGAGGCCGACGGGTCGCTGCCTTCCCCCGTGCGTGCGGTTGTGGCCCATGCCTGCGGACAAGACCACGCCATCCGGACCGAGATCAGCAATCCGGCAGGCAGCACATTCTGGATTTCCGCCATGCATCCGCCGGGCGAGGACTACGTCAACCTTTACAGCATAGACATCACCGAGCGCAAACGCGCAGAGGAGGCGCTGCGGGAGAGCGAGCGCAAATACTCTATAGTGGCCGACTTCACTTACGACTGGGAGTACTGGCGCGGCCCTGATAACCGGTTTATTTACGTCTCGCCTTCCTGTGAGACCGTAACGGGTCACACGCGGGAGGAGTTTCTACAGGATCCGGGCCTCTTTGCCCGGCTGATCCACCCGGACGACCGCGAGCGAGTGGTCCGCCACATGCGTGAAGACATGGCCTCCGGCGAACGATGCGAGATGGAATTCCTCATCGTGCGTCGCGACGGCCAGGAACGCTGGATGGCTCATGTATGCCAGCCCGTGCTGGACGCCAAAGGAGAATTCATCGGCCGCCGCGCCTCGAATCGCGACATCACCGAGCGCAAACGGGCCGAGGAGGCGCTTCAGGAGAGCGAGCACCGCGTCCGCGCCAAGCTCGATGCAATCCTGTCGCCCGAGGGCGACATCGGGACCCTGGATCTTGCCGACATGATCGACTCGGCGGGCATCCAGGCGCTCATGGAGGCTTTCCATACGCTGGCCAGGATACCCATGAGCATTTTGGACCTCCAGGGGAAGGTCCTGGTCGGAGTCGGATGGCAGAGAATCTGCATGGAGTTCCACCGCGTCCACCCCGAGACGTGCGAGCACTGCCGCGAAAGCGACCTTCAGCTCTCCGCGGGCCTGGCGCCGGGCGAAGTCAGGCTTTACAAGTGCAAGAACCATATGTGGGACATCGCCACCCCGATCTTTATCGGGGGGAAGCACGTTGGGAACCTGTTCTCCGGGCAATTTCTTTTTCAGGGTGAATCGCTCGATTACGCGCTTTTCCGAGACCAGGCCCGCCGGTACGGTTTCAATGAGAAAGAATACATCGCCGCATTGGAGGCTGTGCCGCGATTGAGCCGCGAGGCGGTCGACACGGGCATGGATTTTTTCAAAAAGCTCACCCATATGCTCTCGCAACTGAGCTACAGCAACCTCCGGCTGGCGCGATTGCTGAGCGAACGCGACCGCCTTGCAGATTCCCTGCGGCTGAGCGAGCAGCGGCTCCGGAGGGCGCAGGAGATTTCGCACCTGGGCAGTTGGGAACTGGACCTGACGAAGAACGAGCTGGCCTGGTCCGATGAGGTGTATCGCATCATAGGTCTGGAACCGCAGGAGTTCGGCGCCACTTACGAGGCGTTTCTCGATCGGGTGCATCCGGACGACCGCGCCGCGGTGGACGCCGCTTATACTGGTTCGCTGAGCGAGAACCGGGACACCTACGAGATCGAGCACCGGGTGGTTCGCAAGTCCGACGGCCAGGTTCGGTTCGTCCACGAGAAATGCGAACACTTCCGCGATAAGGCCGGCCGGATCATACGCTCCGTCGGTATGGTCCACGACATTACCGAGCGCAAACGGTCGGAAGAAGCACTGCAGACGGCGCACGCCCAGCTTCAAGACCATGTCCGCAAGCTGCAGGAGACGAACAAGGAGCTGGAAAACTTCGCCTATACCATCTCCCATGATCTTCGCGCCCCGCTCCGAGCCATCAATGGCTTTGCCCGCATGCTCGTCGACGACTACGGTCCATCCCTCGGGGAGGAAGCAAAGCGGCGGCTCGGCGTCATCGAGAAGAACGCGATCAAGATGGGGCTTCTCATCGACGACCTGCTCGCCTTCTCCCGTGCGGGCCGAACGGCCATGAAAGTCAACGACCTCCGGCAAAGCCGGAGGCTTGAAATATGTGAACCGCTCAAAGCGGTGGTAAATCAGGGGCCACCTCAAAGGTGGCGGGCATTTGGCTA
>PHAL01000020.1 GCA_002840355.1 Elusimicrobia bacterium HGW-Elusimicrobia-3 | reverse complement strand
AGGCCGGGCTGCGGGCCGCGGCCGCCGCGGACACCGGGGCTCCCGCCGTGACGGCCGCCGCCCTGCTGCAGGCCCTGGAGCGCCGCGCCGCAGGCGGGCAGCGCCCCGACCCGCGCTGATTTGCTAATATTTCCAAGCGCTCGGTTAAAAAAAGGAACTTCCATATGGCTGATAAAGACGACAAGAAAGTGATCTACTCGATGGTGGGCGTCAGCAAGCACTACGACAAGAAAGCCGTCCTCAAGGACATCTACCTCTCCTACTATTATGGCGCCAAGATCGGCGTGCTGGGCCTCAACGGCTCCGGCAAAAGCTCGCTGCTGCGCATCCTCGCCGGCCTCGACACCGATTTCCGGGGCGAGACCGTGCTGTCTCCCGGCTATACCGTGGGCCTGCTGGAGCAGGAGCCTAAGCTCGACGAGGAAAAGACCGTACGCCAGATCGCCGAAGAAGGCCTGCCTGAGGCCATGGCCGCGCTCAAGGAGTACAACGACATCAGCGAGAAGCTGGCCGAACCGATGAGCGACGAGGCGATGAACAAGCTTATCGACCGCCAGAGCAAGGTGCAGGAAAAGATAGACGCGCTCAACGCCTGGGACATAGACTCCCGCCTGGAGCTCGCGATGGACGCGCTGGGCTGCCCGCCGCCCGACACGCTGATAAAGACCATCTCCGGCGGCGAGAAGCGCCGCGTGGCCCTGTGCCGCCTGCTGCTGCAGGAGCCTGACATCCTGCTGCTCGACGAGCCCACCAACCACCTCGACGCCGAGGCCGTGGCCTGGCTGGAGCATCACCTGAAGGAATACAAGGGCACCATCATCGCCGTCACGCACGACCGCTATTTCCTCGACAACGTGGCCGGCTGGATCCTGGAGCTGGACCGCGGGGCCGGCATCCCGTGGAAGGGCAACTACTCTTCGTGGCTGGACCAGAAGGGCGAGCGCCTGCGCCAGGAGGAAAAATCCGAGACCGACCGCCAGAAGGCCCTCAAGCGAGAGCTCGATTGGATCCGCATGGGCGCCAAGGCCCGGCAGGCCAAGGGCAAGGCCCGCATCACCGCCTACGAGAACCTGCTCAACCAGGATAACGAAAAGCTGGCCAAAGAGCTGGAGATCTACATCCCGCCGGGCCCGCGCCTGGGCAATCTGGTGGTGGAGGCCAAGAATATGAGCAAGGCCTTCGGCGACAAGGTGCTGCTCGACGACGTCAGCTTCTCGCTGCCGCCCGGCGGCATCGTGGGCATCATCGGCCCCAACGGCGCCGGCAAGACCACGCTGTTCAAGATGATCACCGGCGAGGAGAAGCCGGATTCCGGCGACTTCAGGGTGGGCGAGACCGTGCAGCTGAGCTATTCGGACCAGCACCGCTCCACGCTGACCGCCGGCAAGAACGTCTGGGAAGTCATCTCGGGCGGGCTCGACCTGGTGAAGCTCGGTAAAATGGAGGTTAACTCCCGCGCCTACGTGGCCCGGTTCAACTTCTCCGGGCAGGACCAGCAGAAGAAGGTGGAGAACCTCTCCGGCGGCGAGCGCAACCGCGTGCACCTGGCCGTGATGCTCAAGGAGGGCGGCAACGTGCTGCTGCTCGACGAGCCCACGAACGACCTGGACGTCAACACCATGCGCGCGCTGGAAGAGGCGCTGGAAAGCTTCGCCGGCTGCGCCGTCATCATCAGCCACGACCGCTGGTTCCTCGACCGCGTGGCCACGCACATCATGGCGTTCGAGGGCGACAGCAAGATAGCCTGGTTCGAGGGCAACTTCTCCGAGTACGAGGCCGACCGCCACAAGCGCCTCGGCACCGCGGCCGACACCCCGCACCGCATCAAGTACAAGAAGCTCACGCGCCCGTAGGCGGCGCCGGGTCGCAAAAAAACCGCCGGAGGTCCGGCGGTTTTTTCTTTGCCTGCGGCCGCGGCTATTTTACTTCGGGATCTTTTTTGAGCACTTCGAAGGCCCGGTCCACGTCCGAGACGTTCATGAGCAGGCTGTCGGTGCCGCCGCTGTCGGCGCTGCCGTAGACGGTGGTGATATTGATGTTATGTTCGCCCAGCAGCCGGGCTATGCGCAGCAGTTCGCCGGGCCTGTCGAGCAGTTTCACGGAGATCATCTGCGTCTCTATGGTGGTAAAGCCGGCCCCGGTGAGGATCTGGCTGACCTTGCGCTCGGCGTCCACGGCTACGCGCACTATGCCTGAATCGTCGCGGATCTCGGAGGCGATGCCGATGATATTGACGCCCTCGTTGGCGAACAGCTCCACGAACTTGGAGAGCGCGCCCGGCACATTGGGGAGGAACACGGTGTATTGTTTGACGAGTTTTACCGACATAATAGCTCCGGCTTGGCTGACTGGGGCCTCGGCGGCCCGGTAGACCATTAAATAATTTTTAAGGGCACAGGGGCAAGGCGGCAAAAGTTATATAATCGGTTTGGAATGAAGCTGCTGCCCGAAGGAAAATCCAAGGCGCTATCGGCCGGCTCGCTGGCCGCGGCGGCGCTCTGCGCCGCGATGACGGTCAAGGCCGCCAGTGACCTGGTTATGCTGCTGCAGGTGATCTCGGCCCCCGCTTTCTACCTGTCGCTGCGGCACGCCACGCTGCCCGTGGAGATGCCGCCGATGGCGGCTTTCATCGTGGGGCATGTGCGCCTGTTCTTCTCTTTCCTGCTGCTGTTCTGGCTCTCCGGTCTGGTGCTGGCCGCCGGCGTGTGGGCCCGCCGGGAGTGGGCCCGCCGCGGCGCGGTGTGGCTGCTGTACCTGGCGACGGCGGCCGCGCTGCTGCTGCTGGTCTACCCCTGGGTGGCCATACCCAAGCCGCTAGTGTACCGCGGCATCTCGCTGGCGCCGGAATTTAACGACGCCGTGAGGGCCGCGGCCTTCTTCGCCAGGTTCGCCGCGGCGGTCTGCGGCTCGCTCACCCTGTGGTGGGCGCTGCTGCTGGACAGGGGCGCCCTGAAGGGCGAGTTCTCGTAGCGTTTGATGGAGGGGGCGGGGATATCATAAAATATATGTACCCCCCGCCAATCTCTCCTGGCGTAGCTAAGGTCATTCCGAGGTAATTATGTGGAACTATACCGAAAAAGTCTTTGAGCATTTCAAGAACCCCAAGAACGTGGGAGAGATAGAGAACCCCGACGCCATAGGCGAGGTGGGCAGCATAGTCTGCGGCGACGCGCTCAAGCTCACGCTGCGCATAGACAAGGCCACCGACACCATCACCGACGCCAAGTTCAAGACCTTCGGCTGCGCCAGCGCCATCGCCTCCTCTTCCGCCCTGACCGAGATGGTGAAGGGCAAGAAGCTCGACGAGGCGGCCAAGATCACCAACCAGGAGATAGCCGACTTCCTCGGCGGCCTGCCCGGCGAGAAGATGCACTGCTCCGTGATGGGCATGGAGGCCCTGGAGGCCGCTATCAAGAACTACCGCGGCGGCAAGCAGGAGAAGGTGATAGTGGGCGTCGGCGAGCGCGTGGTCTGCAAATGCTTCAGCGTCACCGAAAGCCATATCATTAAGGCCATCAAGATAAACAACCTCAAGACCGTGGAGGAAGTGACCAATTTCACCAAGGCCGGCGGCGGCTGCGGCCAGTGCAAGGGCGAGATCGAGAAGATCCTTATAGACTACTGGGCCGAGGCCGAGCACAAGAAGTTCGCCAGCATGACCGTGGTAGAGAAGATCAAGATGATAGAGAAGGTGCTGGCCGAGGAGATCAACCCCAAGCTCAAGGCCGACGGCGGCTGGATGGAGCTGGTGGACATACAGGGCCAGAAGGTCAAGCTGCGCTTCCTCGGCATGTGCCACGGCTGCCCCTCCTCCGGCGCCACATTGAAGAACGTGGTCGAGAAAGAGCTCAAAGAGCGCATCGACCCGGCCATAGAGATAGAAGCGGAATAAGGGGGCGGTATGGACAAGGTTTATTATTTCGACAATAACGCCACCAGCCGCGTGGCCCCGGAAGTGGCCAAAGAGATGGAGCCGTTCTTCAACGACCTCTACGGCAACCCGTCGAGCATGCACTTCTTCGGCGGCGGCAACCAGAAATACTTGGACCTCGCCCGCGAGCGCGTGGCCAGGCTGCTGGGCTGCGAGACCTCCGAGATAGTCTTCACCAGCTGCGGCACCGAGGCTGATTCCACCGCCATCTGGAGCGCGCTGCGCTCCTTCCCCGACAAAAAGCACGTGATCACCACCCGTGTGGAGCACCCCGCCGTGCTCAACGTCTGCAAGCACCTGGAGACGCAGGGCTACCGCGTCACCTACCTGCCCGTGGACGGCACCGGCCAGATCAACCTGGAAGACCTGAAGGTGGCGCTCACCCCGGAGACCGCCATCGTCTCCATCATGTGGGCCAACAACGAGACCGGCGTGGTCTACCCGGTGGAGGAAGCGGCCCGCATAACCCACGCCAAGGGCGCCTTGTTCCACACCGACGCCGTTCAGGCCGTGGGCAAGCTGCCGATCAACCTCAAAGAGACCAAGATAGACATGCTCTCCCTGTCGGGCCACAAGCTGCACGCGCCCAAGGGCATAGGCGTGCTCTATGTTCGCAAAGGTACGCGGTTCGCGCCTTTTCTGATAGGCGGACATCAGGAGCACGGCCGCCGCGCCGGCACCGAGAACGTGCCCTATATCGCCGGCCTCGGCAAGGCCGCCGAGCTGGCCCAGAATAACCTGGAGAAAGAGAACACTTACGTTAAAGACCTGCGCGACCGCCTGGAAGCCGGCCTGCTGAAGATTCCGAACGCCCGCGTGAACGGCGGCGGCGCCCCGCGCCTGCCCAACACCACCAATATCAGCTTCGAGTACATCGAGGGCGAGAGCATACTGCTGATGATCAGCGAGAAGGGCATCTGCGCCTCCTCGGGCTCGGCCTGTACCTCCGGATCGCTCGAGCCGTCCCACGTGCTGATGTCCATGGCCGTGCCGCAGACCTACGCGCACGGCTCCATCCGCTTCTCGCTTAGCGTCTACAACACCCAGGAAGAGGTGGACTACATCATCAGCGAATTCCCGCCCATCATAGAGCGCCTGCGCGCCATCTCGCCCTTCGCCGACGGCAAGCCGCTGTTCGGCATGGACGCCTGCGAGCCTCATACCCACAAGCACTGACCGGTCCGAGTCCGGCGCGAAAGGCGGGTCTACGACCCGCCTTTCTTGTTTTTATTGGAAAATTAACTATTTTCATTTGAAAACATTGATTCGGCTATATATTGTTCCCCATTGGGAGGGACGGGGTATTATGTGCCTGGCATTAAAAATGCTCCGTATTGGTTAAGCCGGCCGTAAGTCTAAGTGGGGGTAAGGGTACGGCCGGCCCGGATTTAAGCAGAAGCATGAAAAACATGGTTAAGATCGCGGCAGCGGTGATAGCGGCCCAGGCCTGCCTGGCCTCGGCGGCTCCCGCCGCGGATCCGGCGGCAGAGTTCTCCGCCGCTGCCGCCGCGAAGTAAGCCGCCGCGAAAAAGGCCGCCAAAGAGGAGAAGGAAGAGGCGCAGAAGCTCAAGGGTTTCGCCTGGGGCGTGACCATAATGACCGTCGCCCTCATCTTCCTGATCATACTGCTGTAACCGGCCAAGGGGCCTATGGCGGGCCAGGCAAACTACTACAGGCAGCGCAGAACCGAGTGAGAACGCTAAGAGGATTGAAAGCGGCTGCTTTGCGGGCCGCTTTTGGCTTTTGGGATATCCCTGCCAAAAAACGATACAATCTGTATGCAAACTGATTATTAGGTATGATTGAAAAAAACCTACAAAAATACGCGGCGCTGTTCAGCGGGCATACAGAATTGCGGATGCAGGAAAACCGTTCTTCTAGGCTCAGTCTTTTGAACGGTAGCCTCATGACAAACGAAGCATCTTCTTCTCGCGGGATTTCTGCAAGGGTCTGCCGGGCGGGCGCTTGGGGTTTTACCGCGATACAGGGCACTGATCCTGAAGATGTAAAAAGAGCTATTGCAGCAGCGGCTAAAAACGCCAGATCTTTGAGCTCCGTTCTGGATAAGCGGGCTATAAGACCGCACGCTTCCCCGGCAACTTCATGCCGCGACTATTCGACAAAGAAGAAGAGGCGGACACAAAAAGAACAGATAGAATTCGCAAAAGAGATAGACGGCTATCTGTCTAAATTTAAATGGTTAAAAAGCCGAAGCGTTAATATCAGCGCTTTGGATATGGAAAAAAGCCTTATAACCTCGTTTGGCTCCGAAGCCTACTCTTTGGTCCCCAGGACGACTTCTTTTATCAGTATCTCAACCGACAGGAAAGGGAAATTGGTGAATCTTGGGTCTTTAATAGCCAGGTTGGGGCATATCGAGGATGTCTTTCCGCAGCCATCTGATCTTTTCGGGGAGTTGGATCAGCTGTATTTGAATCTGATGAAAAAGTCGGAATGCGTGTCTGCAAGATCCGGTAAATCGGAATGCGTTCTCGCTTCGGATGTTACCGCTATGCTCGCGCATGAGGCCATTGGCCACACTGCGGAGGCTGATAATGTTCGTTTCGGCTCTGTCGCAGGAAATCTTTTAAACAAGGCCGTTGCGAGTCCCCTCGTTACTTTGGTTGACCTTGCCCACACATATGAAGGGAAACCGTGTAACGTCCCGGTGCATGTGGACGATGAGGGCACTAGGGCGGAAGACGTTACCATCATCGACAAAGGGGTACTTAAATCCTATATGCATAGTCGCGCGTCGGCCGCCTATTTCAAAATGCACCCGACCGGCAACGCCAGGGCCTACTCCTTCTCGGATGAGCCCATAGTGCGAATGCGGAATACCGCCGTGTTGCCGGGAAAAAGCCGGGTGGAGGACATGATAGCTTCCGTCAAGGACGGCTATTACCTGATCCAGGCGAGCAATGGCCAGGCTGACATAACCAGCGAATTTATGTTCGGGATCTCCTTGGGCTACGAAATTAAAAATGGAAAGCTGGGCAAAGCAATAAATGACACCGCCGTTTCTGGCGTGGCCTACGAAATGCTCAAAACTGTTTCAATGGTTTCCGACAAGATCCTTTGGGATTGCTCCGGCATGTGCGGTAAAAAGCAGTCGATTCCGGTAAGCATCGGCGGCCCGGCGATAAAATGCGTGGTTAATATCGGGGGCAAGTGAAATGCTTATACAGGACTTTCCCGAATTCTGCCTGCGCGAGCTGCTTGGAGCCGGAGCGAAAAAAGCGCAGTGCTATTTTACCGATATCGAAAAACACGAGCTGAATGTTGAAATCGGAGAGTTGTCCTTATTGCGGACAATGTGCAGCTCAAGCGTACGGCTGGAGGTGGTCAATAATGGCCGCAGGGGGGTTGTGTCCGTGAGTGGTACGGTGCCGGGAGATATAGCGGCAGGGGCGAAAGCGGCTGTCGCCGCCTCCAAGGCAGCCTTGCCCGATAAGTCCTGGGATATCGCAGCCCGGCAGCCAGCGCAAAGGTTTTCCAATGGGCTAATTTTGCCTGACAAGGAAAAGATGTGTAGCCGTGTCCTGGAATTTCTTAAGGAAACCCGCAAGCAATATCCCAAAATAAGGATCCGCGACGCGGCGCTGGAATTTACAAAAAAAAGCGAAAGAGTATTAAACTCGGACGGTGTGGATATGGTTTCAGTTTACGGGGCTTACAAACTATCCGTGAACTTTGCCGCACAGGATAACGGCAAATCGTCTTCGATAAATTACTTCTCTGTTGGATTGCCGGATCTAAGCCGGCCGCTTATGCAGTGCGGATCGCTTGGCGTGCTTTTTCAGCACGCCGAAAGACATACCCACCCTTCTCCGCTTAAAGGTAAATTCAGCGGGGATATAGTAGTGATGCCTCACTGCCTTGACTACTTCGTTGAGTTTGTCTGTGGGCAGGCGTTGTCTTCAAAAATGATAATTCCCGGGACAAGTGTTTACAGGAATAAATGCGGAAAAAAGATAGCCTGCGAGAATCTGACATTGCGGTCGGTTCCCCTTTCTCACGAGATGTCTGACGGGTATTATTTTACACAAGACGGATACAAGGTGGCGAATACGGTTATTGTTGAGAAAGGGATGCTGAAGAGCTTCCTGCTTGATTCTTATGGCGCGAGGAAGAGCGGGCTGACACGCGCAGCAAATGACGGCGGTTGTCTAACCATTGATCCCGGAAGCGAGAGGCTTGTGGATTTGATTAGAAAGGTGAAAAAAGGTCTTTTGATTCCCAGGTTTTCAGGAGCAGCCCCTAGTGAAGCTGGAGATTTTTCCGGAGTAGCAAAGAATAGTTTTTACATTGAGAACGGCAAAATACGTTATCCAATATCTGAAACAATGGTTTCAGGAAACATTCCGGATATGCTTAAGCGTATTAACGGTATTTCCTCCGAAAGGGTAAATCTTGGTAGGTCAGAGTTTCCATGGATCTCCTTTTCTGGGGCAGTTGTTTCCGGAAAGTAAATTGGGACTGTAGCCTGCCTGTTGCTGGAAATATGGCTAAAGAAATTGAAGAGTTAGGGGTGCTCCCCGGATATCGGTGCAATTTTTCCTGTGCCCACTGCCTGATTGTTCCAAAGCTGAGCGATACGCTTTCTGGCGCCGAAATCAGCGTACTTGCGGAGACCTTGGCCCAGAACAAGATCGGATCAATAATTATCGCAGGAGGGGAGCCCACGCTGCATATTCCTGTGATCAATAATCTTTTGCGAGGAATAAAAAACCCTGAAAAGATTTTTATTACGATTACCACTAACGGGAGTTTTGCAAAAAATGTTGAAGTCGCTGAAGCAACCTTGAAAAGGATAGAGCATCTGAGTAAGGTTCAGCTGTCCTATGATAAATGGCACGCTAAATTCCTGCCCTTTGAAAATGTAGGGCATCTTTTTTTGGCGTGCAGTAATATTGGCGTGGAATTCAGCGTAAATATGGTCATAGAGTCCCCCTTGGATCTTTTGCTTGTTTCAAAACTTCGGGCTGTCGGTGATTTTTCTGTGGTTATTCAGAAAGTTATATCTGCCGGGGCTGCGGAGAGCAACGCCATCAGTTACAACTTCCCCGCCTTTGAGCCGGAGGTTCTCGGCCGAAGTTGCCCAAACTTGAAGAAGCCGGTATACTTGAGCGGAAGAGGTTTTGCGTTGTGCGACCTTAATCTGCCCGCCGGGTCCCAGGCTGGCAAAATGGGACAAAAAACATTTGCAACGCTGGGAGAACTGCTTGAAAGCGATTTTCATAAGACGATGAGGCAGTACACCTTCGGCGGGTTATTGGATAAATTCGGGATTGATAGGGCCACGTTACGCCCGGAGCATTCTTTGGCGTGCAATTTGTGCCGGCATATCGGCCGGTGCTGCTCGTCTGGGTCTTTGGGGTAATCAAATAGGGCCCCAAGGGCCCTTTCGGTCCCAGGCATTTTCTCTTATCCTATAATTGTCACATATCCTTGTAATTTGGGGAATCGGCCCCAGAGTATCCACGATCCGGCCTTAACCGGATGTATCCAGGGAAAGCAAAGTAATATTTGCTTTCCCTTTTTTTATTCGCAAATTGCTGAAAAGTCCTAAAAGTGGTAAAATATATGGGTTAGGGGGAAAAATAAATGACTAATACTGACAAGATAGTGGCGGCTTTCCTGGTATCTCTCGGGCTTTTCTCGGCCGCAAACGTGACCAAATATGTGCTTTCTCTTTCCGGCAACGAAAAAGAATCGCTTTTCTCGGTAGCGAAAATGTCCAACAGCAACATCATTGTCTGCGATGGCTCTGGGGATATTCTTCGCGGGAATAATAACAACAAGAACGCCTAGAGAGTTTTTGGCCTCCTCAAATTATTAATGAGCGCAAGTGTCCGCGAATTGGGCATTACACTGGGAGAAAAGTGTAATTTCCGATGCCGCCATTGCGCGACAGCGTCCCAGGCTCCCCACGAGCTGTCACCAAAAGAAATCGGCCTTATCCGTGACACTATAATGGAATTTGGGGTCAAGGCCGTTTTGCTTGCCGGCGGAGAACCGACGTTGTATGTAGCAAAAGCCAACAAGATTCTGAGGGGACTTCCAGGTCTGTCCGGGTTCCGGGTCCGGATGACGACTAACGGGCACTTTGGAGATAGTCTTGGAAAGGCGATAAAGACACTTAAGTCATTTATCCGGCTTACAAGCGTGCAGGTCTCTTATGACCGCTATCATGCCGAATTCTTGCCGATTAACAACATAGCCAACATCTCTCAGGCGTGCAAAGAACTGGGAATTGATTTCAGCGTGTCGTTCTGTGTTTCAAATCCGCTCGATGTTGCGCTTGTGGCGGAATTGAAAAAGATTGGATCATTCCGCGTCGGTATCCAAAAGGTGCTGCCGGTCGGCGCAGCTGCCAGGAATTTGCTTGGCTATAAACACCCGTCGTTCGATGAGGGGGTGCTTGGAAAAAAATGTCCAAGAATAGGCAAGATGATGTATCTCGGGGGGTGCGGGTTCAGCGTATGCTGTTCTTCACTGGTGCTGGGGGATAAAAAGAAAGTGTTTTCGCACCCTACTTTGCAGGGGCATATGGAGAGCCTTTTTTATAGGCTTATTACCGGTAAAACTTTTAAGGGAATAGCGAAATTTTTAAAGGTTCCGGAAACCAGCCTGGAACCGATTCATTCCGACCCGTGTACTTTGTGCTCGTACCTCTTTTTGGGGAAAAATGCAGAAACACTCTTTACGTAAAACTTTATTCGCCAATCGGTTCTTTGCGTGCGGACTATTGTCGGCGGCGTTTTTGTGTTTATTTCTTTCAGGATGCTCTAAACAGCGTGAGTGGGGGGTTCTGTCGGTTGTTCCGGATTCGGTTTCCACAAAGAACGCGAAACAAACTGCGGTTTACTATGTTTTAATCCAGACGCATGAGCCCATTTTCCGGCAGAGTGATGGCCAAAACTATACGTCGCAGATATTAAAACAATGGCACAGGAGCGTCGATTATACTGAGTATTCATTCTGTCCGGATACAACGCTTAAGTTTAACAATAAAGCCCGATTAACCCTCAGGTCTTTCTATGAACACGTTGTGTCCATCACGAGAAAATATACTCCGGAAGTCTTAATAGGTGAAAATGGCTCCTGTGTCGTTGTGAAATTTAAATCCTCAAGAAAAGGGTATTTGGGATATCTGACATCTTACTCAAATGCTCCCACTATCGACACCGGTGGCGGGATTGAGGATGGGCTTGGGCAGTTTTCTGTCAAGTCTTTAACTGCGGATAAACTTGTCCTAGAGCGAAAAACCCCAATTTCTAACGGCTACAACAAGGTGGTCATATATGAGTACAAAGGAAAGACGGATCCAAGACTGCAGAGCAGGGATATAGCGGATTTCAACATGGTAAATTCAGGGGATATTCCAGAATGGGTTAAAAAAGAGTACGTCCCGTTCGTTAATGTGGAGCTTACGGTCGGAAGTCTTGTTCTTAATATTCCGGACCGGGAACTTCGACTAAGGGTTTATAATTGCCTGAATGTGGCTGAGCTTAGAAAAGCATTCTTTCCTGGTCCCACTGAGTTCGGTGATATAGGTAATGTCCTGCCTCTGGGAGTTCCGGGGGCGAGAGCCGGAAAGCCCCGGCAGGTCTGCGATGGCAAGCGAATGAGGCGCAGCGAGACGGGAGAAATTCTTTTCGCAAATTGGCGCAGGGATAATTACGCGGAAATGGCTGAATTCGCCAAAAAGATCCGGAAAGAAACGGGGATCCCGTTGACTGTGGTAAATTGGGAGCCGGCAAAATTAGTGGCACGCTTGCATAAACCAAACCGCCCATATTCACTCGTTCCTATAATAATGAATACGATGCGTCCGGAGTTAAGTGATTTCTTGTTCTATACCATAAAGGATATAGGTTATCTGGATTTTGAGCCACGGGAAATAGCCGCGAATTATAAGAGACTTCTCCTTGAGGACAATCCCGAAAAAAAAGAGGCACTCGCTAAAGAAATAATAAAGGAGTTTGAAGAGGAAGGTCTGGTGCTGCCGCTTTATCAGAATAAAAAAGTATTGTGGTATCCTCGGGAAATAATAAATCTTAATGTGGGCAAAGGATTCCTCGAGTTCCCTGTGGTTTCGGAGTTGAGATGTTGAAGCTATTTGGTCGGATACTGATTTACAACTGGCGGCACTACGCGCTGGCGGTGCTTGTTTTTATCGCCTTCTGGCAGGCTTTTTCTGCTTTTTCGGCCATACGCGTGGCGGACGACAAATTGCTGACCGCCATGCGGCAGAACGCGGCCTATTTCGAGAAGGCCTTTCTTGAGGGAGATGTCTTCGAAACGCAACGGATCATGTGGCGCATAAAGAACGAGAATATCAAGCGCATCACCTTCCATCCAGTGCAATTTGAAGGCAGCCGCTGGATATTCAAAGAAGCCATCGTCGGCAACCTCTACGACAGGCCCCGCGCGCAGCTTAATAAAAGCGTCCCCTTCATCTCGAACGGCGCCGAGTTGGGCCGGCTGGAATATGTGATAGACCTGGTGGACGTGAACGCGGCCGTGTTCATGCAGAACTACGTGCTGTTCGTCACCGTGGTGTTCTTTTTCCTGGGGCTGCTGATACTCTCCAACATGGGCGCCATACAGACGCTGCTGGCCATAGAGCGGTCGGTCAACGAGATTAACTCCATAACCGATTCCGGCCAAGGCGATATAATCCGCGATTCGATCAAGAAGAACATAGCCAGCCTGCCGGCCGGCATCATCGGCACGCCGTTCGCGCAGATGACCGCGCGCATGAGCGACGCACTGGGCCAGGCGGCCAGGCTGGAGAGCGAACTGGCCGTCAGTAAGGCCGTCTCCGACATGGCCGCGCAGGTGGCGCACGACATACGCTCGCCCCTGGCGGCGCTGGGGGCCGCGGCGAAAGGCTTGGCCCTACCCGAGGAGAAGCGCACGCTTGTAGACGGCTCCATAGCCCGCATGCAGGGCATAGCGGATGATTTGCTGCAACGTTACCGCGCGCCAGGCGCCGCGGCCGCCAGGCCGGAAACCTGCGCGCTTGCCGGCCTCATTGAGCAGGTGCTGGCCGAGAAGCGCATTCAGCACAAGGACAGGGCCGGCGTGAAGATAGAGTTTTACTCCGACGCCGACGGCGTGAAGGCCGCGGTGGACCCGAAAGAGCTGCAGCGCATAATTTCCAATCTGGTAAACAACTCGGTAGAGGCCTTCGCCGGCCCCGGCACCGTGGCGGTGCGGCTGGCGGCCACGGACGGCAAAGTTCTGATAGAGGTAAAAGACGACGGTAAGGGCATACCGGCGGAAATACTGGGCAGGCTGGGCGCTAAGGGCGAGACGCACGGCAAAGCCGGCGGCACCGGCCTGGGCCTCTACCATGCCAGGACTTCCGCCGAGAGCTGGGGCGGCAGCCTGCGCATTGAATCCGCGCCCGGCAAGGGCACGAGCGTAATTATGGAGCTGCCGGCCGCGGCCAAGCCCGCCGCCGGCCTGCGCGCCGTGCTGCTGGACGACGATCTGCTGGTGCACATGAACTGGCGCATGGCCGCCCGTGCCGCCGGCGCCGACCTGAAGGCCTTCAAGACCGCCGAAGAATTCTCCGCCGCCGCCGAAACCCTGCCGCGCGACATTCCCGTCTATATAGACTCCGAACTGGGCGACGGCGTGAAAGGCGAAGATATAGCCAAAGATCTGCACGGGCGCGGCTTCACCGACCTCACCATGGCCACCGGCCACGGCGCGGAGAAGTTCGCCGACCTCCCCTGGCTGAAAGTCAACGGCAAAGAACCCCCCTGGCAGTAGGCACTATTGCTCAGCAGAAAAGCCGGCTTCCAGCCGGCTTTTTTATTTTACGCCATATTTTCATATGAAAATATATTTTCAAAAGAAAATATCCCATGGCTCCTGTCTACAGCGGTCTTAACATCGCCCGCTGTGCTAACTCACTGCAAAACTGTCGGCACAATAGCGGGTGGCAACCGGATTCCCGGGTTGGCATGGAAATTGCACTGACTAGTGTGTGACTAATCTGGCGCAAATAACCAAACGAAGAATTCATACTGGAGAAATAGGAAATGAATAATATTATTACGGCACTAAATCTGACAGAGGGTGCGGTTCTTACCTTGGAGAAGATGCCGGACCGGATAGAGTTTGAAGCGCTGGCTGTTATGCTCGGCCAGGGAACAGGTGAAAAAGGCGCTTGTGCGATTAAGATTGAGTGTACTGTATGCCCCGACTGTTCGTCACTCTGTACTATCTGCCTTACCGACTGTTCGTCATACGGTTTGGCCTGTCCGAATAAAGCACACCCTTGACCTGGTGTTGCCGGGAGGCGATTTAAGCCGCCGCCAGTAGGGAAAGCGGTATGCAAGTTAGCCTGAATACTTTTGTTGGTGGTCAGGCCATGGAAAAAACAGCGGAGGAAAAATAAATGAATAGTATCATCAAATCACTGAATCTTAACGAAGGCGCCGTGCTTACGCTGGAGAAACTTGAGGACAGGATGGAGTTCGAGGCAATTCTGATTATGGCCGGCCAGGGGGAGGCTAATAAAGGCACCAATCCTGATCCTTGCTTGATCGACATTGTATGCACTGTCTGCCTTGACGAACAGTGCCACCCCCGGTACATTAATTGTCACCCGTACAAATAACAGTCTGGCATTAATATTGCTCTGAACGTAATGCGAGCGTGGCTGATGTGATCTAGCGGTCAATCAAGGAGCGAAGATAACAAATGAACAGCATAATAAAAGCCTTAAATCTGACTGACGGCGCGGTTCTTACTCTGGAGAAATTGCCGGACCGCATGGAATTCGAGGCGCTGGTCTCAATGGTTTCCTCCATAGATAAAGGAAACAACACTTGCCCGCATGATATCTGTCTTATCGATCTCACGTGCGGCAACTGCAACGATACCTGCGACTGCGTTGGTCCTACCGGTTACATAAACTGCCGTCCCTTTACGGTCTGCCCTTCCAATAACTGCCGGCCTGTGACTTGATAATGGGTGATCCCGCAAAAAGAGGATAACCGGAGAGGTTGCGCTCTCTCGCCCACAGTTGGACGGCCCCGGGGGGTGCGTGCCGGACGGCGGGCCTCTAAGAACGGATAGGCCAGTTGGGTGTGATATAATTTGAAGATACTAGGAATAAAAAGGGGTAAATTGTGGCGAACATATTTTCCATACCGGGACCAAATTCAAAATATAAGCTTCAGGGGGCGAAACCTGCGGGTTTTCTGGGTGGCCTGTGGCATGGTTTTATAGCCGTAATAACGTTCATCATCAGCCTCTTTAACGCAAAAGTGGCCATATGGGAGACCAACAATAATGGTCGCTGGTATGACCTGGGCTTTTTGATCGGGGTCGGGGCTTTTGCTTCGCAGCCCTATATCCGATTTCATCAGACAGGAGTAGGAAGATAAGAACGGTTACCAGTCAAAGTCAGCAATATCCCCGCCGCCCAAGCGCCGGTTTGGTCGCGGTATATCATTAGTCTGCTGTCCCGTTTTCCCGCCAACCAGTCCGAAAACCACGATACCCCCCTAGCGAGGCTAGCCGGCTAGGGGGGTGTTCTCGATTCCTTCTTTTCAAGTGAAAACTATATTTTCAAATGAAAATCAGGCGTTGGTGTATTGTTCTCGCGTATCTGCTTCGCTCCGGAGGGATCCGGACTCTTGGGTGTAGGGTCACCTGGCGATAGGGGGCATGGCACAATAATTGCTCTGAAGCTGTTGGCTGCGAGTAGATGGGCTGAAACACATTAAGGAGCAAAGCGATGAAATATCTGATAATAATCCTGATGGCAGTTGTGCCGGCCGGGGCCGCGGTCAATGATTCCGTGGGACAAACTGTGCCGCAAGAGCTGGCCATCCCGATGGAGATAGATTCTTCCTCATTTGGCAGCGACGTTGAAAGCACCTCCGAAAAGATTCGGCGCCTGCTTTTTGAATCGCGCAGGCAGCAGATGATCCGCGCTGTAAATTCTCCGCAGCGAGACCCGGACGCGTCTCAAAAAGCGTTGGAGACCCTGGAGAAAGAAAATCCCGAGATACTTAAAGAGCAGCCGCACGCCTTCAGCTATATGCGCGGTGGCATTAGTTTTTGGAAGAAGGACTTTCCCGCCTCCTATAAAAACTACGATGAGGCCATCCGCACTTTCCAGAAGAAATATCCCGACGGCTTCCCCGGCGGACAGTACTATGAAAAGAATGCTTCTTTCGTGTCCCAGATGTACATGGGGCGCGGTACCGCGGCGATGTTTATGGGACGCAACGAAGAGGCGGTGGCCGATATGGATCGAGCCATGCGGCTGGCCCCCAAGGTGCACGCGTTCATGCACATGAACAAGTGCCGTGCGCTGGTGCGGTTGGGGAAGTTCCGGGAGGCCGCCGAGGCGATGGATAAGGCCAGGGGATTGGATTCCGCCTGGCTGGCCTCAAAACCGGATAAACCCGCCATTTGTGATATACTTTTTAAGCACGGGCAGCAGGCTCAGGCCTGCCAGGCTGGGAATTGAATTAAGGGGGGAGAAAGATGAACTACAATATCAGTCGATATCTTAATGTGATTGACCTCGGCGGTTCGGTTCTTCTGTTTAACGGGGTGAACAGCTGTATGGATGAAGTCAGCGGCCAGCCTGCCGAGGCTTTCCTCTCCCGGAGCGCTGAGAGAATAAATGCTCTGGGCAGCGAAGAGTTGGAAACCCTTCTGAAGCGCGGGCACATAACCACGCTCTCCCCTGAAGAAGAGCTTGTCCGGTTCAAGGAATTCGTGAGTGTGATGCATGGCAATATGGGGAAGGACGACCGCGGCGGCGGCATCATGCTGCTGATGAGTTACAACTGTAACCTGGCATGCAAGTACTGCTACCAGCAGGAGCACCGCCCGCACAAGTCCAGGGCCGTCATGAGTGAGGCCATGGTCGAGACCATCTTTGAGAAGCAGTTCTCCAACATCATCAAGGGTGCCCAGCAGAGTTTCTCTAATATTTCGTTCTACGGCGGAGAACCTTTCCTGCCATCAAATGAGGCCGTAATCCGCAAGACGCTCGGCTACGCTAAGAAGTACGGAATGCAGTCCACCGCGATAAGCAATGCCACGATGGTGGACCTGATGCCGGACATCTTCGGGGATGGCCCGGGCTTCGTCAGCCGCGTTCAGGTTTCTCTGGACGGCAGTAAAGAGCTTCACGATAAGTCGCGTGTGCCTCTTGGCGGCGAGCCGACCTACGACAAGATCTTGAAAAATATCCGTATGATGGTGGAGAGGAAGACGCAGGTGAGCATAAGGCTCAATCTTGATAAGAGGACCATGGAGTCCGTGCCTCGCCTGATAAAGGATTTAAAGGACAGCGGGATACTTGGGAGCAAGTATGTCAATATATACGCAAGTCCGCTGCACGACAACATAGCCAAGGTGGATGCCACCGATTTCGTGGACATGGCGGACCTCTCCTCCAAGGTGTTCGACCTGGGAATAGACTTGGAGCATCCAGTAAGCATGCGCGCCAACGAGATTAGTCACCTTTTTAAACTGAAGCGGGGGTTCGGCCTCACTCGTACCTGCTTCTGCATGCAAACACGGCAACGGAGCGTGGTGGTGGACCCGTTCGGGGATATCTATGGATGCTTCGAGGAGGCCGGGTACCCGCAATACCGCGTGGGGCACTTGTCGGAGTCTGGAGTGGAGTTCTTTCCGCTGCATGAGACCTACAAGACAAGGCACCTCGCGAACCTGGACGAGTGTGCCAAGTGCCCGGTGGCCCTGGCTTGCGGCGGTCAATGCGGCGTTAAGAGCCGCACTAAGACGGGGGACCTCTTCAAGCCCGCCTGTGACGACACGAAGCGCGTCATAATCGAGTCTGTAAAGTTGGCCTACCAGAATCGGAACCGGCCCGCAGAGGGCGCTTCCGACGACAAAGAGCCCGACCTGGTGTCAACGCACGGCTAAGTATGGTGGAAGCCACGGCTAAGACCTATGAGAACCCGCTAAAGAGGGCGTATTCGGTGCGATACGGGGATAAACTCCTGGCCATAACGGATACGTCCTGCTACAGCGTCGCGGAGGAGGCGGTCTGGTTGGCCGGCCAGCTGCCTCAAAACGGGCGCAAACCCGAGTACGCATCGGCGCTGGCCCGGCTTGGTATAAACGAACCGGAAAAAATACTGGAGAAGCTGCTCGCTATCGGAGCGCTGACCGAAAAGCCGGAAAAGACCTGGAAGACAATGCTTGGGGCTGTGTTTTCTCCAAGCATAAGGCTGGTTCCCGCTCAGTTGCAGGAGCGCTTCCTGAATCTGTTCGGGCTGACTCCGGAGAGACTCAAAAAGATCTTCCCGTGGCTGGTGTGGTTAGCGCTGGCCGGCGCGCTGCCGGGGCTTTGGCTGTTCGCGGGTGGCGGCGACAGGATGTTGCCGGCAGCGGCCTTCGGTAGCGCCAAAGGCTTTTTGGTGCTGGCCCTCGTCTTACTGGGAAGCATGGTGCATGAGCTTGGGCATTCCATCGCCGCCGCGACTAGCGGCATTGGCTTGCGGCCCATAGGCTTTTCGGTATATCTGGTCTACCCTGTTTTTTATACTAATGTTTCCGGCGTAGACAGGCTTCCTCTCGAAAAACGGGCGTTAGTGGATTGCGGCGGATTTATCCTGCAATCAATATACACGCTCATGCTGCTTGTCGCCGCGGTGGTGTTGGGCAGTCCTTCCGCCGCTGAGGCCGTGCGGTGGACCATGCTTATAATGCTCTTTAATTTAAATCCGCTTCTGCGCACCGATGGGTATTGGCTTTACAAGGACACCTACTCGGCGCTAAAGCATAAACGCTGGATGCGCGCCGTGCATTATGTTTACCTCGTTGCTTTTGTCGCTTTCTCGGTCTATTTCCTGCGATTTGTCTGGCTGAATATTGGGCATATCTGGACTGAATTTGGGCTTCTATGGAATACGCCGGCGTATTTCATGCAAGGCGGCTACAAAGTCGTGATGGGCGCGTATTTCGCCTTTATCGGACTTTTTGGCGGCGTCAGGCGCTTTCAGGAAGGAAAAAAAGAGCTCAATGATCTGCTGGTGGCGGCAAGGGGATAGCCTGGGCAACAGCGCGCCGCGTCCGTGGCCCCGATCCGCGCGCAACTGGGGGATTAAGGAAATGACTTACCTGTTCTCTATGGGGTTCGCTTTCATAGCCGCCGTTTTTCTTTCGGCGGGTCTGGCCTTCGTTATTGAGGAGAAAGGCTGGTATTAGGGCGATCGCGGGGCGGCTTTGAAATAGGGCGCTAAAACTGCTAGAATGATTGTTCAGTCACCAAGAGATTTACGGGCCCATAGCTCAGTTGGTTAGAGCAAGCGACTCATAATCGCTGGGTCGTAGGTTCAAGTCCTACTGGGCCCAGTTTTTAGGCGTAAAAAAGGCCGTTCGGTTTTCCGGGCGGCCTTTTTGCCGTTTAACGGCGGCTACTTCTTTACGGCTTTCTCCCGCTCGTAGCCGTACTCGGCCTGCAGCGGCCCGCCGGGCTCGTAGACGCGCAGCGCGCGCAGGGTATTCTTCTCGAAGAGAAATTCCTTCACCAGGCGGCCGTCCTCGGTGTAGACCTTCACCAGGCCGTCGGGAACCTTGCCGCCCTGCCTGATGAGGTTGTACTCCTTGTCCAGGTGCACCTTGCCCACATATTTGCCGTTGAGGTGGAAGGAGAAGCGCTCGCCGCGCGCCAGCTCCAGCGTCTTCACCGTGATCTGGGTGTCGGGCCCGCCGTCGGCGGCAGCTTGCGCGGCGGGCGCGGCCTGCGCCTGGGGCGGGGCGGCCGGCTTGTCGTCGGCATAGTAGGTCTCTGAGGTCAGCGCCCCGTCGGGGCCGTACTCGCGCTTCCATCCGTTGAGCTGGTCGTTGCGGTAGGAGGCTTCCATCAGCACCTTGCCGTCCTCGGTGTGATAGCGCAGCAGGCCGTCCTTGCCGCCGGCCAGGTAATAGGCCTCGGCCTGCAGGGCGCCGGACCGGTAGTAGGCTTTCAGCGTGCCGTTGGCCTTGCCGCCCAGCATGGTCTTTACCGTCTTCAGGCCGCCGTCGGAGTAGTATTCCGTATAGGTGCCGTCCTTAATAGCCCCTTCCAGGGTCAGCAGGCCGCCGGAGGCTTCGAAAGTTTCGGTGGCTATGGCCACGCCGTTCTCTGAATAGACCAGCTGGCGCGTCATGGTGCTGGGGGATATGGTGGCGAAGGTCAGCGACGGGGCGGGTTCGGCCACGGCGGCGGGCTGGGCCGAAGAAACTTCCACCGCGGGGGCGGTAGAGGGCGCTACGGCCGCGGGGGCCGAGGAGATCTCGAGTTTCGCCGGGGGCAGCGGGGGCGCTTCCTGTGCCTTGCGCTCCTGTATGTCGGCTTTCTTTATGGTCAGGGCGCCATAGCGGGTCTTTACCAGCAGCGTGTCGTCCATCTCGCCGGTCACTTCGCCTTCCAGCCTGGCGCCGTCCTGCATCAGGAAGGTGTCGGCCCGGCAAACGGCCGGGGTAAAAAGGATAATAGTATAAAGCAGGTATTTCATAGGCCCTCCGCCTTTATTCTACCAAAGAAAAACCGGTTAAACTCAGGCCGGGGCCCCCGGAAGGGGCTTGACAGAATGATACCCGTGTGGTATCATTAACCTACATTATGAAACTGATAAACAGGGACGTGGACTACGCGGCGCGGGCGCTGACTTTCATGGCCAGGGCCAATAAACCCACCGTTTCGGTGGCGCAGATGCAGGAGCAGGTGGGCGTAAGCGGGCCTTTCCTGCGCAAGATCATGCAGAAACTGCACAAGGCCGGCATCGTGCACGCCGTGAAGGGCAAGGGCGGCGGCTTCGCGATGGCCCGCAACCCCGACAAGGTCACCCTGAAGCAGCTGATGGAAACGCTGCAGGGCCCGCTGCGGCTCAACGACTGTGTTTTCGGCGAGAAGATCTGCCAGCGGCACGCGGCCTGCGTGCTGCGGCACAAGATAGCGGGGATAGAGAGCCGGTTGCTGGCCGAGGTGGCCGCCGTGACGATAAAGGACCTGGCATGAAGACCAAGCGTCAGATGGTAAAGATAGACGAGGCGAAGTGCGACGGCTGCGGCAACTGCGTGACCGGCTGCCACGAGGGCGCGCTGCAGGTGATAGACGGCAAGGCCCGGCTGATCAGCGACCTGCTGTGCGACGGCCTCGGCGCCTGCATAGGCGAGTGCCCGCGGGGCGCCATCACGATAGAGACCCGCGAGGCCGTGCCTTACGACGAGGTGAAGGTGATGGAGGGCATGGTGCAGCACGGCCCCAACACCATCAAGGCCCATTTGAAGCACCTGCGGGACCACGCGCAGAAAGCGTTCCTGAAGCAGGCTTTCGATTACCTGAAGAAACACAAGATCCCTAACCCCCTGGAGGAAGAGATGACCAAGAAAAAAGAGCACGAACCCTGCGGCTGCCCCGGCGGCCGCACCATGGATTTCCGCGAGCCCTGCGCCTGCGACGACGGCGCGGGCGAGGACGCCCCGGCGGCCCAGTCCCAGCTGCGGCAGTGGCCGGTGCAGCTGCACCTGGCTTCGCCGATGGCGCCGTATTTCCAGAAGGCCGACCTGGTGGTGGCGGCCGACTGCACGGCCTTCGCCTACGGCAACTTCCATAACGATTTCATAAAGGGCAAGGCCATCGTTATCGCCTGCCCCAAGCTCGACGACGGCCAGGAGATCTACGTCGAGAAGCTGCAGGCCCTCATCGAGGACGCCAAGGTGAACACGCTGACGGTGGTCACGATGGAGGTGCCGTGCTGCAACGGCCTGCTGGCCATGGTCAAGCAGGCCGCCGCCGCCGCGAAGCGCAAGGTGCCGGTCAAGCACGTGGTAGTAGGCATACAGGGCGGCATCAAGAACGAAGATTGGGTGTAAGGTAGGAAAAGAGGGAGGAAGTTGGCCGGGCGGCGACGCCCGGCCTTTTTCCTCTTTACGGGGGCGGCCGTTAAGGCTAGAATATAACCTGTTCCGGAGCGGGCCGGGCGGAGGGGACCATGAAGAACACTATAATTTTCCTGCTGGTGATGTCGGCGGCCATTTATTCGGTGCTGCTGGCCAAACCGGATATGTATTTCAACAAGCGGGTGGACTACCGGGAGTTCACCGTGCGCTCGCGCGCCGCGCTGACCGCCTCGGAGGTGGGGGGCACGCTGGAATCGGCCCGCGAACGCATCGCGGCTTCCGAGCTTTTTAAGGAAGGGATGAAGTTCGACATTTACCTGCCCTCGTCGAGGGGGCAGTTCGCTTTCTTCACGCCGCTGCAGAAGGGGGATTATGTGCGCGTGAGCGCGCTGAACGGCGGCATCTTCATCGCGGCGGCGGATTTCAAGGCGGGCGAGGCGCGCAAAGAACCCGGCGACTCCAAGTACCGCAGCCTCAGTTCCATAATAACGGTGGGCGCGGCCTGGGAGATGACCAGGCGCAAACTGCGGCCGCTCACTTATATGGTGATGCACGAGTGGAAGGTGCGGGGCTACGCCGCGATCCTGGCCGGGCTGAACGGGGATTTCACCCCCTCCGACGCCTGCGCCGCCACCGGCACTCCGGAGCAGCAGGACTACCGCTACCGGCTGATGCTGGAAACCGTGTTAAAAGAAGAGCAGGTCTTCTACAACGACCTGCTGGATAAGAACTTCAGCTACCAGAACGCCGACCTGCGCCTGAAAAAAGCCCACTGCGGCAGATAGGGCCGGCCTAACCGCCGGCTCCGGCCTTCGCCGCCAGCAGCCGGTACCGCCGGCTGAAATCCTCCATGCCGGAGTTTTCCTTGTAGCGGTGCGTCTCCAGCCAGAGCAGGTAGCCGGAGTCCGCGGCCCGGTCCAGGCCGCCGGCCCCCGGCAGCCGCAGCGCTTCCATGCCGGCGGCATACTCCTCTTCTATCCTGAATAATTCCGCTGTATACTCTCCGGCGATGCCGAAACCTTCCGGGGCGGGCGTGGCGCCCATCCGGGCGAGCAGCGCTTCCTTGGCCGCCGTGTAATCCTCAAGCAGCTTGTCGGCTATGGCCGTCTTCGCCGAGAAACGGTTGATGCCGGCGGCCGCGCCGGGGGCGTCCTGCGCGGGCGGGGACAGCAGCCGGAACGCGGCGGTGACGGCCAGGGTCAGCCCGGCCAGCAGGAGCAGCAGCCGCGGCAGCCGGGGCTGCTCTTCGGGCCGGGCCTCTGCGCCGGCCGGCGCCGGTTTCTCCGCGGCGGCCCGCTTATTGAAGGGCTCGTAGCAGAGCCCGCAGTACAGCGCGTCCCATTTATTCCAATAACCGCATTTAAAACATTTCTTCTTATTCACGGTTTTTTATGATACAAAAAAACGCGCCGGCTTAACTTTAACCGCTGATATTTGATAAGATATTTTCACGGCGCGGTGGCCAAGTGGTAAGGCGACAGTCTGCAAAACTGTTATTCGCGGGTTCGATTCCCGCCCGCGCCTGTCTTCTTTTTTAAATAATCTGGAGGAGGGGAAATCCCCTGAACACCCATGAACCTCAGCAGATTAGCCCTATCCCTCGGCCAGTCGGCCACCCTTAAACTAAACGAATTAGCCAACAACCTCAAAGCCGAGGGCAAGCCGGTCATTCACCTCGGCGGCGGCGAGCCAGAGGAAAAGATCCCCCGCGGCGCTCTCGAGGAGAGCGGCAAGATGCTCGACGCCGGCTTCGTGCGCTACACGCCCACTTCGGGCACGGCCGCGCTTAAGAAAGAGATCGCCGCCTACACCGAGCAGTACTACGGCGTGAAGCCCGGCCCGAAGAACATCGTGGTGGCCTCCGGCGCCAAGCAGGCCATCTATAATTTCCTCGTCGCGGTGACGGACCCGGGCGACGAGATCGTCTTTCCCGCGCCGTACTGGGTGAGCTACCCCGAGATGGTAAAGCTGGCCTACGGCAATCCGGTCATAGTGCGCCCGCGCGAGGGCGAGCTGCTGGCCAAGGCCGCCGACATAGAGGCCCACATCACCAGCCGCACCAAGGCCATACTGCTCAACAGCCCCAACAACCCCTCCGGCCAGGTTTACGGCGAGGAGTTCATCCGCAGGATGGTGGAGGTCTGCGAGGACCGCGGCGTCTACCTGCTGATGGACGACATCTACAACCGGCTGGTCTTCGACGGGCTCAAGGCCCCGTCGGCTTTCGAATTCTCCAACAAGCCCCTCAACGAGTCGCCCATCGTCTCCATCAACGGCGTGTCCAAGACCTTCTCGATGACCGGCTACCGCATAGGCTGGAGCGTGGCCAACGAGGCCGTTACGCAGGCCATGATCAAGGTGCAGGCCCAGATTTCTTCCTGTCCTTCCGCCCTCAGCCAGGCGGCCGCGGCCGGCGCGCTGCGCGAGGGCGGCGCCTTCGTGGAGACGCTGCGCGACGGCCTGCAGAAGAAGCGCGACACGATGGTGGCCGAGCTGGCCAAGCTCAAGAAAATCAAACTGCACAAGCCGCAGGGCACGTTCTACAGCTTCGCGGATTTCAGCGCCTACGAGAAGGATTCGGCCAAGCTTTCCGCCCTGCTGCTGGAGAAAGCCATGGTGGTGGCCGTGCCCGGAGTGGAGTTCGGCCTGGAGGGCCACCTGCGCCTGAGCTACTGCGGCGCCGAGGCGGATATTGTGGAAGGCGTCAGCCGCATACGGAAAATTCTGGACTAGGAGAAGAACCATGATAGAAACCGAGAGCTCCGCGACGAACGAGATAAAAACGTCCAAGACCATTTTTAAGAACCTGGCCGGGGCAGCGATCTACGAGCACGCTGTCGCCAATAAAGAGGCCGAGATAACCGCCGGCGGCGCGCTGTGCGCCCGCACCGGCAAGCACACCGCCCGCTCCGCGAACGACAAGTTCATCGTGAAGGAAGCTTCCAGCGAAAAGAACATCTGGTGGGACAACAACGCCGCCATAGACGAGGCCACCTTCGACAAGCTTTACGCCAAGGTGCAGACCTACCTGGCCGACAAGGAAGTCTACCAGCGCGACTGCTACGCCGGCTCCGACCCCGAGAACCGCCTGAACGTGCGCGTGTACACCGAGCTGGCCTGGCACAGCCTGTTCGCCGGCCACATGTTCATCGAGCCGCCGGCGGCCGACCTGCCCGGCTTCCGGGCCGACTTCACCGTGATCGACGCGCCCGGCTTCCATGCCCAGCCCCAGGCTGACGGCACCCGCGGAAGCGCGTTCATCCTGCTTAATTTCAAGCGCAAGGTCATCCTGATAGGCGGCACCGCCTACGCCGGAGAGATCAAGAAGTCCATCTTCTCCGTGATGAACTACCTGCTGCCGCTCAAGGGCGTGATGCCCATGCACTGCTCGGCCAACGTTGGCAAGAAAGAGGACACGGCCATCTTCTTCGGCCTGTCCGGCACCGGCAAGACCACCCTCTCCTCCGACCCGCTGCGCCGACTGATCGGCGACGACGAGCACGGCTGGAGCGACAACGGCGTCTTCAACTTCGAGGGCGGCTGCTACGCCAAGGTGATCAACCTTAACGCCGAGGCCGAGCCGCAGATCCACGCCGCCACCGGGCGCTTCGGCACCATCCTCGAGAACGTGGTGTACGATAAGCACACCCGCGAGCTGGACCTCAACGACGGGTCGCTGACCGAGAATACCCGCGCGGCCTACCCGCTGGAATTCATCGACAATTCCATCAAGGGCGCCGCCTTTCCGCACCCCAGGAACATCGTGATGCTCACCTACGACGCTTTCGGCGTGCTGCCCCCTATAGCCAAGCTCTCGCCCGAGCAGGCCATGTACCACTTCATCAGCGGCTACACCGCCAAGGTGGCCAATACCGAGATGGGCATCAAGGAGCCCAAGGCTACCTTCAGCACCTGCTTCGGCGCCCCGTTCATGAGCCACCACCCCTCGGTTTACGCCGAGCTGCTGGAAAAGAAAATGAAGGCGAGCCAGGCCGATTGCTGGCTGATCAACACCGGCCTTTGCGGCGGCCCCTACGGCACGGGCAAGCGCATGAGCATCAAGCATACCCGCGCGCTGCTCAATTCCGCGCTCGACGGCGCCCTGGCCAAGGTGAAGTTCAGCAAGGACCCGGTGTTCGGCTTCGAGATCCCGGCCGAGTGCCCCGGCGTGCCCGCCGAGGTGCTTAACCCGCGCGAGACCTGGGCCGACAAGGCCCTCTACGACGCCAAGTGCAAGGAACTGGCCGGCCTGTTCGCCGAGAACTTCAAGAAGTTCAACGTGACCAGCGCCGCCATCAACGGAGCCGCCCCTAAGATATAGGGACGGCCCGGACAAGAGGCCCCCCGCTGCCGGGGGGCCTTTTTTTGCCCGCCGCCCGCCAGCGGACTATTCTATTGACACCGCCGAGGGAAAATAGGTTATATGTAGGTAATTTAGAAGTATATACCACAGGAGGAAGTACAATGCCCGCTGCAAAAGCAAACTCGAAGTTCATGGCCCCCATCACCCCTAACGAGACCCTGGCCGCGGTAATCGGCGCCAAGCCGGTTCCCCGCACCGAGATCGTGAAGAAACTGTGGGCCTACATCAAGAAGAACAACCTGCAGGACAAGAAGAACAAGCGCAACATCAACGCTGACGAGAAGCTGCTGAAGCTGTTCGCCGGCAAAAAGCAGGTCACGATGTTCGACCTGGCCAAGATCATCGGCAAGAACGCGAAATAAGCCGGTAATCACGAGTTAACGCCGCCCGCTTAAAACGGGCGGCGTTTTTATTTGCAAGAAGGCTTGGCGTAGGTCTAAAGACCTATTCCTTCCTGGGTCTTTAGGGATTGACATTCGTCAACTCTTGTTTCATAATATATATAGGTAAACATTATGAAACGCGCGCTGAACATACTGATGACACTGACGCTGGCCCTGGGGGCCGGCTCCGCCGCGCGCGCCGGAAGCGGCGACCCTTCGGTAACCCCCGCCGCCTACCATGGCGACAACGATCTGCGCGAGGCCTACGAGGCCAGCGCGCGCATGCGCATGCTGTCCGAGTCCACCGTGGCGCTGTTCTCCCCCAGGAACCTGATGCTGGACGAGGCCACCGGCAATTACAATCTGAAAAAGCTCAACGTTAAGCAGAAGTTCAACCTGCGCGACGGCGAGACCTTCAACGACCAGCCCTCCGGCGCCTTCTGCTCGGGCGTCCTGGTGGGCGAAGACCTGGTGCTGACGGCCGGCCACTGCCTGGCCCCGCATCCCAAGGGCGGCCCCTGCGGCAGCGTGCTCTTCGCTTTCGGTTTCGCCTACAGCCGCGCCGGCGCCGCCCCGACCTCCATACCGGCCGAGGACGTGTACGGCTGCTCCGAGGTGGTGGTTCAGCACGTGCGCGAGCAGGATAAGGAAGGCTTCGGCGAGCACTTCACCTGCCGCGGCGGCAGCTGTCAGACTTTCGCGGTGAACGGCAAGGGCGCCGACTACGCCCTGGTCCGCCTGAACCGGCCCGTCCAGAACCGCGTGCCGCTGGCCATAAGCCGCGCCGCCGTCAAAGCCGGCGCCAGGGTGGGCGCGATAGGCTACCCCAGCGGCATGCCCGTGAAGGTGCAGGAAGCGGGCGCCAGCGTCAGGAGCCTCAACGCCAACGGCTACTTCGTGACCGACCTCGACACCTTCGGCGGCAATTCCGGCAGCCCCGTTTTCAACCTGGACACCTACAAGATAGAGGGCATACTGGTGCGCGGCGACCCCGATTACGCCTACGCCTCCAATACCTCCAGCGGCGCCGTGGTGAACGACCCCCGCCGCCCCTACCAGTACGCCCCCGGCCGCGCCAACTACTACGCCCAGGACGGCGGCGACGGCGAGGAAGTGACCCTGATAGGCGAAGTGCAGGCCCTGATACCGGTTACCCGCTTCGAGGCCGCGCTGGACCAGGCCGCGCGCCAGGTCTCCCGGCCCGCGAGCTCCGCCCCCAAAGCGGTGCCCGCCATCTACTCTCCCGGCCAGGGCGGCTCGGTACAGCCCGCCGTCTACTACGCCCCCGAGCCTTCCGCCCCCCAGCCGGTGCGGATCTGAGGCGCTATTATGAAGAATATCCTTGCACTGGCTTTCACGCTCGCCCTGCCCCTGCAGGCCGCCGCGCAGAATAAGACCATATACGGCGACGACAGCCGCCTGGACTTTTACGAGGTTACCGCCCGCGCCGAGCGCGCGGCCATGATGTCGGCCGTTTCCCTGTTCCGCGACACCACGCTGGCCGGCGAGGAGGCCGTGCTGACCGTGAAAGGCGCGCTTTTCGGGGACGAGCGCCGCGCCATCTGCCCCGGTCAGAAGTTCTTTGAGCAGCGCAGCGCGGCCTTCTGCTCCGGCACGCTGATAGCGCCCGACCTGGTGCTTACCGCCGGGCATTGCATGGGTGACAAGAACAAACCGCCCAGCCGCTGCGAGAGGACGCGTTTTGTTTTCGGCTATGCCGTCTCCTCGGAGGGATCGGCTACGGACACGGTAGCTAAATCTAATGTCTACTCCTGCGGCAAGGTCGAGATCTACGCCAATGGGGCGGCGGGAGACTACGCCGTGGTCCGGCTGGACAGGCCGGTACAGGGGCGCGCCGCCGCCAGGCTGCACGCCGGCGCTTTCCCCGCTGCGGGCAGCGGCATCTTTACCGTGGGCGGGCCCTATGGCCTGCCGCTAAAAGTGGTCAACGACGCTTCGGTGCGCTTCATCAACGAGGCCGGGACCTTCTTCGGCACTAACCTGGACACTTCGGGCGGCAATTCCGGCGGCGGCATTTTCGCCGCTCGCGACGGGGCGTTGATCGGAGTGCATACCGCCAGCTGGGACCCTGACCTGGTGGAAATACCGCTGCCTCCCAACCACGGCCTGCGGGCCGACGACGCCCGCGTAAAGGCGGGGAAATGCAAGACCATTACCGCCCTGGAGCAGGATGGCGGCAGGGGCAAGAAGGGCTATGTGCTCTCCAAGATTCCCGGCCTGGCCGCCCTGCTGCGCGGCGACGCCCGCGGCGCCGCGCCTGAAGTCGTGGACATGCCGGTAACCGATATTCCAGCCGGTCGGGCGGACCTGTCCCGGTTCGGCGCCTTCCCGTAAATCCGGGAGCGACAAAAAGAGAGAGGCCCGGTTTAAGCCGGGCCTCTCTCTTTAATTGTGGCGCGCTTAGTCCTTGCGGCGGTCCACTATGTAGTGGCTCTTGTCGGAGGTTTTGGCGGCTTTCTTGAGCTCGGTGCCGATATTGCTGACATGGGCGAAGGACTGCAGCGGGCGGACCGTGTTGTGCACGATGCCGATGGCGATGGACAGGAAGGGGAACTTCCTGATATTGCCCTGGCGGTCGGTGGCCACGATGTGGCCGCGCTCGCGGTCGGCCTTGCTGTAGAAGGAGGGGGCGATCTCGTCGAAGGCGTGCACGATGCGCTTGGCCAGCTCCTCCGAGCGCTCGTAGGTGGTGACCACGATGAAGTCGTCGCCGCCGATATGGCCGATGAAATCCTCGGAGTTCTCGTTCTGTATGGTCAGCTTGACCAGCAGATTGGCGGTGGCCTTCAGGATGCGGTCGCCGGCCTCGAAGCCGTAGATGTCGTTGTAGGCCTTGAAATTATTGAGGTCCAGGTACAGCACGGCGAACGGCCCGCCCTTCTGTATCTCGCGCTCCACCCGGGCCTGGATGGACGGGTTGCCGGGCAGGCGGGAGAGCGGGTTGGTGTCGAGCACCTGCTTGTTGCGCTTGAGGATCATGCGGATGCGCGCCACCAGCTCGTCGGCGTCCACCGGCTTGATGAGGTAATCGTCTATGCCCATGCTCAGGCCCTTGAGCTTGGCGTGCTTTTCGCCGAAGGCCGTCACGATCATGATCGGGATATGGGCGAACAGCGGGTTGTTCTTGAGGTCCTGCGCCACTTCCAGGCCGTTCTTGCGCGGCATGTTGTAGTCCAGCACGATGATGTCGGGGTGGGTCTCGAAGACGGCCTTCATGGCCTCCACGCCGTCGGTGGCGGTGATGACGTCGAAGCCGGAGTACTCCACCATCTCCTTCATCAGGTACAGCAATTCGGTCTGGTCGTCGGCCATCAGCACGCGCGGCTTGGAGGGCGACAGCTGCGCCGGGAAACCCTCAGGCGCCGGCGCGGGCTCCTGCGAGGTCTGCTCCTCTATCAGCTTGACCAGCAAATCGGCCGGGATATCCCGCGAGACGATCTCGGGCAGGCCGGTGAGGATGCCGCGTTCCTGGTAGTTGTCCAGGCGCAGGGCGCTGAGCACGATGATGGGTATTTTAGCGGTGTCGGCCGATTCCTGCATCTCGTCCATGATGGCGAAGCCGTCCTTGCCGGGCATCATGATGTCGAGCAGCAGCGCGTCAGGCTCCTCGGAGCGCAGCACGTCTATCACGGCCAGGGGGTTGTTGACCACCACGGGGCGGTAATTGTTGGCTTCCAGGAACATCTGCACGAGGTCGGAGAATTCGGTGTCGTCGTCGGCGACCACCACGGTCTGCTGGCGGCCTTCGGCCGGCGGGGCGGCCTTGAGCAGCGCGGCCTTGAGGGCCTCGAAATCCACGGGCTTGGTGAGGTAGCCGCAGACGCGGGGCGACGGCCCCGTCACGATCTCGGTCTTGCGGGTCTGCGAGAAGATTATGATCTTCTGCGCCTCGGTAAAGGGGTTCTTCTTGAGCTCGTTGATGAACTCCAGCGGGTTGAAGGCCTGGATGAGGATGTTGAGGATGACGAGGTCGGGCTTCCAGTTCTGCACGGCCGTGAGGGCCTGCTGGTAGTTGGCTACGGTCTGGGCCTTGTAGCCGCGGCCCTCCAGGAAAGAGGTAAGCGCCGCCGCCGCGGGGGCGTCGGTGTCAACGAGGAGGATCTTCTTGGCTGCGGCGTCCATGCTGTGATTTTAACATTTATAAAATGGGTTTGCGCGCCCCCAATATTTGTAGAATTCAGGGGTGGCCGACAAAGAAAATCCTTGGGGTTACGCCCAGATAGGGCTGGAACTGGCCGGCGCCGTGCTGCTGGGCTTTTTCGGCGGCTACTGGCTGGACCGGCGGCTGGACACCCTGCCCTGGCTGACGCTGGCCGGGGCGGTGGCCGGCCTGGCCGGCGGTTTCTTCCTGGTGGCCAGGGAGCTGTTCAGGATAGAGCCCCCCGGCGGGGGGAAGAAGTGACCGGCTGGCAGGCGGTACTGGGCGGCGCGCTGCTGGGGGCCGCGGCGGGCTGGCTGTCGCGGCTGGCGCTCAAGCGCGTCATACGATCCTCCGACAGCGTTTTTTATTCCGTTTTCGTGGGCGGGGTGTTCGCCAGGCTGGGGTTGCTGGCGGCGGCGGTTTGTCTTTTGCGCCGAGAAAGTTATACAATAATTGTCTTATTTATAGCGCCGATGATACTGGCGCAGATGATTTTTGAAGCGTTCCCGATAAAGCATGGACCTAAAAGCGATACTTGAACACCACGTAACGGACCAGATCTGGGCCCGCGTCGCGCTCGGCCCCCTGGACCTGCCTCTTTCCAAACATTTGCTGATGATGGGCATAGCCTCCCTCATCCTGCTGGTGGTCTTTCCCCTTATAATACGCAGCCGCTCCGCCGCGCTCGCGCCTTTCCGCGGCATGATAGAGGCCACGGTGCTGTTCCTGCGCGACGAGGTGGTGGTGCCGAACATGGGCCACAAGGGCGCCGCCTATACCGGCTACTTCGCCACGTTGTTCTTCTTCATCCTGCTGATGAACCTCATCGGCCTGGTGCCCTACGGCGCCACCGCTACCGGCAACCTGGCCGTCACGGGCGGCCTGGCCCTTACCACCTTCGCCCTGATCAACTTTACCGGCATCCGCGAGCAGGGCCTGATAGGCTACTTCGCCCATTTGGTCCCCAAGGGCGTGCCGGCCTGGCTGTACCCCCTGATGTTCCCGATAGAGCTGATGGGCCTGTTCATCAAGACCTTTGCGCTCTGCATCCGTCTCTTCGCCAACATGATAGCCGGGCATATCGTCATTCTGGTCTTCATCTGCTTCATTTTCATCTTTGGCGCCTTCAACGCGGCTTTCGGTTTCCTCGTGGCGCCGGTCTCCATCGGCCTGGTGCTGTTCACGCTGCTACTGGAGCTGCTGGTGGCTTTCCTGCAGGCCTATATTTTCGTCACGCTGACGGCCATCTTCACCGGCGCGGCGATGCACCCGCACTAGGCGGGAAGTTTTCTGGTTTCAAACTTAACGGAGGTAGTACAATGAACGACCTTACATTCCTCGGACTCGGCTACATCGGCGCGGGCATCGGCGCCGGCCTGACGCTCATCGGCGCCGGCCTCGGCATCGGCAAGCTGGCCGCGGCCGCCCTCGAAGGCACCGCCCGCCAGCCCGAAGCCGGCCCCGCGCTGCGCACCACGATGATCATCGCCGCCGCCCTTATCGAAGGCCTCGGCTTCCTCGCGCTGGTCATCTGCTTCTTCGCCGTGATGAACCTGGCGATGCCGAAGGCCCCCGCGGCCCCCGGCGCGGCGCAGAGCCAGACCACCCACTAAAGGGTCTTTAGGCAAGCTCCGGGCCGCGGCCGTCCGCGGCCCGGGAGGTGAACCATGGAAGCATTGATCAGGCCCGAAATAGGGCTGATGTTCTGGACTATAACCTGCTTTGTCCTGCTGGCGCTGCTGCTCTCGCGCACCGCGTGGAAGCCGCTGCTGCAGGCCGTGGAGGAGCGCGAGCGGGCCATCAAGCACGACCGGAATACCGCCGAGACCGCCCGCGCCGAGGCTGAAAAGCTCAAGGCCGAGCTCGACGCCAAGCTGGCCGAGCTGAAGGCCGAGATCTCCCGCCGCCTGGACGAGGCGCGCGTCTCGGCCGAGAAAGAGAAGGACATCCTCATAGAAGAGGCCCGCAAGAGCGCCGGCGTCATAGTGGAGGCCTCCCGCCGCGAGATAGAAGCGCAGAAGCTGGACGCCGCCCGCGAACTCAAGAGCAAGGTGGCGGAGCTGTCCATCCTGGCCGCCGAGCGCATTTTGCTCAAGCAGCTGGACCACCGCGCCAATACCGACCTGGCCTCCAAGTACCTCGCCGAGCTGGAGAAGGAGCGCCCCGAGCTTAAACTCGGGGGGGAATAATGGATTCCTCCGCCAGGATACTCGCCAAGCGCTACGCCCGGGCCTACATGGACCTGGACGGCAAGGCGCATTCGGCCGCGGCCGGGTCCGCGGCCCAGGTCAAGCTCGAGGGCCTGCGCAAGGTCTTCGAGGCGGCCCGGCCGCATTTGAAGAACCTGACGCACCCGGCGGTTAATTCCGAGGTCAAGCTCGCCGCGCTGGCGAAGATACTGGGCCAGGGCAACTTCGGCCCGGCGGCCGGCTTCGCCGACCTGCTGGTGCGGCAGAACAGGTTCGGCCTGCTCGAGGACATCATGCAGGAGTGCCTGCGCCTCAACGACGATTTCTGCGGGATAGTGCGGGCGGAGGTGTTCAGCCGCTACCCGCTCTCCGAAGGCGAAGTTAAAAGGATAACCGCCCTGCTCGCCGGCGCCGCCGGCAGGAAGATAAGCCTGCGCCAGGTGATAGCCGAGCGGGTGCTGGGCGGTTTCGAGATCAAGCTGGGCGACACCATTATCGACGCCACCGTGCGCGGCAGGCTGGAGGCCATGAAGGCCCGCCTGCTGAAAGGATAAGGAGTTATCGAGGCTTCGCCTAGATAGCCCCGATACAACAAGGATCACCATGATACGACCTGAGGAAATTACAGAGATCATCAAGGGACGGATAGAGAAATTCATCCCCGAGGCGCAGCTCTCCGAGACCGGCCAGGTGCTGCAGATCGGCGACGGCATCTCGCGCATCTACGGCCTCAACAGCGCCGTCGTGGGCGAACTGCTGGAGTTCGAGGGCGGCGTGTCCGGCATGGTGCTCAACATCGAGCGCGAGAACGTGGGCGCCGTCATCATGGGCTCCGACACGCTGATCAAGGAAGGCGACCGCGTGAAGCGCACCGGCCGCGTGCTCGAGGTCCCGGTGGGCCCCGAACTGATAGGCCGCGTGGTGGACGCCCTCGGCAACCCGATAGACGGCAAGGGCCCGCTGAACGCCAAGAAGCGGCGCCCCGTGGAAGTGATCGCCCCCGGCGTCGTGGAGCGCGCCCCGGTCAAGGAGCCGCTGCAGACCGGCCTCAAGGCCATAGACGCCATGATCCCGATAGGCCGCGGCCAGCGCGAGCTCATCATCGGCGACCGCCAGACCGGCAAGACCGCCGTGGCCCTGGACGCCATCATCAACCAGAAGAACGAGCCCGCCGACAAGCGCCCCATCTGCATCTACGTGGCCGTGGGCCAGAAGCAGTCCACCGTGGCCCGCGTGGCCAAGATCCTCGAGGACAACGGCGCGATGGAGTACTCGGTGATCGTCTCCGCCTCCGCCTCCGACCCGGCCTCCATGCTCTATCTCGCCCCGTACACCGGCTGCGCGATCGGCGAGGAGTTCATGTGGAACGGCAAGCACGCGCTCGTGATCTACGACGACCTCTCCAAGCACGCGCAGAGCTACCGCCAGATGTCGCTGCTGCTGCGCCGCCCGCCGGGCCGCGAAGCCTACCCCGGCGACGTGTTCTACCTCCATTCCCGCCTGCTCGAGCGCGCCTGTAAACTGTGCGACAAGAACGGCGGCGGCTCGCTGACGGCCCTGCCGATCATCGAGACGCAGGCCAGCGACGTGACGGCCTACATCCCGACCAACGTCATCTCCATCACGGACGGCCAGATCTACCTGGAGTCCAGCCTGTTCCACTCCGGCATCAAGCCCGCCGTCAACGTGGGCATCTCGGTGAGCCGCGTGGGCGGCAGCGCCCAGATCAAGGCGATGCGCCAGGTGGCCGGCAAGCTGCGCCTGGACCTCGCGCAGTACAACGAGCTCGCGGCCTTCGCGCAGTTCGGCAGCGACCTGGACAAGGCCAGCACCGACCTGCTCAAGCGCGGCCAGCGCATGGTGGAGCTGCTCAAGCAGGACCAGTACGCCCCGATGCCCGCGCACGAGCAGGTGGCGGTGCTGTTCGCCGGCACGCGCGGCTACCTCGACGACGTAGAGCTGGAGAAGGTGCGGCAGTTCGAGGCCTCGCTGGTGAAGTTCCTGCGCGACTCCTACGCCAACCTGCTGGCCGACATCCTGGAGAAGAAGCAGCTGGACGAAGAGCTGGAAAAGCGGCTGGCCGACGCGGTCACCGACTTCAAGAAGCGGTTCGCCTAGAGGATTTATGAAAAAGTACCTCGTCACCGGCGGCGCCGGGTTCATAGGTTCCAACATAGCGTTCGCCCTCGAGGGCGAGCGCAAGGCCCGCGTGGCCGTGCTGGATAATTTCTCTTCCGGCAACTACAAGAACCTGCTCGGTTTCGGCGGGGACGTGATAGCCGACGATATCCTGTCGCGCGGCTGGTTCGCCCGCGCCGGCAAGGTGGACGCGGTGTTCCACCAGGCGGCGGTGGTGGATACCACCGAGGCCGACCAGCGCAGGATGATGGCCGCCAACGTGGACGGCTTCCGCAACGTGCTGGAGTACGCGCTGGAATACGGCGTCAAGCGCGTGATCTACGCGTCCTCGGCCGCCGTCTACGGCAACTCCCCGTGCCCGATGCACGAGGACCAGACGCCTACCCCCGAGAACGTCTACGGCTTTTCCAAGGCCATCATGGATAACGTGGCCCGCGACTTCGCGGCCGCGCACAAGGACATGACGATAGTGGGCCTGCGCTATTTCAACGTCTACGGCCCGCGCGAGTACTACAAGGGCAAGATGGCCAGCATGGTCTTCCAGCTCTACAACCAGCTCAAGGCCGGCAAGCGCCCCCGCATCTTCAAGTTCGGCGAGCAGATGCGCGACTTCGTCTACGTCAAAGACCTGGTGCGCGGCAACCTCAACGCGCTCGACGCCAAGCGGTCCTGCGTCTGCAACCTGGCCACCGGCAAGCCCGGCAACTTCAACGAGGTCATCGAGGCGCTCAACAAGGCGCTTAAGACCGACCTCGCCCCCGAATATTTCGACAACCCTTACGGGTTCTACCAGAACAAGACGCAGGCCGACCTGCGCCAGGCGAAGGCGCTGCTGAACTACAGGCCCGAGTGGAGCCTGGCCGACGGCATCGCCGACTACGTGAAAATACTGGAGAAGACCAGGATCTAAGGCACTATGGCTTCACTGCGCGACATCCGGAAGCATATATCTTCCGTCAAGAGCATCAAGCAGATCACCTACGCCATGAAGATGGTGGCGGCGGCCCGCATCAAGCGCGCGCAGAGCTCCATCCTGGCCTCGCGCCCGTTCGCGGTGGAGATGGACCGCCTGATAGCGGACCTGTACTCCGAACTCGGCGAGCAGGACCTGGAGGGCACGCAGGCGAGCGCGCTGTTCTCCGAGCGGCCGGCCGGCGGCCCGCTGTGCCTGGTGCTGGTCACGGCCGACAAGGGGCTCTGCGGCTCCTTCAACACCAATTTGCTCAAGGCCGCCGCGGCCTGGCTCAAGGAGAACCGCGGCCGCAAGATCTACGCCCTGGCGGTGGGGCGAAAGGGCCGCGACTTCCTGAAGCGCCTCAAGGGCCTGGACATGGAGGTCGTCCACGAGCTGGTGGGCGTCTTCCCCAAGGCGGGCTACGTGCACGCGCAGCTGCTGGCCGACGCCGTGCTGAAGCTCTACGGCGAGCAGCCGGTGGAGAGCGTCACGCTGATCTACAACGAATTCAAGTCGCTGCTGGCCCAGCGCATCGTCACCGACCGGCTGCTGCCCCTCAAGATGCATATAGCCCAGGACGCCTCCGCCGGCGGGCGCAAGCCGGGGGACTTTATTTTCGAGCCGGTCAAGGCCGAGCTGCTGGGCGCGCTGCTGCCCCGCCACATCGGCGCGCAGCTGTACCGCATGCTGCTGGAGTCGCAGGCGGCCGAGCTGGCCGCGCGCATGAGCGCCATGGAGGCCGCTTCCAAGAACGCCTCCGAGCTGATAGAAGATCTGACGCTGAAGATGAACAAGACCCGCCAAACGATGATCACTACGGAGCTCAACGAGATCGTGAGCGGCTCCGAGGCGCTGGGCGGCTGAGGTTTGATTTAAGGAGCTAAGCATGAACACCGGTAAAATAGTGCAGATCATAGGCCCCGTGCTGGACGTGGAATTCCAGCAGGGCCAACTGCCGAGGATCCTCAACGCGCTGAAGATCAAGTACAAAGAGGACGGCCACGAGAAGACGCTGGTGGCCGAAGTGGCGGCGCACCTGGGCGACAACACCGTGCGCGCCATCACGATGGGGCCGACCACGGGCCTGGGCAAGGGCCTGGAGGCCAAGGATACCGGCTCCCCGCTCAAAGTGCCGGTCGGCGAGGCCTGCCTGGGCCGCCTGATGGACGTGCTGGGCGAGCCCAAGGATTACCGCGGCCCGATCGACACCAAGGAGCACCTGCCGATACACCGCGACCCGCCGCCGCTCACCGAGCAGAAGACCTCCCCCGAAATTTTCGAGACCGGCATCAAGGTCATAGACCTGCTGGCGCCCTTCATGAAGGGCGGCAAGGTGGGCCTGTTCGGCGGCGCCGGCGTGGGCAAGACCGTAGTCATCATGGAGCTCATCAACAACGTCGCGCGCGAGCACAAGGGCTGTTCCGTGTTCGGCGGCGTGGGCGAGCGCTCCCGCGAGGGCAACGACCTGTGGCTGGAGATGCAGGAGTCCAAGCTGTCCGACGGCTCCACCGTGCTGAGCAAGACCGCGCTGGTGTTCGGCCAGATGAACGAACCCCCCGGCGCCCGCGCGCGCGTGGCGCTGACGGCCCTGACCCAGGCGGAGTATTTCCGCGACCAGAAGGGCCAGGACGTGCTGCTGTTCCTCGACAACGTGTTCCGCTACGTGCTCGCCAACGCCGAGGTATCGGCCCTGCTCGGCCGTATGCCCAGCGCCGTGGGCTACCAGCCCACGCTGACCACCGAGATCGGCGCGCTGGAGGAGCGCATTACCTCCACCAAGAAGGGTTCCATCACCTCCATCCAGGCCGTGTACGTGCCCGCCGACGACTTTACCGACCCCGGCGTGGCCAACGTGTTCACCCACCTGGACACCACCGTGGCGCTGTCCCGCTCCATCGCCGAGCTGGGCATCTACCCCGCCGTGGACCCGCTGGACTCCACGTCCCGCATCCTGGACCCGCGCGTGATCGGCAACGAGCACTATAACACCGCCCGCGGCGTGCAGAAGATCCTGCAGCGCTACAAGGAGCTGCAGGACATCATCGCGATCCTGGGCATCGACGAGCTGTCCGACGAGGACAAGAAGACCGTCAACCGGGCCCGCAAGATACAGAAGTTCATGTCGCAGCCGTTCTCGGTGGCCGAGAAGTTCACCGGCCGCCCCGGCAAGTACGTGCCGCTCAAGGAGACCATCCGCAGCTTCCAGGAGATCCTCAGCGGCCGCCTGGACGACCTGCCCGAGCAGGCGTTCTGGATGGCCGGCGGCATAGAAGAGGTCATAGAGCGCGGCCGGCAGCAGAAATAACAGCATGGAAAAGAAGAGACTGCTCCTAACGATCGTAACGCCGGAAAAGACCGTCCTCTCCGAGAAACCGGTGGACGCCGTCACGATCCCCGCCTTCGGGGGCGAGATGGGCGTGCTGCCCGGGCACGCCTCTTTTGCCGCGCAGCTCAAAGAGGGCGTCATGCACTACCGCGACGGCCACCACCGGGAGATCTTCGCCGTGCTCTCCGGCTTCGCCGAGGTGCACCATGACAAGGTGCTGGTGCTCGCCGAGGCCGCCGAGCTCTCCAAAGAGGTCAACGAGGAACGGGCCAGGCAGGCCTACCAGAAGGCCAAGGAGAGCCTGGCCATACGCGGGGCGGACCTGGACCTCGACGAGGCCAACGCCGCGCTGCGACGCGCCGCCGTGCGCATGAAGGTGGCGGAGTTCAAGCGGAAACACAAACAATAAGCTGTTCCCGGGGGGCGCGGCTGAATGCATATCATCGTGGGCGGCGGGGCTTTGACCCCGCAAAACCTGGGCGGTAAGGGCTTCAACCTGTTGAAGCTCGACCGCCGGGGTTTCACGCCCGATTTCGCGGTCGTTTCGGCGGGCGCCCTGAGAGCGGCCGCCCGGCGCGACCCGCTCCTGCGCGCCTGGCTGAAGGCCCCCGGGCGCGCTCCGGCCCCGGCCGAGGCGGCCAGACGGATAAGGGCCCTGCGGCCGCCCCCCGGCTTGCTGCGGGCCCTGCGCGCCGCAGTGAAAAGGCTGGGCCCCGGCCCGCTGATCTACCGCTCCTCCTTCTCCGCCGAAGACTCCCGCGGGCGCAGCTACGCCGGCCTGTTCCGCTCGCTGCGCCGCCCCGGCCCCGCCGACCCGTTCGATGCGGTCAGGGAGATCTGGGCCGCCACTTTCGGCCGGGATGTCCTGGCCTACGGGGGCGCCGGCGGGGGCATGGCCGTGGTGATACAGAAATTCATAAAGCCCGACTTCAGCGGCGTCTGCTTCCTAGACGAAGAAGGGGGGTTTTACGCCGAGTACTGCGCCGGCAGCAGCGACGCCGTGGAGCTGGGCCGGGTGCTGCCCGCCGCCTGGCTGTCCCGCGGCGGCGAGGTCTACTCCAGTCTGCCGGACCCGGAGGAGCACGCCGGGTGGCTCGGCGGGCTGGAGCGGCGGGTGCGCGCGCTGCGCACGGGGCGGGGGCCCGCCCTCGACGTGGAATTCGCGGTGGCCCGCGGCGAGGTGCTGCTGCTGCAGTCGCGCCCGCTGACGGCCGCTTTCGACCCGGGCGCGCGGCGCTACGCCTATCCCTGCCCCGAATCGTGCAGCTGCCACCCCGGGGACTTTTCGGCGCCGGCTTTCCGCTCCGCGCTGCGCGGGCTGGGCCTGCCGGCGCCGGCCGAAATTTCGGTGACCCCGGGCGGGGCCTACCTGCGCGGTTCGGACCTGTTCCGCCTCGACTACGAGATCGCCCTCAAGGCGCTGGACCCGCGCTTCCTGGCCCTCTTCAAGGATAAATTCTACGCTTTCCTGCTGTCCGGGTCTGCCGCCGCGGGGCGCGCCGGTTCGCTCTCCGTGACGAAACTTTTTGCCGCGCTGAAACTGCTGAACTTCAGGATGGCGCTGCTGGACCGCATACACGTGCGGCTGCAGAAAACGCTGGAGCGGGAGTTCACGGTCAGGTACGGCGCCCGCTGGCTGCGCGAGCGGCTTGAAGACCTCCTGCCCGAGCGGTCGTTTACCGCCGGGCGCCTCGCCGCCGCCGGGCCGGGCGGGACCCCGCTGTTTTATAAAGCCGCCAGGGCCGCCGTCGTGGGGCGGGCGGCCGCCGGCCTGGCCGCCCTCGCCGCCGCCGG
>PHAL01000019.1 GCA_002840355.1 Elusimicrobia bacterium HGW-Elusimicrobia-3 | reverse complement strand
GGCCCCGGCGCAGCCCAGGCCGGCCCGCGGGCCGCCCGCTTCCACGCAATGCACGCCGGGCACGGCCGCCGGCTGTATGAACTCGCGCAGGCGCGCCCCCGCCTCGGGGCCGCCGGAATCGCCGAACGGACCTATGTGCCGCCCGGCCAGCGACAGCGTGGAATCCAGCTTGGGGTCGCAGCCCACGTGCAGTACCTTGCGGCCCGCGGCGCCGAGCAGGGCGGAGAAATTGGAGGCGATGGTGCTTTTGCCGATGCCTCCCTTGCCGAAGAAGACCGCGCTCTCGAAATTTTTCATCGCGCGCCCCCGCGCGCCAGGGACTCGAGGGAGGCGTTGAGCAGTCGGCCGGCCAGCGCGGCCGCCCCGGAATAGCACAGGAAAGGCTCGTCGTGCAGGCAGTGGCGGGTATAAGAAGGGAAGCCCAGCTCGGCGCAGGCCGCGCCGCCGGCCAGGCCTTCGGCCCTGGCGAAATAATCGCAGACGGCGAGGCCCGGCCTGTCGTACTCGCCCAGGCCCGCGAGGGCGCGCCGCGCGGCCTCCACCGGCGGGGAGAACATCAGCAGCGGCGCCCGGCAGCCCGGGGGCAGCGCGCGGCTGCGGCAGTTGAGGAAAGCGGCGGCGACGCGCAGGCCGATCTCGCGCGCGAAACCGGCTACGGCCGCGAAAAGGTGCGGGTCCCCGGCGAAGACCAGGCCGCCGGGGGGCAGGGCTCCGAGGGCGCGGGCCATGGCCGCGGCGGCGGCGCGCTCCTCCGCGGCCAGCGCGGGCGGCAGCGGCCCCTTCAGGCCGGCGGCCTTGCGCGCGGCCAGCAGCCAGTCCGAAGTGCCGGCCAGGCCCAGCGGCAGGCCGGTCTCCACCAGCCGGGCGCCGGTGTGGGCGGCCAGGCGGGCGGCGGCGCGGCGGCCATACGGCAGCGAGACTACCACCGAGGCGCCCAGCGCGGCCTCCCAGGACTTAAAATCAGTGCCGCCGGGGAGCACGCAGGCCAGTTCCAGGCCGGCCAGGCCCAGCAGGCGCCGCAGTTCGGCGAGGTTGGCGCGGTGGTCGCCCTCGCCGCGGTCATAGAGATAGCCGGCCAGGGCCACCGTGTTCTTCTTCAGGGCGCGCCGCCGCGGCGGCAGCAGCGAGACCAGCGCCTCCAGGGACCTGTCATAGCCGTCCAGCCAGTCCTCGTCCATCGAGAGGGCGGGTACGGCCCCCACCGGCGCCCGGCCGCGCACGGCGGCGGCCACGCCGTCATAATCCAGCCCGGCCAAAGCCATGTACGGCAGGCCCGTCACCAGCACGGTCCCGTAAGAACCGGAATTCGCGGCGGTACGCAACAGCTCCGTGAGATTTTTTTCCGGGTTAGCGGCCTGCGGCAGCGGCCCGGTCCCGGTGGCCAGCACCCGGTCGCGCCCCAGCGCGGAGAAGAGGGTGGAGTTCAGGTCGTGGTTGCCCGCCACCAGGTCGGCCTTGGGCAGCGCGCAGCTGAGGCCGTCCACCACCAGGCAGGCGTCCGCGACCGCGTTCACGGCCAGGTAAGCGCCCAGGTGGTAGGGCAGGGTATAGGTTTTAGGAAAGGCTTCACGTATCTCTTTCATAGGCGCGCCAAGGGACTATTCTATTAAATTAGCCGGCTGCCGCCCCTTTAAAAATCGAGGCGGGCGCGTTTGAAGGGCGGCTTGCCTTTCGTCAAATTGGCAAACCCCCTCGTTTTTTGAGAGAATATAAATATACCGCGAAGATCACGCGCGCGGGTACAAGAGTTTTAAGGAGCGCTCCATGAAACAGAACATCGTTGAAAAGATCCTTACCTCCCACCTCAAAGAAGGCGAATTCATAAAAGGCAGCGAGATCGGCATCCGCATAGACCAGACCCTCACGCAGGACGCCACCGGCACAATGGCCTACCTGCAGTTCGAGGCGATGGGCCTGAAAGAGATAAAGACGGACCTGTCCGTCTCCTACGTCGACCACAACACCGTGCAGGTCGGCTTCGAGAACTCCGACGACCACAAGTACCTGCAGACCGTGGCCGCCCGCTACGGCGTGGTCTACTCCCGCCCGGGCAACGGCATCTGCCACCAGGTGCACCTCGAGCGCTTCGGCAAGCCCGGCACCACGCTGCTCGGCTCCGATTCCCACACTCCCACCGGCGGCGGCATAGGCCAGGTGGCCATAGGCGCCGGCGGCCTCGACGTGGCCGTGGCGATGGGCGGCGGCAATTTCTACACCACCTGCCCCAAGGTCTACCTGGTCAACCTCACCGGCGAACTGCAGCCCTGGGCCACCGCCAAGGACGTAGTGCTGAAGATGCTGGAGATCCTGTCCACCAAGGGCAACGTGGGCGTGATGCTGGAGTACGGCGGCAAAGGCGTGAAGAGCCTCTCCGTGCCGCAGCGCGCGACCATAGCCAACATGGGCGCCGAGATGGGCGTGACCTGCTCGGTGTTCCCGTCGGACAACGTCACGAAGAAATTCATGAAGGCCCAGGGCCGCGAGGCGGACTGGACCGAGCTGAAGGCCGACCGCGGCGCCAAGTACGACCGGGTGATAGACCTGGACCTCTCGGCGGTAGAGCCGATGGCCGCCTGCCCCCACAGCCCCGGCATAGTGAAGAAAGTCTCCGAGCTGGCCGGCTTGCCCGTTGACCAGGTCTGCATCGGCTCCTGCACCAATTCCTCCTACCGCGACATGATCACGGTGGCCGAGATCCTGAAAGGCCGCCGCGTGGCCCCGACGGTCAGCCTGGGCATAGCGCCCGGCTCCCGCCAGGTGCTGCAGATGATGGCCCGCAAAGGCGCGCTGACGAACCTGCTGGACTCCGGCGCGCGCATCCTCGAGAGCGCCTGCGGATTCTGCATAGGCAACCACTTCTCGCCCAAGAGCGGCGGCGTCAGCCTGCGCACCTCCAACCGCAACTTCGAGGCCCGCAGCGGCACCAAGGACGCGCAGGTGTACCTGGTGAGCCCCGAGGTGGCCGCCGTGGCCGCCTTCACCGGCAAGTTCACCGACCCGCGCCAGGCCGGAGTGGAATACCCCGCCGTGAAAGAGCCCGCCGCTTTCCTGGTGGACGACAGCATGTTCATCAAGCCCTCCCCGGAGCTGAAGAGCACCGAGGTATTCCGCGGCCCCAATATCGGCGAGCCCCCGAAGAACGATAAAATGCCCGAGCAGCTGAACGGCGCCGTGATGATACACGTGGGAGACAAGATCACCACCGACCACATCATGCCCGCCGGCGCGCGGCTGAAGTACCGCTCCAACGTGCCGGCCTACGCCAGGTACGTGTTCGAGAACGTGGACCCCGACTTCCACAAGCGCTGCCAGGAGAGCCAGGCCGCCGGCTTCCACAACATCATAGTGGCCGGCGAGTCGTACGGCCAGGGCTCGAGCCGCGAACACGCGGCCATGTGCCCGATGTACCTCGGCGTGAAAGCCGTGGCGGCCAAGTCTTTCGAGCGCATCCACGCGGCCAACCTGATCAACTTCGGCATCGCCCCGCTGACCTTCAAGAACCAGGCGGACTACGAGACCATACAGGCCGGGGACAAGCTGACCTGCGGCGACTGGCGCGCCGCTTTCGCCGAGGACCGGCCGATACTGCTCAAGAACAAGCGCACCGGCGCCTCCATAGAATGCGTCTGCGCCCTCTCCGGGCGCCAGAGGGCCATCCTCACGGCTGGCGGCCTCCTGAACCAGACTACCGGCAAATAAAGGACAACACCATGGCACAACGCGGCATAAGGGAATACGAAGGCAAGAAGATACTTTTCGACGGACTGGCGCGGACCATCCCGTCCTTCAAGGGCAAGTCCGAAAAACTCGCCCTGGTCAGGCCTGACACCGACCCGAAGAAGCTCGTTAAGGACCACCCCTGGCTCCTCAAAGAAAAACTGGTGGCCAAGCCCGACCAGCTGTTCGGCAAGCGCGGCAAGCACGGCCTGCTGTGCCTCAACAAGGACTTCAAGGCCACCTGGGCCTGGATAGCCGAGCGCATGAACAAGACGGTCACGGTGGGCAAGACCACCGGCGAGCTGAACGTCTTCATGATAGAGCCGTTCACGCCTCACGCCGAGGATAGCGAGGAGTGCTACGTGGCCATCAAGGCCACCCGCAAATTCGACACGATCTACCTCTCGAACAAAGGCGGAATTTACGTAGAGGAGAACTGGGAGAAAGTGAAAGAGACCCAGGTGCCGGTACTCTCACGCATAGAGGACATAAAACTCAATATGCCGGAGTTCGGCAAGCGCAAAGCCCAGATAGAGGAATTCGTGCGCGCGCTGTACAAGGTTTACGCCGAGGGCCACTTCACCTACCTCGAGATCAATCCCTTCACCTTCCACGGCGACGAGATAGTGCCGCTGGACCTGGTGGCCCGCGTGGACGACACCGCGGCCTTCGAGTGCACCAAAGTCTGGGGCGACCTGCAGTTCCCGTCCTCCTTCGGGCAGAAGCATACCAAGGAAGAGGAATTCATCCGCAAGATAGACGAGGGCACCGGCGCCAGCCTGAAGCTCACGATGCTCAACCCGGACGGCCGCGTCTGGAACATGGTGGCCGGCGGCGGCGCGTCGGTGATCTACGCCGACACCGTCTGCGACCTGGGCTTCTCCAAGGACCTCGCCAACTACGGCGAGTACTCCGGCGACCCTTCGGCCGAGGACACCTACCAGTACGCCAGGACCATCCTGGACCTGATGACGCGCAAGCGGGACCCGCGCGGCAAGGTGCTCATCATCGGCGGCGGCATCGCCAACTTCACCGACGTGGCCAAGACCTTCAAGGGCATCATCAAGGCCCTGACCGAGTACAAGCAGAAACTGGTGGACGGCAAGGTGAAGATCTACGTGCGCCGCGGCGGCCCCAACTACAAAGAAGGCCTCGCCAACATGCGCAAGTTGGGCGAAACCCTGGGCGTGCCGATAGAAGTGTACGGCCCCGAAACGCACATGACCGCCGTCGTTTCGATGGCGCTTAAGCCGGCGGCAGCGGCCGCCCCGGCCTGCAAGCCCGCCAAGACCGGAGGTAAGAGATAATGAAACCCGAGCTTTTCACCAAGGATACCACCGCCATCGTTTACGGCTACCACGTCAACGCCATCCAGCGCATGCTGGACTTCGACTACGCCTGCGGCCGCAAAGTGCCGTCGGTGGCGGCCATCGTCAACCCCGGCAGCGAAGGCGTGCACAAGGTCTTCTTCGGCAAGGGCGAAGTGCTGCTGCCGATGTACAAGGACTTCGAAGCCGCCGCCGCGCGTCATCCTAAGGCCGATGTCGTGGTGAACTTCGCCTCTTACCGCTCCGCTTTCGAGAGCAGCATGGAAGCGCTGAACCACCCGAACATCCGCACCGTGTGCGTGATCGCCGAGGGCGTGCCGGAGCGCCGCGCGAGGATACTCGCCGCCACCGCCAAGAAGCTCGACAAGATGGTCATAGGGCCGGCCACCGTGGGCGGCATCAAGGCCGGCTGCTTCAAGATCGCCAACACCGCCGGCACCTACGAGAATATCGTGGAGTCCAAGCTGCACCGGCCCGGCTCCGTCGGGTTCGTGTCCAAGTCGGGCGGCCTGTCGAACGAGTGCTATAACATCATCGCCCGCAACACGGACGGCCTGTACGAGGGCATAGCCATCGGCGGCGACGCCTACCCCGGCTCTACGCTGCTGGAGCACATCCTGCGCTACGAGGCCATACCGGCCGTGAAGATGATAGTGGCGCTGGGCGAGATCGGCGGCACCGAGGAGCTGCGCATAGTGGAAGCCCTCAAGGCCAAAAAGATCACTAAGCCGCTGGTCATCTGGGTGACCGGCACCTGCTCCAAGATGTTCCCCGCTGGCGTGCAGTTCGGCCACGCGGGCGCCAAGGCCGGCTCCGACCTGGAGACCGCCGACGCCAAGAACGCGGCCCTCAAGGCCGCCGGCGCCATAGTGCCGGCTTCCTTCGACGACTACGGCGTGAAGGTGAACGAGACCTACCTGAAGCTGGTAAAGAAAGGCGCCATAAAGCCGGCCGAGGACATCGCGGCCCCCGCCCTGCCGATGGACTTCGCGCAGGCGATGAAGGAAGGCAGGATACGCAAGGCCACCACCTTCATCAACACGATCTCCAACGAGAAGAAGGAGGAGCTGGAATACCTGAACATCCCGATCTCCAAGGTGCTCGAGAAAGAGCTGGGCATCGGCGGCGTGATCGGCCTGCTCTGGTTCAAGCGCGAGCTGCCGGATTACGGCAGGAAGTTCCTCGAGACCGCGCTGATCCTGACCGCGGACCACGGCCCCGCCGTGAGCGGCGCGCATAACGCCATCGTGGCGGCCCGCGCCGGCAAGGACATCATCTCCAGCCTGGTCTCGGGCCTGCTGACGATCGGCCCGAGGTTCGGCGGCGCCATAGACGGAGCGGCGCAGGAGTTCAAGCGCGCCTACGACGCGCGGCTCACCCCCGAGCAGTTCATCACGGAGATGAAGAAGAAGGGCACGCCCATCCCCGGCATCGGCCACAAGGTAAAAAGCGTGACCAACCCGGACATGCGCGTGACGGCCATGAAGGCCTTCTGCCGGAAGAACTTCAAGAGCACGCCGCTGCTCGACTACGCGCTGGAAGTGGAGAAACTGACCACCGCCAAGAAGGGCAACCTGATCCTGAACGTCGACGGCTGCATCGGCATCGCGTTCGTGGACATGCTGCACAGCACCGGCTCGTTCAGCAAGGACGAGATAGAGAACATCGTGAAGATGGGCTGCCTCAACGCCCTGTTCGTGGTGGCGCGCTCCATCGGCATCTTCGGCCATATCTTCGACCAGAAGCGCCTGAAGCAGCCGTTGTACCGCACCCCGTACGACGAGATAGCCTACATGACGGACCTGTAAGCCCACAGAGCGATATAAAGACCCCCGGGCCGTCCCGGGGGTTTTTATTTGCACTGCGGAAGGAAGGCTGCCCGCGAGCGATTTTAGGGCGCAGGGCCAAGGGCCGCAGCGGACGGCCTATCATTAAGGCCGCGGCGAAGAATGTCTGAGGAGCGCACTGTGTGCGCGACGAGTTCTTCGCCGGCGGAGGACCGCAGGCCCTCTTCCGCCGCGCCCGCTCTATGAGCGAGCGGGCAGCCTTCCTTCCGCTATGCGGAGCTAGGCGGCGAGCTCGAACATTTTGTCTATGGATCTTTTGGCCCGGGCCGCTATGTCTGCGGGCACGGTCACTTCTTCCGGGGCGGGATTCCGCAGCAGGGCCAGCACGCTGTCGAGCGTGATGCTCTTCATGTACGGGCAGAGCCGGCACATCGCTATGAAATTCTTTTGGGGGAAGCGCAGCTTGGCCAGCTCGCCGAAGCCGCATTCGGTCACCAGCAGGTAAGCCGACGCGTCGGTGCTTTCGACATAGCGCATCATGTCGCCGGTGCCGCCCATGAAATCCACGGCGTCTATCAGCTCGGACGGGCACTCGGCGTGCGCCAGCGCCACCAGGCCGGGATAATTCTTGCGGTACACCTTTATCAGCTCCGGGTTGAAATGCTCGTGCACCACGCAGGTGCCCTTCCAGAGGATGATGTCCTTGCCCGGCGTCTTGCCGAGGGCCTTGGCCAGGTTGGCCCCCATGAACCGGTCCGGCACGAAAATGAGCCGCTCATGCCGCTCGTACATTTTCCGCAGTATCTTCTCGGCGTTGGCGCTGGTGACGATGCAGTCGCTCTCAGCCTTCACCTCGGCGGAGGTGTTTATGTAGGCAACCACGGGCAGGCCGGGGTGCTCGGCCTTCAATTTGCGCACGTCTTCCCCGGTGATGGCCTCGGCGAGCGAGCAGCCGGCGTTCTTCGACGGCACATAGACTTTCTTGGAGGGGTTCAGGATCTTGGCCGTCTCGGCCATGAAATGCACGCCGCAGAAAATGATGCTGTCGGCAGCCGTCTTGCGGCAGTCGTCCGCCAATTTATAAGAGTCGCCCACCAGGTCGCCTATGCCCAGGATAATGTCCGGCGTCTGGTAGACATGGGCGCAGACTACGGCGTTCTTCTCGCGCTTCAGCCGGTTGATCTCCAGCGTCTTGGCGGCGACGCCTTCCAGCGCGCCTTCCACGCAGCGCCGGTGCAGCCCCAGCGAGGTCAGCCTCTTGATCTCTTCGGTCAGCGACTGGTCCATGGCTTATCCCTTCAGCGTCCACTTGCCCAGCAGGTCGGGGTGGTTGGTGAATATGCCGTCCACGCCGATCTCCTGCATGCGCCGCGCGTCTTTCTTGGTGTTGACGGTATAAACGCAGACATTGAAGCCGGCCTTCTTGATGCGGGAAACGTTGATCTTGAAAGCGATGCGCAGCGCCAGGTGAAAATTGACCGCCCGCACGGCGCGGGCCTTCTTTATGGCGGGCAGCAGCAGCACCGTGCTCAGGCCGTGGCCCAGGTAGGCCAGCTTGAGGTCGTGGGACAGCTCGCGGCAGCGCTTGAGCGTGCCGTGGTCGAAACTCGATACCAGGCTTTTAGCGAACATGCCGGGCTTGCTGTTGATGAAGGCCAGCAGCTTCTCCTCGATGCCGGGGTAGACGTTGCCGTCGTTCTTCACCTCGAAGTTAAGCCAGTCGGCGGCGGGGCCGATGATGTCCATGACCTCTTCCAGGCGCGGCACATGCTGAAAGGCCTTGTCCGCCCGGTAATGCTGCGCCACGTTTATCTTCTTGAGCTCGGCCCAGCTCAGGTCGGCGATCTTCACGTCGCGGCCGGCGGTGCCGAGCAGCGAGTAGTCGTGGTGCACCACCAGGTAGCCGTCCTTGGTCTGGTGCACGTCGAACTCGAAATCCCTGGAGCCCATTTCCACGGCCAGCCTGAAAGCCTTGAGCGTGTTTTCCGGCGCGTAGGCCGAGGCGCCGCGGTGCGATATTATTTTCATATGAATGCTTTCTTTATTTCGGAGAACTGCGCTTCGTCGAACTCGAAGCCGCCCATATTGCCGCGCTCGGTGCCGGGGCCGTGAAAATCGGTGCCGGCGGTAACGAACAGGCCGTGGCGGGCGGCCAGCGAGACGAACTCCCGGGTGGCGGCCCCGGTATGGGCGGGGTAATAGGCCTCTATGCCGTCGAGGCCGAAATCCTTCCAGGCGGCCAGGTCCAGCACCTTGGCCACCGCGCCGGGATGGGCCAGCACGGCCTTGCCGCCGGCCCGCTTGATAGTCTTTATGGCTTCCTCTACCGTGGGGCCGTTGGGGCCGACATAGGCGGGCGCGCCGGGCGCCAGGTAGCGCTTGAAGGCCTGGCTGCGGGTGGACACGATCTTGCGGGCGCGCATCACGTCGGCCACCTGCGGCCGGCCCACCGTGCGGTTGGCAGGCACCGGCAGGTCCTCGAAAGCGATGGTTATGCCCAGGCCGCCCAGCAGTTCCAGTATTTTCTTTATCCTGGCCACGCGGCGGCCCCGGAATTCAACCAGGCTGGCCGCCAGGTCCGGGTCGGCCAGGTTTATGCCGTAGCCCAGGATATGCAGGTTCTCGTGCAGGCCGGTGCTGATCTCCACGCCGTAGCAGTAGGCCAGGCCGGCCTGCTTCAGGGCCGGCTCCATCTCCTCCCAGCCGCCGGTCACGTCGTGGTCGGTCAGGGAGAAATACTTGATGCCGGCGCGGGCGGCCTCGCGGGCCAGCGCCGCGGGCTCCAGCGTGCCGTCGGAGAAGGTGGAATGGTTGTGGAGATTGATCAGCGCCATAAAACTAACGCGCAGGCCGGGGCATGGACTTGTCCCGGTTGGACCCCGTTCCCGGCCTGCGCGGTTCCGGACAGCGTCAGCCTACCGTGACTTCTTTGACCTCGGGAACCTCTTCCCGTATCATGCGCTCCACTACGTGCTTGAGGGTCATCGTTGAGTGCGGGCAGCAGCCGCAGGCGCCGGTCAGGCGCACGGTCACTATGCCCGTCTTCTCGTCCACGCCGACGAGTTCCACCGAACCGCCGTCGGCGGCCAGCATGGGCTTTATTTTTTCTATAACTTTGGCGACTTTGTCTTTCATTGGTATACCTCTCTATTAAATTATACCATTCCGGAAAGGAGGGGGAGGGCGGGCCGGAACCGGGGGCGGCCGCCTTTGATATAATCTTTTCATGCTCAAAGAAGCCATGCACGTGATGCAGGTAAAGGGCGAGCCGCGCCGGCGCTGGTTCGACGACGAGTATTTCGACCTGATAGTCTGGTTCGAGCCGGGAGAGGAGATCTGGGGCTTCCAGCTCTGCTATGACCGCGAAAGGAAACCCCGGGCCCTGACCTGGACACGGCAGTACGGCTACAAGCATACCGGCATAGACGACGGCGAGCACGCGGCGGGCGCCTCCAAGGCGGCCCCGGTGCTGGTGACGGACGGCGCGTTCGACGCCCCGACCGTCTCGGCCAGGTTCGAGGCGGCCGCCGGAGAACTGCCGCCGGCCATCCTGGCCTTCGTGATGGAAAAGCTTAAGGCGCACAAACTCTGATGCCACAGACCTTTAAACCGAAACTGGGCTCCGGGGACCTCGGCCGCACCGACCTGTTCGATGGCCGCCGGGTGCCCAAGACTCACCCCCGCGTAAAGCTCAACGCCCTGCTCGACGAACTTTCCGCCCTGCTGGGCCTGCTCAAGACCGCCCTTAAAAAGCCGGCCCTGCGGCGGGAGCTCGGCGCCGTCCAGGCGGCCCTGATAAGAGCCTCCGGGATCGTGGCGGGCATGAAAGCGGGCCTCGGGCCCGAGACGGACGCCCTCGCGGCTCTGATAGAAAGCCGCGCCGCCGCCGTGCGGCCCCTGAAAAAGTTCGTCCTGCCGGGACAGAACGAGACCGAGGCCCTGGCGCACCTGGCCAGGACCAAAGCGCGGGTCTGCGAGATCCTGGCCTGGGAGCTTAAAGCCAGGCAGCCGGCCGTCTACCTCAACCGCCTCTCAGACTACCTCTTCCTGCTGGCGGTTTCCCTCGCTAAATAGCCGGCCCCGTAACAAAAAAGCCCCGGCCGGGACCGGGGCTTTTTATTTTATCCGCGGCGCTTTACCGGGTCACGGTGCCGCTGACCGTCTTCACGCTGGGATTCCTGATATCGCTGCCGGAATAATCGATGTCGCCGCTGACGGTCTTGAGCACGGCGCTCTCGGCCGAAGAATCGCGCACCTCCACGTCGCCGCTGATGCTCTGGGCGCTGAGCGAGTTGAACTGCGACTCCCTGATCTCCACGTCGCCGCTGACGCTCTTGACCAGCGCCTCGCCGGAATTCTTCAGGCCGGAGACGGAGATGTCGCCGTTGACGCCCTTAAAGGAGGCCGCGCCGTCGGTCACGAAGCCGCCGATAACGATGTCGCCGTTGACGCTCTCCGCGTTCAGCGAGGCCAGCCGGGCCGGCAGGAACACGGTGGCGTCGCCGATGGCGGCCTTGGCGCCGCTCCTGGTCCTGACCCGCAGCTCCCCGCCCTCGAAGCTCACCTCCGCGTCGCCGTCGGAGCGCTCCAGCACTTCCACCGTGGCGCTGGCGCCCTCGCCCTCCCGGCCGGTCAGCGTCAGGTCGCCGGTCATGGTCTTGATGCGAAAGGCGCCGCCCTCAAATTTAGGCACGGAAACTTCCACGGTGCGGGAATTCATCTTGGCCAGGCTGCCCAGGCCGCAGAGCCCGCCCAGCGCGCTCAGGGCGCTGAGGCCCTTGAGACCGCTGAGGCCGCGCAAACCGCCGGCCACGCCGTCCGCGGCGGCCGAACCGCGCTTGATGGCGAAGACCGCCAGCGCTATGCCGGCCAGGCCGAGCACGGTAATGGCCACCACGCTCAGGGCCGCGAGGCCCAGTGCGCCGAGGCCCAGATATTTGAGCATGACCCGGGTGTCGGGATTGAGCGGGCCTACATGCTGCATCAGCAGGATGACGCCGACCACGAGGGCCGTCAGGATGGATATTTTCAGCAGGAACTTGAGCATATTGTTTCTCCTAGTCTCTCTTTCGCGGGGCGGTTCTCGCGCCCGTCACCCTATATGACACTCGGGGCCGGGAAATGTTTCACTCCGCCCTGCCCGCCCTCTCGCGCAGGCGCTCTTTGGCCCGCAGCAGCCTGATCTTCACCGTATTGATGGGCAGGGACAGGGAGTCCGCTATCTGCTGGTAGGACTGCTCCTTGAAATAGTACAGATCTATCACGGCCCGGTATTTTTCCGGCATACCGGCCAGGGCTTCCTTCACCAGGGCCAGCTGCCGCTCCTGTTCGAGGATCTCTTCGGACGGGTCGGCCGGGGCCGGCAGGGCGTCTGCCAGTTCGTCGTCGAGCTGCGTCTCGCGGCCGGCGCGGCGCTCGGACCAGTTCATGCTGAGGTTATAGGCGATGCGGTACAGCCAGGAGGACACCTTGGCCTCGCCCCGGAACTTCTCTATGTTCTCGTAGGCCTTCAGGAAGACCTCCTGGGTGAGGTCCCGGGCCTCCTCCTCGAAGCGCACGTATTTGGAGACCACGTTAAAAATGAAGTCCTGGTGGCGCAGCACCAGCTCGCCGAAGACTTCCGTTTCCCCGGCGGCTATCCTTCTCAGGAGGCCCTCTTCATTCTCCATACTTGTATTTTACTTCTTTGGTTCCTCAACGAGTATGACACCGGCCGCGCCGGAATGTTTCACTAAAAAGAAGAACCGCCCACGGAGGGCGGTTCTTCTCCGGCGCAGGCCGGGGGCTACATGCGCTCCGGGGCGGAGACGCCCAGCAGGCCGAGCCCCTTGGCGATAACGCCCTTTACGGACCGCAGCAGGAACAGGCGGAAGGCGGTAACTTCCTTGTTCTCGGGGTCGAGCACCTTATGCTGGTCGTAGAACGAATGGAAACTGGCCGCCAGCTCCGTCAGGTAGGTGGTCAGGTGGTGGGGGGAGTTGTCCCTCGCGCAGTCGGAGAGGGTCTTCTCCAGCCACAGCAGCTTGAGCATCAGCGCCCGCTCCTCGGGGTTGATAGCGGCCTTCGCCTCGTCGAACCCGGCGGCCGGGTCAACGCCCTTGGCGGCGGCGTTGTCGAAGATGGAGCAGATGCGGGCGTGCACGTACTGCACGTAGTACACGGGGTTCTCGTTGCTCTTTTTCTTCGCGAGCTCTACGTCGAAGTTCAGGTGGGTGTTGGGGCCGCGCGAGGCGAAGAAGAAGCGGCACGCGTCGGCGCCGACGTCGTCCACCAGCTCCTTGAGCGAGATGAAATCGCCCGCCCGCTTGGACATCTTCACCACTTCCTTGCCGCGCAGCAGCGAGACCTGCTGGTGGATGATCACCTTGAAGGCGCCGGAGCCCAGCGCCTTGACGGCGGCCTCCATGCGCGGCACGTAGCCATGGTGGTCGGCGCCCCAGATGTCTATCAGGCGGTTGAAGCCGCGGGAGAACTTGTTAAGGTGGTAGGCGATGTCGTTGAGAAAATAAGTGTTGCGGCCGTCGGCCTTCACGAGCACGCGGTCCTTGTCGTCCGACTCCAGCTCGCTGGCCGCGCCGAACCATACCGCGCCCTCTTTCTCGTAGACCATGCCTTTCTCTTTGAGCGTGGCCAGGGCACTGGCGGGGCCGCCGGCCTGGTGCAGTTCGCTCTCCAGGAACCAGCGGTCGAACTCCACGCCGAAAGCCAGCATATCGGCCCGGTGCAGCTGCAGCATCTCGGTCACCGCGTGCGCGGAGAATTGCGTGTCGGTCCACTCTTCCGCTTCCGGCGGCAGCGCCGCGGCGAGCCCCTTCAGGTAGTCGCCCTGGTAGCCGTCTTCCGGGGGCTCCTTGCCCTCGAAACGGGCCTTCAGCGAAAGCCCGAGCTTCTCCACCTGGCGGCCGACATTATTGACATAGAACTCGGTGGCCACTTCGGCGCCCAGCTCCTTCCAGATGCGGGCCAGGCTGTCGCCCAGCGTGGCGCCGCGGCCGCTGGCCAGGTGCATGGGGCCGGTGGGGTTGGCGGAGACGAACTCCAGGTTGATCTTTTCTCCGGCGTACTCGGGGCGGCGCAGGCTGCCGGGCTTCTCCAGGTCCTTGAGCGCGCCGAACAGGAAGGCCGGCGTGAATTTAACGTTGACGAAACCGGGCGGCACCACCTCGGCCTCCACCGCGCCGCCGAGAGCGGTCTTGAGCTCCTCGGCTATCTTGAGCGGCGGCTTCTTGAGCAGCTTCGAGCCGGCTATGGGCCAGGCTATGGAGGCGTCGGCCTTGATGTGGGGCGGGGGCGCGGCCAGCGCGAAAGACGCTACGGCCGCGTCGTCCAGCGCGAAGGCCACCTTGGCGCGGCTTTTGAGGTCTGCTTCCAGCACGGAGATCTTCATCGGTATGCCTTTGAGGGAAAATAAAACGCCGGCCCGCCCGAAGACGGGGCCGGCGCCGGGCGGTCTTATTTCTTTTTAGCGGTTTTTTTCGCGGTCTTCTTTACGGCTTTCTTTGCCGGCTTCTTGATCGCGGTCTTCTTGGCCGGGGCTTTCCGGACCGCCGGCTTTTTAACGGCGGCTTTCTTCGCGGCCGGAGCGGTCTTTTTCACGGCCGCTTTCACGCTTTTCTTCGCGGCTTTCTTGGGGGCGGCTTTCTTCGCGGCTTTCTTGGGAGCGGCCTTCTTAACGGTCTTTTTGGGCGCCGCTTTTTTAGCGGTCTTGACCGCGGGTTTAGCGGCGGGGGCGGCTTTCCTGGCCGGCGCCTGTTTAACGGCGGGGGCCTCGGCCTTTTTCTCCGGGGCTTTCGCAGGGGCGGCGGCGGGCTTCTCCTGCCACTCCACCTGGCTGCACTTCTCGTAAAGTTTCTCCAGCGCGTAGAACTCGGCGGCCTTGCCGTCGTACACGTGCACCAGAGTGCCGCCGTAGTCGAGCACTTTCCAGTTCTTGGAGCGCGTGCCGTCCTTGTGCAGGCAGTAGTAGCCCTCGTGCTTGAGCTTCACCGAGACTTCCTCCTCCACGGCGTCGAGCTGCGGGGCGGATTCCACCACTATCAGAACGGCGTAGTCGGCCAGCGGCGAAGTGTTGGCCAGGTCGAAGACCGTGACCGGGCTCGCTTTCTTGCTGTCGCCGGCGCGGGCCGCCAGGATGGCTATGTCTTTGAAGCTGCTCTTGGGATTCGTCATATTATATTCTTGCTATTCCTCAGTTTTTCCAGCATTGCGGCCTCCGCCTGGTGCTCTATGTTCACCATCGCGGAACCCGCTATAGAGGATATTGTATTAAATATGGTGGCGAGGCTGTTTTTTTCCACCGCCGACAGCGGCTCGGAGCGCTCGAACACCGCGCAGGCCAGGCGGCGCCCCTCGGCGGAGCACGGCATCAGGTAGGCGTGGTCGCCCAGCCAGCCGGCCTCGGGCCTGGCCGGCAAGGCCACCGGTTCGCCCGAGCGGAAAGCGGCCCGGGAATAAACCTGCTCGTATTCCTCGTTGAAGACATTGTAGACGTAGCCGGTCACGTTCCAGGAGCCTTCCAGGTAGACTCGGGCCTCGTCCATGACGGCGGCGAAGAATTCGGCGGGGGACTTGTGCTGCTGGGTCAGCATGCGGCTGAGGTCGTAGAGCATGGTCAGCTCGCTGGAGGTATGCTGCAGGCGGCGCATCGTCACGCGCATGATCTGGCTGAAGATGCTGATGCCCGTCTCGGGGTGCTCCTTGATGAAGGAGAAGAATTTATCCCGGGCCACCTCGAAGAGCGCGCTGTCGGCGCCGGCCCTGGCCTGCGCGAAGCGGGGCAGGCCCTCTATCACGGCCATCTCGCCGAAGAACTCGCCGCCGGCCAGGATGGCCAGGGTCTTGAACTCCCTGCCCTCCTCGTCCATCGCCTTCTCGATCACCACCTCTCCCGAGACGACGATGAAGAGCGAGTCGCCGGTGGTCTTCTCCCGGAAGATCACGTCGCCGGCCGCGTAGGCGGTCTGCTTGAAATAGCCGGAGAACTCCTCCAGCATGGCGTCCGACAGGCCCCTGAACAGGGCTATCTGCTTGAGCTTCTCTATATCAGACATATGTCCCCCTTAAATCCCGCCGGCGCTGCAGAGCTTCTTGAACCCTTCCTGGTCGTGTGCCTTGGCCACCGCGACGTTGAAATCCACCAGGTTCTGCTTTACGAGCAGGGACATCGCGCGGTCCATCGGCATCATGCCGTACTTGGCCCCGGTCTCGATGGCGCTGTAGATCATGTGCGTCTTGCCCTCGCGGATCAAGTTGGAGATGGCCGGGGTCATCACCATGATCTCGCGGGCGGCCACGCGGCCCTTGCCGTCCTTGCGGGGCAGCAGGATCTGCGACACGACGCCCTGCAGCGAGGCGGCCAGCTGCACGCGCACCTGCGTCTGCTGGTGCGGGGGGAACACGTCGATGATGCGGTCCACGGTGGACGGCGCGTCCTGCGTGTGCAGCGTGGCGAAGGTGAGGTGGCCTGTTTCGGCGGCGGTGATGGTCAGCTGGATGGTCTCCAGGTCGCGCATCTCGCCGACCAGGATCACGTTGGGGTCCTGCCGCAGCGCGCCGCGCAGCGCGTTGTTGAAGCTGCGCGTGTGCTGGCCTATCTCGCGCTGGCGCACCACGCAGGCCGAGGCCTCATAGGTGAATTCGATCGGGTCCTCTACGGTGAGGATATGCTTCTTCTTGCCCGTGTTGATCTTGTTGATCAGCGCGGCGAGCGTGGTGGACTTGCCCGAGCCGGTGGGGCCGGTGACCAGCACCAGGCCCTTGGGCAGTTCGGCGAACTGCACGATGGTCGGCTGCAGGCCGAGCTGCTCCGGCGTGGGAATGATCGACGGGATGACGCGCATGACGGCCTCGACGCCGTTGCGGGCCGCCAGCACGTTGAGGCGGAAGCGGGAGACGCCGGTGACGGCGAACGAACAGTCCAGCTCCCAGTCCTTCTCGAACTTGGCGCGCTGCTCGTCGTAGAGGGCGGAATAGATCAGCGTCTTGGTCTGGTCGGCCGTCAGCGGCGCCAGGCCCTCGGCTACCGGCAGCACCTCGCCGCTCTTGCGCATCAGCGGCGGCTTGCCGACGCTGATGTGGATGTCGCTGGCCCCCTGCTGCACGGCCGTTTTAAGAATGGTCACCATGTCCATAATGAATCTCCCCTTATTTGTTTTGTGTCCCCGAATTAAAATCTTCGCCGAGTATCACCGCGGCCGCGGCCACGCTCCTGTGGCCGGGCTTCACGCGGATCTCCAGTTCCTCTAGCCCCAGCGCGCCCCGCAGCGCGAGCGCCGCGGAGGTGTCGCGCGAGAAGCCGAGTATCCTGGTGTGCTTTTCCGCGGTGGCGTAGTTGCCCTCGGTTATCACGTCGAAGCCCGCCGCGCGCAGGCGCTTGGCCGTCCGCGCCGCCAGGCCGGTGCGGCCGGAGGCGTTGAAAACTTCCACCAGCACGGCGCCGGTGGCGGCAACGCCCGCCGTCTCCGCTCCCAGGCCGCGGCGCGGCACCTCGGTAAGTATGAAGTTGGAGGACCCCAGACGCACGAACTCGGAGAAAAGCGAGAACAGGTCGAAGCCGGAGAGATTGGTGGCGCCGGCGGATTTCAGGGACCAGGTCCAGGAGGCGGCCCGCCAGAACAGCCTGGGTTCGGCGCGCCAACCGTTCAGCACGGTCCACAGCGCGGCCATCTCCGGCGCGGAGGAAAGCTCTACGTAAAAGACCCGCTCCGCGGCGGCCGGCCCGGCGGCCGCGAGGGCCAGTTCGCCGGCCCGCCGCTCGGCGGCAACGCCGCGGCGGGGTTTTGAGTGAGAGGCGGTGAAAGCCCCGACGGTGTCGGAGAAAGGGTGGTAGATCAGGAAGACGGAGGAGCGCTCGCCGAGCAAAGCTATGCCTACGTCGCGGCCGGCTATCAGCTCCCGGGAAACCGGGGAGAAGAACTGCCACGCCGCCAGCGCCAGCGCCAGGGTTACCCCGGCCGCCATCATCAACCGCTCTTTTTTTCCTGAAGGCTGTTCCATAGCTGCACGCTCAGCGGGTGCACCCAGCCGCCGCCCGCGAAAGCATAGACAAGTTTAACATAATTGGCCGCCCTGAAAGCCGCCTCGAAATCGATGAAAGCCAGGCGGCGCACCAGGCCGGCCTCGCCAAAGGCGCGCCCCTGGTTGGCGAGGTCGCACAGGTAGACCAGGCGGGCGAGCGGCCCCATGCCGGGCGCGCCGGTGGCGTGTAATTTTATGGCCTCCAGGACCTCCGGATCGGTCACGCCGAACAGCGTCCGGGCCCGCAGCGCTCCGGCCCAGGCGTGGGCCAGCACCGGGGCCTCCTTCAGCGTCTCGCGCAGCGCGGCGTCGCGCCTGGCCAGGGGCAGGCAGAGACGGCGCAGCGCCGCGGGGGCGAGGTCGCGGGCACAGTCGTGCAGCAGGGCCGCGAGGGCCGCTTTCTGCCGCTGCGCGCCGGCGGCCGGCGCCAGGGCCGCCGCCAGCGCGGCCGTGTGCAGCGAGTGCGCGTAGCGCGCCGGCGTCAGCGTTTTTTTCAGCAGCGCGCGCTCACGCCCGAGGTAAAATCCTTTTTTTCCTATCAGGTCGTTCACAACGGGGTACAGGCGGGCCGGCCTGCGCCCGAGGAAAAGCTGTTCGCGGATGGCGGTAGAATCGGCCTCGGGAAAGCGGCCCGCCAGCGGAGTGAACGGGTACTCCCCGCGGCCCAGCGCGTGCCCGGGCCGCAGCCCCACCAGCAGCCGGGCGTGAGCGAGGATGAAGTCCGGCCGGCGCCAGCGCCCGAAGCCGGCCAGGCAGTCGGAGCCCATCAGGAAATAGAGCGGCGCGCCGGGGTGGCGGCGGCGGAAGTGCGCCACGGTCTCCCAGGTATAGACCACGCGGCGCCTGGCGGCCTCGAACGGGCTTATCTTCACCTCCGCCCTGCCGCCGAGACCCGCGGCGGCCAGCGCCGCGCGCAGCATCGCCCTTCGCCCGGCGTAGGGCGCGGGGGCGAAATCCTTGAAAGGCGTCAGGAAGCCCGGCACGAAATAAAGCGCCGCCGGCCGGAGCTGGCGCAGCGCGGCGGCGGCGAGCTCGAGGTGGCCGCGGTGGGGCGGGTCGAAACTGCCCCCGTAAATTATCACCGGTTTTTTATGTTCCGCCATAGGGGAATTTACATTTAGTATAATATACTTCCTATACTTAAGACAAAGCTTGCAACTATGGCGAAAAATAGAGAGAACTGCATTATCCTCCTGGTAGATCCGCCCGAGGCGGACAAGATCAGCCCCGAGCTGAGGACGGCCTTCGGCCCCGAGAGGGCGGCCCACGTCAACAGCGACCTGATCTCCGCAGCCTACAAGCTCGCCAAGGATTTCCGCGACGCCATACTGATCCTTTCCTACGCCAAGACCTCCCGGCACCCCGACCTGACCTGGCTGGACCCCGAGGACCCGGGCTTCCTGGAAGTGAAGAGCCACAACCACGAGGGACGCCTGCAGGACGCGCTGCAGCTGGCGTTCTTCACCGGCGCGAAGAAAGCCGTGCTCATCAGCCACCTTTCGCCCGAGCTCCGGAGCGAGTGGCTCTACCAGGCCTTCGATTCCGTCAACGACAAGACCGTGGCGATCGGCGCCAACCAGGACGGTTCCTATTACCTGGTGGGCCTCACCCAGCAGAACCTCAAGATCTTCGAAGTCCCGGGCTTCTCCCACGGCAAGAGCGCGGAGACGCTGTCTGAAAGGGCGAAGAAGAACAAGCTCTCCGTGGTGAACACCCCCGAGACCTACGCCATAACCGGCGAGGACACGCTGCTGAAGTGGATGGAGAACAGGGAGTCCGCTTCCCCGCTTTTCCAGCCGCCGCAGACGGAGGCGCAGCGCCAGGAAACCAAGAAGCCGCACCGGCGCCACGCCAAGAACCACGAGAACCCGGCCCCGTCCGCCGGAGACAGCACCCTTTAAACGGAGCCGTTCCCCATGTCCCTGGACATCCTCCTGCTCTCGCAGGAAGAGACCCATCCCTTTTACGCCGGCGTGAACGCCTATTTCACCGCCCCGCTGTTAGAGGGCGACCCCCTGCCCCTGGAAAAATTCTCCGCCGCGCCCCCGCTCGGCCTGACGCTGCTCGCCACGGAACTTAACCGCCGGGGCTTGGCAGCTTTACCGCTGTATAACTTTTTTTCCAGGGAAAAAGAGGTCCGGCGCCTGGCGGCAGCGCTGGAGCGGCGGCCTTTCGCCGCGTGCATTTCCACCACGCACACCTTCCGCCCGGAGACCACGGCGGCCATAGCCGACCTGGTCCGGCGCCTCTCTCCGGATACAGCGCTGATAGTCGGCGGCCCGGGCGCCGAGTGGAACCCCGCGCTGCGGCCCGCGGGCGCGTACACGGTGTTGGGGCCCGGTGAGGAAACTCTGCCCGCCCTGATAGCCGCGCTTGAAGAGGGCCGAGATCCCGCCGCCGTCCCCGGAATAATACCGCCGGGAGCAACCGCGCCCGCCGCCCCGCCCGCTCCCTCAGCCGCCATGGATTCGCTGCCTTTTCCGGACTGGGGCCTCTATCCCGCCGCGCCGTCCGGGGTGGCGGTGCAGGGCTCGCGCGGCTGTCCCCGCTCCTGCGGCTTCTGCTCCTACAGCGCGCCCTACGCGGCCAGGAGCGCCGGAGCGGTGCTGGCCGAGCTCCGCCACAACCGCGACCGCTGGGGAATACGGCGCTTCCGCTTTACAGATTCCGATTTTGCCGGTGATCCCGCCAGGGCGCTGGAGATCTGCCGCGGCCTGGAGGCGGACGGCGGCTTCGCCTGGACCTGTTTCGCCAGGGCCGACAGCCTGCTGCGGCCGGGCCTGCCGGAGGCCCTGCGCCGCGCCGGCTGCCAGTGGGTGTTTATCGGGGTGGAGTCTGGTTCGGATGCCCTGCTCGCGGCCATGGACAAGGGCTGCGGACGGGGCGAGATGCTGGCCGGCATAGCGGCGGCAAAAGGGGCCGGCCTGGGCCTCCATGGGAATTTTGTGGTAGGCTACCCCGGTGAAACCAAAAGCACCGCGGCGGAAACGCTGGCCTTCGCTCGGGTTTCAGGACTGGACACCGTCTATTTTTCACCGTTCCAGATACGGAGCCCCGGCATACCGGCCCTGGCGGGAGCGCAGGGCGGGCTGTGCGGCGGCGAGGGCGCCTGGGAACACTCCACCATGTCCTCCGCGGCGGCCCTGGCCTGCGCCGAGGATATGATAGAGGATATCTCCGCCGACGGCAGCGCGCCGCTGATAGCCAGCGAGGCGCTCTTTTCACTTTTCAGCGGCACCGGGGCGGGAGACTATAGGGAGAGCGTGATGGATTTTCACGGGGCGCTGCGCTCCTGGCACGCGGCCAGACGGGCCGGCAGCGCCACCGGCATGGCGGAGGCCAGGAAGCGGTTCCTACGCCACCTGTAGGCCTCTCCGGGGGGCTTTGCCCCCCATACAAGGAGCAGCCCTTTAATATTGACTACGCCTTATAAAATATATAATATTATAGATATCCTATAAAAAAGGCCCTTTTTGAGCCCCTTTATAGCTGTTTTCTTTCACCTTTTTGCGAACTTTTTACGCCTTAAATTGATAGTACAGCAGCTGGCAAAAGAAGTTATTAACACAATAAAGTCATATAATACAAGCACTTTATATACCCCAGAAAACCTTATTAACAGTTGTGGATAACTTGTGGATAACTTAACCGATATCAAAGAAATCTGGCCGGAAGTAATAAAGAAACTCAATGAGGACATAGGTTCTCAGACGGTCGACCTTTGGATACGCCCGATTAAGCCTATTTTCATAGAGGGCGATACCCTCAAACTGGAAGTTCCCGACTCTATAATTTACAATACGGTCAAGCAGCGCTACGAGGAGAAGATCACGGCGCTGCTGGCCGAGCTCACCGGCCGCGCGCTGAAGATCAATTATTCCATGTCGCTGGCCCCGTCGGAGCCGCCGCCTCAGTCCAAGGCCGCGCCCGCGGCGATAGCGCTGCCGGCCAACTATTATTCTTTCAATCCGCACTACACTTTCGAGTCCTTCATCATGGGCACGTCCAACCGCTTCGCCTTCGCCTCGGCGGAGGGCGTCTCCAACAACCCGGGCCAGACCAACCCTTTCTTCATCTACAGCCCGCCGGGCCTGGGCAAGACCCACCTGCTGCACGCCATCGCGCACGGCATCATGAAGAAGAACTCGGCCGCCCGCATCCTCTATACCGCCAGCGAGAACTTCGTCAACGAGTACATCGACGCGGTGCGCGGCGGCGTGACCGAGCAGTTCCGCAGCAAGTACCGCAAGCTCGACTGCCTGCTGCTCGACGACATCCAGTTCCTCGTCGACAAGGAACGCAGCGAAGAGGAATTCTTCTACACCTTCAACTCGCTGTTCGAGTCCAAGAAGCAGGTGGTGGTCACCTCCGACCGGCCGCCCCGCGAACTCGCGCTGGGGCAGCGCCTGATCTCCCGCTTCCTGTCCGGCGTGGTGGCCGACATCAAGATCCCCGATTTCGAAACGCGCGTGGCCATCCTGCGCCAGAAGCGCGACCAGCACACCTACGACATACCCGACGACATCATCACCTTCATCGCCGAGAACGTCAAGAAGAACATCCGCGAGCTGGAAGGCTGCCTGATCACGGTGGGCAATTTCTGCTCCAACATGCGCATACAGCCCTCCATCGACGCCGTCCGCGAGATCATCAAGGACCACATCAGCGACCACGACCTGGAAGAGAAGAAAATCCCGGTCGAGACCATAAAGCGGGTGGTGGCCGAGAAATACAGCGTGGAGATGCGGGACTTCAATTCCAAGAAGCGCAACGAGGCCGTGGCCTTCCCCCGCCAGGTGGCCATGTACCTGGCCTGCGAGATGACGGACATGGTGCTCAAGGAGATCGGGGACGCTTTCGGCCGCGAGCACGCCACCGTGCTGCACGCCAAGGGCAAGATCGGCCATATGGTGCAGACCGACCCCTATTTCAACGAGACCCTTAATCAGATAATCACAAAGATTAAGGCTGTTAATAACCAGGGCTAAAAGGGCCGGCAGGTGTACATAACCGGAATTTTTGTAGGGACTGTCAGTAAAATCAGATAGACTGTCAATAACTTTCCCCTATGATTTCAACAGCGCCGACACTATAAACAGCTATCTTAAGAGAGGACTAGGATGATGAAAATAAACAGTAACCGTGAAACGCTGATCAAAGGCATACAGACCATCCAGGCCGGCGTCTCCTCAAAGACCGGCACGATACCGATACTCCAGAACTTCCTGATGGAAACGGAGGACAAGGGAATAAAGGTGGTGTTCACGGACCTGGAGATGGCCATAAAGCACCATATCCCGGTCGAGATAAAGGGCGAGGGCAGCATCACCGTGCCCATAAAGAAATTCATGGAGATAGTGCAGAACCTGGGAGAGGACTCCGCGGTGAACATAGCCGTGGACGAGAGCAACAGGATATCCATCCTCAGCGGCAAGTCCCGCTTCAAACTGGGCGGCGCCCCCAAGAACGACTACCCTGTCATCCCGGACCTGGACGAGAGCAACTCCTTCAAGATGCCGGCCAAGCTGCTGGCCGAGATGATCACCAGCACCATCTTCTCCGCCTCCACCGAGGACGACAGGCATTTCCTCAACGGCCTGCTCTGGAAGTACGAGAAGGAACTGTTCTCCCTGGTGGCCACGGACGGCCGCCGCCTGGCCATCGCCTCCAGCAAAAAGGTGAAGGCCAAGAAGGATTTCAAGGTGATCGTGCCCTCCAAGATCCTGGGCGAGCTGGCCCGCTACATCAAGGGCGCGGCCATCAAGGACGCGGACGAGGTGACGGTGGGCCTCTCCTCCAACCAGATCGGCTTCCGCATCGGCAAAACCGTCTTCATCTCCCGCCTGGTGGAGGGCAACTTCCCCGCCTACGAGCAGATCATCCCCAAGAGCCACGAGATAGAGATCAACATCAACGCGGAGAAACTGATGGCCGTCACCAAGCGCGCCGCCATCTGCTCCAACGAGCGCTCCGGCGCCGTGAAGTACGCCTTCAAGCCGGGCGCGCTGGTGGTGAACTCCGCCTCGCAGAGCATGGATTTCGAGGACGAGATAGAGACCGATTACACGGGCAAGGAATTCCAGATCAGCTTCAACCCGAAGTTCGTGATGGATATCCTGAAGTCCGCCGGCGAGGGGGACGTGACCGCCGAGTTCACCACCCCGGCCACCCCCGCGCTGCTGCGCCTCAAGGGCCGCGAGGACCTGCTTTATATAGTGATGCCGCTGCGCACCCAGTAATGTTCCTCAAGCGCAAGAGTTCAAACTGGACCGCCGCCGGGGACATCTGCAGTTCCTGGAAGATGCTCGGCATGGGCGGGCTGGACAGGCTGGCCGTGCTGGACGCGGTGTGGAAGAAGGAGATGGGCCGCCTGGGCGACCACTGCGTGCTGCTCGGCGTGGACCGGGGCGTGCTGGTGGTGAAGCCGTCCTCCGCGGCGGCGGCCAGCGAGCTGGCGCTGCGCAGTTCGGTGCTGGTGAAGGGCTTGAACAAATATTTTAAACGGCCGTGGATACGGGCCATAAAGCCGGCCACGAAGCTTTAAACCCCTATCGAGGCTTCGCCTCGATAGAAAGACAGTGAAGAAAATATATCGAGGCGAAGCCTCGATAGACAACAGGAGCAAGACAGCATGACAAAGACAGCAGGTTCATACGATTCGTCCCAAATACAGGTAATGGAAGGCCTGGAGGCGGTGCGCAAGCGCCCCGCCATGTATATCGGCTCGACCGGCGTGCAGGGCCTGCACCATCTGGTCTACGAAGTCGTGGATAACGCCATAGACGAAATTCTCGCCGGCGGGTGCAACAAGATAGATGTCCTGATCAAGGAGGGCAATATCTGCTCCGTCAGCGACAACGGCCGCGGCATCCCCGTGGACCCCATGAAGGACGTGAAGGACCCCAAGCTCAAGGGCAAGAGCGCGCTGGAAGTTGTCATGACCGTGCTGCACGCGGGCGGCAAGTTCGAGGCGGGCGCCTACAAGGTTTCGGGCGGCCTGCACGGCGTCGGCGTCAGCTGCGTGAACGCGCTCTCCGACCTGCTGGAGGTCACCGTCAACTCGCGCGACGGCAAGGTCTATAAGCAGGAGTACAGGCGCGGCAAGCCGCAGTATGCCGTCAAGCCGGTCGGCATCGCCGACGGCCACGGCACTACGGTGATGTTCCACCCCGACCCGGAGATCTTCGGCGACTGCGAGTTCTCCTACGACACCATCTCCAACCGGCTGCGCGAGCTGGCTTTCCTCAACCCCGGCTGCCGCATCAATATCATCGACGAGCGCGAGGAAGGCAAGAAGCACACCTTCTTCTTTGAGGGCGGCATCAAGCAGTTCGTGAAGTTCCTCAACACCAACAAGCAGGTCATCAACGAAGACCCTATCTTCGTCACGAAGTCAGAGGGCGACGTGATGCTGGACCTGGCCATCCAGTACAACACCGACTACAGCGAGACGATGTTCTCGTTCGTCAACAACATCAAGACGATAGAGGGCGGCACGCACGTGACCGGCTTCCGCTCGTCCCTGACCCGCGTCATCAACGACTACATCAAGAAATACGACCTCCTGAAGGACAAGGAATACAACGTCACGGGCGACGACGTGCGCGAGGGCCTCACCGTGGTGGTGTCGGTCAAGATCCCGCAGCCGCAGTTCGAGGGCCAGACCAAGACCAAGCTGGGCAACGGCGAGGTGGAGGGTATCGTGAAGACCCTCACCGGCGAAGCCCTGAGCGTATTCTTCGAGGAGCACCCCTCCATCGCCAAGGCCATCTGCCAGAAGGGCCTGGGCGCCGCCGAGGCCCGCGAGGCCGCCCGCCGCGCCAAGGACCTGGCGCGCCGCAAGGGTTCGCTGACCGACTCCGGCCTGCCGGGCAAGCTGGCAGACTGCCAGGAGAAGGACCCCAAGAAATCCGAGATCTTCATCGTGGAGGGCGACTCGGCCGGCGGATCGGCCAAGCAGGGCCGCGACCGCGTGTTCCAGGCCATCCTGCCCATCCGCGGCAAGATCCTCAACGTCGAGAAGGCGCAGCTCGTGAAGATCATCTCCAGCGAGATGATCCGCAACCTGATCTCCGCCATCGGCACCGGCATCGGCGAGGGGGAAGACGGCTTCAATATAGAGAAGCTGCGCTACCACAAGATCGTCATCATGGCCGACGCCGACGTGGACGGCCAGCACATCCGCACGCTGCTGCTCACCTTCTTCTACCGCCAGATGCGCCCGCTCGTGGAGCAGGGTCATGTCTACATAGCCCAGCCGCCGCTCTACAAGGTAAAGAAAGGCAAGTTCGAGGCTTACTACGACAACGAGGAAAAGCTGCAGAAGTGGCAGCTCAAGGAAGCCCTGACCGGCATCTCCGTGAAGGCCAAAGGCAAGAAGCTCGAGCCCAAGGAGATCGCGGAACTGATAGAACTCACGATCTCCGTGGAGAACACCAGCCGCAAGCTCGAGACCAAGAACCTGACGCTTAAGGATTTCCTGAAGTTCCAGGCCGACGGCAAGGTGCCGCTCTTCCGCGTGGAGACCGACCCCGAGACCTACCGCTACTTCTTCAGCGAGGAGGAGTGGGACGCCTTCCAGTCCGATTACGTGCAGAAAAAGAAGGACGCGATGGCGCAGGCCGGCGTGCCGGATACGGAGATGGACGAGGACGACCTCGGCCCCGACTTCCAGACCCTCGGCGAATTCACCCGCCTCAGCAACGTTTCGGCCAAGCTCAAGGCGATGGGCCACAGCCTGAGCGAATTCTTCATCGAGGACGAGAAAGCGCCCGCGCTGTTCGACCTGATCACGGAGAAGAACATCGTTTCCGCCCGCGACCTCAGGACGCTGATGGAGAACGTGATGAAGGCCGGCGCCGCCGGAGCCCACATCCAGCGCTACAAAGGTCTGGGTGAAATGAACCCCGGCCAGCTGTGGGAGACCACGATGGACCCCCTGCGGCGCAAGCTGCTGAAGGTGTCCCTCGAGGACCCGGCCGAGGCCGAGAAGATGTTCACCACCCTGATGGGCGATAAGGTTGAGCCGCGCCGCGTGTTCATAGAACAGAACGCGCTGGCCGCCCGCAACCTGGATATTTAATTAACGGAGCGACAAATGGCAGAACCTAAAGACCTTACACCGAAGCAGCCGGAGAACATGTTCGTCAACATCGTCGACCGGGACATCAGCGAGGAGATGAAGTCCTCGTACATCGACTACTCCATGAGCGTCATCGTGGGCCGGGCCCTGCCCGACGTGCGCGACGGCCTCAAGCCGGTGCACCGCCGGGTGCTCTACACGATGGACGACATGGGCCTGCAGCACAACAAGCCCTTCAAGAAATCCGCCCGCATAGTCGGCGACGTGATGGGTAAGTACCACCCGCACGGCGACGCCTCCATCTACGACACGCTCGTCCGCATGGCGCAGCCCTTCAGCCTGCGCTACATGCTCGTAGACGGGCAGGGCAACTTCGGCTCCGTGGACGGCGACCCCGCGGCCGCCATGCGCTACACCGAGGCCCGCCTGTCGGGCATAGCCGGCGAGCTGCTGGCCGACATCGAGAAGGAGACCGTCAAGTTCGTCCCGAACTACGACGGCTCCATGACCGAGCCCTCCGTGTTGCCCGCCAAGCTGCCGAACCTGCTGGTCAACGGCTCTTCGGGCATCGCCGTCGGCATGGCCACGAATATCCCGACGCACAACCTCGCCGAGGTCTGCGAGGCCACCATCGCCGTCATCGAGAAGCCGGAGATCGACGTCAAGGACCTGATGAAGATCATCAAGGGCCCCGACTTCCCGACCTGCGGCATCATCCGCGGCCGCAAGGGCATCAAGGATTACTTCGAGACCGGCCGCGGCTCCATCACGATACAGGCCCGCGCCGAGATCGAGGAGATGAAGGGCAACCGCGAGTGCATCGTGGTCACCGAGATCCCCTACCAGGTCAACAAGTCCACCCTCATCGAGAACATCGCCGACCTGGTCAAAGAGAAGAAGATCCCGGACATCTCCGACATCCGCGACGAGTCGGACCGCCGCGGCATGCGCATCGTCATCGAGATCAAGCGCGACGGCAACGCCCAGGTGGTGCTCAACCAGCTCTATAAGCACACGCAGATGGAGACCGGCTTCGGCGTCATCATGCTGGCCATCGTGGACGGCCGCCCGCGCGTGCTCCCGATCAAGGAAGTGATGCTGCAGTACGTGCGCCACCGCCGCCTGATGGTGGTGAACCGCACCAAGTACGACCTTAAAAAGGCCCTGGCCCGCGCCCACATCCTGGAAGGCTACCTGATAGCCCTGCAGAACATCGACGCGGTGGTCGAGATCATCAAGAAGGCCAAGGACGCGCTCGAAGCCAAGATGAAGCTGATGGCCAAGTTCGCCCTCTCCGACATCCAGGCCCAGGCCATCCTGGACATGCGCCTGCACCAGCTGACCAAGCTGGAGACCGGCGCCATCGAGGAAGAGCACAAGGGCCTGATGAAGCTGATCGCCGAGCTGCGCTCCATTCTGGGCGACCCCAAGCGCGTCCTCAAGATCATCGTCGACGAACTGAGGATGATGATAGACAAGTACGGCGACAAGCGCCAGACCGAGATCACCGGCGAGGCCGCCGAACTCGACATCGAGGACCTGATCCCCGAGGAAAGGGTCGTAATAACGATGAGCCACGGCGGCTACATCAAGCGCATCCCGGCCGACACCTACAAGGTGCAGGGCCGCGGCGGCAAAGGCATCATCGGCTCGGACGTGAAGGAGGAGGACTTCATCGAGAAGCTCTTCGTCACCTCCAGCCACGCCACCATCCTGATGTTCACCACGCGCGGCAAAGTGTACGCGCTCAAGGGCTACGAGATCCCCGAAGGCAACCGCACGTCCCGCGGCAAGGCGATAGTGAACCTGCTGCAGGTCAAGGACGAGCGCGTCACCTCGGTGCTGGCCATCGAATCCTTCGCCGAAGCCAAGGGGAAGGAGAGCTATATCGTGATGTGCACCCGCAAGGGCAACATCAAGAAGACGCCGATAGGCGATTTCGCCAACATCCGGCGCGGCGGCATCATCGCCATCGGCCTGGAGGACGGCGACATCCTCACGAGCGTCGGCCATACCGACGGCAAGTACGAGATCATCATCGGCACCCGCGACGGCATGAGCATCCGCTTCAACGAGAGCGACGTGCGCAGCATGGGCCGCGGGGCGATGGGCGTGCGCGGCATCCGCCTGGACAAGGACGACCAGGTGATCGGCATGGAAGTGGCCGAGCCCAAGACCAAGAAGACGCTGCTGACGGTCTGCCTCAACGGCTACGGCAAGCGCACCGACCTCGACGAGTACCGCCACCAGCACCGCGGCGGTTCCGGCGTCATCACGATAAAGGCCACCGACCGCAACGGTTCGGTGGTGGGTATCTACTTGGTGGAGAACAAGGACCACCTGATGGTGATGACCGAGAAGGGCAAGATCATCCGCATGGCCTGCAAGGACCTGCGCGTGATCAGCCGCAACACCCAGGGCGTGCGCCTGGTGCGCATGGAGGAAACCGACAAGATAGCCTCCGTGGAGCCCGTCGTGGACGATACCGAGGACGCCAAGCCCGTAGTGGAGTAAGGGCGCGGCCGACAGCGGTCAAAAAACCGGCCGGGAGAGGGAGACCCTCCCGGCCGGTTTGCTATTATATAATCATGGACCTCACGCTTTTTATTTCCACCGTCTTTACGCTGACGCTGGTCATGGACCCGCTGGGCAACATCCCGCTGTTCATGAGCGCGCTCAAGAACGTCAGCGAGGAGCGCCGCCGCAGGGTGATAGCCCGGGAGCTGTTCATAGCGCTGGGCATCATGGTCTTCTTCCTGCTGTTCGGCAAATATTTCGTCTCGGCGCTGTCGCTGGACCTGACCGCGATGTCGGTGGCCGGCGGCATAGTGCTGTTCCTGATAGCCATGCAGATGATCTTCCCCTCTAACCATTCCACCTTCGCGGAGGGGCCGGAGGGGGAACCCTTCATCGTGCCGCTTGCCATACCCCTGATAGCTGGCCCGTCCACGCTTACCACGGTGCTGCTGTTCTCGCTCCAGGACCCTGGCCGCATAGGCATGTGGTCCGGAGTGGTGGGCGTGGCCTGGCTGATAAACGCCGTCATCCTGGCCGGCCTGTCCGGCTGGCTGTCGCGCCTGCTGGGCGCCCGCGGCCTGCTGGCCATGGAAAAGCTGATGGGCATGATACTCGTCACTATCTCCGTACAGATGATCATGACCGGCATTAAAAAATTCCTCGCCGCCTGATCCGCCCTCGGGCCTCTGGGTCCAAAGGCCTATTGCCGGCCGGGTCCAACTGCCCTTAATCCCGCGGCCCCCGCCTGCCATACTATAGGTATGGCGAGGATAAACCTTTTCCCCCTGATCCTGCTCGCGTCGGCCCTGCTGCCGCTGCGCGTTTCCGCCCAGGCGCTCGACGAGCTGCTGCGCTACGGCGGGACCGAAGCGGCCGCGCTGCCCGAACTGTCCCTGCCCTTGCCGGCCGCGGACGGGACAGAGGCCGAGCCCGAGCAGTACCTGCCCCCGGATAACGACGAGCCCGGCTTCGAGTGGGAAAGCTTCAGCAAGAGCGACGACGGCACCGCGGAACAGTTCATCTATATCGGCGCGGAAGCCTCTTTCCTTAAGGCCTTCCCCGGCCAGGCCGAAGACCTGGCGCCCGGCACCGGCAAGTGCGGCCTGACCCCTCATACCCGCTACGCCGCTGCCTCGGTGCCCGGTTTCGAGGGCGAACATATGACGGTGCAGCTGGCCGCGCCGCTGCCCGGCTGCTCACTGGCCGCCGGCTATGTGTATATGCCCCACGTCTCTTCCAGCTCCGCCGGCGGCGCGTGGGAGCTGCCCCGCACCGTGCACGCTTTCCTCGACACGCTGGCCTACGCCGAGGGAACTAAAGCCAATTATAATTATATCTTCACCTTCGTCCCTTTCGATAATTACGGGGACCACCCCCGCGTAAAGAAATGCGCGGGCAGGCTCTGCTCCACAGCCGCCGGCCGGTACCAGTTCCTCGCCAAGACCTGGGACCCGCTCGCCTCCGCGCTGGGCCTGCGCGACTTCACCCCTCCCAACCAGGAGAAGGCCACGCTGGAGATCATACGCCGCGCCGGCGCCTATAACCGGGTGCTGCGCTCCAGCGTCTACGAAAATTTTACCTCAGCGCTGAGCAAACTGAACCGCACCTGGGCCTCGCTGCCGGGCAGCCCCTACGGCCAGCCCACCCACTCCACCGCCCAGCTGTGGCGCGTCTACCGCGCCGCCCTGGCCAAGTACTAAGGCCAGCCGTCAACCGGAAAAAGAGGCCCGCGAAAAGCGGGTCTCTTTATTCTTAAGCGCAAGCGGAGGCTGAAAAAACTATTTCTCCGACGTGAAAAAATATATTTAAGCCACCCCTTGACAAGTCAAGGAGCGCCTGCTATACTCGATATGTAGTTCAGCTCTCTATATCGGTTGCGCCGGTTTCGGTTCGGGCCCCGCGGTTGCGGTCTGGTCTGGTGCGGTCTGGTTCGGTTGCGGTGCGGTCGGGCCCGGTTCTTGGTCGGTTCGGGGTTGCCCCGGCCCTGGCGCGTTTCTTCCCCGGTCCGCTGGTCTGCTTCTGGCAGGGCGGTCCCCCGGGGTGCCCGGTTCTCAGCGGCGCGTTCGGCGCCCGGCTCCCGGGCGGGAGTCCCGGCCCTTCGGCGGCGTTTCGTGCCCCGTCGGTCCCCCGGCCCTCCCCCAGCGCAGTGTGCAGTGTCTGGCCGGTGCCAGAGTGAAGAGCCCCCGCTTACGGGGGCTCTCGCTTTTATACCGCGCGCGCCGCTCTTTGCTATCATTTGTAAAGTACGGAGCGAAAACCCATGGACCACCTAAGCGACATCATCGACCATCTCAGGCGCGGAGGGGCGCGTTTTGCGGACGTGCGCGAGCAGGCCGTGCGCGAGCGCGAGATACACACCGAGGACCTGCGCGTGCGGCATATCTCCGAGGAGGAGGTGGCCGGCACCGGCGTCAGGGCGCTGTGCGGCAACGGCTGGGGTTACGCTTCCACCCGCGACAAGGCGCCCGGGGCGCTGAGGAAAGCCGCCGACAGGGCCCTCGAGCTGGCCAGGCTCGCCGACCGGAGCGCCGCGGAGGCCGTGCAACTCGCACCCGAGCCCAGGCACATAGACAAGTTCTCCACCAGCATAAAGGAAGATCCTTTCGGGGTGAGCCCCGCCGAGACGGTGGCCGCCATGCTGGCCGTCTCCGAAAAAATACTCAAGGGCCGGGATATCATAAAGGCCGGCACCATGACGGTGCTGCGCAACATGCGCCGCCGCTACGCCAATACCGACGGTTCGCTGATAGAGACGGATATCTATACCGTGGTGCCCAGGATCGACGCCATCGCCAGGGCCAACGGCGAGGTAAAGGGCCGGCATTACATGCCCGACCCGAGGAACGCCGGCTATGAATATTTCCGGGGCATCGATTTCGAAGGCAACGCCGCGCGCATAGCCGAGCAGGCGCGGGAGCACTGCTACGCCAGGCCCTGCGCCGAGGGCCCGACCACGCTGGTGCTGGACCCGGAGCACCTCGCGCTGACCATGCACGAGTCGGTCGGCCATCCTACCGAGCTGGACCGCGTGCTGGGCTACGAGGAGTCCTGCGCCGGCCGCAGTTTCGCCACCACCGAGAAACTGGGCAGCTTCCGCTACGGCTCGGAGATCGTCAATTTTATCGCCGATAATACGCTGGAGGGCGGGCTGGCCAGCTGGGGCTACGACGACGAGGGCGTGGAATGCCAGAAATGGCACATGGTCAAGGACGGTATCCTTTCCGGCTACGGCGTCAGCCGGGACCTGGCCCACAAGATAGGGCGGGACCGCGCCAACGGCACCACGCGGGCGGCCAACTATTTCGACGCGCCAATCACCCGCATCCCCAACCTCTACCTGGCCCCCGGCGTCAAGCCGCTGTCCACCGAGGAGCTCATCGCCGGCACCGAAAGCGGCATTTACATCGAGGGCCGCGGCTCGTTCAGCATAGACCAGATGCGCCTGAACATGCAGTTCGGCGGGGACGCTTTCTGGGAGATAAAGAACGGGAAGCTGGCCGGCATGCTCAAGGACGTGGTCTACAACGCCGTCTCCTACGAATTCTGGCGCAGCTGCGACGCCATCGCCGACGAGCGCTATTTCCGGCGGGCCGGGTTCATAACCTGCGGCAAGGGCGACCCCATGCAGTCGGCGCAGATGACGCACGGCGCCAGCCCGGCGCGCTTTCGCGGCGTCACGGTAAGGAGGGCGAAATAATGGAAGCCACCCGCGCCGCGATAGAAAAGATCCTCGCCAGGCCCGTGACCGACCACGTGGTGATCGCCGTCACCGGAGGGGATACGCATTTCATCCGCTTCTCCGACAGCTCGGTCAACAGGGAGAACCTGCAGGCCCCGCTGCGCGAGGCGCGGGTGGAGGTGGGCTGCGACGGCCGCACCGGCGTCTGCAAGACCAACGATACCTCCGAGGAGGGCCTGCGGCGGGCGGTGGCCCGCGCGCACGAGGCCGCGCGCCTGCTGCCCAGGGACCCGGAGTACATGCCCCCGGTCACTCCGGCCGAGGCCGCCGGGATCAAACAGCTCGATCAGCCTTTCTCCCTTCCCTCCGACGAGGTCAAATACGGCATGCTGGAGCGGCTCTTCGGCGAGCTGCGGGCGGCCGGGCTGAAAGCGGCGGGCAGCCTGTCGGTGAACCCGCATTATAACGAGGTTTACAACAGCGCCGGGCTGCGCCTGGCGAACGCCGGCTGCTTCTCAGCGCTGGCCGTCACGGCCATGACCGGCGACTCCTCGTTCAAGGACACCTTTCACTCGCGGGACCTGGCCGACTACGCCCCGGAAACCTTCATCGCCGGCCTGTCGGAAAAAGCCCGCTTGTCGGCCAACCCCTCGCCGCTGGAGCCTGGCAGGTATACCGTGGTGCTGGCGCCGGCGGCGGTGGAGGAGCTGCTGCTGATGTTCCTGCGCTACAACATGGACGCCAAGGCCATGGACGAGGGGCGCACCGCCCTGTCGACGCGGCGCGACAGGGTCATAGCCGCGCCCGGCATCCGCGTCTATTCGCGCCCGGACCACCCGGTGGCGCCCTGCCCGTTCTCGCCGGCCGACGGCGCCCCGTACCCGGAGTTCGACATGATAGCCGGCGGCAAGCTCGTTCAGCCCTGGTACTCGCGCTACTATGCCGCCCAAAAGGGCGCCCTGGCCACCGGCCGCGGCTCGCCGGGCAGCGTGATCCTGGCCGGCACGGACCGCGCGGCGGAGGACTTGGTGAAGTCGGTCGAGAACGGCCTGTACGTGAACAGTTTCTGGTATATACGCCAGGTGGACCAGATGGACGCGGTGTTCACGGGCATGACGCGCGACGGCCTGTTTAAGATAAAAGACGGACGCTTGGCGGGCAGCGCCAACAACTTCAGGTTCAACCAGAGCGTGTTCGCCCTGCTGGAAAACACCGTCGATATCGGGCGCGAGAAGGGGATGGTCTACACCTCCATGCCGCATATCACGGTAAAGGATTTCAACTTCGTCAGCCGTACCGGTTTCTAGCCGGGGCGGCGGGGGTTCGCATTATTGAACGCGGAGGATAACGATGCCAATGACCTACCTGGGCGAGATGGACGCGGTGAAGAACGAGGTCTACGCGATCACCAACGCCGCGCCGCACCCCGCCGGCGGCGACGCGCTGGCCGACTTCTGGCGCCGCACCAAGTTCAGCGTCAGGCTGATGTTCCTCGAGAAGGAAATCATAACTTTCGCGCTGCTGCAGTGGGCCTGCATCGGCCTGGGCTACTACCTCTGGGTGCAGATGCTGGGCTGGATCCCGGAAGAGGCCTGGCAGCGCGCCTCCGATTCGAAGGGCGGCTCGCCGGGGGACTACATCCTGCTGGCCTGGTCTTTCGTCTGCGTCGGCCTCACCGCCTTTCCGCTGGGCGTGCTCAGCGGCTGCATGGGCGCGGCGCATTTCCTCAACCGGCAGGGCAAAGAATCCACCATAGACGAATGCCTGAACATCGTGCTGCCCAAGGCCTGGCAGCTGTGGGTGTTCCACTGGATAGACGGCTGGTGGACGGTGATGCGCATCCTCGACCGCCTGCCCAAGAAGAACGACCGCCGCACGGCCGCGCAAAAGGCCCTGAGCGAGGCGCTGTACTACGCCTGGAAGGTGGCGACCATCGGCATCGTGCCGGCGCTGGTGACCGGGCGCGGCCTGCTAGACGCTGGCAAGCGCTCGGTGGACCTGGTGCGCGTGAAGCTAAAGGACGTGCTGCTGCTGCGCGGCGGCTACTCGCTCCTGTGCTGGATAGTGGGCGTGGGCGGCTACGCCGGGACCATCTTTTTCTTCGTCATGTTCCCCGATCTGGTGGACTTCTCCGCGCCGGTGGAGAGCAATATCTATAAATTCTACGTCTGGGCGGGCGTGCCGCTGATGGTGTCGGTGGGCCTGGTGCTGCTCTTCCTGCGGCCGGTCTACCTGATCTCGGCCTGCGATATTTACGCCGACTACGTGGCCGGGCGGGAGGAGAACCTGATGCTGCCGCCGCCCCCCGGCGGGAGCAGCAGCCACGGCGCCGTCACGGCCGCCGTAATCTTCGCCCTGCTTATTCTTGCCGCGATGATCTTCCGGGACCAGCTGGGCATCACCGCCCTGCTGGCGCGCTAGTATGTGGCGCAGTTTCGCCATCGCCTTCCTGTCCTTCCCGTTCACGGGGCTGGGCCTTGTCATCGGCTGGGTGGCCGCGGACCTGCGTGCCGGGCTGCTGGCCGGGGCCGCGGTCTTCACGCTGTTCTTCACCGCCGCCGTGGTGAACCTGTTCTTCGTTAAAAGCTACTCGTACCTGGACGCGGCGCTGCCCGCGGTGTTCGCCGCCCTGTGGTCGCTGGCGCTCGCGCCTTTCAGCCTGGGGCTGAGCGTCTTCTCCGCGCCGGCTTTTATAGGCGCCGGGCTGCTGCTGGGCGCCTGCCTGGTCATAACCAAGCGTTACGCCACCGGCTGGCGCTGGCTGCTGCTGCCCGCCGCGGTATTCCTTTACGAAATGCTGCCGGTGAACATCCCCGGCTTCGTGGACGATACTTTCGCGCTGGGGGCGGCGCTGAGCGTCATGCTGACGCAGGTCTGGCGCGCGGCGTTGCCCGCGCTGGCCAGAGAACTGCTGAGGCAGGCGCGGCGGCCCGCTGGAAAAGTCTGAGCCGGGTGAGGCTGAAGGTAATGAAAAAAAAGATCATTTACGCGGCTATGGCGCTGGCGGCCCTGTTGGGCGCGGTTGTCATTGGCTTGAGCCTGAAATTCTCGCCGGACGCCGTGCTGCTGGCGTCGGCCCTGGCCGCGGACGCCGTCTATGCGCGGGTCTTCGTCAATAGTCCGGAGGAGGATGCCCGGCATATCGCCCGGGCCGTAGCCCAAAAAGACGCGGGCCTCTGCCGCAAAGTCTCCGACCGCTACGTCCATTCGGTGATGCCCAGGCAGACCTGTTACAGGGAGGTCGTGAAAGCTGTCGGCGACCCGGGAATTTGCACGAACGGAGAGATATTGGAATATATAGGCGAAGAGCACTGCTACGCCATCCTCGCCGTCGCCACTGGGGACGAGTCCCTTTGCGAGCGCATCGACGGTGACCCCGACTCGATACGGGGAGATTGCTACGAAGCGCTGGCCCTGGAAAACAACGACCCCCGGTTCTGTCTGAAGATCTCCGGCAAGCAGGAGCGGGAATACTGCCGGGAGCGCTGCGCGGCCAAAAAGAAATACGATGAGAGCCCCGACCCCCGGCCGGGATTTTCCCGCCCCGGCTGAAAAAAGGGCCTCCGGGCGCCTGCCCGGGACGCAAGCGGCGTTAACGGCGGGAAATTTTGAGCGCGGCGCGAAAAAGTGTAGTATCTGTCTATCCCGATTTTTCAAATTTGATTTTCACGGAGTCTGATATGCCCCACAACAAAAAGCGGCCCTATAAGATCTCGCTCATTTCCACGCACGGCACCGGCAAGACCACGCTGTGCTACGAGGTGGCCGCCGAGCTCAAGAAGCGCGGCCTGAAGGTGAAGGTTTTCTCCGAGATCGCCGCAAGCGCCTTCGAGCAGGGCATACCGATAAACGAAAGCACCACGCTGCCGGCCCAGATGTACATCATGATGCAGCATATCACAGAGGAGCTGCGCGGCACGCTGCGCAACTACCAGGTGGTGGTCTGCGACCGCAGCGTGTTCGACAACCTGGTCTACCTCGAGCGCCGCTGCGGCGAGAACAAGATGCTGCGCGAATTCCTGAAGGCCTACGCCGAGACCTTCCCCTACGACGTCATCTACAAGCTGCCGATGGTCGGCGAGCTGATGGAAGACGGCATCCGGGACGCCAAGAGCCACGAGTTCCAGCAGGATATCTTCGACCGCCTCAACGCGCTGTTGGGCGAATTCAACATCGACCACCGCACGCTGCCGCCGCCCACCACCGAACTGCGCAAGGAATGGGCCGACCTGATAGTCAACGAGACGCTGGAAGCCCTCGGCTACCCCGTCCCGGTACAGCAGAAAGAGAAGGCCGCCGTCTAAAGCCCGCCGCCGCGGTCCTTTTGCCGCCGCCCGCATAGGCCCAGAGGCCCTTTTGCGGCGGCGGTTTTACTTGTAAAATCTGGTAATGCCGAATCTCTTCCGCCGTCTCCTGCTTTCCATTTCCCTGGCCGCGCTGCTGCCCCTCTCCGGGCAGGCCGGCGCTTTAACCGAACTTTACACAGGCGCTCCGGCCGCGCTGCCGCCTCTCCCGGGCGCCCCGCAGGCCTCGGACCTGCGCGCCGCTTCGGCGGGTCATTATTTATCTCTGGACGGCCTGGACTTGCGCGCCGTGCAGGCCGCGCCCGCGGACGGCTCCTACGAGGACAGGGAAGACTTCAGGGAGATACTCGGCTGGCAGGCCCGCCGCAACGCGGCCCAATGCGCCGCCGCCAGGGCCGAGATGAGCCACAACTACGAGGTATTCTTCGGCCGGCTCAGCCCGTTCGGCGGCCCGACGCCCGCGGCGGTGAAAGAATTTTTCAAGAACGTCGGCGAGGATTCGGTGGCGGCCCACAAATACCTCAAGGACGTTTACAAGCGCGACCGGCCTTTCTTGCGCGACGCCCGCGTAAAGCCCTGCCTGCCGCCGGTAAAGGGCTACGCCTACCCCAGCGGCCACGCGACGATGTCCCGGCTCTTCGCGCTGATCCTCGCCGACCTGGTCCCGGCCAGGCGCGCCGAGTTCCTGGCTAAAGCCGACGAAAGCGCTCTCCTTCGCGTTCTGGGCGGCGTGCACCATCCGTCCGACACCGCCGCCGGCAAGGCGCTGGCCGACGCGCTGTACAAAGAGTTGAAGCAAGAGCCCGCCTTCGTCTCCGACCTGCGGGCCCTCGAACCGCTGCTGCGCTGATCCCGGGGGCGCTGAAAGAGGCCGCTGGGAAGCGGCCTTTTTTATCTGGCCGGCAGTCGCGCCCCGCCGGGCCGGAAACCGCAATTTTATATAATGTCCTTGCCGTAATGGGGCGGTTGCGGTCTTTAAACCCGGTATCCCGGGTTAAATCCAACAGCGGAAAGGAACAGGTTTTGGAGACATCCTACCTTCTTGATATCGGCGGCGCGGGTTTAGGCCCGCTGTCACCGGCCGCCGCGGGACGGCGGGCGGGAGACCGCTGATGTGCGGCATAGCCGGTATCCTTTCGCTGGGCGGACGGCTCGAAGAGCCGGATAAAATTCTATTGCGCTCCATGACCGGGGCGCTGCGCCACCGCGGGCCCGACAGCCGGGGGGAACTGTTCAGCGGCCGGGCCGCGCTGGGCTCCGCCCGGCTGCGCGTTACCGACCTCTCCGCCGCCGCCGACCTGCCGATGGCTTCCGACAGCGGGAACCTGTGGCTGACCTACAACGGCGCCGTCACTAATTTTTCCGCGCTGAGCCGCGAGCTCGCCCTTGGGCAGGACCGCCCGCTGCGCACCCGCTCCGACGCCGAAGTGGTGCTGCGCCTCTACGAAAAGCTCGGCCCCGGTTTCCTTTCCGCCCTCTCCGGCCAGTTCGCCTTCTGCCTGTACGACCGCGCCCGGGAGAAAGCCCTGCTCGTCCGGGATTTCTACGGGCTGCGGCCGGTCTTTTACCTGCGGCACGCGGGCCGGCTGTATTTCGCCTCGGAGATAAAAGCGCTGCTCGAAGTGAGCGGCTGGGACAGGCGCCTGGACCGCGCGGCCCTCTGGCATTTCTTCTCCCTGGCCTACCTGCCCGGCTCCTCCACGCCGTTCGCCGAGATAAAGGAACTGCCCGCCGGCCGCCTGCTGGAAATTGACCTGCGGTCCGGAGCCGTAGAGGAGAAAACTTATTTTTCCGCCAGCTACGAACCCGACAAGGGCCTCTCCGAAGCGGCCGCGGCCGCGGGGCTGCGCCGGCGGCTGTTCGGGGCGGTGGAGCGCAGCCTCGCCACGGACGCGCCCTGCGGCCTGACGCTGTCGGGCGGGATGGACACCAGCTCGCTGCTGGGCGTGGCCAAGGAACTGGGCCTGAGCCGCAAGCTGCATACTTTCTCCATCGCGATGCGGGAGCCGAGCTTCGACGAGACCCCCTACCAGCGGCTGATGGCCGAGTTCTCCGGCTCCATCCACCACGAGATCCCGGTGGGACCGCGCGACGTGCTCGAGTGCCTCCATTCCGCCACCGCGCATCTAGACGAACCGAGCGGGGACGGGGCCGCGGCGCCGTTCTTCCTGCTGGCCCGGGAGGCCCGCAAGCATGTCTCGGTGCTGCTGTCCGGCGAGGGCGGGGACGAGATCTTTAACGCTTACGAGACGCACCGGGCCTGCCGGGCGCGCCAGTTCTACCGGCGGGCCGTGCCGGGGCCGGTGCGGGGCGCCCTGCGCGCGCTGGCGGCGGGGCTGCCGGTTTCGCGCAAGAAGCTGAGTTTCGATTTCCTGGCCAAGCGGTTCACCACGGGGGCGGAGCTGGGCGCGGCAGAGGCGCATCTCTACTGGCGGCACGTGCTGGGCGAAGAGGAAAAGCGCGGACTGATGACCTTCGCGCCGCCCGAAAAGGGGACGGGGGCACTCTTCCGGGAATTTTTCGACGCGCTGCCTTACGCCGACGAGCTGGACCGCGTCTCGCACCTGGACCTCTGGTATTATTTCGTGGACGACCTCATGGTCAAGAACGACCGCTGCGCCATGGCGCATTCGGTGGAGACCCGCTTTCCCTACATGGAGCGCGACGTGGCTGGCTTCGCCTCCGCCATCCCCAACAAGTTCAAGATAAAAGGTCTCAAGGGCCGCTGCGTGCAGAAACTGGCCATGCGAGGCCTGCTGCCGCCGGCCATCCTGCGCCGCTCCAACATGGGCCTGGAGATGCCCCACTCGCTGTGGTTCTTCGGCGACTTCCGCGGCCTGGCTGAAAAATATTTCTCGCGGGAGCGGGTGGAGCGGTCCGGCCTGCTGCGCTACGAGGCCGTGGACGCCCTCTGGCGCGAGCACCTCTCCGGCCGCCGCGACAACGGCCGCACCCTGTGGTGCGTGCTGAGTTTCCTGCTCTGGTTCGACATGTTCGTCTACGAGGGGAATTACAAGCAGTTCCTGCAGGGCGGTGCGCGGCCTCCCGCCG